>CAZQLL010000042.1:0-32215 GCA_964594125.1 uncultured Thermoanaerobaculia bacterium | reverse complement strand
CAGTTCGGCGCGCTCACCACGGCGCTGGCGGCGACGATCGGCACCGGCAACATCGTCGGCGTCGCCACCGCGGTCGCCGCCGGCGGGCCGGGCGCGGTGCTGTGGATGTGGCTCACGGGCGTCTTCGGCATCGCCACCAAGTACGCCGAGGCGCTGCTGTCGGTGAAGTACCGCGTCACGACGAAGAACGGGCTGATGGCCGGCGGGCCGATGTACGTGCTCGAGCGCGGCATGAACGCGCGCTGGCTCGGCATCGTGTTCGCCGCGCTGACAGCGGTGGCGGCGTTCGGCATCGGCAACATGGTGCAGGCGAACTCGATCTCGTCGCTGGCGCGCGAGACGTTCCACGTCAGCCCGTGGGTGAGCGGCGGGCTGCTGACGGTCCTCACCGCGGTCGTGATCCTCGGCGGCATCAAGTCGATCGCCACCGTCTGCGAGCGGCTGGTGCCGTTCATGGCGGCGTTCTACGTGCTCGGGTGCCTGGTGCTGCTGGCTCTGAACGCGGGCGCGATCCCGGAAACGGTCAAGCTGATCGTCTCGAGCGCCTTCTCCGGCCACGCGGCGGTGGGCGGCTTCCTCGGCGCCGGGATGCGCGAGGCGATGCGCTTCGGGATCGCGCGCGGCCTGTTCTCCAACGAGTCCGGGCTCGGCTCGGCGCCGATCGTGGCGGCGGCGGCGCAGACCCGTACGCCGATCCGCCAGGCGTTGGTGTCGTCCACCGGGACGTTCTGGGACACTGTGGTGGTGTGTGCCGTCACGGGCCTCGTCCTGGTCAACTCCGGCGACTGGGCGAAGGGGCTCGACGGCGCTGCGATGACCAGAGCGGCGTTCTCGGAGATCCCGACGATCGGCCCGATCGTGCTCACCGTCGGCCTGCTGACGTTCGTGTTCTCGACCATCCTCGGGTGGTCGTACTACGGCGAGAAGGCCGCCGAGTATCTATTCGGCTCCGGCGTGATCTTCCCGTACCGCGTGCTCTGGGTGCTGGCGGTGATGGCCGGCTCGGTGGTGTCGCTCAGGGCGGTGTGGTCGTTCGCCGACATCGCCAACGGTCTGATGGCGGTGCCCAACCTGATCTCGCTGATCGCGCTCCACCGCGTGCTGGTGAGCGAGAGCCGCTACCACCTGTGGAGCGCCGACACGCGCGACATCTGACGGCGCGGACATTCCCCACGGGATTGCGCCGCGGGGAAGGAGCTGGCATCCCGGGAAAACCTGCGCCGCGGTGCGGCGGTCGGGCGGGACAGGAAATCCCTGGGAGGGCCGGCGCCCTCGCCGGCCCGGACTTCGCCCGCGCGGGCGAGGGGGCCCGCGCTCCCGTTCCTGCCGGTTTCCGTGGAAGCAGGGGTACGCCGCGGCGCTGCGTACCCCTGCTCGCGACGCCCGCGACAAGGCAACGCCCGGCACCGCGCCGATGGCGCTCCCTACGCGGAGGCGCGGCCCAGTGCCACGAGCGCCGCGCCGAGCAGGCCGACGCGCGGCTCGAGCACGAGGTGCACCGGGAACGTCTCCATCAGCGCGGACTGGCGTCCCTTGGCGCGAAACGCGCGGATGAACGCGCCGTCCTCGAGGCGCTCGCGGATCCTCGGGCCGATGCCGCCCGCCACGTACACGCCGCCGGTCGGCAACGAGCGCAGCGCCACGTTGCCGGCCTCCGCGCCGTACAGTGCGACGAACAGGTCGAGCGCCCGCCCGCACGCCGCGTCGTCGCCGGCGAGGCCGTGCCGGCCGACCACGGCGCCGCGGTCCTCGTTCTCCATCTCGGCGACGACGGCAGGCGAAGCGGGCGTGCCGGACGCGACGACGAAGTCGTAGATGCGCGCGAGCCCCGGGCCGGAGAGCACGCGCTCGACCGAGATGCGGAAGCCCACCTCGGCCTCGACGTGGCGCTGCAGCGCGCGCTGCTCCTCGCCCTGCGGCGCGAAGTCGGCGTGGCCGCCCTCGGTCGGCACCACCACCCAGCGCTCGCCGCCCCATACCAGCAGCGCGACGCCGAGCCCGGTGCCGGCGCCGATCACGGTCTTGACGCCGCGCTCATCCGGCGCGCCCGGCTGCAGCGTCGCCAGCGCCCGTGGTCCGAGCGCCAGCACGCCGAGCGCGGCGGCGGCGAAGTCGTTGACCAGCCGCACCTGAGCGATGCCGGTGGCGGCCGCAATCTCGCGTTCGCCGAGCACCCACGGCAGGTTGGGGGTGCGGCACGCCCCGCCGGCGACCGCGCCGGGGACGCCGAAGCACGCCGCCGCCACGCTCGCGCCGGTGGCGGCCACGAACTCACTCACGATCGGCGCCAGGCCCGGGTGCGCGGCGCTCTCGTAGCGCCGCTCGTTCAGCACGCGTACGCCGCCGCCTTCGCTCTCCACGAGCGCCAGCAGCGTCTTGGTGCCGCCGACGTCACCTGCGAGGACCGCCATCGTCTCCCTCCGGGCCCGGGCCGCACTCGTCGTCCTCCTCGTGCGCCTCGGCGCGCACGACCTCGGCGGCGTGGCGGCGGCTCGGCTCCAGCATCGCGTGCAGCTCCAGCATCGCGCCGGCGCGCGTCCCCGGGCTCGCCTTGCGCCGCCGCCAGTAAATCCACCCGCGCGCCTCCGCCGCCAGCAGCAGACGGTCGAGCAGCCACAGTACGGCGGCCGACGCGGTGCCTACCAGTACCAAGCGAGTCACGCCCATCATCGGGATTGTCCCATGGCGGGTCGGACTACCCGAGGCGCTGCCTGAAGCGCAGGCGCGCGAGCGTCAGGATCGCCGTGCCGATACCGACGAGCGCCAGCGCCTGCGGCCACAGCACCTCGAAGCCGACGCCCTTGAGGAACACGCCGCGCAGGATCGTCACGTAGTAGCGCAGCGGCACCGCGTAGGTCGCCCACTGGAACGCCTCGGGCATGTTCTGGATCGGGAACACGAACCCCGACAGGTACACCTGCGGCAGCATGAACACGAAGGCGGTGAGCATCATCGCCTGCTGCTGCGTGTGCGCGAGCGTCGAGACCAGCAGGCCGATCCCGAGCGTGCAGAGCATGAACGGCAACGTCAGCAGGAACAGGTCGAGGTACGAGCCGCGCATCGGTACCTTGAAGAAGAACAGCACGACAGGCATCGCGGTGAGGATTTCGACCAGGCCGACGAGCGCGTAGGGGACCAGCTTGCCGACGATCAGGTGGATCGGCTTGATCGGGGTGACAAGCACCTGCTCCATGGTGCCGATCTCGGTCTCGCGCACCAGCGCCATGGCGGTGAGCATCATCGTCATCACCATGATGATCATCGCGAGCACGCCGGGGACCATGAAGTTGCGGCTGACCAGGTCGGGGTTGTAGAGCACGATCGGCTGCAGCTCGACCTGCGGCCGCACGCCGCCCGCCCGGGTCACGCCGGCCAGCGTGTTGGCCGCGTACGCGAGCCCGACGGTACCGGTGGTGGCGTCGGCGCCGTCGGCGAGGAGCTGGACGACCCCGGGGCGGCCGGCGGCGCGCTCGGCGCCGAAGCCGGCCGGCACGGTGAGCGCGACGCGAGCTGCGCCGCGCGCCAGCAGCGGGTCGAGGGCGGGCTGCGCGTCGACGGTCGCGACCACCCGGAAGTAGGTCGATGCGGAGAACGACTCGACCAGCGCGCGGCTGGCCGCGGTACGGTCGAGGTCGCACACCGCGAGCTCCACGCGCTTGATGTCGGTGGTGGCCGCGAAGCCGAGGATGAAGAGCTGCACCACCGGCGCGACGAACAGGATCGGCAGGATCTTCGGGTCGCGCCTGAGCTGCTGCAGCTCCTTCACCAGGATGTTGAGGATCTGCCTCATCTCACCGCCATCTCATCGCCGGTCGTCCCTGCGCGGACACAGGTGCGGGCGGGACGCCCGCACCACTCGCGACCCGTGCCTCGCGTCTCGCGCCCCGTGCCTCTCGCCTTCTTCACAGCGACCTCACCGTCCGCACCGTCGCCAGCGCGAGCACGACGCCGCCGTAGATCACCAGCGCCACCGCCTGCATCCCCCACGCCTCGGGGCCGGTGCCCTTGAGCACGATGCCGCGCAGCGCGGCCAGGAAGTAGCGCGCGGGCACGATGTGCGTGATCGCCTGCACCACCGGCGGCATCGACGAGATCGGGAAGATGAACCCGGACAGCAGCAGCGTCGGCAGCATCGACGACAACAGCCCGACCTGGAACGCCACCTGCTGTGTGTCGGCGATCGTCGAGATCAGCACGCCCCAGCCCAGGCCGCCGGCGAGGAACAGCAGCGTCACGACCGCCAGCCAGAACGGCGAGCCGAGCATCGGCACGTCGAAGAGCGCTCGAGCGAGCAGCAGCGACCCGGCCGCCGCCAGCGACGCGACGGCGAGGTAGGGGAGCGTCTTGCCGACCAGCAGCTCGAGCGCGAGCAGCGGCGTGGCGCGCAGCGACTCCATCGTGCCGCGCTCCTTCTCGCGCACGACGGCGAGCGCGGTGGCGATCACCGAGGTGACCATGAGGATGAACCCGACGAGGCCGGGGACGAGGAAGCGCGCCGAGGCGAGGTCGGGGTTGTACCAGACCAGGGGCCGCGGCACGACCGGGCCGAGCGCGCCGGGGGAGCGCACCACGGGGCTGACCGAGGCGACGATCTGGCGGGCGTAGCCGAGGACGGTGTTGGCGGTCTGGGCGTCGGAGCCGTCGAGCACGAACTGCAGCCTCGTAGCGCGGCCGGCAGCGAGGTCGGCGGCGTAGCCGTCCGGGACCACCAGCGCCGCCTGGGCGCGGCCGGAGGCGAACAGCGGCTCGAGCGCGCGCTCGTCGCGCTCCGCCGCCACCAGGTCGAAGTAGCCGGAGCGCAGGAAGGACTCGCGCACGTCGCGCGCGGCGCGCGAGCCGTCGAGGTCGACCACCGCGAGGCGGATGTGCCGGATGTCGAACGACAGCGCGTAGCCGTAGATCAGGAGCAGCACCATCGGCATGACGAGCAGCGTCAGCGTGGTGCGCCAGTCGCGGAAGAGCTGCAGCAGCTCCTTGACGGCGATCGCCAGCGTGCGGCGGATCACGGGGCGCCTCCGGCGCGTGGTTCGTGGTTCGTGGTCCGCGGCTCGAACTCGGCAAGGGATGCCCCGGGCGTCAGGCCCATGCTCCCTGATCCCGGACCCCGGACCGCCGGTTCCCGAACACCGGCCGCCGGACCCGCGCCGCTGCCGGCCGAAGCGATGATGTGGATGAACGCGTCCTCGAGTGACGGCGGGATCGCCTGAACCGCGGCCGGCGCGTGGCCGGCGCCCTCGATGCGCGTCGCGATCGTGTGCGCGAGCGACGCGTCGGCGAGCAGGGCGTGCAGGCGGTCGCCGAACAGCGCCGCCTCGCCCACGCCGGGCACGGCCTCGAGGACGGGGAGCGCCTGCGCGGGGCGCTCGCAGCGCACCTCGACCAGGCGTCCGGCCGGAATCGCGCCCTTCAGCCCGGGTACGGTGTCGAGCGCGAGCAGTCGCCCCGCGTGCATCAGCGCGACGCGGTGGCAGCGCTCCGCCTCGTCCATCGAGTGGGTGGTCACGAACACGGTCCTGCCGGCCGCCGCGAGCTCGTCGATGAGGTCCCAGAAGCGCCGGCGCGCCTCCGGGTCGACGCCGCCGGTCGGCTCGTCGAGGAACACCACCGGGGGCTCGTGCAGCAGCGCCGCGCCGAGCGCCAGGCGCTGGCGGAACCCGCCGGGCAGCTCGCGCACCAGCGTGCGGCGGCGCTCCTCGAGGCCTGCGATGCCGATCGCCCATGCCGCGCGCTCACGCAGGCGGCGGCCGGCGAGGCCGTAGGCGCCGCCCCAGAACGCCAGGTTCTCCTCGACCGTGAGGTCGGTGTACAGCGAGAACCGCTGCGACATGTAGCCGATCCGCCGCTTGATCGCTTCCGCCTCGCCGCCGACGTCGAGGCCGAGCACGACGGCCGACCCGGCGGTCGGGGCGAGCAGGCCGCACAGCATGCGGATCGTCGTCGTCTTGCCGGCGCCGTTGGAGCCGAGAAAGCCGAAGATCTCGCCGGCGGACACCGCGAACGACACGCGGTCGACGGCGACGAAGGCGCCGAACCGGCGCGACAGCTCGCGGGCCACGACGGTGACCGTGGAGGTCATCGGCCGACCGCTCTCCCGAGGTGCGCGGCGGCGATCCAGGCGGCGGCTCGGGCGTCGATCTGCTGCTGCTCGGCGGCGGCCAGCTCGCTCTGGGCGTCGAGCACCTCGACCATCGGCGCCATGCCGGCGGCCAGGCGCTCGCGGCCGGCGCGCTCGCGCTCGTCTGCGGCCGAGCGGGCGGCGTCCGCCGCGTCGACGGTGGCGAGCGCCGACGCGAGCTCCTGCCGCGCCACCTCGACCTCGAGCGCCACCGCGCGCGCCAGCTCGTCGCGCCGAGCGGCCGCAGCACGCCGCTCCGCCTCGGCGGCGCGGGTGTCGGCGCGGCAGCGGCCGCCGTCGAACAGCGTCCACCCGGCGGCGACGCCGACGCTCCACGAGTCGTTCCACTCGTCCGCGAGCGGGAAGTAGCGGACGTTCGGGCGCGAGTACTCCCACGCCGCCTCGAGCGCCACCTCGGGGCGGGACGGGGCGGCGGCCAGACGCTCGCGCTCGGCGAGAACGCCGAGCTGCGCCGCAGCCGCGACCAGCTCGGGGCGGGCGGCGGCGGCCTCGGCCTGCAGGTCGGTCAGCGGCGCGGGATCGTCGGGGAGCGCGGCGACCGTGCGCTCGGCGAGCGCGAGCGAGTCCTCGGGGGCGAGGTGGAGCAGCGAGCGCAGGCGCGAGCGCGCCGTCAGCCGGCGCGTCTGCGCGCGCACCACAGCGACGTGCGCCGAGGCGACGCGCGCCTGCGCCGCCAGCACGTCGGCCTTGACCGCCATGCCGGCGTCGAGCAGCGCCTGCGCGTCGGTGAGCAGCCGCAGCGCCCGCTCCTCGGCGGCGGCGGCGGCGGCGAGCGACGCCTCGGCCCGCACGGCCTCCCAGTACGCCAGGCGTCCGGACAGCGCGAGATCGGCCGCCACCTGGCGCGCGGTCGCATCGCTGGCGTCGACGCCGAAGCGGCCGGCGGCGCGCGCCCCGCCGACCGCGCCGCCGGCGTACAGCACCTGGCGGGCGCGCACCGACGCGGTGTACGCGGTCTCGATGTTCGGGTACAGGACGATCGGCGGCTGCAGCGGCCCGTTGACGCGCGCGAGGAACTCCGGCACCGCGCTGCGCTGCGTCACCCCGGCGCTCACGGCGACCGTGGGCCACACCGCGGCGTCGGCCGATGCGAGCGCGGAGCGCGCCTGCTCGCCGCCGGCGGCGGCGGCGATGGCGAGGTCCGACGCCCGAGCCGCGCGCGCCGCCGCCGCCTCGGCGTCCACCCGCACCACCTCGGCGGCCGCGGTGGCGGCCGCCAGCGCCGCGGCCAGCAGCAGGCTCGCACGGAGCGCGCGTTCCACACCCGCGCTCGTCATGGCCGGAGGCGCAGCAGGGAACCGGGTGTGAGAGCCTCCGTCCTCCGTGACGCTGACAGCAAGGGCGCTTCCTGCTCCGTTCGCGGTCATGCCGCCTCCCCGTTGTCCACAGCCCGCTCCCGGGTGAGGTGGAGGAACGCGTCCTCCAGCCCCGGCTCCGCCGGCCGCACCACCGTCACCGTGACGCCGGCGGCAGCGAGCGCCGCGCGCACCCGTCCAGCCACCGCCCCGGCGTCGGCCTCGGCGGCGATGCGCACGTGGAAGCGCGCCGCGAACGGTGCGATGCCGAGCACGCCGTCGACTCCCGCCAGCGCTGCCGCCACCGTGGCGCGCGGCGCCGCCTCGACCTCCAGCAACCCGCCGCCGGCCATCGCCGGGATCTCCCGCGGCGGCGCGTCGACGAGCACCCGCCCGGCGTGCATCAGCACCACGCGCGAGCAGCGCTCCGCCTCGTCGAGGTAGGGGGTGGCGACCACCAGCGTCAGCCCCTCCGACACCAGCTCGGCGAGCAGGCGCCAGAACTCGCGGCGCGTCACCGGGTCGACGCCGGTGGTGGGCTCGTCGAGCAGCAGCACCTCGGGCGCGTGCATGAGCGCGCAGGCGAGCGCCAGCTTCTGCCGCATGCCGCCGGAGAGGCGGTCGGCCTGGCGGCCGCGGAACGGCGCCAGACCGACGCGGTCGAGCAGGGCGTCGCGGCGCGCCCGCCATCGCGGGATGCCGTAGAGGAGCGCGAAGAACTGCACGTTCTCGTCCACCGAGAGGTCGCCGTAGAGCGCGAAGCGCTGCGCCAGGTAGCCGAGCCGCCGGTGCAGCGTGCGGCGCTGCCGCCACGCGTCCACACCGAGCACCGTGACCTCGCCGCCGGCCGGCCGACGCAGGCCGGCGACGACCCGCAGCGTGGAGGTCTTGCCGGCGCCGTCGGGGCCGATCAGGCCGACCACCTCGCCGCGGCGCACCGCGAGGTCGATGCCGCACACCGCCTGCACGGCCCCGTAGCGCACCGTGAGCTGGCGCGCGCGGATCACGGGATCCTCGCTCATGCCGCGTGGATCGTGCCGGCGTCGGCGTGGCGCGGGCGTACCGCCCGCACCGAGCGCAGGGCCTGGCACCCGGCTGCGGAGGCGACAACCGTCGCCCGGCCGCCGATCGTCGAGTCGCGATTTGGAGTTGTAGTGGTCCGGTGCTGCAAGCTGTTGGCTGTCGGCTGTCGGCTGCCCCTGAAGTACGCGTCCGCCGGCATCCCGGGCTTGAATACGCCATCGCGGTTGTCCAGGATGATCTTCACTCGGAACACCAGCTTCGCGCGCTCGTCGGGGGTCTGGACGTTCTTCGGCGTGAACTCGGCCACGGGGGACACGAACGTGACCTTGCCGGCGAACGGCTCCGTCCGCCCGTCGACGCGCACCTCGACCTCGTCGCCGAGCGCGAAGCGTGACAGCGACGGCTGGTCGACGTAGACCGTCAGCCACGACTCGGCGATGTCGGTGAGCACCGACAGCGGCGCGCCTGCCGGGAGCACCTCGCCGGGCTCGGCGGTGCGCCCGGTGATGACGCCGGCGCGCGGCGCGGTCACCGTCATGTCGGCGATGCGCTGCGAGATCCCAGCGACGGTGGCCTCGGCCGCCGCCCGGCGGGCGCGCGCCGCCTCGATCTCCTGCGCGCGCGGCCCGGCGGCCAGCTTGTCGAGGACGGCGCGCGCGGCGGCGGTCGCGCGCGCCGCCACCTCGCGGCGGGTGCGGGCGTCGTCGCGTGCCTTGACGGTGGCTGTGCCGCGCTCGGCGAGCGCGTCGAGCCGCGTGACATCGCGCTCGGCGGCGTCGAGCTCGGCCTGCGCGCGGGCCAGCTCCTGCTCGGCCTGGCGCAGGTCCTCGGCGCGGGTGCCGGCGAGCAGCAGGCGCAGCGCCGCGTCGGCGCCGTCGAGCTCGGCGCGGGCGCGCGCCAGCTCGTGCTCGGCGTCGGAGGTGTCGAAGCGGGCAACCACCGCGCCGGCGGCGACGGCGTCGCCCTCGCGGTAAGGCAGCTCGAGCAGCCGGCCGCCGACCTTGGCGGCGAGCCGAACCTCGGTCGCCTCGATGTGCCCCGACGCGTGGATCGTCGCTTTTGTTATCGCGCCGCCGCAGCCAGCCGCGAGCACCGCGCCGGCGGCCAGGCCCGCGGCGCCGAGGATGAGTCTATTCGCCAGGTCCTCGCTCCGCGGCCGACGGCCAGGGTTGTAGCTTCTCGTTCCGGTCATCTCCCGCCTCGCTTCCTCTCCGCAGCCACCCCGTGCAGCAGCATGTCCGTGAGCGCGTCGGCCATCGCCGTGATGTCCGGCGGTGTGTCGGCCGGCAGCAGGCCGAGCTCGTCGAGACGCCCGCGCAGCCGCTGCGCGTTCATGACGGACATCGACGTCGCGACCACCAGCAGGTGGGCGAGCAGCGGGTTGACATCGCGCAGCGTCCCGGCGCTCCGACCCTCCTCGACGACCGAGCGGGTGAGCGCCATGACGCCGGCCATCCCGGCGAGCGCCTCCGGCGGCAGGTGCGTTCCGCCGTCGGAGATCTCCCGCTGCATCATCCGCGGCCAGTGGGGCGCCGCCGCGAACGCGGCGATGAAGGCGTGCTGGATCGCGCGGATCTTGTCGCAGGCGTCGGTCACGCCCGCGATGCTCTCCCGGAGCTTCCCCTGCATCACCTCCAGGAACGCCAGCACGACCGCGCCGTACAGCGCCGCCTTGTCGCCTACGTGGTAGTACAGCATCGCCTTGTTCACACGGGCGCGGCGCGCGATCTCGTCGACGCCGGCGCCGTCGAACCCCTTCTCGGCGAACACCTCGGCGGCAGCCGCGAGGATGCGGGAGCGCGGGTCGTCCGTGCTGCGGTCCCCGGCTGCGGGGTTCATGCGCGCCTCCAACTAACAGGTCGGTTTAACCGACTAGTTAGTTCTAGTCCTTCGGGGGCCGAATGTCAAGTGCTGCAGAACGCCCGTGGAGAACGGCCGGTATCCACCCTCCGGACCCCCGCCCCGCGATGCCCGACGCTCGCCCGTCGGTCTCCGTAGACGCTGCTGAGGGCAGCAGCGCCGCCCGCGGCGGTGCGGAGCCGGGAACGCCCTGGAGGGGACATGTCGCTGAGCTCGATCCGGTTGACGACCTCCGATCGCCATCGCCTGTTCGTGCTGCTCGCTCGCGCCGACCGCGCCGGCGAGCTCGACCGCGCGCACGCCGGCGAGCTCGAGAGCGAGCTGCGTGAGGCGGACGTGGTCGCGCCGGAGGAAGCGCCGCCCGACCTCGTCACGATGCGGACGACGGTGCGCCTGCGCGACCTGGGGTCCGGCGAAGCAGGCCTGTGCACGCTCGTCTATCCGGAGGAGGCCGACCGCGGGGTCGGGAAGATCTCGGTGCTCGAGCCGCTCGGCGCCGCGCTGCTCGGCAAGCGCGCCGGCGACACCGTCGACATCTCGCTCCCCGGCGCCCCGCGCCGCGTCTGGATCGACGAGATCCTCTTCCAGCCCGAGGCCGCCGGCCGCTACGACCTGTAGCGGCACCGCCAGGGTCCGGGGGAGCGCGCCGCGGCCGGCTGTGGCTGCGAGCTGTGGCTCGCGGTGTCTGTGTTCGCTCCCTGAGGGTGACCTACTCGCCGGTGTGCCGAATCGCCCACTTCGACAGTGCGGTGAGGTCGTCGAGCCGCTCGCGGATGATCGAGGCGACGATGGCGAGGTCGAGGCGGCGGTAGTCGTGAACGGCGACGTTGCGGAAGCCCACCATGCCGGCCAGCCGCTCGCCGAGCCCGCGGTCGAGGCCTGAGCCGGCGACGAGGAGGTCGAACGCCTCCCGGCTCTCCTGCGGTACGCCGAGGCGCTCCACGGCGACGAGGTGCATCGCCAGGTCGATGGCTGCCTCGCAGGCGCTCTGCAGGTTGAGGATGATCGAGTCCTGCTTGGTGATGTCGTCACTGAGGTTGCCGTCGTCGCCGCCGTGCTCGGCGCGGACGCGCGCCACGCACCGCTCGATGATCGCCGCCTTGTTCAGCACGACGTCGTCAACCATGGATGCGCCCCTCGGCGGCGACACGGGCGAGGATCTCGCGCCGTTCCTCGTTGAGACGCGCGTAGCGCGAGAGCGCGAGGCCCTCGAACGCCCTGCGCGCCGGCTCGTCGTGGCCGAAAAGCACCCGGCCGGTGGCCACGACCTGCTTCTGCATGACCGTCGTCGCCGACCGGAGGTCGACCAGGTGGACGTCGATGCGCAGCCGGCGCGCCAGGCGCTCCTGCAGCTCCCAACGCGCCTCCGGGGCGAGGCGCTCGGGCGCGAGCGCGGCCAGGTCGAGATCGCTGTCGCCGCGTTCTGCGCCGCGTGCCCGCGAGCCGAAGACGTAGATCGCCTGGACGCCGGGGAGCGACTCTCGGATTAGGGCGACGGCGGGCTCGAGATCCACGGTGCGGCCATTGTTTCATTGCGGGTGCGGCGGTGCAACAGCGGACCCCCTGGAGGCCTGGACGTAGCCGAGGGTCCGCCTTCGCAGCAGCAGGTGGCTCGCACCGCCGCGGCGGCCTAAGATGGCGACGATCACTGCGTGTCGAGGCAGGGAGGGGCGATGAAGCGGCGGACCATGAAGCGGTTCTCGCAGCCCGGGACGGCGCCCGGGACGATGGCCCCGCCGGTGGCGGCGGCGGCCGGACCGAGCGCGCTCTCGCTGGTCGCGTACGACGGCGAGGACTACGAGGAGCGGCGGCTGGCGCGCCTCGACGAGATGGCGGCGGCGCCGGCGGGGAAGAAGCTGTGGCTGCGCGTGGTCGGGCACGATCCGGCGCTGCTCGCGCAGCTCAGCGAGCGCTTCGGCGTCCATCCGCTGGTGCTCGAGGACGTGGTGAACGTCGGCCAGCGGCCGAAGATCGAGGACTACGAGACCCACCTGTTCATCATCGTCGACACGGTGCGCCGCGACGACGGCAGCTACCAGGAAGAGCAGGTGTCGCTGCTCCTGTTCGACTCCCTGCTGATCACGGTGCAGGAGCGCGCGAGCGACCTGTTCCGGCCGATCGAGGAACGCCTGCGCAGCGGCCGCGGGAAGGCGCGGGCGATGGGGCACGACCTCCTCGCCTACGCGATCATCGATACCGTCGTCGACCACTACTTCCCGGTGCTCGAGCAGGTTTCGGACCAGCTCGAAGCGATCGAGGAGTCGCTGCTCGACAGCCCCGACCGCGAGGACCTCGAGGCGCTGTACGCGCACAAGCGCGACCTGCTGCGCCTGCGCAAGGCGACGTGGCCGCTGCGCGAGATGGTCTCCGCTCTGGGGCGCGGCGACTCGCCGCTGATGGGGCCAGAGACGCGGCTGTACCTGCGCGACGTCCTCGACCACACGGTGCAGATCATGGAGGTGGTCGAGGCGTGCCGCGAGACCGCGACCTCGCTCACGGACCTCTACGTCTCCAGCCTGTCCAACCGCATGAACGGGATCATGAAGGTGCTCACCGTCATCGCGACGATCTTCATGCCGCTCACCTTCCTGGCGGGGATCTGGGGGATGAACTTCAACCCCGAGGCCGGCCGCCTCAACATGCCGGAGCTCAACTGGGCGTGGGGCTACCCGTTCGCGCTCGCCCTGATGGCGATTGTCGGGGCCGTCATGGTGGTCGTCTTCAAACGCCGCGGGTGGTTCTAATCCAGCTTGAATCCGAGCTGGAGCGTCACCTGCCACTCGGAGGGCGCGCCGTCCTTGATTGCACCGCGCACCTCCTTGAGCTCGAACCAGGAGAGGCCGCGCAACGACTCCGAGGCCTTGCGGACGGCGTTGGCCACCGCCTTCTCGATGCTCTCCGACGAGCAGCCGACCACGTCGATCTTCTTGTAGACCTTGTCACCCATCTCACCCTCCTCCCCGGGGAGCGTGCCCAACCTGTCGCTCCCTCCGGGATCGTGAAAGCGACCTGACGCCGTTTCTCTTCCCGCGACGCTGCGCTATAGTCGCACGAGAAACGTACGACCGCAGCACCGAACGACCCGGCCGACGGCCGAAAAGGAGGATGAGAGCATGGCTAGCAATGCACCGCAGGGACCGCCGATGCCGCCCCCGATGGCGGCCGCGCCTCACGGCGCTCCGGCAGGGAAGAAGAAGACCAGCCCGCTCGTGTGGGTGCTGGTGGGGTGCGGCGGCCTGGTGCTGCTGGCGGCGATCGTCATGCTGGTGGGCGGTTACTTCGTCGCGAAGAAGGCGGGCGGGTACCTGAAGGACGCGGAGAAGAACCCGGCGATGGCGGCCGCCAAGATGATCGTGGCGATGAACCCGGAGCTCGAGACCGTGAGCAGCGACGAGGCCACCGGCACGATCACGATCCGCAACAAGAAGACCGGCGAAGTGGTGACCGTCGACCTCGAGGATGTGAAGAAGGGGAAGATCCGCTTCCGCACCGAGGACGGCAAGGAGGCGGAAATCTCGGCTTCCGGCGAGGGCGACCAGGGCAAGCTCGAGATCAAGTCGAGCGAAGGGAACGTGACGTTCGGCGCCGGCGGCGAGGCGGAGCGGCCCGACTGGGTTCCGGAGTACCCGGGATCACAGCCGCAGGGGATGTACTCCTCGCGTGGGCCGCAGGGACTCAGCGCCGCCTTCACCTTCGAGACTGCAGACAGCTCCGAGGAGGTCATGGCGTTCTACGAGGAGCAGCTCAGGAACGCCGGCTTCGAGGTGACGACGAGCAGCATGAAGAAGGCCGGGAAGGTCACCGGCGGCCTGGTGAACGGACAGGCCGAGCAGGCGAAGCGAATCGTCCACGTCACCGTCTCCGACGAGGATGGCAGCACCCGTGTCGCCGTCAACTACAGCGAGGGCGAGGGGACGTAGATCCGACACTGCGGGGTTGTCGAAGGGCGGGGGCGACCCCGTCCATCCTGTCAGTGGGCGAGCAGCGAGACGGCGGCGATCGCGGCCATCCCGAGCGCGGTCGCGAGGACGTCGCGCTTGCGGCAGCGGCCCGCGGTGACGGCGGGCAGCAGGTCGGTGGCGCCGAGGTAGAGGAAGAAACCGGCCATCGCCAGCAGCAGCACCGCCAGCCCGCCCTCGCGCAGCGGCACGAGCAGGCCGCCGCCGAAGCCGATGCACAGTGCCGCGACGTTGCCGGCGAGCATGCGGACCGCCTGCCTCCGCCGGTGGTGGTGGCTGAGCACGAGCGCCACGGTGGTGAGGCCGTCGGCGAGCTTGTGGGCGGACAGCGCCACGCCGACCGCCACAGCCGCCGCGAGCGACTCGCGCAGCGCCGCCGCGAGCGCGAGCCCATCCACCGCCGAGTGCACGATCAGCCCGATAGCGCCGTGCATCGCCAGCGGCGGGTGCTCGTGCTCCACGTGCGGGCAGCTCGCGTCCATCCCGTGCTCGTGGGGGTGCAGCACGTGCAGCTTGTCGAGCAGCAGCGTGAGCAGGAACGCCGCGACGACCACCAGCAGCAAACGGTGCATGTCGTCGGGGCGTCCTTCCAGCGCCTCGGGGATCAGCTCCAGGAGCGCGAGCGCCACCAGCGTCCCCGCCGAGAACGACAGGAACACCCGCGAGTGGTGCTCGAACCGGAGCGGAAGCAGGCCGCCGGTGAGCGTTGCCAGCACGACGCCTGCAAGCAGCAGGAGGCCCGGGATCAGCAGCATGGGAGCATTGTACGCGCGGGTACAATCGCCGCATGGCCGACGACGTGCGTCTCGACGTGTGGCTCGACGTATCCTGCCTGGTGAAGACCCGCTCGCAGGCGAAGGAGCTGTGCGACGGCGGCAAGGTCGCGGTCAACGGCCTGCACGCCAAGGCGCACCGCGCCGTCCGGGTCGGCGACCGCATCGAGGTGACGCTCGGGCCGCTGGCGCGGCGGCAGGTGGTGGTGCGCGAGGTGATCGACACCAACGTCGCCAAGGCTCGCGCCCGCGAGCTGTACGAGGACGTGACCCCGCCGCCGACGCCCGAGGAGCTCGAGATGCGCCGCATCGCCCGCATGGCGCCGCCGCCGGCGCCCCCCCGCGGCGCCGGCCGCCCCGAGAAACGCGCCCGCCGCCAGATGGAGCGCTTTCGCGAGCGCGCATAGGGTGTGAAGGGCCTCTTCACAAGCGATGAGTGCCGTCCCTGGACGGGAGGTCTCGCGCTGTTCGGGGAGGGGAGTTCTCGCGACCTTCCCTCGGCACCACAGCAGATATTCATGCGGGCGCAGCCGCACCCGCGAACGATGAAGGTGTGCAGGAGGGCCGGCGCCCTCGCCGGCCCGGACGCCGCCAGGTAAGACCTGCGCGTGGGCGAGGGCGCCCACGCTCCCGAATGGTCGAAGGCTTTCAAGGCAATCCGGCGTCTTCAACCCGGCGCGCTGAGCGGGCGTGCTACCTTCCGCCGGTGGGGAGGCGGGCGATGAGACGAGCTCTGCTGGGTGCTTTCCTGGTTGCGATGGCGGCGTTGGCGGCGGCGGACGAGGGGCAGTGGCCGCCGGAGCAGCTCGCGACGCTCGACGTGGCGGCGTGGAAGGCGCTCCAGGCGCGCGGGCTGCAGCTCTCCGCGGAGCAGCTCTGGGACGGCCGCGGCGGCGGCCTGATGACGGCCGCTGTCAACCTCGGCGGGTGCAGCGCCGCGTTCATCTCCGCCGACGGCCTGATCGCGACCAACCACCACTGCGCGTTCGGCGCCATCCAGCTCGCCTCGACGCCCGAGAGGAACTACCTGCGCGACGGCTTCGTCGCGCGCTCGCGCGCCGAGGAGGTGCAGGCGCGCGGCGGCTCGCGGGTGCTGGTGATCAAGCGCTTCGCCGACGTCAGCGAGCGCGTACGCGGCGCCGGTTCGGGGTTCGCGAAGGCGAAGACCGACCTCGAGCGCTGGCAGGCGGTCGAGCGCGCCAAGCGCGCGATCGTCGCCGAGTGCGAGAAGCAGCCCGACACCCGCTGCGACGTCGCGGCGTTTTACGAGGGGCGCGAGTACCGTCTGATGGAGCAGACCGAGCTGAAGGACGTGCGCCTGGTCTACGCGCCGCCGCGCGGCGTCGGCGACTACGGCGGCGAGGACGACAACTTCCGCTGGCCGCGCCACACCGGCGACTTCACGATCCTGCGCGCTTACGTCGGGCCGGACGGCAAGCCGGCGGCGTTTGCGCCCGAGAACGTGCCGTACCGTCCCGCGCGTTTCATCCCCGTGTCCGACCGCGGCGTGTCGCCCGGCGACCTCGTCATGGTGCTCGGCTACCCGGGCCGCACGCAGCGTTTTCTCGACTCCGATTCGGTGAAGTACCAGCTCGAGACGTTCTACCCGCTGCGCGTGCGGACGACGGAGGACACGATCGCGATCCTCGAGGACGCGGCGAAGGCCGACGCCGAGACCGCGCTCAGGGTCGCCTCGGCGATCAAGGGCGCAGGCAACTCGATGACCAACGCCCGCGGCCAGATCGCCGGTCTGACGCGCAACCGCGTGGTCGAGCGGGTCGCCGCCGAGGAGCAGCGCCTGCGCGCGTTCCTCGCCAAGGACACGGCGCTGCCGGCCGCCTGCCGCGGCGCGCTCGACGAGGTGCGCGCGATCACCGGCGCGGAGCGCGTCGGGCAGGAGCGGACGTTCTACCTCGATCAGATCGAGCGCGCCGGCGGCTACCTCGGGTCGGCGCTCGCCGCCGTGCGTTGGGCCGAGGAGCGGGCGAAGCCGGAGCCCGACCGCGACGCCGGCTACCTGCCGCGCGACCTCGACCGCGCGAAGCAGCGCGACAAGGACTTCGCGAAGACGTTCGCGCCGGCCGCGTCGCGGCGTGTGCTGGCGTACCTGGTCGAGAAGGCGCAGGCCGCCGCCGGCGACCAGCCGATCAGGGCGCTCGACGCGGCGTTCGGGGCGAAGGCGACGGCGGCGGCGGTCGCGGCGAAGCTCGCCGAGATGGACGCGGCGACGCGCCTCGGCGACGCCGCGGTGCGCGCCGCCAACCTCGAGGCGCCGCTGGAGACGTTGCGGGCGTCCGACGACCCCTACGTCAAGCTTGCGCTCGCGCTGGCCCCCGAGCTCGCCGAGGTGCGCACGCGCCGCCGCGAGGTCGCCGGAGCGCTGCTGCGCGTGCGCCCGTATCTGCTCACCGCCCTCGCCGCGCTGCGCGCGGCCGAGGGGCGGGCGATCTACCCGGACGCCAACGGCACGCTGCGCATCAGCTTCGCCACGGTGAAGGGGTACGTCCCGAAGGAGGGCCTGGTCGCGATGCCGCAGACCTCGGTGCTCGGGCTGCTCGAGAAGGAGACCGGCCGCGAGCCGTTCGCGAGCCCCGAGAAGATCCTGACGGCCGTCCGCGCCGAGAACTGGGGACGCTGGGCCGACGCGCGCCTGGGCGCGGTGCCGATCGACTTCCTCTCCGATGCCGACACCACCGGCGGCAACTCCGGATCGCCCGTGGTCAACGGCCGCGGCGAGCTCGTCGGCCTGAACTTCGACCGCGTGTGGGAGAACGTCGCCGGCGACTTCGGGTGGAACCCCGAGCGCTCGCGCAACGTCAGCGTCGACATCCGCTACGCGCTGTGGCTGATCGACCGCGTCGACGGGGCCGGGGAGCTGCTGCGCGAGCTCCTGCCCACGCCGGCGCCGTAGGAGCGGCTTTTCAGCCGCGACCATTTCGCGCGCCCCGGCTTCCACGTCGGCGCGGGGACGCCATTCCGGTCGATCGGGCCGCATGCCGACGCCGGCAGGAGCAGCTTCCCAGCCGCGACTGTCGACGCCCGCGGCCCGGTTCCTCCCGCCTGCTGCTGCCTTTTGCCTCTAACCTTCTGCCGTTTGCCTTCAGTAATCGCTCGTCATGATGAAGACGGGCTTGTTCTCGAAGCGCTCGTACTTCGGGCGCAGGCGGTCGGTGTGGTAATGCTTGCCGACGTCGACCACCTTCTTGCGGCTCGACACCACGTCGATCGGCACGTTGTCGTAGCGGCCGTTGCGCACGTTCACCAGCCGGCCCCAGGTCCCGGCCAGCGCCAGGTCGAGCGCCAGGTTGCCGAACGCCATCGGCACGATCGAGTCGAGGGCGTCGGGGTCGCCGCAGCGCACCAGGTAGCCGAGTCGCTGGTTGATGACGTTGATCCGTGCGCCGCGGTTGAACTTCGGCGACAGCTCCTTGAGCTGCTCGGCGACGACGTCGCCGACGCCGCCGAGCTTCTTGTGGCCGTACGCGTCCGTTTCGGTGCCGGAGTACACCATCCCCGCCATGCCCTTGAACGTCGCGCCCTCCGACACCAGCACCACCGAGTACTTGCTGGGGTGGCGGGCGCGGTCGTCGGCGAGCAGCTCGCACAGGTGCTCGATCTCGAACTGGTGCTCGGGGATCACGCAGCGGTTGGCCGCCCCGGCCATCGTCGGCAGCAGCGCGGTGAACCCGGCGTAGCGCCCGAACACCTCGATGACGAGAAAGCGCTCGTGGCTCCCGGCGGAGGTGCGCAGCGCGTGCGTCATCTCGATGGTGCGGGTCACGCAGGTGGAGAAGCCGATGCAGTAGTCGGTGCCGGGGACGTCGTTGTCCATGGTCTTGGGGATCGCGATGACCTTCACCCCTTCGCCGTGCAGGCGCACGCCGTACGACAGCGTGTCGTCGCCGCCGATCGGGATCAGGCAGTCGACGCCGAGCCACTCGAGGTTGGCCAGCACCTCCGGGGTGAGGTCGTTGACCTCGTCGCCGTAACGCTCCCGCAGGTGCGCCGGGACGCCGGCGCGCGGCACGTGCGAGGGGCGGGTGCGCGACGTGTGGAGGAACGTGCCGCCGGTGCGCCCGACCTTGTTGACCAGCTCCTCGGAGAGCTCCATGACGTGCTCGGCGCCCGCCGCGCCGGCGCTCCGGTCGGGCTCGATCAGCCCCGCCCAGCCGCGGCGGATGCCGAGCACGCGGAACCCCTCGCGGAGCGCCCTGATGGTGATCGCGCGGATCGCCGGGTTCAGCCCCGGGACGTCGCCGCCGCCGGTGAGGATCCCGATGCATGGCTGCTTCGTGCCGCCCTTCGTCATGGCCCGTGTCCTTCTTTCCGTGGCGCAACGGTAGATCCGGCCACCCCCGGGACGCAAGTATCCCGCCGTCGCCCGTCGCCGGCGCGCCGGCGTCCGGGCCCCGCAGGTGCGTTACCATGCAGCAGGATCAGGAGAACGGAGGAACGCCGGGGCGGCCGATGCCATGTCGAAGGTCCTGATCGCCGACGACAACACCCTCACGCTGCGCGCCGTCCAGGTCGCGCTGGAGGTGCTCGGGTTCGACGTGGTGGCCACCTCCGACCCTGCGCGAGTGGTGGAGCTCGCGGCTGCGCACAGCGTGGACGCGATCGTCCTCGACGTGCTCATGCCGGGCCTGTCGGGGTTCGACGTCATGCACCTGCTGCGCACCAATCCGGCGACGGCAGGCGCGCCGGTGGTGCTCCTCTCCGGGCTCGGCGAGGGCGCCGATCGGGTGCGCGGCCTCCGCGAGGGCGCCGACGACTACCTGGTGAAGCCGTTCGAGCCGGCCGAGCTGGGCCTGCGCCTCGAGCGGTTGATCGCGCGCCGGCGTGCCGGGCGCGAGCTGGCGGCCGCGGGGCCGGCCGTGGCGGCAGCGGCGCCGCAGCCCGACATCTCGGCCGCCGCCGCCGCGCGTCTCGAGGCGATGCTCGGACGCGGGGAGCCGCTCGCGAACGTGACGCTCGGCCGGTACCAGATCCTCTCGCGACTCGGCGAGGGCGCCACCGGCACCGTCTTGCGCGCCTGGGACGCGCGGCTGCAGCGGACCGTCGCGCTCAAGACGGTCCGGCTTGCTCAGACGCCGCTCGGCGCCGGTCGCGACGCGGCGATCGCCGGACTGCTGCGCGAGGCGGTGGCCGCCGCCCGTGTGCAGCACCCCAACATCGTGTCGGTGCACGACGTCGTCGACGCCGGTCCGCTCGCCTTCATCATCATGGAGTTCGTCAACGGCATCGACCTGGGGCGCTACCTGTGCGGGGCGCGGGCGCTCGATGCGGCGGCGACGCTGCCGCTGGCCGCGGCGGTCGCGCGCCCGCTCGCCGTGGCGCACGCCAACCGTGTGATCCACCGCGACCTCAAGCCAGCGAACGTGCTGCTCGGGCGCGACGGCTCGGTGAAGGTCGGCGATTTCGGGATCGCCGGGTTCCTCTCCTCACTGCTCACCGAGCCTGGCCGCGTCTTCGGAACCCCGGGGTTCGTGCCGCCGGAGTGCCTTGCCGGAGGGCCGTACGACGAGAAGGGCGACCTGTTCGCTCTCGGCGTAACGCTGTACCTTTGCCGCTCCGGCATCTTCCCATTCGCCGGGGCGACGCTTGCCGAGACGATTCGCAACACCATGGAGCGCGACCCGCCGCGTCCGCCGGGTGGCGCGCCGCCGGCCCTCGGCGAGCTCGATGACCTGGTGATGGCGATGATCTCCCGCGAGCGCTCCCGCCGCCCGGCCTCGGCCGCCATGGTGGCGGCCGGACTGGAGAGGCTCGCGGAGAGACATGGCCTGCACTGGGCGCCCTCGATGGCCGTGATGGAGCGCGCCGGCGAGCCGTCGCCGGCCGGGGAGCGCCTGCGCCTGATTCCCACGACGCCGGTGTAGCGCAGCCTGCGGCCCGCTGTGGGAGGCGGCCAGGAGCGCCCGGATCCGCGCTCGGCGTCGGGCAGGCGCGCGCTCGCGCCTATCGCCCGTCGCCTGTCGTCTGCTTCAACAGCGCCGCGATCTGCTGCTCGCTCAGGCCCCGCGGCTGGAAGCCGGCGGCCCGGCACGCGAGGTGGAGCGCCGCCGACTTGTTGATCGCGTCGAGCAGGTCGAATGCCTCGACGAGGTCGTCACCGACCACGGTGGCGCCGTGCTTCTCCCAGAGCACCAGGTGGTGGCGGGAGACGGCCCTCGCGGTCGCCGCCCCCATTTCGGCCGAGCCGGGGGGCAGGTAGGGGAGCAGCGCCACGCCCTCGGGAGCGAGGACGACGGTCTCCGGCGTCATCGACCAGAGCAGGCGGTTCAAGCGCTCCTGCGTGAGCGCCGGCAGGTGGGTGATGGCGATCAGCTCGGTGGGGTGCGAGTGCAGCACGGCGCGGTCGGGGCGGCCGGCGCGCCGCAGCGCCGCGTGCACCGCCAGGTGCGTCGGCAGCTCGGAGGTCGGGCGGAACGCCGGCGGTCCCCAGGCGACGCCCCACGTCGCGCCGTCGCTGGCGATGCGGATCAAGCCGCAGTGCTCCTGCGGCGCCCGTGCGAGCTCGCGCATACGCGAGCCGGTGGCGCTCACCCACAGCGCCCGTCCGGCGAGCTCGGGGTACGGCTGCGGGGCGGTCCCGGCCGGGAAAGCCTCGGTGGCCGGCATCCACGCGGGAAGGTCGCCGGTGACGTCGATCGAGAAGTTGCCGGCGTTGCGCTCGGCCCAGCCGCGCTCCCACAGGTAGCCGGCGACCTCCGCGCCCTGCGCGATGGCGCGTTCCAGCGCCGCGACGGAGAGCGGGGGAGGCGTCGTCATCGGCGGGGGACGACGCGGTGCGTCGGTGTCGGTGGCACGGCCCGATTGTAGCCGCTCCCGGCGGCTCGCCGTGCGGCGTACGATGGCGGCGGCGAGCCGCCGAACCGGCGGCGCGCCGGGAGGCGGCATGGAGACGGCGCTCGAGGTGTGGACCGAAGCGTTCACCCTGCGCTCGTACGAGGTCGACAGCGGCGGTCGCGCGTCGCTGCCCACGGTGTGCAACTGGCTGCAGGAGGCCGCCGGCAACCACGCGGCTCGCCTCGGCTGGTCGGTCCACGACCTCGGCGCCCGCGGCCAGACGTGGGTGCTTGCGCGCCTGCTGCTGCGGGTGGCCCGCCCGGCCTCGTGGGGAGAGACGGTGCGGGTGACCACGTGGCCGGCCGGGACGCACCGTCTGTTCGCGCTGCGCGACTTCCGCATCGCGGACGCCAACGGCGACGAGGTCGCGGCGGCGACCACGAGCTGGATGCTGATGCAGCTCGCGACGCGGCGGCCGGTGCGGCCGCCGCGCGAGCTCGAGGCGCTCGAGGCGCGCTCGCCCGGGCGTGCCATGGTCGACGGGATGGGGCGTCTGGCCGAGCCCGAGAGTGTCGCGTGCCGCGAGTGCCGCGTCGAGGTGCGCCACGGTGACCTCGACGTCAACGGGCACGCCAACAACGTCGCGGTGATCGGCTGGGCGCTCGAGGCGCTCGCCGACGCCGACCTCGCGCGCGTGCCGGTCGAGCTCGCGGTCGAGTTCCGCGCCGAGGCGGTGCGCGGCGACGTGATCGCGTCGCGCGCCGCTCCCGCGGGCGACGTCACAGGCGCGTTCGACCACGCGCTCGTCAGGCTCGGCGACGAGCGCGAGATCGCGCGCGCCCGCACCGTTTGGAGGTGAGCGGGGTCAGTGCGCGTCGGCGGGCCAGGAGAGCGCGGCGGAGAAGCGGAGGCGGACGGCGCGCGGCGTCTCGTCGCGGCCTTTCGCGAGAACCTGCACCTCCCACTGCTCGGGAGTGGGACCGAGCACGGACGTCAGCCGCGGGCCGAGCCGGAGCGTGGAGCTCGCCCGCTCACCGCGCCGCGGCTGCCTCGCCGGCGCGGGGGCCGCCGCCTGATCGCATCACTGACGTCTGCGGGCGGTACGACGCGGTCCCCCGCCGCTTCAAGGGAGCCGTGGGTCGCGAGCGACCGCACGACCTCGTCGAGGTCGAGCGAGGCGCCGGTCGCGAGGAGACGCGCGACCGTGCGCGGCGGCACGGCCGTTGCAGCCAGGGCGAAGACGCGCTCGGCCTCGACCGTGTGGTCCTGGCGGTTGGCGGGGTGGCCGAGAACGAGGCCGAGCAGCTCGAGGGCACGGGCGCTCGCTCCCCGCCGGTGCAGCACCTCGGCGGCGCTGATGAGCGCCGGCAGGACGGTGGCGACGGCGCCGCCCTCGCGGTAGGCCCGCAGGACGTCGCGCACGTGGCCCGCTGCCTCGTCGAGCCGGCCGGCGGCGGCCTCGAGGTACGCGAGGTTGCCGGTGAGCAGACCGACGAGGTACGCGGAGCCGATCTCACCGGCGATCTCGAGGGCGTCGCGGTAGCAGCTCCGCGCCGTTTCCAGCTCGCCCGAGCGCCGGTAGGTCTCGCCGATGACCATCAGGCTGTGCGCTTCGCCGCGGCGGTCGCCGCTCTCGCGGCTCACGGCGAGCGCTTCCCGGTAGTACCCGCGCGCCGCGCCGAAGTCGGCGCGGTCCTCGCAGACGTAGCCGAGACCGATCGCCGCCTCCTTGACGAGCGGCAGGTCCCCGGCGGCGTGCGCGAGGTCGAGCGCCTGCTCGAACAGCCGCTCGGAGGCGTCGAGGGCGCCGCGGAAGTACGCCATGAGCCCGAGCTGGTTCGTCGCCCACCTGGCGCCGTACCTGTCCCCGGCCTCGCGGGACAGCGCCAGCGCGGTCTCGAACGCCGTCTCGGCGTCGTCGTGACGGCCTTGCTCGAGGGCGACCCGTCCGAGGAGGCTCGAGCACATTGCGCGCAGGCCGGGCCCGCCGGCGTCCCCCACGGCGCGCTCGAGCCGCTCGCGGGCCTCGCCGTGGCGGCCCTGGAGGTAGGCGGCAGCGCCCAAGTGCGCGAGCGCCGCGGCCCGGGACTCGGCGTCCTCCGCCAAGGCGAGCGCCCGTTCGAGGTCCTCCACCGCCGCGGCGTAGGCGCTCATCCGGTTGCGCAGGCTCCCCCGCGCGGTCAGCAGCGCCGCGACCAGCCCTGCGCCGTGTGCGTTGAAGCGGGCCAGCGCCTCGCCGAGGAGCGCCTCGGCGCCGCGCAGCCAGCCGCGTGCCTCGGCATACGTTTGCAGGCTCCCCAGGTACGTCTCGAGGAGGTCGGCGCGGGTAGTGGCGACGGCCCATCGCCAGGCAGCCTGCAGGTTGGCGAGCTCGCGGCCGATCTCGTCGAGCGTCTCGCGCTGGCGCATTCCGTCGGCACCGGCCGAGAGCGCTCGGAGGCGCTCCGCGACGCACGCCGCGTGCGCGGCGCGTGCCCGCGCGAGCGCCGCCGGGTCGGCGGCCAGCTCGTCCATGGCGAAGCGGCGCAGCACCTCGTGGACGGTGTAGCGCCCGGACGGCTCGTGACGCAGGAATGAGGTGTCGACGAGGCGGCGGAGCGTTGCGAGCGACGCGCCCGCCACGGCCTCGGCGGCCTCGCGTGTGCACCCACCGACGAAGACCGACAGCGCCGCGAGCGCACGCCGCTCCTGGGAGCCGAGCCGCGACCACGAGGAGTCGAAGACGACCCGCAGGCCACCCTCCCGGCTGCCGAGAAGGCCCGGGTGGCGCGCGACCTCGGCGGCGATCTCCCGCACCGTCAGGCTCCCGGCCCACCCTCCGGCGAGCTCGATGGCGAGCGGCGATCCCTCGACGGCGGCGCACAGCGCGGCGGCGGCCGCCCGCTCCTCGGGCGCCAGCTCGAGCCCGAACCGCGCCCGTCTCGCGCTCTGTGCAAAGAGCTGCACGGCCGGGCTCTGGCCGCCCTCGCCGGCCGGCGGCGCCAGGCCGCCGACCTCGACGACCCACTCGCCCGGCAGGCCGAGGCGCTCGCGGGTGGTCACGAGCACCTTGGCGAGGGGCGCCGCCGCGATCAACGCGGCGAGGGCGCCGGCCTCGGGCAGGAGGTGCTCGAACCCGTCGAGGATCAGGAGTACGCGCCGGTGGCGCAGGTGCTCCCCGAGCCGGGCCTCGAGCGCCGGCGTCCCGGGCCCGGGACCCTCGACGAGTGCGAGCGCGCGCGCCACCGCCGCCGCCAGGCCGCCGGCCTCGCCCCCCTCCTGGGGCGGCACGAACCAGACACCGTCAGCGAAGGCCCTGCCTGTACAGCCGCCCAGCACCTGCCGTTGCCCGACCTGCAGCGCCAGCCGTGACTTGCCGATGCCGCCGGGACCCAGCAGGCAGAGGAGGCGGCACTCGGGAGCGAGCAGCAGCCGCTCGACGGCCTCGATCTCGCGCTCGCGCCCAACGAACGGCGTGGCCTGCGCGGGGAGGTTGTGGCGGACCAGGGGCGGGTCGGCCGCGCCGGAGTCGCCGCCGGCGAAGGCGCGGATGCGCTCCGCCAAGCGCACGGTGTCCGCCGTGGGGGTGGTCTGGAGCTGCTCGGCGAGGACGCGGCGGCACTCCTCGAACTGCGCCAGCGCGGCGGCCGGCTCGCCGGCGTGGGTCAGCAGCTCCATGACCGTGCGGTGCGCCTCCTCGCGCCAGGGGTCCAGTGTGACGAGCATTCGGGCCTGCGCCAGGGCGGACGTCATGTCGCCCTCCTGGCGGTGGCGCTCGACGAGGGCGCGCAGCACGTCGCAGGCGACGGCGCGCAGGAGCTCGCGCTCGGCCAGCAGCCATTGCTCGATCTCGGGGGCGTCGCCGAGGAAGACACCATCGAGCAGCTCGCCGAGGACGAGCTCCTCGATCGCCAGGCGCGGCGTCGGCTTGTTCCCGCCGCGCAGCGCCTCGTGGACCGCAAGCAGCTCGCGCGCATCGACGATCACGTCGGGGTGCGGCTCGAACCTCACGCGGGTGCGGTCGGCGGCGAGAACACTGGCACCGGCGGCGGCGAAGACGCGGCGAATATCCCAGAGGGCGTGGCGCAGGTTGCGCGCCGCCCGCTCCTCCGCCTGATCGGGCCAGAGCAGCCCCTGCAGCTTGGCGCGCGCGTGGCTGCCTGGAGCGAGCACGAGGTAGGCGAGCAGGGCCTCGGTCTTGGCCGACTCCAGACGGTGCGGGCCGGCGGGGCTCGACAGTGTGAACCCACCCAACAGCGCGACCCGGATTCCGGGCATTTCGACCCGGCCAGCTCCCTTCTCGGTCTGCACACTGCGCGCCGTCGCCCACCTCCCGCGCCCGAAATGGTACGTCACCCCACGGGCCGTCAACGCTGTCTCAACGCTCGGCCTCGAGACTTGCCGCGAGGAGCTGGAACGGTGACGAGCGAGTTCTTCGGGAGGCGAGACGGCGCGACGTTGATCCTCCGCCTGTGGCGCGACGGCGGCGACGCCGAGCCGTGGCGGTACAGCGTCGAGGACCCGCTGAGCCGCCAGCGCCGCGGATTCTCCTCGCTCGACGAGCTGGTGCCGTTCCTGCACGCGCTGACAGCGGCCCGCACATCGGGAGCAGCGGTCGAGGCGCGCGGCGCCGACCGCATCCCGAACGAGACGCGCGAGGAGCAACCGCGAGGTGGAGGCGACAGTGCGAGGACGACCGATTACCTGGCTGGGGCTGGCAACCGCAATGTGGCTCGGGGTGACGACCCACGTCCGGGCTCTCGACCCGCCGCCCGCCTGCAAGGACGCGATGGGATGGGGCCTGTGGGCGACCGGTAGGATCAGCCCCAAGGTCGTCAACCAGGGCGACCTCGCCACGATCACGGCGACCATCGTCGGCGGTCCTCCGGCAGGCATGGGCTGCGCCTATGCGCAGTGGGCGCTGGTCGGCACGAGCAGCCTCACGGTCTTCGTCCCCGGCTGCTTCGAGCTGGTGGACTACACACCCAAGGCGGACGCTCTCCACAACGTCTCGGTGGACGGGGCGGGGGTGCACTGGACCTCGGTGTGGACACCGCCTCCCGGATCCACGGTCAACGCCCACTGCTTCTGCCGCTCCTGGGGGGGCGGGCAGTGGAGCGAGACCTCGACCTGCCCGGCGCACCTCTCGGCCGGGGCATGGGGACCCGGCGCGGTGTTCACGGTCAAGGTCAAGGCCACCTGCGCCGGAAACGAGGACCGCTGGCGCAAGGTCTCGACGATGTACCTGTCGGGGTGGTGGGGCATCGGCTGGGGCAACGACGCGGAGGACTACTACAAGATCGGCGGCGGGGAGTGGGTGGCCCTCACCGCGGACCCCACGTCCGCTCCCGCCGACGGCACCCCTGTCGCGCTCTCCGCCCGCGTCTACGAGAAGAACTCGGGTGTCGCCATGCCCCGCGAAACGGTGAGCTTCTCGAGCCTGTTCGGCATCCTCAACCCGGCAACCGCGGCCACCGACAGCAGCGGGATCGCCCACGCCACCCTCTCCTCGCCCGGGAACGTCACCGGCCCGGACGAGGTGATGGCCAAGATCTCCAGCGCCGAGGACCGGGTCACCGTGCAGTTCACCCACGTGGACCACCCGCCGGTCGACGCCGACAGCCAGCTCGGCCGGGCGCTCGCGTTGCAGCTCGTCGGCGAGCCGGTCCACGCCGGGCTCGGCAATTACGTCTACTCGAAGCGGTTGTTCGACCTGCCCGGCAAGGGTGTGCCGTTCGGCTTCGAGGTGGCCTACAACTCGCTCGACACCGCTTACAGCGGGCCGCTCGGCCCGGGCTGGACCCACGCGTTCAACGCCATCCTGACGCCCCCGGTACCCCCTGCGACCCAGGTGTCGATCAAGTGGGGCGACGGCCACGTGGACCGCTTCCAGGACGACGGTACCGGCGCGTTCACGCCAGTGGGCTCGAACACGCCGGTCAAGCTCACGAGGCCCGAGCCCTCGCGATGGGTGGCGACGCTGCACAACCAGAACACGTACGAGTTCGACGCCGGCGGCCGGCTGCTGACGATCAGGGACCTCAACGGCAACCAGATCGTGCTCACCTACTCGACCACCGTCCCCAGGCAGATCGACCACATCACGGACACGGCGGGCAGGCAGGTCGCGTTCACCCACGACGCCGCGGGGCGGATCGCCGCGATCGCGTCGCCGATCCGGCCCGGCAGCACCGTCGCGTTCCAGTACGACGCCGCCGGCAACCTCAGCGGAATCACCGACCCCCGCGGCCGGCTCTGGCGCTTCACCTACGACGGCGCACACCGGCTGCTCACGCACGTTGACGCGAAGGGCGTCACCGTCATCACCAACGCCTACGACGGCGCCGGGCGCGTCGTCCAGCAGACCGACGGCGCCGGAGGGGTGACCTCCTACGCCTACGCGGTCGACGCCGCGGGCACGGCGACGACGATCACGCCGCCGTCCGGGCACGCCGTCACCCACGTCTACGACCGGGCGTACAACCTCGTGCGGGTCGTCGACGGCGAGGGGCACGCGGCGTCGTTCGGTGCCGACGGCCGCGGGCAGCTCACCGGCACGGTCGACAAGAACGGCAAGGTCGCCGGCTCGTTCCACGACGCGGCCGGCAACCCGCTCCTCGTGCAGGACCGCACCGGCGCCCACCTGCAGCTCGGTTTCGACGGGCTGAACAGGCCGACCACCATCGTCGGACCCCTGGGGTACACCACCGACTCGTTCGCGTACGATGCCAGGGGCAACCTGACCGCGATCACCAACGCCGAGGGCCGCACGGCCGCGATCACGGTCGATGCGAGCGGTCTTCCCACCGTGGTCGAGGACCTCGGCGGCAACGAGTGGAAGAGCACGTACGACGCCAGCGGGCTGCCGCTGACGCTGACCGATCCGACCGGCGTCCGGGTGACCCTGGCGCACGACGGCGCCGGCCGCGTCACCCAGATCACGCAACCGGCCGGCGGCGCAACGATCCAGTGGACGTACGACGAAGCGGGTCACCCGCTCACCCGGACCGACCCCCTGGGCAACGTCACGACGTTCACCTACGACGACAACGGCAACCTGGCCGCGCAGACGTTCGTGCCCACCGGCGCCACGACGACGTTCGAGTACGACTGGGCCGGACGTCCGGTCAAGGTCACCGACCCACTCGGCGGCGTCACGACGACCACCTACGACGCGGACGGCAACGTCGTCACGGTGACCGACGCCGACGGCGTCACCGTCACCCGCCAGTACGACCGGGCCAACCGCCTGACGGGCGTGACGGACCCGCTCGGCCACCGCGTGCTCCTCGGCTACGACGCGAACGGCAACCTGACCTCAGTCACGGACGAGCTGGGCGCCGCCTGGACGACCGACTACGACGCCGAGGGACGGCCGGTGCGCAGCACCGACCCGCTCGGCCACCAGCGCTCGACGACGTACGACACCGCTGGCCGCGTGGTGGCCGTCACCGACCCGCTCGGGCGCACGCAGACGTTCGTTTACTCCAAGGCCGACCGGGTCATCGGTACGGAGCTCCCTGACGGCGGGCAGATCACCTACATCAACGACCGCAGTGGCCGCCCGCTCTACGTCTCCGACTCCCTCGGGCACTTCTGGATGCTGGCGTACGACGACGCCGGCCGGCTGACCTCCAGGCTCGACCCCAACGGCAAGACCGAGTCCTTCGCTTACGACGGGCAGGGACGGATGAAGCGGTGGACGCAGCGTGACGGCACGGTCATCACGTACGCCTACGACACCGCCAGCCGCCTGACGACGGTGGCGATGCCGGGTCAGACCGTCAGCTACGGGTACGACGCGGCGGGGAACGTGACGTCGCTGACCGACGCCTCCGGGACCACGACGATGACCTACGACCTGCTCGGGCGGCGGCTTGGGCGCACCGACCCGGCGGGCAGGACCATGGCGTACGCGTACACCGCGGCCGGCCGCCTGCGCACCGTCACCTACCCCGACGGCCACGTGGTCACCTATGCTCACGACGCGGCCGGGCGGCTGGCGACAATCACCGACTGGCTGGGAAACCAGACCGTCTTCCAGTACGACGGTGCCAACCGCCTCGTCCAGGTGACGCTCCCCAACGGCACCAAGGAGCTCTCCACCTACGACGCCGCCGGCCGCCTCGCCGCCCGCCGCAGCCAGACCTCGACCGGCAGCCTGATTGCTGGCTACACCTACACTCGCGACGCGTCAGGCCGCATCGCCTCGGTCGAGCGCAGCGAGCCGGCAGCCCCTGATACCGTTGACTCCCTGTCGACGTTCGCGTACGACCGCGCCAACCGGATGCTGACGGCGAACGACGACGGCGTCGTCTCGACCTATGCGTTCGACCTCAGGGGCAACCTGACCTCGAAGACCTGCCAGGGCGTGACCACGGCCTACACCTACGACGCCCTCAACCGGCTGGTCTCGGTGTCCGACGGAACCAACACCACCACGTACGCGTACGACGGCGCTGGAAACCGCGTCCTCAAGACCCACAACGGCTCGACCACCGGCTACGTCCGCGAGGGTGGGACGGTCTACTGCACCCTGGACGGCTCGGGCGCCATCCAGAGCTACAACGTCTTCGCCGGCCCGCTCCTCTACTCGCTCGACCCGGCGGGAACGATCTCGGTCTTTCACAGCGACGAGCGTGGGAGCGTGGTGGCGATCACCGACGCCGCCGGAGCGGTCCAGCAGGCCTACGCCTACGACCCGTACGGAAAGGTGGCCAAAGCGGCGGGCGCGCTGGCCAGCCCGTTCCAGTTCGTCGGCACGCATGGCGTGCTCGCCGACGAGAACGGCCTCTGCCACATGCAGGCACGCTACTACGATCCGGGCGCCCGGCGTTTCGTTACCGAGGACCCACTTGGCATCGGCGCGGGTCTCAACCTGTACGCGTACGCCGGCGGCGATCCCGTCAACCGCGTCGATCCTGCTGGCCTCGACTGGGAGCTCCTCCCCTACGTCGAGTTCCCCATCCTCGGTCCGGGCTCGGACGCGGCAATGCAGGAAGCCCAGAGATACGTCCAGTGGGCCATCGCCCGCGGACAGACCGACGAGCAGCGCATCGCCATGAACGCGTACGGCGTCTATTTCCAGGGCTTCTCTCCGCCGCCCGCGCCGCCGTCGATCCTCAACGCCGCGCCGTCGCTGCCCGCGAATGAGGCAGCCATGAACCCCGTTTCGGGTGCGGTGAGCCCGCTCGCACCGTGGGGAGGCGCGCAGGGGAAGATCCGCAACTGGGACACTGCAACCAACGCAAGCCTCGAGTGGATGGGCCCGGGAGGGGTACCGCGGGCCACCTCCATGGCACCACCCGGCGGCACGGCCAGCGTGCAGGTCATGGGGCAAGGCGGCATCCCGGCTGCATCGCCTCCCTCGTCGCCCGGCATCATCAAGCGCACCCTCGGCAACTGGCGCAACTGGATGGGCGGCATCGCCGCGCGCATCGCCTACGAGAAGGTCGTCCTGCGGGCCACGATCTCTTACGGCGTCAAGATGCTCGGCACCGACGTGGCCACCCTCGCCGTCGGCGACATCGCGGCCCCCGTCGTGATCTCCGGGGCCTCGGGTTGGTTTGCCGGGCGCGGGATCGGCCAGGCGCGCCTGCACTACGATCCAGTCACGGGGACGTACGGTCCGGTCGACCAGGGGGTGCAGTGGATGATGGAGCCGTTCTTCCAGCGCTCCTACCAGACCGTGGAGCCCTCGCGGACGACCGGCAAGGCGTGGTTCGACCACATCCGACAGCACACCGAGTACCTCGACGGGCTGCTCAACAAGCAGGCCAACTGGTAGGAGAACGACCGATGCGCTCCCTGTGCCAGAGCTCTCAGCATGCCTACGCCGGCAGGCACCACCTGGTCGCCTCGATCCGTCCTGCGGCCCGTGCGATGTCGGTGCTCACACCCCTGGCTGCGGCCGCCCTCCTTCTCGCGGCGGCGGTCGCGGCGCAACCCGTGACCTACAGCTACGACGGAGCCGGCCGGCTGATCCGGGCCGACCTCGGGGGCGGTCGGGCGGTCGCCTACACCTACGACGCGGCCGGCAACCTGCTCTCGGCGGCCTCGGAGAGCCCTGACCACACGCTGCGTGTGGCGGTCTCGCCCGCGAGCGGCGGCAGCGTTGCCGGCCCCGGCATCGCCTGCCCCGGGACGTGCGTCCACGCCTTCGCCGGCACCCGGCCGCTGACGCTGACCGCGTCCCCGGCGGCCGGCGATCTCAGGCTGCTCGCCTGGGCCGGCGATCTGCAGTCCGGCGACAACCCATTCACTTTCATGCTCGACGCCGATCGCCGGCTCACCGCCTACTTCGGCGCGGCCTCCGGCTCGACGGACACTGACGGCGTCCCCGATGTCGGTAAGTCCTCGCCCTGCCCCGGTGGCTTGCGCGGCGGCGCTCGGCGGTGACTG
>CAZQLL010000041.1:0-32428 GCA_964594125.1 uncultured Thermoanaerobaculia bacterium | reverse complement strand
CGGCTGATGCCACAGCCCCTCAATGAGTTACTGTCGACGCTCCAAGAAACTTCGGTTTAGTAGTGCAGCTCGACCACGTCGCGGTCGCGCAGCTCGAACTCGCGGGCGACGCGCTGCCCGTCGAGCTTGCCGCCCCAGACGCGGGCGAACGCCAGCTTCTCGGCGATCTCGCGGTGGATGCGCTCGGCGAGGTCGTGCACGGTCGCGCCCTGCGGCAGCACGAACGGGTCGAGGCGGTCGGCGGGCTTCCCCGGCGGCTTGGCGTAGACGCGGACGAGCTGCAGGCGGCGCCACACCGCCACCTTGAGCGACTCCAGGCCGGCGCGCGTCACGGTTGAAACCCGCACGACCGGATACTGACCGGCGTACATCTCCTCGAGCACCGCGAGGTCGGCCTCGCGCGCCCGGTCGGTCTTCGTGAGCACCAGCAGCGTCGGCAGCGGCGTGTCGCGCGGGTCGCCGTCCTCGGGGAGCTCGCCGACCAGCGGCACGCGCTGGCCGGCCAGGCGCTCGCGCACCACCTCGACGTCGTCTGGCACCTCGACCGAAGTGGGATCGGCGAGGAGCAGTGCTGCGTCGGCGCCGCGCACCAGGTTGCCCATCCACGGGTCCATGTGCTCGCGTGCGATCGGCGGCAGGTCGACGAGCTGCACCTGCACGTCCTCGAACGGCATCATCCCCGGCTGCGGGCGCGTCGTCGTGAACGGGTACTCGGCGATCCCCGGCTCGGCGCGCGTGAGCGCCTTGAGCAGGGAAGACTTGCCGGCGTTGGGGGGACCCACGAGCACGAGCTGTGCGGCGCCCTCCGGCTCCACGTGCACGTGGTAGCCGTGCCTGGCGGAGCGGTTCTCCTCCTCCTGGCGGACGCGCGCCAGGCGGCGCTTGAGGTCCGCCTGCATCTTCTCGGTGCCCTTGTGCTTCGGGATGGTGGCGAGCATCTCCTCGAGCGCCGCGCGCCGCTCGTCGGCGCTCTTCGCCGCCTTGAGCTTGGCCTCCGAAGCGCGGTACTGCGGGGTGAGGTTCGCAGGCATCGCGCCAATGGTAGCGTGGCCCGTGGCCGGTGGCCGGTGCCCGTGGCCCGTGGCCCGGTGCCCGTGGCCCGTGGCCCGTGGCCCGTGGCCCGTGGCCCGTGGCCCGTGAGAGGCAGGTCCGGCGGGAGATCGGGGATTCCCGGGCGCCGGTAGAATGCACGGGTGTCCGGCCACGAAACCCAGGGGAAGTGGCGGTTACCAGTCTGTGCCGCGACGCTGGCGCTCGCCTACCTGCTCGCTGCGATCGTCCTGCCAGGTGCGTTGCCTGCGGTCGTGGGAGCGTCCGCCGTCGCCTCTTGTGCACTCGTCGTGGCGCGCAGGCAGTCAGGCACCCTGGCCCTGACCCTGGCGGCCATCGGCATCTGGCTGGCGATCGGCCTCGCCGGCGCCTGGCTCCCGCAAGAGAATCCCCTCCACGGCTTACTCTGGATCACGGCCGTGCTCTTTCTCATGCCGCTGTTGGTCATCCCCTGGCTCTACGCCCTGACGTCTTCAGCGGGCCACGGGCCGCGGGCCACGAACAACGGTCCCCGATGACCGTTCTCGCCGCGCTCGTGCTGCTCGCCGCGGCGCTGGCGGTGTGGGGGGCGCGGCGCACCGGTTCCCAGGCGGAGTTCTTCGCCGCGGGGCGGCGAGCGGGGGTGTGGCTGGTCGGCGTCGCCGGCACGGCGGCGGCGGTGAGCGCGTTCACCTTCGTCGGCGGCCCGGGGCTGTTCCTGGTCGCCGGGGCGGGCTCCCTGTGGATCATCCTGTCGGCGCCGCTGACCGGCGCGCTGCAGTGCTGGGCGGTGGGCGAGCGGGTGTGCGAGATGGCGCCGCGCCTCGGCGCCCTGACGCCGACCGAGCTGCTCGGCGCCAGCTTCGGTCGCGCCGCTCGGGCGGCGGCGGCGCTGGTGGTCACCTTCGGCTGCGTCGCCTCGGGAGCGGTGCAGGCCAAGGCGGCCGCGGTGCTCGGCGAGACGTTCCTCGCCGTGCCCGGCCTCAGCGCGGCGGTCGCCGCGATGCTCGCCACCACGCTGTACGCCGCCGCCGGCGGGATGCGCGCCTCGCTCCTCGCCGACGCCGTCCAGGGCGGCGTGATGGCGGCCGCGGCGCTGCTGCTCGCGGGCGCCGCGCTCGCCGCCGCCGGCGGCCCGGCGGCGGCGCTGGCGACGATCGAGCGCGCACGCCCGGAGCTGCTCGGCGCGTTCGGCACGGTGCCGCCGGCGCGCGCGTTCGCCTGGTACCTGCTGTTCTGCCTCGGCACGCTGGCGCAGCCGCACTACGTGCAGAAGTTCTTCTTCCTGCGCTCGCCGGCGGAGCTGCGCCGGCTGCCGGCGGTGCTCACCGGAGCGCTCGCGGCGATGCTGGCGGTGTGGCTGGGACTCGGCGTCGCCGGCGCGGCGCTCGCCTCCGAGGGACGCATCGCGGTGGCCAGGGCCGACGAGCTCACACCGGCGGTGGTGCGCCTGCTCGGGCCGTGGGCGGTGCTGCTCGCAGGGGTCGCCGTGCTCGCCGCGATGATGTCGACCGCGGCCTCGTTCCTGAACCTGGCCGCCGCGGCGCTCACCCGCGACCTGCCGGCGGCGTTCGGGCTGCCGCCCGGAAGCGTGAACGCGGCGCGGGCGGCCACCGCCGTAATCGGCGCCGCGGCCGTGTTGCTCGGCGTGCAGAGCGAGCGCACGATCGCCATCCTCGGCGTCGCCGGCTGGGGGTTCTTCACCGCCGCGCTGCTGCCGGTGTTCACCGTCGGTCTGGCGTGGCCCCGCGCCACCGGCCGCGCGGCGGCGGCATCGATGGCGAGCGGCGCCGCCGTCGACCTCTCCCTCGAGGCGTTCCGCTCGCAGCTTCCGCCCGGCCTCGAGCCCGGCCTTGCCGGCGCCGCCTGCGGCACCCTCGTCCTCGTCCTCGTCTCCCTCCTACCCTCTCGCCACGCGGGCCACCGGCCACGGGCCACGGGCCGCGACCGTCATGTCCTGGACCCCTGAATCCCGCCGCTGGCTCCTCCGCACCCTGCGCGCCTTCCGCACCGGCGTGCGGCCGACCACGCTCGCCGCGGTGGAGCGCGAGCGCGACCCGTTCCGGCTGCTGGTCGCCTGCGTGATCTCGCTGCGCACCAAGGACGAGGTGACGGCCGCCGCGAGCGCGCGGCTGTTCGCGGTCGCCGCGACGCCGGCGGCGCTCGCGGCGCTGCCGGCCGCCGAGGTCGGCCGTCTGATCTTTCCGGCCGGGTTCTACAACACCAAGGCGCGGCAGCTCCGCGAGATCGCACGCCGCATCGCCGCCGGGCACGGCGGCGCCGTGCCGCCGTCGCTCGACGCGCTGCTCGCCCTCCCCGGGGTCGGCCGCAAGACCGCGAACCTCGTGCTCGGCCTCGGCTTCGGCATCCCGGCGATCTGCGTCGACACCCACGTGCACCGGATCTCCAACCGCCTCGGCCTGGTGCGGACGACGACCCCCGAGCAGACCGAGCACGCGCTCGCGGCGGTGCTGCCGCAGCGGCACTGGATCGACATCAACGACCTGCTGGTGACGTTCGGGCAGCATGTCTGCCGCCCGACCTCGCCGCGCTGCTCGACCTGCCCACTCGCAGCTCGCTGCCCGCGCGCTGGCGTCATCCGCAGCCGCTGACGCAGGGCGGCAGCGCCGCAGAGGGGGAATGCCGCCACCGCGGCGGGCGTTTGGCTCCGCGGACGGGGCCGTCGGCTCCCCCCGCCCTGCACGCCGACCGGTTCCGGTGCGGGTCAAACGACATCCATAGGCGTGAAACCGGACACGCAGGCGGAGGAGAGGCTGCGACGCTCGGGCTCAGTCATGACAGCGGATCCGAGGGAGAGACGATGAGGGTTCGGGACACACGCGGCTGGCGAGGCCGGGCCGCGGGGACGCTTTCGCGGCCCGGCGCGGCGCTCGCCGCCGCCGTCGCGCTGGTGCTGCTGCCGGCCGGTGCGGGGGCGCAGACGCGCGCGCTGACGCTCGCCGAGGCGATCGGGATGGCGCTCGAGAAGAACGAGCGCCTGGTCGTCGAGCGCGAGGCGGTGGCCGCCGCCGACGCCGCGATGGTGGCGGCGCGCGGCGCCTACGACCCGTTGCTCGGGGTGCGGGCGGCGTGGCAGCAGGCGGCGCCGCCGGTCAACTCGGCGTTCTCCGGCGCCCCGGCCGGCGACCTGGCGCCGACCACGGAATCCACTGCGCTCGGCGCGACGCTCGGCCAGCTCCTGGCGACCGGCGGCACCCTGTCGCTGCGCTCGTCCGCCAGCCGCGAGACCACCGACGGCAGCTTCTCGCTGCTGTCGCCGTCGCACTGGACGCAGCTCGGGGTGGCGCTCGAGCAGCCGCTGCTGCGCGGCCGCGCCACCGATTCGGCGCGGCTGGCCGTTCGCGTGGCCGCCGCCGACCGCACGCGCGCCGTTGCGTCGCTGCGCCGCGAGCTCAATGACGTGGTCGCCGAGGTGGAGCGGGCGTACTGGCGGCTGGCCGCCGTCCGCCTCGCGGTGCGGGTCGGCGAGGACGCCGTACGCCTCGCCGAGGAGCAGCTCGCCGAGACCGCGGAGCGCATCGCCAGCGGCATCGCCCCCGAAACCGAGATCGCGCAGCCGCGCGCCGAGCTCGAGCGCCGGCGCGGCGACCTGCTCGCCGCCCGCGAGACGCTCGCGCGCGCCGGCAACGCGCTGAAGCTGCTGATCCTCGCCGACGGCGACGGCGAGCTGTGGGCGGCCGCGTTCGAGCCGTCCGACCCGGTGGAGACCGAGGTGGCGGCGGTCGACGTCGCCGCCGCGATGGAGCGGGCGCTCGCCGAGCGCGCCGAGCTCGAGGCCGCGGGCGCGGCGGTCGAGCGCCGCCGCGAGGAGACTGCGTTCGCGCGCGACGCCGCCCGCCCCACGCTCGACCTCGTGCTGTCGTACGACCGCTACGGCCTCGCCGGCGACGCCAACCCGGCCGGCGTCGCGCTGCCCGGGCTGCCGGCGACGGTGCCGCCGGACCTGGAGGGCGGGTGGTCGCAGTCGTTCTCGGTGCTCGCGGACGGCGACTTCGACGACGCGCGCGTCGCCCTCGTGCTCGGCATCCCGCTCGGCAACCGGGCGGCCTCCGGCGCGCTCGCGGGGGCGGCCGCGGCGGAGCGGCAGGCGGAGGCGGCCCTGACCGCCGCCCGCAAGGCGATCCGCGCCGACGTGCTCGACGCCGCCGCCGGGCTCGCCACCGCCGGCCAGCGCATCGAGGCGGCGCGCGCGGCGCGCGCGGCCGCCGAGGTGCAGCTTGCCGCCGAGCGCGAGCGCTACGCCGCCGGCCTGTCGACCAACTTCCTGGTGCTGACGCGCCAGAACGACCTGTCGTCGGCGCGCCTCGACGAGATCGCGGCGCTCACCAACTACCGGATGTCGTACGCGGCGCTCGCTCGCGCGACCGGCGCGCTGCTCGCGGAGCGCGGCGTCACGGTCGCAGCGCCGTCGCCGACCGCGCCGGGCGCATAGCAGAGGAGACTCGATGGCCAGGAGGATGATCGTCATGCTCGCGCTGGTGGCGGCGTTCGTCGCCGCGATCGGCACGGTGAAGTACCGCCAGGTGCGCGCTGCGATGGCGGCGGGCGCCGCCTGGCAGCCGCCGCCGGAGGCGGTCACCACGGTCGCCGCGCGGCGCGAGCCCTGGCCGGCGACGCTCGACGCCATCGGCACCATCGCCGCCGTACACGGCGTCACGGTCAGCGCCGACCTGCCCGGCGTCGTGACCGAGATCGCCTTCGAGTCCGGCCGCGCGGTGCGCAAGGGTGACGTGCTCGTGCGCCTCGACACCAGCCAGGAGGAGGCGCAGCTCGCCGCGGCGCTGGCGCGCGAGAACCTCGCCCGTCTCGACCTCGACCGCATGAAGGGGCTGCGCGCGAAGGGGATCACCTCGCAGGCCGAGCTCGAGCGCGCGGCCGCCGAGGAGGAGCAGTCCGCCGCGCGGGCCGGCGAGATCCGCGCCGCGATCGCGCGCAAGACGATCCGTGCGCCGTTCACCGGCCTCGCCGGGATCCGCGCGGTCAACCTCGGCCAGTACCTGTCGAGCGGCGACCCGATCGTCTCGCTGCAGTCGCTCGACCCGATCTACGCCACGTTCTCGGTGCCGCAGCAGGCCGCCGGCTCGATGCGCCTCGGCGCCCGCGTCGAGGTGAGCGCCGAGGGGCTCGGCGGCGAGCCGTTCGCCGGCGAGATCACGGCGCTCGACTCCGTCGTCGACGAGGCGACGCGCACCATCCGTGTGCAGGCGACGCTCGCCAACCCCGGGCAGCGCCTGCGGCCGGGGATGTTCGTCACGGTGTTGCTGTCGCTCGGCGGCGACGCCGCGGCGGTGACGTTGCCGGCGTCGGCGATCGCCCATGCGCCGTACGGCGACTCGGTGTTCGTCGTCGAGGAGATGAAGGCGCCGTCCGGCGCCGCCTACCTCGGGGTGCGGCAGCAGTTCGTCACCATCGGGCGCGCGCGCGGCGACCAGGTGGCGGTGCTCTCCGGCGTCGAGGAGGGCGAGACCGTCGTGAGCGCCGGCGCGTTCAAGCTGCGCAACGGCGCCGCGGTGGTGGTCAACAACCAGGTCGTGCCGGGCAACGAGGCGGCGCCGCGGCCGGAGGACTCGTAGCATGCGCCTCACAGACCTGTTCATCCGCCGGCCGGTGCTCGCGGTCGTCGTCAACCTGATCATCCTGCTCGCCGGGGTGCAGGCGATCCGATCGGTCACCGTGCGGCAGTACCCGCGAAGCGACGTGGCGATCGTGCGCGTGACCACCGCCTACATCGGCGCCGGCGCCGACCTCGTGCGCGGCTTCATCACCGCGCCGCTCGAGCGGGTGATCGCCGGCGCCGACGGGATCGACTACATCGAGTCTTCGAGCATGCAGGGGGTCAGCGTCATCACCGTGCACCTCAAGCTCAACTTCGACACCAACGCCGCGCTCACCCAGATCCAGGCGAAGGTGGCGCAGGTGCGCAACGACCTGCCGCCCGAGGCGGAGGCGCCGATCATCGAGCTGGAGACCGCCGACGCGCAGTTCGCGCTGATGTACCTCGGGTTCTCCGCGAGCGACATCGACCAGAACCAGATCACCGACTACCTGAACCGCGTGGTGCAGCCGCGCCTCGCGGCGATCGCGGGCGTGCAGCGCGCCGAGATCTTCGGCGACCGCACGTTCGCCATGCGCATCTGGCTCAAGCCCGACGCGATGGCGGCGCTCGGCATCGCCGCCTCCGACGTGCGCGCCGCGCTCGCCGCCAACAACGTGCTGTCGGCGCTCGGCCGCACCAAGGGGTCGATGGTCTCGGTCAACCTGATCGCCAACACCAGCCTCCAGACGCCCGACGAGTTCCGGAGGCTGGTGGTGAAGGAGTCGGGCGGCACCGTGGTGCGGCTCGGCGAGATCGCCGATGTCGTGCTCGGCGCCGAGACGTACGAGGAGGACGTACGCTTCAACGGCGAGGCGGCGGTGTTCATGGGGATCTGGCCGCTGCCCGCCGCCAACAGCCTCGACGTGGCGGCGGCGGTGCGCGCCGCGATGCCGGAGATCCGTGCGCAGCTCCCCGCCGGGATGGTCGCCGGCATCCCCTACGACGCGACGGTCTACATCGAGAGTGCGATCGACGAGGTGCTCAAGACGCTCGCCGAGACGCTGGCGATCGTGGTGCTGGTGATCTTCCTTTTCCTCGGCTCGCCGCGCGCCGTCGCCATTCCGCTCGCCGCCATCCCGATCTCGCTGGTCGGCGCCGTGTTCCTCATGCAGGCGCTCGGCTTCACGCTCAACCTGCTGACGCTCCTCGCGATCGTGCTGTCGGTCGGGCTCGTGGTCGACGACGCCATCGTGATGGTGGAGAACATCGAGCGCCACCTCGCCGGCGGGATGAAGCCGCTGCAGGCGGCGCTGGTGGCGGCGCGCGAGCTGCTCGGCCCGATCGTCGCGATGACCATCACGCTCGCCGCCGTGTACACCCCGGTGGCGCTGCAGGGCGGGCTGACCGGCGCGCTGTTCCGCGAGTTCGCGTTCACCCTCGCCGGCGCGGTGATCGTCTCGGGGGTGGTGGCGCTGACGCTGTCGCCGATGATGGGCTCGCGGCTGCTGCGCCCTGCCGACGGCGAGCGCGGGTTCGCCGGCCTGGTCAACCGCACCTTCGAGCGCGTCCGCCGGACCTACGCGCGGCAGCTCGCGGGGACCCTGAGGTACCGCCCGGTCGTGCTCGTGCTGTGGGTGATCGTGGTGCTGCTGATCGTGCCGTTCTACATGTTCTCGCAGCGCGAGCTGGCGCCGGCCGAGGACCAGGGGGTGGTGTTCGGCATCGTGCAGGCCGCCCCCAACGCGACGCTCGACCAGACGCGGATGTTCGCGCAGCAGGTGCACGACGTCTACCGCTCGTTCCCGGAGACCGACGCGATCTTCCAGATCACCTCGCCGGCCGGCGGGTTCGGCGGCATGAACGCGAAGCCGTGGCGGGAGCGCGAGAAGAGCACGCTCCAGCTCCACCAGGAGTCCGCCGCCAAGCTCGCCGGCGTCGCCGGCGTGCGCGTCATCCCGGTGCTGCCGCCGGCGCTGCCGGGCGGCGGCGACTTCCCCGTCGACTTCGTGGTCGCCTCGACGGCCGAGCCGGCCGAGCTCGCCGAGATCGGCGGCGCGCTGGTGCAGGAGGCGTTCGCGAGCGGGCTGTTCATCTTCGCCGACGCCGACCTCAAGTTCGACCAGCCGCAGGTCGAGGTGGTGTTCAATCGCGACAAGGTGCGCGCGCAGGGGGTCGACCTGGCGCGCGCCGGCGCCGACCTCTCGATCCTGCTCGGCGGCGACTACGTCAACCGCTTCTCCATCCAGGGACGCAGCTACAAGGTGATCCCGCAGATCAAGCGCACCGCGCGGCTCACCCCCGACCAGCTCGAGCAGATCCACGTCACCGGCGCCGGCGGGCGGCTGGTGCCGCTGTCGACGTTCGCGACGCTCGCGACGTCGACGCAGCCGCGCGAGCTCAAGCGTTTCCAGCAGCTCAACGCCGTGCGCATCCAGGGCGTCATCCCGCCCGGCGTCTCGCTCGACCGCGCGCTGTCGTTCCTCGAGCGCGAGGCGGCGGCCGCCCTGCCGCGCGGGTTCACGGTCGACTACGCCGGCGAGTCGCGCCAGCTCCGCAGCGAAGGGCGCACGTTCCTCGGCGTCTTCCTGCTCTCCGCGATCCTCATCTACCTCGTGCTGGCGGCGCAGTTCGAGAGCTTCCGCGACCCGTTCATCATCCTCGCCGGCTCGGCGCCGCTGGCGATCTCCGGCTCGCTGCTGTTCTCGTTCCTCGGCTTCACGACGCTGAACATCTACAGCCAGATCGGCCTGATCACGCTGGTCGGGCTGGTGGCGAAGAACGGCATCCTCATCGTCGAGTTCGCCAACGAGCTGCAGGAGCGCGGCCGCGACAAGCTGGCGGCGGTCGTCGAGGCGGCGGGCACGCGGCTGCGGCCGGTGCTCATGACCACCGCCGCCACCGTCATGGGCCACCTGCCGCTGGTGTTCGCCAAGGGCCCGGGCGCCGGCGCGCGCAACTCGATCGGCGTCATGCTGGTCACCGGCATGGTGATCGGCACCGCCTTCACGCTGCTGGTGGTGCCGTCGATTTACACGCTGCTCGCCCGCCGCCGCGTCGCCGCCGAGGCCACCCCCGGCATCGCCCCCGAGATCGCCGGCGGCGAGCCGGCGGCAGCCGAGGCGTAGCCCGGGCTCGGAGGGAGGAGGGGTGACCTGCTACCTCCGGGAATTGTCGCGGCGTGCGCCGATTCTCGGGAGCAGCAGCGCGCCGGCGTGCGGCTGCCTATGCCGACAGCCTTGCGGAAGCTCGCGGCGCCGGGATGCCTCGCAGAAGACCGTCCGTGCTGAGATCCTCGTCCACCTGCGGCCAGTGAATCCCGAATCCCCCCGCACTCGTTCGCCATTCGCCGCGCTGTTTCGCTGTCGCGTGAAGCAGCCGAGGGTACCAGGCAAGGGGAACAGAAATGCTCCGTCCATCAATCAGATCCACGACCAGACGGTCCCTCGTGAACCGCACGGCCTTCACCCGCTCACCGGGATTAGGAACTGAAGAAGTCATGCCACGCCTCCAGAGAGTCACTTGCGTGCACCGCGACAAGCCGATCGATTCGCAGCAACTCCGCTGCACCGAAACCGAGGTTCCTCGCGAGTGCCACGGTCTCCAGCCAGAATTTGGCCGAGCAATCCTCACGGTCCACATGTACGTGCGGCGGCTCGTCAGCGTCGTGGCTGAAGAAGTAGAAGCGGTATGGACCTTCCCGCCAGACCGTAGGCACTCCAGCAACCTCACCTTCCCAAGTAGTTTACTACCTGATTATCGCCTCCCACCGATAGCACGACCCGTGACGACGGCCACGTTGCGTACCCACTCGGCCTGAAGGGAGCGGCGGTCGGCGAGGGCGGGAGCTACGAGGAGGCGCTCGCCGACGTGCGCTCGGCTGTGCGCTTCCACATCGAGACGTTCGGTGAGGAGGTCCTGCTCGGTGAGCCGACGGTGCTCGAGGCGGTCGTTGCCGAGGCCGCGGTCGTGGTCTGATGAGCAGATTCCCCGTTGACGCGCCGCGGGCGCGGGCGATCAAGACCCTCGAGCTGCCGGGTTTCGAGTTGGTGCGCGCCGGCGAGCACATCGCCAAGGCGCGCGCCAACGCCGATGGCAGCCGCACGCCGCTGACGTCGCCGAGCCACAAGGCCATCAAGGGCTCGACCCTGCGCACGGTCTGCACCCAGGCCGGCATTCCACGCGAGGAGTTCCTCGCCGCCTACGAGAAAGCGCAGAGTCCTTCTTCTCGCCGCACCTACCGCCAGGGGAGCCGCTCGGGCGCCTCGCCGGTCCACATTGTCTATCTCGTGATGCGGCGCAGTTCAAGAGCCTCCGCGACCTGGCGGCGGAGCGGAGCGCGCAGGACAGGCAGCGATTGCGGTATTCGCCTGAGCTGCGGCGTGAGGCCGCCGAGGCGGCATGCGCGGCATGCGCTCACTAGGCATCGCCGCGCGGCAGGATGGCGTAGACGTGGAGGGTCGTTGCCTCGGCGTCGGCCGTCATCAGCACCCGCCAGCCCCCGACCCTGAGGCGGAAGTCGCCTTTGAGCCTGCCGGTGAGTGGACGCAGCCGCGGGTGGAGGAACGGCTTGTCGGAGGCTTCGAGCTCGCGCAGTGCGTCCCTGATCCGCCGGCGGGTCGGCCGATCGAGCCGCATGTACTGCTTCTCCGCCGAGGGCTTGACCTCAATCCGCCAGCTCATCGAGGCTCTTGCCCTTCTTCCGCAGTGCGACCTCCTGCTTGCCGCGGGCGATTACCTCGACCCACTCGGGTCGGGACAGCAGATCCAGCGTCTCCTTGTGCCGCTCGATGTACTCGTCGATGAGATCGGAGAGGATCTCCTTCATCTCGGTCCTCTCGAGGCCGGCGATGATCCTCAGGATGTCCCGCTTGTCGGCCGGGATTCTCACGGTGGCTGTCGACATGGGCCCCTCCTTTCGCGCCATCAGTAGACTGAGCGATCAGGCGCTCAGTGTCAACTCGGTCACGGAGCGATCGTCGCGCGAGGACGCACACGCCCCCGGTCCCCGTCACCCGAACCGGGCCTCTGGACGGCGAGAGTCCCCCGCAACGTCCGCGGAGCGGGGCACCGTGAGGCCAGCTACCCCGCGGCCCGACCGGGAGCTCGGCGAGGCTCCCTGGGCGACAGCGTGCGTGCCATCCGTTGCTCTACGACGGACGTAGGGGTCGAGCTGCGCGTCGTCTGGCTGACGTCACTCGATCCCGTAGCGCTGCATCTTGCGCCAGAGGGTGTTGCGGGAGATGCCGAGGGAGCGGGCGGCGGCGGCGCGGCGGCCGCCTGCGCGCTCGAGCGCCTCGCGGATGGTGCCTGCCTCCGCTGCGTCGAGCGGGGAGAGGTCGTGCGCGCGCAGCGACGACGGCGCGTGGCGCGCGGCGGCGATCTGTGCCGGCAGGTCGGTGGTGCCGATGATCGATCCGGCGCAGACGACGAACGCGTGCTCGATCGCGTTCTCGAGCTCGCGCACGTTGCCCGGGTAGTCGTGCGCCAGCAGGCGCGCCATGGCGCTCTCCGAAACGCCGGAGATGCGCCGCCCCTGCAGGGCGTTGAAGCGGCGCACGAAGTGCTGCACGAGCGCCGGCACGTCCTCGGCGTGGGCGCGCAGCGGCGGCAGCGTGATGCGGACGACGTTGAGGCGGAAGAAGAGGTCCTGGCGGAACCGCCCCGCGCGCACCTCCTCCTCCAGGTCGCGGTTGGTGGCGGCGAGGACGCGGACGTCGAGCTTGATCGGGCGGACGCCGCCGAGCGGCGTGAACTCGCGCGCCTGCAGCACGCGCAGCAGCTTGACCTGCATCGCCGGCGACAGCTCGCCGACCTCGTCGAACAGCACGGTGCCGCCGTTGGCGGTGGCGAGCAGGCCGGGCTTGTCGCGCTTGGCGTCGGTGAAGGCGCCGCGCACGTAGCCGAACAGCTCGGACTCGACGAGGGTGTCGGGGAGGGCGCCGCAGTTGAGCGGCACGAACGGCCGTCGGGCGCGCGGCCCGAGGTTGTGGATGGCGCGCGCCACCAGTTCCTTGCCGGTGCCCGGTTCGCCCTGGATGAGGACCGTGGAGTCGCTGCGCGCGACCAGCGGCAGCATCTCGCGCACGGTGCGCATCGCCGGGCTCTTGGAAACGATGTCCTCGATCGTGTACGCCGCCGCCACCTGGCGTCGCAACGAGGAGATCGCCGAGAGATCGCGGAACATCTCGACGCCGCCGAGCACCTGTCCGAGCGTGTCGGTGAGCGCGGCGGTGCTCACGGCGACCTCGAGCTGGCGGCCGTCGCGGGCGACGATCGCCACCTCGCGGTCGCGATACGCCTCACCGCCCTCGATCGACGAGCGCAGGAAGCAGTGCTGGTCGCAGTGGTTCGAGACGAACACCTCGGTGCACGGTCTCCCCAGCACCTCCTCCTGGCGCCAGCCGGTGATCTCCTCGGCGGCGCGGTTGAACGAGGTGATCCGGCGGTCGCCGTCGACCGTGAAGATCCCATGCGGGATGTCGTTGAAGATCAGCGAGAAGAAGCGGGCGTCTGGCGAGGTCATGCCGGCATTCTGTCACAGTTGTCTCACAAATGCAACGTCGCTGTGACGAACGTACCATTTCTGAGACGTCACAGACGCCCACCGTCGCACGCTCCGGCGACGCCAAGAGGTTCGCAGTCAGCACCTTGAGCCGGCGGCTGCGCGCGGCGGCGGCGGCGGCACGCCTCTTGCCCTTGTCCGCACCGGCGCGGCCGTGCTCCGCGCCGCGGGAGGTGCCGTGGCGATCTCGTGCTCGTACTACCTGGAGCCGCTCGATACCGGCGAGCTGCCCCGCCGCTTCCTCGACGCCTTCGCGGCGATCCTGGCGCACTCGAACTATGCGCCGATGCTCGACGCGGCGGTGCGCGTCAGCGCCCGCTGCGGGCGGTGCGCGGTCACCTGCCCCGTCTACCAGGCGTCGGGCGAGGCGCGCGACATCCCGTGCAACCGCTCCGAGCTGCTGCTCGCGGTGTACCGCCGCTACTTCACGGTGGCCGGCATGGTGCGCGCACGCCTCGGCACCCCGTTCACGCTCGACGAGGCGCACATCAACCGGATGGCGGAGGACTACTACCGCTGCACCGCCTGCCGGCGCTGCAAGCTCGACTGCCCGCTCGGCATCGACCACGGCCTGCTCACCCACCTCGGCCGCTGGGTCCTCGCCGAAGTGGGGATCATCCCCAAGGCGCTGCGCGTCGCGGTGCGCGAGCAGCTCGAGGGGAAGACGCGCAACACCTCGGCGATCCCGGCCGCGGCGCTGCGCGACACCTGCGAGTTCCTCGAGGAGGACTGCCGCGACACCTACAAGATGAAGGTGCGCTTCCCGATCGACGAGCAGGGCGCCGAGTACGTGTTCTTCCCGGCCGTCTCGGACTACCTGCTCGAGCCCGACACGCTCACCGGCAATGCCGCGGTGCTGACCGCGACCAACGCCTCGTGGACGATCGGCTCGCGCTACTTCGACGGGATCAACTACGGCCTGTTCTACTCCGACCGCATGCTCGACCGCATCGTGTCGATGGAGGCCGACGAGGTGCGGCGTCTCGGCGCCCGCAAGGTGCTGATCGGCGAGTGCGGCCACGCCTCGCGCTCGGCGAAGGCGTTCATCAAGACGTTCTGCGGCGGCCGCAACGCGCCCGAGGTGGTCAACATCATGGAGTACACCTGCGCCGCCCTGCGCCGCGGCGAGCTGAAGCTCCGGCCCGACAGCATCAACGAGCGCGTCACCTACCACGACCCGTGCAACATCGCGCGCTCGGGGTGGATCATCGAGCAGCCGCGCGAGATCCTGCGGGCGATCTGCGAGGACTTCGTCGACATGTCGCCGAACGGCCGCGAGAACTATTGCTGCGGCGGCGGCGGCGGCACGGTGTCGATCGACGAGATCCGGCCGTTCCGCACGCTGGTCGGCGGGAAGACCAAGGCCGAGCAGATCCGGGCCACCGGCGCGACGATCGTGGTGGCGCCGTGCGCCAACTGCAAGAAGCAGCTCCGCGAGGTGTGCGACGACCACGGCCTCGGCCACGTCAAGGTGGTCGGCCTGCACGACCTCGTGCTCAAGGCGATCGAGCCGCCGGCGGCGATGCGGGTCGACGCGGAGGAGAAGGGGGGCGCCTCGTGATCGACTTCTGGATCGACCTCGCCCGCGGGCCGTGGTTCCGCTTCTCGCTCGCCGTCTGCGTCCTCGGTCTCGGCTACCTCGTGGTGTCGACGGCGGTGGCGGTCGTGCGCGCCTGGCTGCGCGCCGGCGACCGCGACCTGCCGCTGGCCGCGGTCGCCCGCGCCACCGCCCGCTGGGTGGTGCCGGTGCGGCTGATCCGCACGCGGCCGCTGTACAGCCTCGCGTCGGTGGCGTTCCACGCCGGGCTCCTGCTCGTGCCGCTGTTCTCGCTCGGCCACGTCGCCCTCTGGCAGCCGGCGCTCGGGATCCCGTGGCCGGTGCTGCCGGCCGGCGCCGCCGACGCGCTCTCGCTGGCGGCCGCCGCCGCGCTCGCCGGGGTGCTGGCCGGCCGCTGGAGCAGCCGCACGGTGCGCGGGCTGTCGCGCCCCCAGGACGTGCTGGTGCTGCTGCTCCTGCTCGCCGCGGTGACCACCGGCGTGCTCGCCGCGCACCCGGCATGGGCGCCGGTCGACGCGCGCGCGCTGCTCCTCGCGCACCTGCTGCTCGCCAACGCGACGCTGATCCTGACGCCGCTGACCAAGATGGCCCACTGCATCCTGTTCCCGCTCCTGCAGCTCGTGTTCGAGGTGGGATGGCACTTCCCGGCCGCGACCGGCCGGCACGTGGCGATCGCCCTCGGCAAGGAGGACGAGCCGGTATGAAATCGATGGCGATCCTCACCGACGTGACCCGCTGCATCGGGTGCGAGGAGTGCGTCCTCGCCTGCCGGCGCAGCAACGGCACCGGCGCCGACGCGCCGCGGCGGTGGCAGCGCACTGCCGACGACCTCTCGGAGAGCCGCTGGACGACGATCGTGCGCGCGGGCGGCGACCGCTGGGTGCGCGCGCACTGCCGCCACTGCCTCGAGCCGGCGTGCGCCTCGGCGTGCCCGGTCGGAGCGCTGCACCGCACCCCGGAGGGAGCGGTGGCGTACGACGCCGCGATCTGCATGGGGTGCCGCTACTGCATGATCGCCTGCCCGTTCATGATGACCCGCTACGAGTGGTCGTCGGCCGCGCCACGCGTGCGCAAGTGCATCCTCTGCTACGGCAAGATCGCCAGCGGCGAGCTCGCGCAGCCGGCCTGCACGGCGGCGTGCCCGACGCAGGCGACGATCTTCGGCGAGCGCGAGGCGCTGCTCGCCGAGGCGCGGCGGCGCATCGCCGCGCAGCCGCGACGGTACATCGACCGCATCTGGGGCGAGCACGAGGTCGGCGGCACGTCGGTGCTGTACATCTCCGACGTCGACCTCGCCGAGGCCGGATGGCCCGCCGGCCTGCGCAACGCCTCCTACGCCGCGCTCACGCAGCCGGCGCTGGCGACGGTGCCGTGGACGTTCGCCGGCGTCGGCGCTGTCGCCTCAGCGGTGTCGTGGGTGATCGGCCGGCGCCGCCGCCTCGCCGGCGGCGGCGGGCCGCACGACGGCGGCGGAAACGGGGGGGAGCGATGAACGAGCGCCCGAACTACCGGCTCGCCGCCACCAAGGCCGTGCTCTGGCTGCTCGTCGGCGTCGCCACCGCCGTGGGCCTGTTCCGCTACCTCATGGGGCTCGGCGTCACCACCGCGCTGTCCGACCGCACACCGTGGGGGCTGTGGATCGGCTTCGACGTGATGGCCGGCGTGGCGCTCGCCGCCGGCGGGTTCGTGATCGCCGCGGCGGTGCACGTCTTCCACCTCGAGCGCTACCACGCTGCGCTGCGTCCCGCTGTCCTGACGGCGTTCCTCGGCTACGTGGCGGTCGTGCTCGGGCTGCTGGTCGACCTCGGGCGGCCGTGGAACATCTGGAGGATGATCGTCCACTGGCAGCCGCACTCGGCGCTGTTCGAGGTGGGGTGGTGCGTCATGCTCTACCTCACCGTGCTGACGCTGGAGTTCGCGCCGGTGGTCGCCGAGGGGCTGCGCTGGCAGCGCGTGCTGGCGTTCCTGCGCCGCTTCACCCTGCCGCTGGTGATCGTCGGGATCGCCCTTTCGACGCTGCACCAGTCGTCGCTCGGCACGCTCATCGTGATTGCGCCGAACCGCGTCCACCCGCTGTGGTACTCGCCGTTGCTGCCGGCGATCTTCCTGGTCTCCGCGGTCGCGCTCGGCCTCGCGATGGTGTCCTCGGAGAGCATCGTCTCGGCGTGGCTGTTCCACCGCGAGCCGGAGTGGGATCTGGTCCGCGGGTTGACGCGCGCCGCGTCAGTCGCGCTCGCGCTCTACCTGGCGCTGCGCCTCGGCGACCTCGGCGTCCGCGGCCAGCTCCACCACCTGACCGGTGGCACCCTCCTCGCCGCGTGGTTCGTCCTCGAGCTGCTCGTCAGCGCGGTGGTGCCGCTGCTGCTGTTCACGCTGCCGAGCGCCCGGAAGCACGACCGCGCGCTCGCTGCCGGGGCGCTCCTGTCGGTCGCCGGCTTCGTGCTGCACCGCATCAACGCCGGCGGGCTCTCGCACGTCCCGGCCACCGGCGAGGGGTACGTGCCGGCGCTGACCGAGCTCGCGATGAGCCTCGGCGTGGTCGCCGCCATGGCTCTCGTCTTCCTGTTCTTCGTCGAGCACCTGCGCGTCTGGGAGCACCCCCCCGAGCCGGCGACCCACTTCCGCCCGGCGTTCGCCGATCCCGTCTCGAAGGTGCGCGTGCGCGCGCCGTGGCTCGGTGGCACGCAGCGCGCCGCGCTCGCGTGGACGCTCGGCGCGATCGCCGGCGTCGGCCTGGTGCAGGCGCAGGTCGCGGCCCGCTCCCGGTACCGGCCGGCGCCGGTCGAGCCGCCCCGCTCGGTGACGGCGCTGCGCGCGGTCGCCGCGCACCCGCTCGGCACCGACCTGCTGACGCGCGCCGACGGCGGCGCCGGCGAGGCCGCGCTCCTTATCGACGGCCGCAGCGACGGCGGCGGCGTGCTGTTCGCTCATGCCCGCCACCAGGAGCGGCTCGGCGGCGCGGCCGCCTCGTGCGGCTTCTGCCACCACCGCAACCGGCGCGGCGACCGCGGCACCTCGTGCGCCGCCTGCCACCGCGACCTCCACGCGGTCACCGACACCTTCGACCATCGCCGCCACGTGGCCGCCACCGGCGGCAACGACGGCTGCATCCGCTGCCACGCCGGCGACGGCGCCGCCAAGACGCGCGCCGCGGCGACGCCGTGCGACACCTGCCACCGCCGCGAGGTGCGCCCGGAGGCGCGGATCGCGCGCTCCCTGTCGCTGCCGCCGGGCATCGCAGCCGGCTACCGCGACGCCATGCACGGGCTGTGCGTCGATTGTCACCGCCGCGAGGACGCGCGCCACGGCGGGACGGCCCACCGCAGCCGCTGCGCGTTCTGCCACGGCGGCCGCACCGCCGGCGGCGAGCTCGCCGCCATGGCGGCCGGTGCCGCCGAGGGAGAGCGCACATGACGCGCCCGGCGCCGCCGGCGCGCCGGCGCATCGCCGTCGTCGACGACGAGCCCGACGTCCTGACGTTCCTCCGGCTCGCGCTCGAGGACGCGGGGTACGAGGTGCTGGCGTCGAGCTCGCCGGTCAGCGTGATCCCCGAGCTGCTGGCGTTCTCCCCCGACCTCGTCTGCCTCGACCTGCTGATGCCGGAGCGGATGGGGCTGTCGCTGTTCGTCGAGATCCGCCGCACGGCCGCGCTGCGGCAGGTGCCGGTGGTGATCCTGTCGGGGCTGGCGGGCGCCAGCCGGCCGCTCGAGGGGCTCGCGTTCGACGACGAGACCGAGCCGCCGGCGGCGTACCTCGAGAAGCCCGTCGACCTCCCCGCGCTCCTCGCGCTGGTGCGGCGGTTGACGGCGGATGCACGCGAGGCGTCGCAATGAACGTCCGCGCATGGGCGAGCGCCGACCGCACGTCGCTGTTCGACGCGCTGCCGTGCAGCATCGTGGTGATCGACCGCGACTACACGATCGTCGACCACAACCCGGGGTTCGTCGAGGTATGGGGCAGCAGCCTCGGCGCCAAGTGCTTCGCGCAGACCCGCGGCCGCTCCAGGCGCTGCCAGAGCTGCCCCGCCGAGCTGACGTTCCGCGACGGGGAGCGGCGGGTGCTGGAGCAGAACGGCGTCGACCGCAACGGGCGGCCGGTGCACTCGCTGGTGCACGTGACGCCCGTCCACGACGCCACGGGCGCGGTCTCGCACGTGGCGGTGATCTCCACCGACCTCACCGCCACCCGCAGGCTGCAGAGCGAGTACCAGACGCTGTTCGAGCAGGTGCCGTGCTACGTCGCGGTGCTCAACCGCGAGTACCGGGTGGTGAAGGCCAACCGGATGTTCCGCAAGGTGTTCGGCGAACCCACCGGCGAGCACTGCTACACGCTGCTCAAGCACCGGCAGCGGAAGTGCGACGACTGTCCGGCCGAGCGGACGTTCGCCGATGGAGCGGCCCACGTCTCGCGGCACGTCGGCGTGTCGCGCACCGGCGAGGAGGCCCCCTACATGGTGTCGACCGCCGCGCTGGTGCCCGGCGACGGGGGCCCCAGCCACGTCATCGAGATGGCGCTCGACCTGTCCGAGGTGACGCGCCTCGAGCACGAGAAGCTCGAGGCCGAGCGGCTCGCCGCCGTCGGCCAGACCGTGGCCGGTCTGGCGCACGGGATCAAGAACATCCTCACGGGGCTCGAGGGCGGCATGTACGTGACGTCGACCGGGCTTAATCGCTCTGACCCGCAGCGCACCCGGCAGGGATGGGAGATGCTGGAGCGCAACATCGGCCGCATCTCGGCGCTTGTCAAGAACCTGCTGGCGTTCTCGCGCGGCGATGGGCCGAAGCTCGCGACGATCGACCCGCGGGAGGTGATCGGCGAGATCCACGCGCTGTTCTCCGACAGCGCGGCGCAGCACGGCGTCGAGCTGGTGATCGCCGACGAGGCGCCCGGCATCGAGCCGGTCGTCATGGACCGCGAAGGGCTGCGCTCGTGCCTGGAGAACCTGGTATCCAACGCGCTCGACGCCTGCCTGGTGAGCGGTTCGGCCCCGTGTACGATCACCTTGCGGTTGCGCGAGCGCGAGCGGACCGTGATGTTCGAGGTGTCCGACTCCGGCTGCGGCATGGACTACGAGGTCAAGCAGAAGGTGTTCACCAGCTTCTTCTCCACCAAGGGCGCGGGCGGCACCGGTCTCGGCCTGCTGCTGACCCGCAAGATCGTCCAGCAGCACGGCGGCACCATCACCTTCGAGTCGACCCCCGGTCGGGGAACCACCTTCCGTCTCAGCTTCCCGCGCGACCGCCTGCCGCGGCCGGTCGACGCCGGCAACGCACCCCGCCGCGGCGACGGCGGCGAACCCTCACGGAGGCCCGCGTAGCGATGAGAAAACCGGCAGATGTCACCGTGCTCGTGGTCGATGACGACCCCGACGTCGTCACCTTCCTGTCCTCGGTCCTCGAGGACGCGGGGTTCCGTGTGGCGGCGGCCACCAGCGGCCTGGCCGCGCTCGAGCGCCTGCGCACCGGCCCGCTGCCCGACCTCATCTCGCTCGACCTGGTGATGCCCGGGCACTCCGGCGTCCGGGTCCTGCACGACCTGCGCAAGCACCCGGAGTGGTCGCGCATCCCGGTGATGGTGGTCAGCGGCCACAGCCGCGACGCCGACGTCCGCCGGGGGCTCGACGACGTGCTCGCCGACAGCACGATCTCCGGCCCGTCGCTGTACCTGGAAAAGCCCGTCACGGCGCAACGCTACGTCGACGCGGTGTGCCACATACTGGCGGTCGAGCCGCCGTCCGAGGCGCCAGCGACGGCGGCCGCCGACCAGCTCCGCAGCGAGGTCGCCTCGCTGCTCGACGGCGCCGACGCCGAGGCGCTTGCGGCGGCCCTGCGCGCGCTGCGCGGCGCGCCCGGCCGCGGGCACGACGCCTAGGAGCCCGTCGCGAAAACGGGAGGACCGCCCCGTTTCGCCGACGCGCTCCGGGGCGAGCGGAAGGAGACACGAATGAGTACCAGCGACTCGCGCCCCAGGGTCCTCGTCATCGACGACGACGAGGACGTCGTCGGGTACCTCGAGAGCGTGCTGCGCGACAACGGTTACGACGTGACCGGCACCACCGACAGCGCCGCGGCGCTCGAGATGGCGCGCCGGATGCGCCCCGATCTGATCTGCCTCGACATCGTGATGCCGCCGCCGACGGGCGTGCGGGTGTACCGCGACCTGCGCGAGGACGCGGACCTCGCGCGCACGCCGATCGTCATGATCACCGGGGTGATGCAGGAGTTCCGCGACTTCATCCACCACCGCAGGAAGGTGCCGCCGCCGGACGGCTACATTGCCAAGCCGTTCGAGATCCCCGAGCTTCTCGCCACCCTCGATCGGGTGCTGGGAGCTCCCGCGGCCCGGTAGGACGCCGCCCACTGTCCCCGTCAGCGGCCCGGGGCGGGAGCGCAGGAGACCGAGTGGAGCCGCCGCCGCAGCGTGCCGCGCGGGTGCTCCACGGTCACCGTCACCGCAGCCGAGAACGCCATGCCGTCGCCGGCGGCGTCGAAGCGCACGGTCCCGACGCTGCCGGGCGGCGGCATGGCGCCCGCCACCGTCCGCACGGTCGCCGTCGCGGGCAGGCTGCCGCCCGCCGGCACCACCTCCAGCCACGCGCTCTCGGGCTGCGCCGTCCAGGCGAGGGCGTGCGGACCCGCCAAGGCCACATCGGCGGCCGCAGCGGTGCGCGACAGTGCCACCTGGGCGGGGGAGACCGACAGCGACGCCGCCTGCGCGACCGTGGCCTGCAGCATGTCGAACCGGGCTCCGACGGCGGTCCGGCGCTCCAGCAGGGCCAGGCTCTCGACATGCTGCCAGTTCACGCCGGCGATCGTCGGCGTGTCCACGATCGCCGTGACCCTCCCGCCGGGCGGCACGCTCGCAGCGAGCGGGCTCTTCACCACCGAGCGCACCAGGGTGTTCGTCAGGCGGATCCGCCCGTTCTCCCAGACGATGACCCAGATCGCCGACTCGTTCGCGGGCCCGAGCGCCGCACCGGTCCTGTTCTCCGCCTCGACGTAGAGACGCAGCGCGTTCCCCTGACGTCGCGAGTACGCCGTGACGGCGGCGTCGGGAGCGCGTGCGAGCTCCTGCTCGATCATGCCGCGGTACACCGGCTCATAGTCCACCGGGCCGCTGGAGGTGCGGAAGCCGCTGCCGACCATCACCAGCGGCAGATAGCCGCCGTACGGGTCGGCCGCCCGGTAGCACTGGAACCGTCCCGTGGCGAGCGGGGCATCGAAGTCGTACTCGAGGAGCACGGCGCGGCCCGCCATCTCCTCCTGCAGCGTGATGACGGCAGGGGCGCCGGCGATGCAGTACGTCGACTGCCGCGCCAGGAACTCGAGCACGGCCAGGCGGTCCTGGCAGAGCGCCGTGCCGGCGCACGCGCCGGCGACAAGCAACGCGGGGATCAGTGTGCGGCGCATAGCTCCTCCCTGATGCGGCCGGCCTCCTCGGCGATCGCGTCGGCGAGCACGCCGGCGTCGAGGTCGCCGACCCAGCGCCGGCCGTTGATGAAGACGGTCGGTGTCTCCTCAACCCCGTTCGCCAGGCCCTCCTTCTTGCTCTCGACCAGAGCCTCGCGGGTTGCGGGATCGGCTTGCCGATCCGCGAACGCGCCGGGGTCGAGGCCGATCGCCGCCGCCCACTGCGTCTGTGCCGCCGGTGCGAACTCGTCGAAACGGGCGTAGGCGTAAAGCGCGAACTCCCAGAAGCGACTCATCGCCGCCGCCGCGACGAACGCGAGGCCCGCCTCGGTCGAACCCTCGTGGCCGCGAATCGGGAACGTCCGGAACACCAGCCGCGCGCTGCCGGCGAGGTCGCCCACGGTCACCTCGCGGTACAGCTCGGGGACGAGGCGGCTGCAGTACGGGCAACGGGCGCAGGCGTACACCGCCACCGTGACGGGCGCCCCCGGGGGACCGGCGGCGGCGGCCTCGTCGATCGTCACCCGCGCCGGCTCGCCGCCGCCCACCATGCTGCGGGCGCGGCGCGACAGCGCGCGGCGGATGCGCGTCTCGTCCTGGCCCGCAGCGGCGCGCCGGCACACGTCGTCGGCGAGACGGATCGCGAGCGGCGCCGGCGGCACCGCCTCGAGGCAGCGGGCGATGGTGTCGTCGCAGCACTCGTAGGGGTGCTCGCTCGCCAGCACCCGGCGCGCCAGGTCGCGGGCGCCGCCGCCGAGGACGTCGCATACCGGGGTCTGCGCCGTGCAGGGCGCCGCCGCGGCGAGCAGCGCCGCAGCGGCGCTCGCCGCGGTGAGCACGAGCTCACGCATCGTCCTTCCTCCCTTCCAGCAGGGAATCGAGCCCCGCGAGCGCGCGATCGCAGACGAGCACGAACACGGCGAGCGCCAGCCAGGCGAGGTCGCGGACCACGGTCAGCGCCGAGATCGGGTCCTCGGCGGCGCCCTGCGAGGCGAAGCACCCGCACGACATGTCCAGCCCGCGCGCGAGCGCGATGACGAGTGCCGCGAGGAACACCGCCATCATCGCTGTGACCAGCAGTGCGCCGGCGCGCACGCGCCAGCCCGCGAGCAGCAGCGCCCCGGCCGCCAGCTCGACCCAGGGAAGCGCGATCGCCGTCACGTTGACCAGCGCGAGCGGCACGATGTCGTACGTCGCCACGTCGACGGCGAACGCCCCGGGGTCGGCGATCTTGTGCAGGCAGGCGCCGACGAACAGCACGCCGAGGTACCAGCGCGCCGGCACGGCCAGCCACGGCAGGACCCGCGCCGCGCTCACGACTCTCCCCCACCGAGCAGCGCGGGCGCCCCGCCGCGCACGAAGGCGGTGTTCTTGATGCCGCGCCCGGAGATCTCCCGCGCGAGGTACTCGCCGCTGTCGGGCCGGCCGCCGTCGCCGTAGACGAGGACCCGCGTGGCGCCGCTGGCGGCGATCGTGCGGGCGAGCTCGCGCAGGCGCGCCTCCGGCGTCGGGTCGAGCCAGTCGTACGGTACGTTCATCGCTCCGGGCGCGTGCCCGGCCGCGAACTCGCGGGGCAAGCGCGCGTCGATCACGACGGTGCGCGGGCGTGCCGGCAGCGCCTCGGCGGCGTCGACGGAGGCCACCTCGCCGCCCGGCTCCGGGCACGGCACCAGCGTCTCGTACGGGGTCGCGGCGACCAGTGGCAGGCCCCGCGGCCGCACCGCGTTGAACGCCACGCCGGCGAGCGCGGCGAGCACGGCGACCGCCGCCGCCTCGCGGCACGCCCGCCCGAAGACGCGAAGGGAGCGTTCAGTTGACATGGCAGCTCGAGCCGCGGCGCAGCTCCTCGTCCTGCCGCAGCAGGTCGAGGATGCGCTCCTGCTCGCCTCCGTCGCCTTTCCCGAGGCCCCAGTCGAGCGGCACGTGGCCGGCGGGCTGCGCGAGGTGCGGCGCCCACGGGTCGGCGGCGAAGCGCCACTGCACGCGGAGCGACACGCGGGTCTCGGTGAAATCGAAGTCGAACCCGGGCAGGTCGTCGGCGGTCGAGTCGCGCCGCGTCGCCCGCACCTCGAGCAGCGGCCGCGCGCCGCGCCACGCCGGGCCGATCGCGGCCACCGTCAGACGACCGAGGAGGTCGCGGCGCCGCTCCGTCGTGCCGAACGCGAGCAGACCGGCGAGCCCGCCTGAATGCGGGTACTCGTCCCACGACGCGGCCAGCGCGACGCGCGCCGCGAACCCCCGCCCGAGCTCGAAGCGGGTCGCGGCGGCCGCCGTCGCGCCGCGCTGGTCCCACGCCGGCGCGGTCGCATCCGCCAGCCGCGCCGTGACCCCGACGGCCGCCGGCGCGCCGGTCCGCAGCCGCAGCAACGCGCCGATACCGAGGTCTCCCTCCCATCGCGTGCGGTACTCGTCGCGGTAGATGCGCCGGCCGGCGCCGAGCGCCGCGACCCGCCCGCCGCTATCCTCCAGCTCGAGCTCGAGACGGTGCGCGTCGGCGTATCGGGACTCGCTCTGGTCGAGCCACAGCGCCTCGCGCCGGTAGGCGGCGAGCAGGCGCCGTTCGCCCATGCCGATCAGGACGCCGGGGCGCAGCGCGGCGGTGACGCTCGAGAGGTCGCGCACCTCCTCGTCGCCGATCAGCTCCCCTTCGGCCTCGAGGTCGAAGACCGGCCGGAGCACGCCGCGCGCCGGCGGCGCCAGCCGCGAGCGCAGGTCGAGCAGGCCGAGCGCGCTCGGGCCGCCGCTGCTCCCCGGATCGGTCGGCGAACCCGCGAGCGCGTTGGAGGTGTGCCCGACGCCGCCGTCGAGCGAGCCGGAGACCGGGTCGAGCCACCACGCGTCGAGGGCGCGCCGGAGATGGCGCCACAGCGGGAGATCCTCCGGGTAGAGCGACGCGCCACGCGGCACGCCGGCGAGTGCGGCGCGCGCCGCAGCGTCGTCGCCGCGCATCCGCGCGACGAGCGCACCGGCCAGCCGCAGGCGTGCGTGCGCCGGCCCTTCCGCCGCCGGCGGCGCCGCGGCCAGGTCGGCGGCGGCCAGCTCCGGGTCGCCCTGCCGCACGTGAACGCACGCGAGCCACGTCAGCACGCCGGGGTCGTTGGGCCGCCGCGCGAGCGCGTCGCGCAGCGACCGCTCCGCCCAGAACAGGTTGCCGTCGGCGAGGTAGGCGCGCGCCAGCAGCAGCGGCAGCTCCGGGTCGTCCGGGAAGCGCGTCAGCGCACCCCGCAGGCGAACCACGGCTTCTCTCGGCGCCCCGGCGTCGATCAGCCGGGCGGCGGCGGCCCGCTCGCACGGAGCGTCGCATTCCGGCGCGTCGCCGCCCTGTAGCAGCATCGCCGCAGCCAGCAGCAGAGGTACCACGGCGGGTTCAGCCTACCACCGCCATGCACGCGGCCTGCAAGGAGACGGCGACGCTGCCGTGCGCCGTCCCTGCCGTCGAGGCGGCGGCTCTCACGACGCCGTCCCGGCCTCCCCCTTCCGCCACGCTCCAGCCTTCTCAAGGCCGGCGAGGCGGGCACGGACCTCCTCCAGCTCACCCTCGAGCTGCCGAGCCCGGGTCGCGAGCCACTCCTGCTCATCCCCGGCGGCGGGCTGTTGACTCCACCGCTCGTCTCGCGCCCGCCCGGGCACCCCCGCCGCGAAGAAGCGATGGCGCCAGCCGCGCCCTCCCGCGCCGCCGCGCCGCCAGCCACGGCCGCCGCCGAAACCTCTGCCCTGCCCCTGCCACGGCGCCGGATCGGCCCGCCCCGCCCTCGCGTAGCCGCGGCAGAAACCGGCGCCGCGACCGCTCATCGGCCCGGCGCCCAAGGGTTCAGTACGATCTCCTCCCGGCATCTCTCTACTCCTTTCCCCTGACTCCGCCTCAGGTTCCCTTGCCCTCACCGGCGGGTGCGCCGCTTCGACGTCCCCCTCCGGGACCCTTCCCCTGACCGCGGCCGCCGCCGCAGGGACCGAGACCTCGTCCGGCGCCGCGTCCCTGACGTTGCGGTCCCGTTCCATCGCCGTTGGGTATCGTCAAGCTCCTTTCCGCGTCGATCGACGTGAGGCCATTCGCCGCGGCTGCACCCGCTCCCCGCCGGCGCCGCCGGGCGCGGCAGCCCGGCATGGCAAACGCAGCGCTGGGGAGCTGGCCATCGAGATGAGCGCGGATCACCGCCTCCGCGTCGCCCGCCAGGAACGCGACGAGCCGCACGCCGAGGCTCGCGGCACGCTCGGCTACCGAACGGGACACCGCTCCGCACAGCAGCAGCTCGACGCCGAGCGCTGACAGGGCGGCGATCGTGGCCTCGCCCGACGCGCCGGGGAGCTCGACCTCGCGCCGATCGACGAGGTCGCCGTCGCGAACGGTGAGCAGCACCGCCCGCCGCGCGACGTCGAGCACCGGGGAGATCCGCTCCCCCCACACCGTCACGGCTACTCTCCGCTCGCGCATCGCCGCGATGCAAAGCAACGCTCGTGCCAGGCGGAACAATGATCATGGTGGACCCTGAAGCTACTGACCCACAAGGACGTGCAGACAGGGCCGCACGCAACGGCGGCACTCAGTGTCGCACCTACGCGACGCCTCCGCCCACGAGCGTCGCGTCTTTGCGTGACTGGCCAACGCTCCCCTTGGCGACTAGGCTTGAGATGCCGGGCAGGCAGGGTACCTTACGCAGATGAGGCTTGCAGGCCAGAGGACGGGCTTGCTCCCCTCAGGAAGCGGCGACTCGCGACGTGCGGGCGGACCGCACGCAGACAGGAACTGGCAGATCTCTCGTGAAAGGAGAGCAAGAGCATGGAAGACACGACACAGGCGACGCCCACCACGATGCCCCGTATCGGAGACAAGGCGCCGGCGTTCAAGGCCGTGACGACACAGGGCGAGATCGATTTTCCCAAGCAGTTCCAGGGGAGCTGGGTGATCCTGTTCAGCCACCCGGCCGACTTCACGCCGGTCTGCACCTCCGAGTTCATGACGTTCGCGTCCCTCGAGAGCGCGTTCAATGAGCTGAACTGCAAGCTCGTCGGCCTCTCGGTGGACGGGCTCTACAGCCACATCGCCTGGCTGCGGACGATCAAGGAGAAGATCGAGTTCAAGGGCATGAAAAACGTCGAGGTCACCTTCCCCCTCATCGAGGACATCACGATGGAGGTGGCGAAGAAGTTCGGCATGATCCAGCCCGGGGAGAGCTCGACGAAGGCCGTCCGTGCCGTCTTCTTCATCGACCCCAAGGGCATCATCCGCACCATCATCTACTACCCGCTGAGCCTGGGCCGGAACTTCGACGAGCTGCTCCGGGTCCTGATCGGCCTTCAGACGGCCGACGCCTTCGCCGTTGCGCTGCCGGCCGACTGGCGGCCCGGCGATGCGGTGATCGTCCCCCCCGCCGGCTCCTGCGGCGTCGCCAAGGACCGCATGGAAGGCAAAGAGAGCGGCGTTACGTGCCATGACTGGTTCTTCTGCACGAAGGAGATCGCCAAGGAAACCGTGATGAGCACCATCAAGGCCAAGGTGAGGCGAAAGTAGCACTGCGGGCCCGGGGTGCTTGCGACGGGCGGGTAACCCCGCCCGCCGTGCTCCTCCCTTCATCTTCTGCCGTCGGTCTCGTCGCGGCCGAAGCGGCCGTCGGCGACCCGCGTTCCGCGCGGCGCGGCGTCGAGCCACCCCGCCCGCGCGTCGGGAAAAACGTCGAACGTCGGCACGTAGGGCTTGATGTCGAGTACCGGCGTGCCGTCCAGGATATCGAGGTCGGCAACCCGCAGCGTGGCGCCCGCGACGGCGAGCAGGCGCAACGACGACAGCCCGATCGGGTTGGGACGGCTGGGGGCGCGGGTCGCGAGCAGCCCGTGCGGCCGGTCGCCCCGGTACGGCACCACCAGCTCCCGGTAGGCGCCCGCACGGTGGAACACGTACAGCACCCAGATGCGCTCGAAGCCGTCCAGGTCCGCCAGCGCCGGTGCATAGGCGGGATGGAGCTCGATTTCCCCTTCCGCTCCCGCCGCGAACGCCGGCTGGATCGGCGTCCCCTGGGCTCGCATGAACGGCGACCTGACAACGCCGATCGGCCGGAACACCAGCGAGTCACTCATGTGTCGGTCCTGCGAGCCTGGTCAGGCAGGGCCTTCGTGGCGGCTGCCTCCGGTGCCTGCGCCGGTGCGGCCGTACGCCCCTTCCGGCTGCGCCCGTCGGCCTCCGGCAGGACCAGACCGAGTGATTTCACCTTGCGGAAGAACGTCGCCGGGTGCATTCCCAGCGCGCGGGCCGCCGCGCGGCGGTTGTTGCGATGAAGTCGCAGGGCCTCGTAGATCGCGCTGCCCTCGGCGGCCTGCACCGCGCCGCGCAGGTCCGGCCGGCGCCGAGTGCTGCCGCACAGGCTCTCCGGCAGATGCCGCGGCTCGATCAGGTGGCCGCGGCACAGCACGAAGGCGTGCTCGATCGCGTTTTCGAGCTCGCGGACGTTTCCCGGCCAGTCGTGGGCGACGAGCCGCGCCATGGCGTCGGGCGACACGCCGCTCACCGCGCGGCCGAGCCGGCGGTTGAGTGCGTCGATGAAGTGCTCCGTCAGCAGCGGCACGTCCTCGCGGCGGCGGCGCAGCGGCGGCAGCTCGAGACGGATCACGTTGATGCGGTAGAAGAGGTCCTCGCGAAACGAGCCGGCGCGCACCAGGGCGGCGAGATCGCGGTTGGTGGCGGCGATCACCCGGACGTCGGACGGGACCGGTACGCTGCTGCCGAGCGGTTCGAAGCTGCGCTCCTGGAGCACCCGCAGCAGCTTCACCTGGACAGCGGGCGAGAGCTCACCGACCTCGTCCAGCAGCAGCGTACCGCCCTCGGCGCGTGCGAACCGGCCGGGGCGGTCGCGGTCGGCGCCGGTATAGGCGCCCGCGCGCACCCCGAACAGCTCGGCCTCGAGCAGCGTTTCCGGGATCGCCGCGCAGTTGACCGCCACGAACGGCCGCCCGCGGCGGGCGGAGGCGTTGTGCACGGCGCGAGCAAGCAGCTCCTTCCCGGTCCCGCTCTCGCCCTCCAAGAGCAGCGTGCACTCGCTTGCGGCGACCGCCGGCAGCAGCTCGAGGATGTGCCGCATCGCCGGGCTGCGGCTAACGATGTCGCCGATCTCGAAGCGTCCCTCGAGCTCGCGCCGCAGCTCCTCGACTGCTGTGAGGTCGCGGAACGTCTCGGCGCCGCCCACCACCCGGCCCTGCTCGTCCCGCAGCAGCGCTGTCGAGATGGCGACGGGGATGCGGCGGCCTTCGCCGTCGACGATGAAACACGTCTGATTCACGACCGGCCGGCTGCCTTCGAGCGTGCGGCGCAGCGCGCAGGCGCCCTCGCACAGGCTCGCCCTGAGAACGTCCGCGCAGCGCCGGCCGATCGCCTCGCGGCGCCGGATGCCGGTGATCTGCTCCGCCGCCCGGTTGAACGACGTGATCCGCCACTCCGGATCGACCGTGAAGACGCCGTCGGAGATGCTCTGCAGGATGGCGTTCGTCGTGGCCCGCGTCAGCGGCTTCACGCTCATTTCACACCTCGCGTGCCGCGATCGCGAACTCCCACGCACACGCGGCGCCGGGCGGGGCATCCGGTGGGCAGTGGAGACAGCTAGCCACGAGTCTCGGATCGATGGTGCGGGCGAACGCCGCGAACTCGACCGTGCCGACCGGCCGGCACGGGAAATCGGGCAGCCCCTTGCGGCGCCGGGTCTCCTGCACGCGGCAGCGGTCCATGACGAACCGCAGCCGGCGGCGTTCGCTCGACCACTCCGCGTGCTGCTCGTTGACGAGAGCGTACATGCGCAGCTCGAGCGCCCGCGCGAGCGTCTCCAGCCCGCCGCCCGCCGGGATCGCGAACACCTCCATGATGCGGCGCGCTTCGGCGGCGGCGAACCGCTCCCATGAGCGGGTGTCGAGGTCGATCGCGGCCTCCAGGCCGTAGCGCTCCTCCGCCGCCAGGAACCAGCAGCCGTCGTGCGCGAGCCAGTTCTTGGCGAACGCCTGAAGAGCGCGCAGCAGCTCGTCGCGGCTGAGCGACGCGAAGGCAGCAGGCAGACTCAAGCGTTCCTCCCCGAGATCACGAGGCCGCGACCTTCCCTCAGTCTCCGCAGACGTTCCTCGTGCTCCGCCTTCTGGCTGACAGGGGCCAGCGCCAGGGTACGGGTCCCCAGGTCCTTGTCCTTGGCGGCGCTCATGCCGATGCTCCGTTGTCCCCTGGTCCCCACCGTTTCCTCCTCAGCGCAGGTTCGCGCCCGCGGCGGCCGTGAGCGCGCGCTGAGCTATCTCCTGGAGGGGAGGTCTCGCAGCCTCCCGGAAGCGCCGGAGTGCATCCGGCGCCGTCGCACCTCGAGCGCCGGCGCCCCTCGCGGGTTGCCGCTGATCCACATCCGGTAGATCGGCGCGTGGTGCGCAGATCTTCGGGATCGGTAGATCAGTACGGGTGCGTCCCGAGGACGACCTCGACACCGAAGCGACCTTCCAGGTTCGTTTTCATGGCGTCGAACTCGATCGGGCACTGGCCGGTCTCCATGGCGACCTTCATGCAGGTCCCCATGTGGAGCACGTCGAAGTCACGCCCCAGCCCCTTGACTGTCTCCTTGAGCAGCTTGACCCGCGGAACCGTCAGGCCCGGGCAATCCCCGCAGTCGGTCATGGCCACGACCTCGATGTCGTCGTGACGGGCGAACTCCCCCGCCTTCTCCGCCATGCCCTTGAAGCATTTGGCACAGGCAACGCACGAGTGGTCCTGGATCTTCTTGCAGTACAGGATCGCGATTCTGGCCATCGTCTGGCTCCTCTCTCTTGCCCGTCGGGGCCGACCTCCGCGCTCCCTCCGGCCGGCGTCGTCAGGGCCGGTCGTGGTGGTCGGCGCAGTCGTGCAGGCCGCCGCCGCCGCACCCCTCGCCGGTTGCCACCAGCGTGCCGTCGAGGTAGGCGCGCACCAGCGTCTGCGGCTCGCCGCCCTCGATGCCGAGCACGGTCCGGATGCCGTGGTGCTGGAAGATCTGCACCGCACGCGGCCCCATGCCGCCCGCCAGAATGACGTGCGCGCCCTGCTCCTTGAGCCACGTCGGGAACGCGCCCCGCTCGTGCGGCGGCGGCACCGCGACGCTGGCCGACACGATCGTGCGCGACGCCTCGTCGACCTCGAAGAGTCCGAAGTGACTGGCCCCGCCGAAGTGGGCCGAGAAGCGCCCGTTTTCCATCGGAACAGCGATCTTCATCATCAGTGATCTCCTTTCACCAACCCACCAGCCAACAGCGTCAGCACGGCGCCCAGGGTGGCGCGGGGCATGCTGAGCCCGGCGAGCGAAGGCCGCCACAGCGCACCGCCCTCGAGAGAGTGCTCCACCTCGTGGAGCGCGATCCCCTCGGGGCAGTGCTCCCCCCGATACAGCCGCTTGCCGCCCAGACGGTCCACCACCAGTGCGACCAGCAGGCCGAATGCGAAGAGGAGCCCGAACAGCGGCAACGCCGTGCCCGGAAACAGCGCGAGCATGACGAACGCTTCGTCTCCGCTGGCCGCGATCATCGCTCCCGACAGGGCGCCGAATGTGATCATGCCGTGGGTGTAGAGCGTCACGTTGGTGAACGCGCCGAGGCAACCCGGAACGGTACCGACCAGTGCGACAGCGGCGGTCCGGAGCACCCCGCCCCGCTGCAGCCAGCGGCCTAGCACGCCTGCGGAGAGCACCTGGGCGACCTCGACCAGCAGCATCATCACGAAGACGAAGCCGGTGATCATGAGCGCGTCGCGGAGCGTGGCGGCGAGGTTCATTCTCTGTGCACCCCGATCGAGGCGACCGGCTCCTCGGAACCTCCGCTTCCCACCTCGGCATCTCGTTCTCCCCCGGCCCAGTCCGCGCCTGGACAGCGGCAGCCGCGCCCGCGCCGCCGCTCTCCCCCGTGAACCGGGCATTCCAGGGGTCCCTCGTGCGCCTCGACCACCGCGGCGGGACCGAACAGCAGCGCCTTCTGATTGACGAGCGCGTCGGCCACCGCCTTCCGCGCCCGCGCGAGAATGCGCGCGAACGTGGCGCGCGACACCGCCATGCGCTCGGCGGCGGCCTCCTGGTACAACCCCTCGAGATCGGCGAGGCGGAGCGCCTCGATCTCGTCGAGCCCCATCGCGACGACCTCGATCTCCCGCATCGGCTGCCCGATCGGCTTGAAGCCGCGGCCGCGGAAGCGGCAGCACACTCGGCGGGGTTGCATCGGCCGGCCCATCGTCAACTCCGTTGTGATCATATGCTCACAACAGGCCGTCGTCAAGGGCGACCGGCCTGGTACAGCCCTTTCGGAATTGGCGGGCAGGCGTGGGCGGAGGTTCTTTGGTG
>CAZQLL010000040.1:0-33288 GCA_964594125.1 uncultured Thermoanaerobaculia bacterium | reverse complement strand
GAAGCCGTTGTCGATGTGCGGCTCGTACTCCTCGCGCTCCTCGATCGTGCAGTCGTGGCGGTCGAGGTCCTCGTACGTCTCGAACCGCTGGCACGCCTGCTTCGCGAGGTCGCCGTAGGGCATCGGGTGGCGGATCGCCACCACGCGCTTGCCCAGCTTCTTGAGGATGCTCGACACGTAGCGGGTGGTCTGCGACTTGCCGACGCCGGTGCGCACGGCGACGATCGCGATCACCGGCTTCGAGGAGCGGATCATCGTGCGGTCGGCCGAGAGAATGCCGAAGTTCGCGCCCCACGCGACCACGTGCGAGCCCTTGTCCATCAGGTACTGGTGCGACACGTCCGAGTACGAGAACCACACGTCGTCGACGCGGTGCTCCTTCACCAGCCTTTCGAGCTCCGCCTCGGCATGGATCGGGATCCCCTCGGGATACCGGGGACCCGCCAGCTCCGGCGGGTAGACGCGCCCCTCGATGTCCGGGATCTGGGTGGCGGTGAACGCCACGACCTCGACCTCGGCGTTGTTGCGGAACAGGCAGTTGAAGTTGTGGAAATCCCGCCCCGCGGCCCCCATGATCACGACCTTCCGCTTCGCCATTGATCACCTCCTCTGGTGACCGGCGGGGCGGCCGATGTCGGAGGCCGTCCGCCGGGGCCCGGCCTGGCGTAGCCGAGCAGCTCCGCCGGGTATGGCTGAACCGGCGGCTTGAGTCGTGGTTCGTGGTCAGTGGTTCCTGGTTCGATCGGCGCGGCCGAGTCTCCCTGCGGCGCAGCGCCTGCGAAGCACGATCCACGAGCCACGAACCACGTTCATCACTCCCACTCGATCGTCCCGGGCGGCTTCGACGTGACGTCGTACACCACCCGGTTGATGCCTCTTACCTCGTTGACGATGCGGCGCGCGGCGCGGTCGAGCACCTCCGGCGGGAAGTGGAACCAGTCCGCCGTCATGAAGTCCTCCGTGGTCACCGCGCGCAGCGCCACCACGTGCTCGTAGGTGCGCTGGTCGCCCATCACCCCGACGCTCCTGACCGGCAGGAGCACCGCGAGCGCCTGCGCGATCTGCCGGTACAGCCCCGCCGCCCGGATTTCCTCTATGAAGATCGCGTCGGCGCGCTGCAGCAGCGCGACGCGCTCCGGCGTCACCTCGCCGAGGATGCGGACGGCCAGCCCCGGACCGGGGAACGGGTGCCGCCAGACGAACGCCTCCGGCAGCCCGAGCTCCTCGCCGAGCCGGCGCACCTCGTCCTTGAACAGCCAGCGCAGCGGCTCGACGAGCGACAGGCCGAGCCGCTCCGGCAGCCCGCCGACGTTGTGGTGCGTCTTGATCGTCGCCGACGGTCCGCGCACCGACGTCGACTCGATGACGTCAGGGTACAGCGTCCCCTGCGCCAGGAAGCGGGCGTCCGGGAAGCGGCGCGCCTCCTCCTCGAACACCGCGATGAACTCGTGGCCGATGCGCCGCCGCTTCTCCTCCGGGTCGTCGACGCCCGCGAGGCGCGCGAAGAAGCGCTCGGCGGCGTTGACGCGGTCGAGAGCCAGCCCGAACTCGGCGAACCGCCGCTCCACCGTGTCGCCCTCGGCAAGGCGCAGCAGGCCGGTGTCGACGAAGATCGGCACGGTGCGGTCGCCCACCGCCTCGCGGCACAGCAGCGCGACCACCGAGGAGTCGACGCCGCCCGACAGCGCGACGATCACGCGACCCCCGCCGACCCGCTCGCGGATCGCCGCCACCGCCTCGCCGCGGATCGAGGCCGCCGTCCAGTCGCGGCGGGCGCCGCACAGGTCGAGGAAGTTGTCGAGAATCCGGCGACCGAGCTCGGTGTGGCGCACCTCGGGGTGGAACTGGATGCCGTAGAAGCGCCGCGCCTCGTCCGCCATCGCCGCCACCGGCGCGTTGGCGGTGCGGCCGACCACCTTGAACCCGCCCGGCACACGGCTCACGCGGTCGCCGTGCGACATCCACACCTTCTGGCGCGGCGCGGTGCCTGCGAACAGCGGGCAGCCAAGATCGGCGTCCACCTCGGCGCCGCCGTACTCGCGGTGGCCGGCGGCCTCGACGGCGCCGCCGAGCAGGTGCGCCATCGCCTGCTGGCCGTAGCAGACGCCGAGCACCGGGATGCCGAGCGAGAAGATCCGCGCGTCGGGCTGGATCGCGCCGTCCTCGTAGACCGATGACGGTCCGCCGGAGAGCACGATCCCGATCGGCGCGATCGCCTCGATCTCGGCAGACGGCAGGTCGCCGCGCCAGATCTCGCTGCGAACGGAGAGCTCGCGCACGCGGCGCGCGATGAGCTGGGTGTACTGGGAGCCGAAGTCCAGGATCAGCAGGGTCTGGTGGGCCGTCATAGGTGCCCGCGGCGCGAGCGAGCCATGCTACCAGCCGCCTCCCTCACCGGCAAGCGCGCTGCGAGGCGCGAGGCTCGGCTTGCGCGCCGCCGGAGCCGCGCCTACCATGAACCCATGACAACCCACACCACCGCGTCACGTCCACGCCCCGCCGGTGCGCTCATCGCCGCGGTGTCGCTCGCGATCGCAGCGGGGGTCAACGCCCAGACGAACAGCAGCGACATGTACATGACGTTCTACGTGCAGCAGAGCTTCCCGAAGCAGACCAACACGAACGCGCAGATCGAGCAGATCAACGAGATGTTCGGCGCCGACTTCGACACCTGGGACGACGTCGCCAACCTCAACCTCGGCCTGCAGTACTTCATCAAGCTCTCGCCGACGTGGAAGGTGGGGTTCCAGGTCGACTACTCGCGGGGCGCCATCGACGGCACGGCAACCGTCGACACCGAGGCCGGCCCGGCGCAGCTCGCCTTCGAGCAGGAGTACTCGATCTACACCGACGTCTACGCGATCGCGCACTGGCTCCCCTGCCCGTCGTGCCGGAACTTCGTGCCGTTCGTCCTCGGCGGCATCGGTCTCGCCTACGAGGAGGACACCACCACGCTCACCCTGCGCAACGACTACGTCGACGAGTACCTTCGGGTCGAGAACGACGGCTTCTTCCCGTCGTACACCGCCGGGCTCGGCTTCGACTGGTACTTCACCCCCGAGCGCCGCTGGTACGCGATTCTCGGCCTCGCCTACGTCTGGGCGCGCATGGAGAACACCGTGCCCGCCGAGGGCGGTCTCGCCCCCGCCCCCGAGGTCACCGCCGACACCGACCTCACCGGCCCGAACTACTGGGTGGGTATCGGCCGTCGGTTCTGATCGCCTTCGGATGGCAAGGGGCCGACCGAAGGCGACACAGCGGCCGGTCGCTACAGCTCTCTCAGCGTCGGCGCGACCGGCCGGCGAGCGGCCCGGACCGCCGGCGGCACGCCGCCGATCAGCCCCATGACGAGGGCGAAGACGACGCCCGACACCAGCAGGCCGGGCGTGATGCGGAACGCGAAAGCGAGGTGCGAGAACGTCTGCCAGTTCATGGTGCCGGTCGTGAGGCCGTTGATCGGCAGGACGATCAGACACCCCAGCACGCCGCCGACCAGGGAAATCAGCAGCGACTCGAAGACGAAGGAGACGACGACGCTGCCGCCGCCGAACCCGAGCGCGCGCATCGTCGCGATCTCGCGTCTGCGCTCGGAGATCGCCGAGTACATGGTGTTGAGCGCCCCGAACACCGCCCCCACCGCCATCACCACCGCGACGAGGGTGCCGAGCACCGTGATCATGGTGGTGAGCGACTGCGACTGGCGGGCGTAGTAGACCTGCTCGCGCTCCACCGAGAGCGTGAGGCGCGGGTCGGACGTGACACCGTCCTTGAGCGTGGTGAACGCCTCCGGCGAGTCGAGCCTCACGGTGAGCGACTGGAAGACGTTCTGCGGTCGCTGGTAGGTCTGGTTGAGCACGTTGGCGTCGCACCACGCCTCGGAGTCGAACGCGCTGCCGCCCGCGTCGAAGATGCCGACGACCTCCCAGATGCCGCCGCCGAACGTGATGCGGTTGCCGACGTCGAACCCGGCGTAGGTCGTCGCGGCGTTGCGGCCGACCACCAACTCGGCCAGGCCGGGGGTAAAGTACCGCCCCGCCTTGATCTTCACGCTCTCGCGCACATCGAACGCGCGCGCCGACACGCCTCGCACCTGGACGTTCGCGTCGGTGCCGGTCGTGCGCAGCGGGAACGCCGCGATCACCACCACCTCGGGTGTCGCCAGCGGGCCGTTGGCGCCACGGGCGACGCCGGCGAGGTCCTCGACCACCCTCGCCTGGTCGAGCGTAACCGCGCTGTTCATCTCGTTCCCCGACCCGGCGCGCAGCAGGATGGCGTTCGACTGCGACCCGGAGGCGACCAGCGTCGCGCGGAACCCCTGCGCCAGCGCCATCATCGCCACGAACACCGCCACCGTACCGGCGATCCCCAGCACCGCCACGATTGCCGACGCCCAGCGCTGCCGCACGCTTCGCAGGTTGTAGGTCAGCGGGATCGCCATCGTCACACCCTCCGCAGCGCGTCGACTACCCGCAGCCGCATCGCCGAGAGCGCCGGGAGCGCGCCGGCGAGCACGCCCACCAGCAGCGCCAGCCCCACCCCGCCGGCGAGGTGCTGCGGCGCCAAGTAGAACGTCATTCCGGGGAGAGCGTTGGCTAGGCCCGGCGCCGCCCCTTTCGCCAGTAATACGCCCAATACTCCGCCTTGCAGTGCGATCAGCACCGACTCGCCGAGCACCAGCAGCAGCACGGCGCGGTCGGTGAAGCCGACGGTCTTGAGCACCGCGAGCTCGGCCGTCCGCTCGCGCACCGCGATCGCCATGGTGTTTCCCGTGACCAGCAGCAGCGTGAAGAACACCACGCCGCCGATCGTCATGATGAGGAACTCGATGTTCCCCATCTGCTTGGCGAACGACGCGGCGAACGCCCTCTCGGTCTCGGTCTTGGTCTCGTATGGCGAGTTCGCGAAGCCGTCGTCGATCGCCCGTGTCAGGCGCACCGCGTCGTCGGAGCTCGCCATCTTCACCGTGTACCAGCCGACGATCCCCTTGATCCACTGCGGCCCGCGCTCGTCGAGGTACTTGTAGTGGAACCAGAATTGCGTCTCGTCGTCGCCCGGCCGCGTGCCCGCGTAGATCGCGCGCACGTTGAACTCCCAGGTGCCCGGGAAGATCGTCCCCTTGATCGGGATGCGGTCGCCGAGCTTGAAGCCGTAGCGCTCGGCGGTCGCCTTGCCGACGACGGCGCCTTCGCGGTCGGCGACGAACGCCTGCCACTGGTCGTCGGGGATCGCGAACTCCGGGAACATCTGGCGGTACGTCTCGGTGTCGATCGCGAACTGCGGGAAGAAGTACTTCTCCTCCTGGTAGACCCCGCCGAACCAGTTGGCGAACGTCACCGCCTTGACGCCGGCCAGCCGCAGCAGCTTCTCCTTGTACGACATCGGCAGCGGTTGGATGATCGAGGTGCGGTTGATCACCACCAGGCGATCGGCCCCCGCCACCTCGACCCCCTGGTAGAAGGCGAAGTGGACCACGGTGAGGATGCCGAACAGGAACAGCGCCACCGCGAACGAGCCGATCGTCAGCGTCGTGCGCAGCTTCTTGCGCTTCAGGTTGGCCCACACGAGGTGGAGGTATTTCATCGCCCCGCCCCCTGCGCCTCCACGAGCGCTCCCTTGTCGAGGTGGAGCACGGCGTGGGCGCGCTCCGCCGCGCGCGGATCGTGGGTGACCATCAGCACGGTTTTGCCGTGCTCCTTCACCAGGCGCTCGATCAGCTCCATGATCTCCTCGGCGCTCCTGCGGTCGAGGTCGCCCGTCGGCTCGTCGGCGAGCAGGAACGTGGGGTCGGTGACGATCGCGCGCGCGATCGCCACGCGCTGCTCCTGGCCGCCGGAGAGCTGGCGCGGGTAGTGCTTCATGCGATCCGCAAGACCCACCAGCGCCAGGGCCGTCTCCACGTGCGTGCGGCGTTCCGCCTTCGACAGCTTGGTCAGGAGCAGCGGCAGCTCGACGTTCTGGAACGCCGTCAGCACCGGGATCAGGTTGTACATCTGGAAGATGAACCCGACGTGGCGCGACCGCCAAGCGGCCAGCCTGCCGCCCGACATCGCGGTGATCTCGTCGCCGGCGACGCTCACCGACCCCGAGGTCGGCACGTCGAGCCCGCCGAGCAGGTTCAACAACGTCGTCTTGCCCGACCCCGACGGCCCCATGAACGCCACGAAGTCCCCAGCCTCGACGTCGAGGTTGAGGCCCTGCAGGACGTGGATCTCCTCGCTCCCCCGCCGGTATTTCTTGTCGAGGTCGCGCACCCGGATCAGGCTGCTTCCGTTCCCCTTGCCGTCGACGTTCACCATTGCCGCCTCCCTTGGAACCTGGGGCCGGATTCAGGGCTCGGGGCTAGGGGCCCGGGGTTCGAAAGCCCCTCGTCCGAGCCACGCGCTCCTAACCCTGAGCCCCGGCTACTTCTGCTTCACGCGCTGCCCGTCCTTCAGGCTCGGCGGGCCGCTCACCACCACCGTCTCGCCGCCGGCCACGCCGGCCACCACCTCGACCTCGTCGCCGCGCGCCGCTTTCGTCCTCACCGCTCGCCGCTCGGTCCTTCCGTTGCTCACGATGTAAACAACGTCCCGGCCGCCCTCGTTCCGAACCGCCGCGCGCGGCAGCAGCGTCTTCGCCGCCGGCTCGGCCTCGCCGCTTCCCTGCTCGGTCAGGAACGCGACCTTGACGCCCATGTCGGGGAGGATGCGCGGGTCGAGCTGCTCGAACGAGATCCGCACCTTGACCGTGGCCTTCTGGCGGTCCGCCGTCGGGATCACGGTCCGCACCGACGCCGGCATGTGCCAGTCGGGGTAGGCGTCGAGCGTCGCCTCGACCCGCTGGCCGGGGCGCACGCGCGCGATGTACGACTCGTTGACGTCCACCTCGATCTCCAGCGACGCCATGTCGACGATCGTCGAGATCCCGGTGCGGGTGAACCCGCCGCCCGCCGAAACCGGCGACACCATCTCGCCGACCTGTGCGTCCTTGGACACCGCGATGCCGGCGAACGGCGCGCGCACCGTGCAGTTCTCGACGTCCTGCTCGGCGATCGCCACCGCCGCCTGCGCGGCGCGCACCTGCTCGCGCGCGAGCGTGATGCGGGCGCGCAGCGAGTCCACCGCCGTGATCGCGTTGTCGAGCGCCTCGGCCGCCGTCACTCCCTCGCGCCGCAGGTCCATCTGCCGGCCCTGTGTGCGCTCGGCATTGGCGAGCTGCACCTCGAGATCGGAGATCGCGGCCCGCGCCACCTCGAGCTCGGCGCGCGATGCGGAGAGCCGGCGTTGCGCGTCGACGTCGTCGAGCCGCGCCAGCACCTGGCCCGCCTCGACGTGCATCCCCTCCTCGACGAGCATCTCTTTGACCCGCGCCGTAATCTTTGCGGCCACGGTCGCACGCACGCGCGGCGTCACGTAACCGGAGGCGTTCAGCACCGCCGCCGCCTGCGAGCCGGTCACCGTTCGCGCGGTCGCCGTCTCGACCGTCACGGCGCGGCTCTGCAGCGCCACCACGGCGCCCGCGACAGCGAGCAGCACCGCGGCCACGGCGACGGCGATCAGGCGCCCGTGGCCGCCGCCCGCCTCCCGCGCGCGCGGGTCGATCCTCAGGTCGGCCAGGTCCGGTCGGTTCGTGCTCATCGTCGCCCTCCGCCTCCGTCGATCGGCCGCGTAGTCTGACGCCGGCCCGGCAGGAGTGTCAAACCGCGCGCCAGCCGCTCACCCCGTCGCCGGTCTCTTTGCGCTGCTCCCTGGTCGCCCATCACCGCGGCGAGTTACGCGCGTCGTGCGTCCTGGTTTCCCCGCGGCCGGCGAACGGTGGCGCCCGACCGGCGAGCGGCGGCCGCAGCGCGCTGAACCGTATACTGCGATGGTGGCGCCGCGGGCGGGCGGCGACACGGAAGCGGGAGAGGCGAATGTCGATCGAGCTGGCGAAGGAAGTGCTGACAACCGAGGCGGAGGCGATCCTGCGGCTGCGGGACCGGCTCGACGCGACGTTCGAGCGCGCCGTCGAGCTGCTCGCCGCGTGCCAGGGGCGGGTGGTGTGGACCGGCATGGGCAAGTCCGGGATCATCTGCCGCAAGTTGGCGGCCACGATGGCCTCGACCGGGACACCCGCGCTCTTTCTCCACCCCGCCGAGGCGACCCACGGCGACCTCGGCATGGTGGCCGCCGGCGACGTCGTGGTCGCCCTGTCGAACTCGGGCGAGACCGAGGAGCTGGTGCGCCTCGTGGACTACCTCAAGCGGCTCGCGATCCCTCTGATCGCCGTCACGTCCAATCCGGCGTCCGCGTTGGCCGGTCACGCCGACCTCCACCTCAACCTGGGCGTCGACCGCGAGGCGTGCCCGCACAACCTCGCCCCCACCGCCTCGACGACCGCGATGCTCGCCCTCGGAGACGCGCTGGCGATGGCGGTGTCGGTACGCAAGGGGTTCAACCCGGACGACTTCGCTCGCCTTCACCCGGGCGGCAGGCTGGGTAAGCACCTGCTCAAGGTGGAAGAACTGATGCACCACGGCGACAAGCTCCCGCGCGTCGATCCCGGCACTGCGATGAAGGACGTGATCTACGAGATGTCGCGCAAGGGACTCGGGATCACGACCGTGCAGGACGGCGGCGGCCGGCTGCTCGGCGTGATCACCGACGGCGACCTCCGCCGCCTGATGGAGAGCGATCCCGACCCGCTGCGCCGCACCGCCGCGGAGGTGATGCACCCGGGCGGCGTGACGATCTCGCCGGACGCGCTCGCCACCGCCGCGCTGCGCCTGCTCGAGACCCGCCGGATCACCTCGCTGGTGGTCGTCGACGACGAGCGGCGCGTCTCCGGCATCCTGCACATCCATGACCTCTGGGGAGTGGGCCTGTTCTAGGCACGGAGGCATGGAGGCGCAGAGGCGTAGAGCAGGAAAGCAGGCACTTCAAGGGCTATCGCCCCTGAGCGTCCCGGCTTGATGACATCTCGCACGGGGCAGTACCCACGCAATGCCGTCGTACTCGTCGCGCCCTGCAGGGCCGATGCGGGGCCGGGGCGCCGCGCCGGCTGGCGCTGGTGTGCAGGACCGCACCCGCGCGCGCGGAGTGCGCGCCCCACATCCGCGCTCGTCGTACCCACGGTCGCCGCCCGAGATCGGGTGTGGAGGCGCTCGCAGCGAACTCCCTCTTTCCTCAATGCCACACGCCTCCGCACGGACGCCTCTGTGGCTCAATGCCTCACACCTCCTCCTGCACACGGCTCTATGGCTCCATGCCTCCATACTTCCATACCTCCCTTGCATCGCGCCGACGAACCGTGCAAAATGAACGAGTGTTCAGTCATCCCGTTCTCCTGCCGCGATGGCGAGCCGGAACAGCAGGCCGGCGCCGCGCGGGCGGGCGAAGAATCCACAACGTCTGACGAAGGAGGGCCTCAATGCATCGAGAGATCCGGAAGGTAGGAGTCCTGGGGGCCGGCGTGATGGGGTCGGGCATCGCCGCGCACCTCGCGAATGCGGGCGTGCGGTCGCTGCTGCTCGACATCGTGCCGCCGCAGCTCACCCCGGAGGACGAGAAGGCCGGGCTTTCGCCCAACGACCCGCGCTTTCGCAACAAGTTCGCCCTCGCGGGGCTGGAGAACATCAAGAAGTCGAAGCCGGCGCTCCTGTACTCCAAGCGGTTCCTGCCTCTGATCGAGGTCGGGAACTTCGAGGACGACTGGCGCCGCCTCGCCGAGTGCGACTGGATCATCGAGGTCGTGGTCGAGCGGCTCGACATCAAGCGGCAGGTGTTCGCCAGGCTCGAGAAGGTGATCAAGCCGGACACCATCGTCACCTCCAACACCTCTGGCCTGCCGATCAGAGAGATGGTGGAGGGGCGCAGCGAGGAGTTCCGCAAGAACTTCCTGGTGACGCACTTCTTCAACCCGGTACGCTACATGCGCCTGCTCGAGCTGGTCGCGGGCGAGGACACCGACCCCGAGGTGCTGAAGTTCATCGCCGACTTCGGCCAGTTCCGCCTCGGCAAGGGAATCGTCTGGGGCAAGGACACGCCGAACTTCGTCGGCAACCGTATCGGCGTCTACGCGATCCAGGCGACCGTGCACGCCATGATGGAGATGGACTACCAGGTCGACGAGGTCGACGTGATCACCGGCGCGCCGATGGGGCACCCCAAGTCGGCGTCGTTCGGCACCATCGACCTGGTCGGCCTCGACACCATGGTGCACGTGGTCCGCACACTGCGCGAGGGCTGCCCGAAGGACGAGGGGCAGCCGTACTTCGAGATCCCCGACTTCGTCGCGCAGATGGTCGAGAAGAAGCTGATCGGCCGCAAGGCGGGCGCGGGGTTCTTCAAGCGCGAGAAGGGCGCCGGCGGCGAGAAGCAGGACTTCGTGCTCGACTGGAAGACGATGGCGTACCGGCCGAAGCAGAAGCTCGACGCGCCGTCGCTCAAGGCGGCGAAGGGGATTCACGACGCCGGGACGCGCATCAAGACGGTGGCGAGCGCCGACGACCGCGCCGGCCGCTTCGCGTGGCGGCTGCTGCGGGACACCCTCGCCTACTCCTCGCGCCGCATCCCCGAGATCTCCGACACGATCGTCGACATCGACAATGCCCTCAAGTGGGGGTTCAACTGGGAGCTCGGCCCGTTCGAGACCTGGGACGCCCTGGGCGTGAAGGAGACCGTCGACCGCATGAAGGCCGAGGGCGTCGCGCCCGCGCCTTGGGTCGAGAAGATGCTCGAGAAGGGCAACGCGAGCTTCTACCGCGACGGCGTCAAGGGCAAGGAGTACTTCGACGTCAAGAAGAGGAAGTACCTGCCTATGCCGCGCCCCGAGAGCTTCATCGTCCTGTCCGAGCTGAAGAAGCTCAGGCCCGAGGTGTACGGCAACAAGGGCGCGTCGCTGGTCGACCTCGGCGACGGCATCCTGTGCTTCGAGTTCCACTCGGCGATGCAGCCGAAGCTCAACCCGATCGACGACCAGATCCTCGAGGTGGCTGCCAAAGCGATCGAGATCGCCGAGCGCGACTTCCGCGGCCTCGTGGTGCACCACCAGGCGGAGAACTTCTGCGCCGGCGCCAACCTCGTGATGGTGCTCGAGGGCGCCATGAGCCAGCAGTGGAACGCGATCGGCGAGATGATCGGCAAGTTCCAGGGGATGACGATGGGGTTCAAGCGCGCCCGCGTTCCCGTCGTCACCGCGCCGTTCGGCTTCACCTTCGGCGGCGGCTGCGAGATCACGATGGGCGGCGACCGCGTCTGCGCCCTCGCCGAGACGTACATCGGCCTCGTCGAGGTCGGCGTCGGCCTGATCCCGGCGGGCGCAGGCCACGTGTTCATGCTCGAGCGCGTGCTGGAGGGGATCGATGAGCCGATCCTCTCCAACCTGCCGTTCCTGCGCAAGGCGTTCGAGACGATCGCGATGGCGAAGGTCGCCACCTCGGCGGAAGAGGCGCGCGAGCTGAAGTACCTGCGCCCGTTCGACCACGTCGAGCTCAACCGCGACCAGCAGCTCTGGACCGCCAAACGGATGGCCATCGGCCTCGCCGAGCAGGGGTACCGGCCGCCGCTGCCGCGCCAGTTCTATCTGCCCGGCAGGGAGGGCATCGCGACGTTCAAGATGTTCCTCCACAACATGAAGCTGACGCACTGGATCTCCGCGCACGACGAGAAGGTCGCGACTCACATCGCCACCATCCTGTGCGGCGGCGACACCACCATCAACAACCCGGTCTCGGAGGAGACCATCCTCGACCTCGAGCGCGAGGCGTTCCTGTCGCTGTGCGGCGAGCCCAAGACTCAGGAGCGCATCCAGTACATGCTCCTGAACAACAAGCCGCTGAGGAACTGACGATGGCAGCCGCGAGCAGGCAACGCCAGGCGCGCAGCAGCGGCTCTCCAGCCGCGACCGGTCGGGACGGCAACGTCCCTCCCACACCAACGGCCGTCAACGCCCGTGAGGGGCGCACCACCCGTGGAGGTTCCAATGCGTGAAGCCGTCATCGTGTCATACGCCCGCACTCCCGTCGGGCGGGCCAAGAAGGGCAGCCTGAAGGACACCCGCCCCGAGCAGTTCGCCGCCGAGGTGCTCAAGGAGCTGGTCAAGCGCACCCCCGGCCTCAAGCCCGAGATGGTCGACGACGTCATGGTCGGCTGCGCGATGCCGGAGGGCGAGCAGGGGATGAACATCGCCCGCATCATCTCGCTCCTCGCCGGGTTCCCGGTCGAGGTGCCGGCGACGACGCTCAACCGCTTCTGCTCCTCCGGCTCGCAGACGATCGCGTGGGCGGCCGACACCATCAAGTCGGGCTCCAACGAGATCGTGATTGCTGGCGGCGTCGAGTCGATGTCGCTGGTCGCGATGGGCGGCAACAAGCTCATCGCCGACCCGGCGACGATGGAGCTCATGCCGAACGCCTACGCGGCGATGGGTACCACCGCCGAGGTGGTGGCGCGGCAGTTCAACATCTCCCGCGAGGAGCAGGACGCGTACGCCGTCACCTCGAACCAGCGCGCCGCCGCCGCCATCGCCGCCGGCAAGTTCAAGGACGAGATCGTCCCGCTCAAGGTCCGCACCATGGACAACGGCATGTGGCGGGAGTTCGTCTTCGACACCGACGAGGGGCCGCGCGCCGACACGACCCTGGAAGGGCTCGCCAAGCTCAAGCCGGCGTTCGACCCGCGGGGCACAGTCACCGCCGGCAACGCCTCGCAGATCAACGACGGCGCCGGTTTCGTCGTCGTGATGTCCGAGGAGAAGGCGAAGGCGATGGGGCTGCCGATCCAGGCGTACGTGCGCGCCTGGTCGGTCGCCGGCGTGCCGCCCGACATCATGGGGATCGGCCCCGCCAAGGCGGTCCCGAAGCTTCTCGCCAAGACCGGCCTGAAGCTCGCCGACATCGACCTCATCGAGATCAACGAGGCGTTCGCCAGCCAGTCGATCTACTGCTGCAAGGAGCTCGGCCTCGACCCCGAGAAGACCAACGTCAACGGCGGCGCCATCGCCACCGGCCACCCGCTCGGCGCCACCGGCGCGATCCTCACCTGCAAGCTGCTCGGCGAGATGAAGCGCCGCAACGCCAAGCGCGGGATCGTGACGATGTGCATCGGCGGCGGAATGGGGTTCGCGTACCTGCTGGAACGACCGTAGAGTCGTGGTTCGTGGTTCGTGGGTCGTCGAGGACAGGAGATAGGAGGGGCGGGAGAGATTCCCGCCCCTCCTGATTCTCGCGACCTCGACCGCGGGCCTTGCGTCGGAGCGGCGGCCATCCCGGGGAGACCGATGGCCGGCGAAGGATCTCGCCGCACCGGCGAGAGCAGCGGCGACGGATCCACCCGCCGTCTTCGCGGCCGCTCGCGGGAGGCGCGGCCGCCCCGAGGAGCCCGGCCTTGGCGGGGCGAGGAGGCGTCCCGCGGCGCCGGGCGCGCGGCCTTGCTTCTTCTTTCCCTGCACCTGCCGCCGATCGCCTACCGCCGGCCGCCTGCCGGTTCCTCGTCCGCACGGAACGCGGCCTTGAGGTGGCGGATGCGCGGGCCGAGGCGCGAGCGCTCGATCGCGACGACGTCGAAGCGGCACGGCGGGGTCTCGCCGCCGAGGTGCGCCAGGTAGGCCTGCGCCACCCGCACCAGCCGTTGCTGCTTGCGCCGGTCGACGGCTTCCTCGGGGTCCCCTGCCGCGCCGGTGGCGCGCGTCTTCACCTCGACGAACACCAGTGTGTCGCCGTCGCGGCAGACGAGGTCGAGCTCGCCCTGCGGGCAGCGCCAGTTGCGGGCCTCGACGTGGTACCCCTTGAGGCGCAGGAACCATGCGGCCAGCGCTTCGCCCCAGCGCGCGCTGCGAAGCCGAATGTCCACGCTCCCCGCTTTTCCCGTTTCCTCCGCGGGTCGAGAGTCGAGCGTCAGGAGTCGCGAGAAGCGCAGGACCTTCGCCCGCAGCGTACTCTCGTCGCCGTCGGGGCCGTTCGCGTCACGATCGTCTTCCCTCAAGGTCTTCCTCTCGACCGTCGGCTCCCGACGCTCAGCCTTTCTTCGGCAGCGCCTGTGCCGCGAGCTCGAGGACGTCGAACGTCTTCGCCGACTCCATGCCGAGCTCCTGCTGGCCGTTGCCGACCATCACCGCACAGAACGGGCACGCAACCGCCATGTCGTCGCACCCCGACGCCCGGAGCTGCTTCACGCGCGTCTGGTTGATGCGATCGCCGAGCTTCTCCTCCAGCCACATGCGGCCGCCGCCGGCGCCGCAACACATCGCCTTCTGACCCGACAGCGGCGCCTCCTTCAGCTTCAGGCCTGGTACCGCGCCGAGCACCGCGCGCGGCGCGGCGAACTCGCCGTTGGTTCGGCCGAGGTAGCACGGGTCGTGGAAGGTGAGCTCGCGCTCGACGCGGCCGGTGAGCTTCAGGCGCCCTTCCCTGAGGAGCTGCGCCGTGAGTTGGGTCCCGTGGATCACCTCGTACGTGCCGCCGAAGTCCGGATACTCGTGCTTGAGGGTGTTCAGGCAGTGCGGACAGTTGGTGACGATCTTCTTCACGTCGTACCGGTTGAGGGTTTCGACGTTGGCCTGCGCGAGCATCTGGAAGAGGTACTCGTTGCCGAGCCGCCGCGCCGCGTCGCCGGTGCAGCTCTCCTCGGGGCCGAGGATCGCGAACGTCACGCCCGCCGCCTGCATGATCCTGGCGAGCGACACCGAGGTGCGCTTGCCGGCGTCGTCGAAGGAGCCGGCGCACCCGACCCAGAACAGGTACTCGTACTCCCCGCCCTGCGAGGCCAACGGCACGCCGAGACCCTTCGCCCAGTCGGCGCGCGTCTCCGCTGCGAGCTGCCACGGGTTGCCGTTGACCTCCATGCCGCGGAACGCCGGCTCGGCTTCGGGCGGGAACTCCGCCTTCTCGAGAACGAGATGGCGGCGCATCTCGACGATCTTGTCGACGTACGAGATGAACAGCGGACACGCCTCCTCGCACCAGCGGCAGGTGGTGCAGGCCCATACGACCTCGGGATCGATGACGTCGCCCGCCAGCTCGCGCGCCGGCTTCCCCGACGGCGCGCCGGGGTCGCCGATGATCTGCTTCGCGGCAGCGTTCAGGTGGTCGCGCAGCGCGATCGTCAGGTCGCGCGGGATCAGGGGCTTGCCGGTCGTGGTGGTCGGACACACCACCGTGCAGCGGCCGCACTCGGTGCAGGTGTAGAGGTCGAGGAGCTGCTTCCAGGTGTAGTCGGTGACGCGCTGGGCGCCGAACGTGCTGCCCTCGGCGGCGTTCTCCAGGTCCATCTTGGCCAGCCGCCCCGGCTCGTCGAGCGGGCGCAGGAGCACGTTGGGGAGCGACGTGTAGACGTGGAAGTGCTTCGAGTACGGCAGGTAGTTGGCGAAGAAGTAGAGCGCGAGCGCGTGCACCCACCACGACACCGCATACGCCGTGTGCAGCGTGCCCTCGGCCGCCCCCGCGAGCATCCCGCCCGCGGCGCGCGAGAACGGCGTCCACTCCCACGGCCCGGGCGCGCCGCCGGCGATGCGCGCGCCGTCGGCAAGCAGGTCGGTGACCATCAGCGAGGCGATCAGCGCGAGAATCACCCAGGCGTCGGCGGAGAGCTCGAGGCGCGCCGGCCTCGTGACCGCGCGCCGCCACGCCGCCACCGCCACGCCGGCGAGCACCAGGACGGCGAAGGCGTCCTTGGTCAGCAGGTAGGCCCACCCGATCGGCGTGTGCAGGAAGGGCAGCTCCCACCCCTGCGAGAACCCTTCCACGACGAGCGAGAGCGAGCGCACCGAGAACACCAGGAACCCCCAGAAGATCAGAGCGTGCATGACCCCCGCCACCGGTTCGGCGAACATCCGTTTCTGGCCGATGGCGAACACCAGCAGGCCCTTGATCCTCTCGCCCCAGCGGTCGAGCCGCACACCGGGCTTGCCGGCGAGGACGAGCTGGAGCTTGCGGTTGAGCGACCAGGCGATCCCGGCGATCGCCGTGAGCGTGACGAGGACGAACCACAGCGTTCCGGAGATGCCGAGGAACGCTCCCGCGGTGGCATGGTGGGTCATGGCGCCTCCCTTCCGCGAGTCTGCCACAAGCGCGGAAAAAAGTGAACAGCCGTTCAGTCCGCGGCCGCCCTGCTACAATCGCCGCGCCAGGAGGCCCGGGGCAGCGCTTGGACCTGCCGGCCGCCGAGCGCCCACGCGCGGCTGCGAAGGAGATCTTGACATGGCCGGGAAGGTGAAGGTGCAACCGGTTTCGAGCGCCGGGCTGGCGCCGCTCGTGGAGATGGCGGAGCAGCTTCGCATCGCTCTTCCGGGCTGGAGCGACGCGCAGCGCAGCGTGCCGCGTCCGCGCTTCGACAGCGACCTCGCGCACGACCTCGGCCACCTCGCCCGCCACGACGGAGACGGCTTCCTGATCGCCAGCCTCGGCGACGAGGTCGTCGGCTTCGCCGCCGGCCACGTGCGCTCCCGCCACCTCCTGCTCCCGCAGGTCTGGCTCCTGCCCGAGCATGTCGGCGAGCCGGTGGCGGAGACGCTGGTGCGGCGCGCCGTCGCCTTCGGCGAGCGCTCGGGCGCTCAGGACGCCGCCGCACTCGTCCTCGGCGGCGCCGAGCACCAGCTCCAGCTCCTCCGCTTCGGCCTGCGGCCGCGGTTTCCCGTCTACCGCCTCGTGCTGCCGGCGGAATCGGCCCGCCGCCTCGGCATCGACCTCGCGAGCGCGATGCCCGGCCGCGAGGTCAGCGGCGACCCCGCCGGCCGGCGGGCCGCGGGCGGGGCCGACCTCGAGCGTCTCGACCGCCTGGTGCGCGGCGTCAGCCGCCCGATGGACCACGAGTACTGGCTCGCCGAGCGCGGCCTCCGCCTCGCGCTCGTGCGCGAGAAGCAGCGCATCTCGGCGTACGCCTACGGCGGCCCCGGCCAGTGCGGTCCGGTCGTCGCCAGCACCGGCGAGGCGGCGCTTGCCGCCCTCGGCTGGGCGCTCCAGCTCGCGGCGGCGTCCGCCGACCTGCTGGTCGACCTCCTCGTGCCGGCGCCGTTCGAGGCGGCCATCGAGCACCTCCTCGACGCCGGGGCGCGTGGCCGCGCGGTCGGCCAGTGGATGACCCGCCAGCCGCCGCTCGCCGCCGACCGCTGGATCCCCGGCGGGGCGACGCTGCTGTAGCCCGGCCGCGGGTCAGCGCCGCCGGCCGGGATGGCGGCGGTCCGGGCGGGCGCGCCGCGGCGGCTCGGTCCGCCGCGCCGCGTGTTCCCCGCCGCGGCGCGTGCCGGGGGTGGCGGGCTGGCGCAGCGCGGCGACGAGCTCCAGGTCGACCTCCATGCGCTCCTCGTCGATCCCCCTGACGCGCACGCGCAGCGGGTCGCCGAGGCGGAAGACGCCGCCGCGCCGCTGCCCGACGAGCCGGTGGCCGCCCTCGTCGTAGCGGTAGTAGTCGTCCTTCATGTCGCTGACGTGCACCATCCCCTCGGCGTACACCTCGTCGAGCTGCACGAACATGCCGAACGCGACAACCCCGGAGACGTGGCCGGTGAACTCCTCGCCGATGTGCGCGCGCATGAACTCCGCCTGCTTCCACTTGACGACCTCGCGCTCGGCCTCCCCGGCGCGCCGCTCCGTGAACGAGCAGCTCCGCGCCAAATCTTCGAGGTCGGAGGCGATGAGCTCGCGCTCGCCCTCGCTCAGGCGCCGCCGCGCCAGCAGGTCGGCGAGGAAGCGGTGGACGACGAGGTCGGGGTAGCGGCGGATCGGCGAGGTGAAGTGGAGGTAGTGCTCGGTGGCGAGCGCGTAGTGGCCCCTGCACTCCGCGTGGTAGACGGCGCGGGCGAGCGAGCGGAGGATCAGCGACTGCAGGAAACGCTCCTCCGGCCGCCCCGCGATCTCGCCGAGCAGGCGCTGCAGCTCGCGCGGCGGCAGGTCGTCGAGGTCGCCGCGCAAACCCAGGCCGAACTCCCCGAGCACCGCCTCGAGCTCCGCGAGCTTGCCGGCGGCCGGCTTCTCGTGGACCCGGAAGAGGCCGGGCGAACGCCCCCAGACGAGCATCCGCGCCACGCACTCGTTGGCCGCGACCATCAGCCCCTCGATCAGCCGGTGCGCACGGTTGCGCTCGGCCGCCTGCACGCCGGTCATGAAGCCGTCGGGGTCGATGAGGATCTCCGGCTCCGGCAGGTCGAAGTCGATGGCCCCGCGCTCGGCGCGCCTGCGGTTGAGCCGGTCCGCCGCCTCGTCAAGCAGCTCGAGCGAGCGCCGCACGCCGCTCGGAAACGCGGCCGGCCAGCGCCCTGCGGAGAGCCACTCGAACACTTCGGTGTAGGTGCAGCGGCGCCGCGAACGGAACACGGAGCGCTCCGCCCGATACCCCTCGACGGCGCCGCTCTCCGTGACCAGGAAGCGCACCGTGAACGCCAGGCGGTCCTGCCCGGCGACCAGCGAGCACAGGTGATTGGACAGGCGCTCGGGGAACATCGGCACGCAGCGGCCGGGCAGGTAGACGCTGGTGCCGCGCTCGCGCGCCGCGAGGTCGAGCGGCGTGCCCGGGCGCACGTAGTGCGACACGTCGGCAATGTGGACGTACACCTCGATCGCGCCGCCGGCGGCCGGGAACGCGGCGACCGCGTCGTCGAAGTCCTTCGCGGTCTCGCCGTCGATCGTGACGGCCGGCTGGTCGCGCAGGTCGGCGCGCCCCGCGCGATCGGCCTCGCCGACCGCCTCCGGGAGCGCGTCCGCCTGGCGCAGAGCCTCCGGCGGGAACTCGATCGGGATCGCGAGCTCGGCGAGCACCACCTCCTCGTCGACGCCGCTCTCGCCCGGCGCGCCGAGCCGGCGCAGCAGCCTGCCGCGCACCGGCCCGGTCTCGGAGATCTCGGCGAGGGCCACCTCGACGAACTCGCCGGGGCGCGGCGCCTCGCCCGCGAACGGCTCGAGCAGCACGCTCATCTTCAGACGGCGGGCGTACGGCTCGACCCACGGTTGCTCGGGGTGCGGCATGTACCTCCCGACCAGCGTCGGGCGGCGGCGGCGCAGCACGCGCACGACCTCGGCGTACTTCTCCCTGACGAGCTGCCCCTTCCGGCTGCGCGACCGCCGCAGTACGAGCACCTCGTCGCCGTCGAGGGCGGTGCCGAGGCCCTCCGGGGGCACCACGAGGTCCTCCTGGCCGGGGTCGGGGGAGCGCACGACGCCGAACCCGCGCGCGGTGGTTCGCAGCGTACCGGCGTGGTAGTCGGTGTACTCGATCGCGGTCCAGCGCCCCTGCGGCGAGCGCACCGCCTCGCCCCGCGCCTCGGCGTCGGCGAGCGCCGCCTCGAGCTCCGCCCTGGCCTCGCCGCCGGCCTCGCCCGCGAGCTCCGCGAGCAGCCGGTTCACCGTCAGGCCGCCGCCACGCGCGCCGCGCAACCGCTCGAGCACCCGCTGCCTGGCGATCATGCCGAACCCCGGCGCCGCGCGCCGGCGTTGACGGGCGCGCCGGCCGTTGCTACACTTTTCCGGCTGCGAAAGTGGCGGAAGCTGGTAGACGCGCAGCGCTCAGGACGCTGTGAGCTCACGCTCATGGGGGTTCGAGTCCCCCCTTTCGCACCACTCCTGATTCCCGCTCGCGGGCTCATCGCACGAGCCGCGGCACACGCCGGAGAGCGAGAATCGACCCAGAAGCCGGGCACCTCGGGCACCTCACCTCCGGAGCGCCCGGAGTTCGCAGCCGCACCCCTCGCTACGGCGTCGCCAGCGCACGCAGCGCCTCTTCGCGGTCGCGGTAGATCAGGAAGTAGGCGTCGAGCCCGGTGATCTCGAGCAGTGACGTCAGGCGCCTGTGCGGCTGAAGCAGCCCCATGCGGCGGCTGGCGCCGGTGAAGCGCTGCAGGTGGCCGACCAGCTCGCCGATCCCGGTCGAGTCGATGTAGTCGATGCCGGAGACGTCCAGCAGCACCGAACCCGAGGTCTCCTCCAGAAGCCGCGTCATCTCGTTCGAGAACTGCTGCGCCGACTCGCCGACTCGCACGTTGCCGCGCACCGCCAGCACCGTGACGTTGCCTTCCCGGGTTCGCTTCATCTCCATGCCAACCTCCCGGCCGCCGAGCCTATCCGGCCACCGTGATCTCCGCCGTCGCCGCGAGCGCCCCGCCGAGGACGGCGCGGCAGGCGTACCGGCGCAGCGGCGCGAACGCCGCCCGCTCCTCCACCTCGACCTCGAGACGCGCGCCGGGCCCGACCGGCTGGAGCAGCCGCACCTCGTTGAGAGCGACCAGCCGCAGCGCGTCGCGCCGCGGCGGCCGCATCACGACGACGATCGCCTGCGCCAGTGCCTCCGCGACCAGCGTCACCGGCCACGGCGCCGCTCCCGTGAGCGCCCCGCCGGCGCTCGCGAGGACCACGGCGATGCGCGTCCCGCCCTCGCTCTCCGCCTTCTCGACCAGCCGGAAGGGGTAGCCGTGCGGCAGCGGATCAGGGCTGGGCGTCAGCGCCCTTCTCCCCGAGGAACGCGACCAGCGCGTCGACCGACGCGAATGCCCTCGTGCCGACCTCCTCGTCCTGGATGCGCACGCCGAAAGTCTTCTCGATGCCGATCACCAGCTCGAGCGCATCGATCGAGTCGAGCCCCAGCCCCTCGCCGAACAGTGGCGCCGCGTCGTCGATGTCGTCCGGCGTCATCCCCTCGAGCTGCAGCCGCTCGATGATCAGCTCCTTGACCTTCTGGTGCATCGGTGACCGGCTCGGCGCCATCCTCGGACCTCCTCGTCAGGAGCGGAAGTATACCGCCGGGGTCACCGCCGGCGGGCCGGTGCGCCGATCCCGAGGTCCGCGAGGGCGCTCGCGGCGCCGGCGAAGCCGACGCTGCAGCGCTCGTGGTCGACGACCACGGGGACGCGCCGGTCCCAGGTGAGCGCCGCGAGCTCGGCCGCTCGCTCCGGCGCCGCCGCGAGATCGACGACGGCATGCGGCACCGCACGCCGGCGCAGGTCGGCGAGCAGCCGCTCGCAGTGCGGGCAGCCGGCGGCGACATACACGGTGATGCTCATCGGCGGCCGCCGCCCCGCGGGCCGAGGCTGTCCCCGCCGGGCGCCGCGCCTTCGCCGCCCGCGTCCTCGCCGCCGCGGCCGGGCGCATCGTCGCTCTCGCCGCCGGATCCGACGCCACGCCCGATCTCCGGCGCCTGCCAGTTGACCTCGAGCGGTTCCATCGCCGCCAGGAAGGCGGCGTTCTCGCGCCACCCCGGCCGCGCCTTGACAAGCAGGTCGAGGTACACCCGGGCGCCGAGCAGCGCCTCTACGCGGGTGCGCGCCGCCGTGCCGATGTCCTTGATCATGCGTCCCGCGCGGCCGACCACGATCGCCTTCTGGCTCTCCTCCTCGACGACGATCTGGGCCCAGATGCGCAGCAGGGCGCCGCGCGAGGTCTCCTCCTCCTCGATCGACTGGACCACCACCGCCGAGGTGAACGGCAGCTCCTGCTCGACGCGCTCGAGCAGCGCCTCGCGGATCAGCTCGGCGATGAAGAACCGCTCGCTCTGGGTGGTCGTCAGGCTCGGGTCGAGGAGCGCGTCGCCCTCGGGAAGCAGCTCGAACAGGTGCGCCTTGAGCTCGCCGAGGCCGGCGCCGGTGAGCGCCGACACCGCCACGGTGCGCGCGTACGGGCGGCGGCCGGTGAAGTACTGCAGCGAGCGCTCGAGGCGCGACACGGCAGCCGGCAGATCGATCTTGTTCGCCACAAGCAGCACCGGGGCCTCGCAGCCGCGCAACAGCTCGACGACGAAGCGCTCGCCGCCGCCCGGGTCCGCAGACGCATCGAAGAGCTGCAGCACGAGGTCGACCTCGGCGAGCGTCTCGCGCAGCACGTGCATCATCTGGGCGTTCATGCGGTGCAGCGGGCGGTGGACCCCGGGCAGGTCGAAGAAGACGGCCTGCCCGCGCTCCTCGGTGAGGACGCCGCAGATGCGGTGGCGCGTCGTCTGGGGCTTGTCGGAGACGATCGCCACCTTCTCCCCGAGGAGGGCGTTGAGGAGCGTGCTCTTGCCGGCGTTGGGACGGCCGAGCAGCGCGATGGTGCCTGAGCGCCGCCTCACGCGCGCTTCTCGGGACCGCGCACGCGCACGCGGCGGAGCCGCCGCCTATCGACCTCCACCACCTCGAGCTCGAGCCCCTGCCACATCACCTTCTCTCCGACCCGGGGCAGGCGGCCGAGGCGGTCGAGCACGAGCCCGGCGACCGAGTCGAACGCGCCCTCGCCGATCTCGACGTCGAACAGCTTCTCGAGCACCTCGACGTGCGCGCCGCCCGCGACGAGATAGACGCCTTCCTCCTCGCGCTCGTAGTCCGGCGCCTCGCGCTGGTGCTCGTCCTGGATCTCGCCCACGATCTCCTCAAGGACGTCCTCGAGCGTCACGATCCCCGAGGTGCCGCCGTACTCGTCGACCACCACCGCGAGCTGCTGCCGCTGGCTCTGGAACTCGCGCAGCAGCTCGCGCAGCTCCTTCGTCTCGGGGACCACAAGCACCGGCCGCAGGAGGTCGGCGGCGCTCGGCGTCTGGCCCGCGGCGGCGGCGCGCAGCACGTCCTTGACGTGCACGACGCCTTCGATGCGGTCGAGCGTGTCGCGGTACACCACCAGGCGGGTGAACATCGACTCGGCGAACCGGCGCTGCATCGTCGCGAAGTCGGCGGTCAACGGCAGCGCCTGGATATCGGTGCGCGGCGTGATGATCTCGCGCACCACGGTCTCGGAGAGCTCGACCACCGAGGTGATCATGTCGACGTCCTCGCGCTCGATGATGCCGGCCTCCTCGCCCGCGCCGAGGAATGCCTGCACCTCGTGATCGTCGAGCGCCTCCTCCTCGTCCGACTCGTCCGCCGGCGCCTCCGGGCTCGCTTCGAGACGCGCCATCGCGGCGATCACGCGACTGAACGGCTGCAGTGCGCCGACTGCGGCATGCGCCGCCGCCTCGACTCTCGGCTCGCGAACCAGCGCGAGCGCCAGACCGGCGGCCAGCAGCCAGCCGAACGCGCCGAGCGCCAGCGCGGCGGCGCCGCCGAGCGCCAGCAGCGCCGCAAGCCGCGCCACCGCCGCCGCGAACAGCAGCAGCACGACGCCCTGGGCGGCGCCGACGAACAGCACGACCGCGGCGGTCGCATCGACTCGCCGCGGCAGCGCCGGCAGCAGGTCGCCGCGCTGCGCCAGCACGCTGCCGAGCCGGATGCCGCCGAGCCGGGCGACCGCCGTCGCGGCAGCCGCCGCCAGCGCCAGGAAGACCCAGGTCCCGGCCGCCGCCAGCACGGCGGTCACCGGGTTGCCCCACCACGACGCCAACGCCTCGCTCACCCGAGCAGCTCCCCGCGCAACCGTCTCTCCAGGGCGTTCATCTCGCCGCCGTCGGTCTCATGATCGTAACCCATCAGGTGGATCAACGCATGCAGCAGCAACGTCTCCAGCTCCCGTTCGACCGGCACGCCCGCAGCAACCGCCTGCCGCCCGGCGGTTTCGAGCGAGATCGCGATGTCGCCGAGGTAGGCCCGCTCACCCGGCTCGGAGCCGCCACCGGCGAACGACAGCACGTCGGTGGCGGCGTCCTTGTGCCGAAAGTCACGGTTGAGCGCGCGGATCGTCGCGTCGTCGCACACCAGCACACCGACCTCGCCCTCCGTGACGCCCAGCCGGCGCAACGCCGCAACCGCCAGCCGCCGCAGCCGCGCCGCCGGTCTGCCAGCGGGCCGCATCGCCCAGGTGAACGCCACCGTGACCGCCCCTGCAGGCGCCTCGCCGGTCCCCGGTCCCCGGTCCCCGGTCCCCCGCCTCTCAGCCACGGCGCTTGTTGAAGTCGAAGCCCGGGTAGTCGATGCGGTGGTGGAAGGCGTTGGTGAGGACCCAGAAGAACGCGGCCGAGATCCGCTCGATGTCCTTCAGCGTCAGGTCGCACTCGTCGAGCTGGCCGTCCTCGAGCACGTTCTTGACGATCTGGTCGATCATCCCCTGGATGCGGCCCGGAGTCGGCTCCTGCACGGTGCGGCTGCCGGCCTCCACGGCATCGGCGAGCAGCAGGATCCCCATCTCCTTGGTGCGCGGCTTCGGGCCGGGGTAGCGGAACTCGTGCTCCTTGACCTCTCCCGAGTCCGCGCTCTCCTTCTCCTTGGCGCGCGAGTAGAAGTAGCGGATCAGCTTGTTGCCGTGATGGGTGACGATTGCGTCGCGGATCGGCTCGGGCAGCCGGTACGCCCGCGCCAGCTCGAGCCCGGCCTTGACGTGGTTGGAGACGACGAGCGCGGACATCCACGGCGACAGGTTGTCGTGCGGGTTGGCGCCGCGCTGGTTCTCGACGAAGTACTCCGGCTTCGCGAGCTTCCCGATGTCGTGGTAGTAGCAGCAGACGCGCGCCAGCAGCGGGTTGGCGCCGACCGCCTCGGCGGCGGCCTCGGCGAGGTTGGCCATGGCGAGCGAGTGCTGGAAGGTGCCCGGGGCCTCGACCGAAAGGCGCTTTAGCAGCGGCAGGTTCGGGTTCGACAGCTCGAGCAGGCGGATGTCCGTGATTGTGCCGGTCAGCGTCTCGATCACCGGCACCAGGAAGCTCGCCACGACCGCCGCGAGCATCCCGCCGACCGCCCCCGCCGCGATCTGCGCGGCCACCACCGGGCCGTCGGTCAGCCCTCCGCGCCAGAGCACCAGCCCGACCACCGCCAGGGCGTTGACGCCGGCAACGACGATGCCCGCGCGCAGGAAGACGTTGCGCTCCTTCAGCCGCTGCGAGACGAACGCGGCGCCGAGCCCGGTGAGCAGCGCGTACATCGCGACGGTGACGTCGCCGCCGAGGAACATCGACACCAGGACCGCCTGCACGAGCGCGAACAGCACCGCCACGGGCAGGCCGAACATCAGCCCCGCCACGATCGGGCCGGCGCCGTGCGGCAGCGCCGGCAGGTAGACGTCGACGTGCCCGAACTCCTCCCTTACGATGCTCGCCGCAACCCCGCCGGCGAGGAATGCGGAGGCGCGCTCGAGCAGCAGCATGGTGAGCGTCAGCATCGCCACCGAGCCGAAGCGATAGCGGAACTCCTCCGGCGACGGCCCCTGGCGCTGGAGGAAGAAGTACCAGGAGCCGGTGACGATGGACAGCAGCACCAGGGTGCCGAGCAGTGACAGCGGGTTGAATGCCGGGCGGCTGCCCGCCGCAAGCGCCTGCAGCAGGCGCGCCGCCTGCGGCGTGACCTCGTCGCCCCGCCGCACCAGCACGCGGCCGCGCGGCAGCCGCACCACGACGCTCTCGACCGCCGCCGCGGCGCGCAGCCGGCGCGCCAGCGTCTCGCCGCGATCCTCGATGACGTTCGGCGCCAGCAGCCGTGCGAGGAGCGCGGCGAGCGGCCCGCGGGCGCTGCGCGGCACTGCAGCCTCGCCGCCCAGCCGCTGCTCGACCGCCTCGGCAAGGCCGCTGCCGCCGTCGACGAAGCGGTAGACGTCGAGCTCCACCAGCTCCTGCGGCGAGCCGGCGGTGCGCAGCGTGAGGCCACGGTCGGCGGCGACGAGGAGCTCCGGCCGGCTGCTGACGATGCCCTGCCGGTACAGGCGCGAAACGACGTCGCGCAGCGCCGCGAGCAGCTCGTCGGAGAACGCGGCCGCCCGGAGCGCCGCCGCCTCCTGGGGGAGCACCAGGACGCCCGTCGCCGCGCTGATGCTCGCGGCCAGCTCCTCCGCGCCGACCCGGCCGGCGGCGCGGCCGGCGGCGAAGACCTTCTCGATCTTGGCGACCGCGTCGCGCTCGACGCCGGGGTCGAGCACGTAGATCGGCCGCACTTCCATGCTCGCCTCGCGCCGCTTCTTCTCGGTCGCCTCCGGGTCCGGGATCGCGACGTCGGCGGCGATGACGATATCGGCGGGCGCTACCGCTCCCGCGGCCAGCAGCGGGTACCTGCGCACCGCGCCGCGCGCGAGGACGAGCGACCCGAGGACGATCAGCGCCGCCGCCCACAGCCACGTCTTGCCGAGGAGCTGGCGGCGGAGCTGGACGAACTCGCCGCGCCGCACGGCGAGCCGCGTGGCGGTGTCGCGCACCTGCCTGAACGTCTTCGGGATCACGGCCCCGCGCGCCTCCGCGCCTCGAACTGCTCGTAGGCGTCGACCATCCGCTGGACCAGGCGGTGCCGCACCACGTCATCCTTGGTGAAGTCGAAGAAGCAGATGTCGCCGACATCCCTGAGGATCTCGCGCGTCTGGACGAGGCCGGACGGGCGGTCCGCCGGCAGGTCGATCTGGGTGACGTCGCCTGTGACCACGACCTTGGAGTGGAAGCCCATGCGCGTCAGAAACATCTTCATCTGCTCCGGGGTCGTGTTCTGGGCCTCGTCGAGGATGATGAACGAGTCGTTGAGGGTGCGGCCGCGCATGAAGGCGAGCGGCGCGATCTCGATGATGCCGCGCTCGAGGTGGCGGGCGACCGCGTCGTACCCGAGGATGTCGTAGAGCGCGTCGTACACCGGCCGCAGGTACGGGTTCACCTTCTCGACGAGGTCGCCGGGCAGGAACCCCAGGCGCTCCCCCGCCTCGACCGCCGGCCGCGTCAGCACGATCCGCCGCACCCGCCGATCGAGCAGCGCCGCCGCCGCCATCGCAACGGCCAGGTAGGTCTTGCCGGTGCCCGCTGGACCGATGGCGAACACGATGTCGAAACGGCTCACCGCCTGCAGGAACCCGCGCTGCCTGAGATTGCGGGGTGCGACCAGGCGCTTGACCGCGGCCGGGATCGAGCCGTCGGCGAAGAACTCCACGAGGTCGGCGTCGGGGTCCTCCTCGAGCACCCGCACCGCGGTCCTGAACTCCTCCTTGCCAACCGGGTGGCCGCCGGCGACCAGCTTGCCGAGTTCCTCGAGCACCTTGCGCGCCCGCGTCACCGACGCGCCGTCGCCGTCGAGCGTGACCGTGTCGCCGCGCGCCGACAGGCGCACGCCGAGCCGGTCGGCGAGGTAGCGGAAGTTTTCCTCCATCGTGCCGGAGAGCAGCTCGAGGCTCCGCTCGGGAAAGGTGAGGGTGGTCATTCCCCCGGCGCCGCCTACCCCCGCGGCCTCCACACCACGTCGACCGCGCCCGCTCGCTGGTTGAGCCAGCGGGCGCAGACGAACAGCGCGTCCGAGAGCCGGTTGAGCAGCGGCAGCGCCTCTCCCGCCGCGTTCTCACCAGCCTCGTGGAGCGCCGCCACCTGGCGCTCGGCGCGCCGGCACACGGCGCGCGCGAGGTGGGCGAACGCGGCGGCGCGACTGCCGCCGGGGAGGATGAAGTGCCGCAGCGGCGGCAGCTCCGACTCCATCTGGTCGATCCAGCGCTCCAGCCACGCCGCGTGCATGAGGTCGGCCGGGGGACGGTGCCGCCCCAGCGGATCGGCGAGGAGAGCGCCGACGTGGAACAGCGCATCCTGCGCGCGCCCCAGCTCCGCGGGCGCCGGCTGCGGCGCCATCACCGCCACAAGCACGCCGATGGCCGAGTTGAGCTCGTCGACCTGGCCGTAGGCATCGACACGGAGCGTGGCCTTGGAGACCCGCGTGCCATTCGCGAGAGCGGTGGACCCGTCGTCCCCGCTGCGGGTGTAGATCCGCACGCTCAAATCGTACCACTCACGCGGTCGCGACCTGCGCCATCCAGCACTCGCGCAGCAACCGGCGGCCGACCTGCAGCACCTTCTGAAGGCCTTCGTCGGCGAGCACGATCAGCGGCTGCACGCCGCTGCCCAGGGCGGCGACGGCGGGCTCGCCGTCCTCGCCGTCCTCGACGACGACGCAGTGCGTCTTCGGGTTCGCGGTCGAGTAGGCCGCGAGCCCGCCGTAGAACTCGTCCTCGGGGTGGCAGGAGGTCGCAGCGAGAAGCACGTCGGGCGGCGGCGCCGGCAGCTCGTCGCGGAACGCCTCGATCCGCGCCCACTCCCCCAGAAACAGATGGCGCAGGTATGGGTGGTCGGCGGCGAGGCGCGGCCGGTACAGGGCGCGGAAGGCCACCTCCTCGACCGCATGGTGCTCGGGGTCGAAGGAGAAGTCGGCGCCGGCGGCGAGGGCGTCGTGCTTCTCCGTGAGGAACGTGCCCGCGTAGACGATGCGGCCGGCGAACTCGTTGCGCCGCAGCGCCGCCACCACGTCGAGCCGCTGCTGGTGCTCCCATATCGGTCCCTTGAGCACGACGGCGACGTCGAAGCCGCCGGTGCACGCCCTCTCGACCAGCTCCCACGAGCGGGCCGCGCTCTCGACGTGCACCTCGGGGTGGCGCTCGCCGAGCAGCCGCTCGGCCTCGTAGCGCGCCTCCAGGTCACCGAAGAGGATGACCCGGCCCGCCATCGTCAGTTCTCCCCGGCGACGAAGCGGTTGTATTCCTTCTCGATCAGCTCGAAGTGCTTCGACTCCTCGCGCGCGAGGAACTCGAACAGCTTCTTGACCCCCGGGTCGCCGACGACCCTGGCGCACTGCAGGTAGAACTCCTGGGCGGACTTCTCCCGCTTCATGGCGAGCTGCAGGGCGTCGCCGGGCGTGGAGTGCTCGTTGATGCCGAAGTCGTTCTTGCCGCTCATCTCTCCCCCTCCGATGATCTACAGCAGGTTCCGCCTGCGCGCCGCGGCGCGCAGCTCCTCACGGAAGTCCGGGTGCGCGATCGCGATCAGCGCCTCCGCGCGCTCGCGGAGGCTCCTGCCGAACAACGCCGCGATCCCGAACTCGGTCACGACGTAGTGTACGTCAGCGCGCGTCGTCACCACCCCGGAGCCCTCGGCCAGCGCGTCCACGATCCGCGACACGGTACCGCGCTTCGCGGTCGCCGGCAACGCGATCACCGGCTTGCCGCCCCGCGAGCGGGCGGCGCCGCGGATGAAGTCGACCTGGCCTCCGAACCCCGAGTAGATCGACCGCCCGATCGAGTCGGCACACACCTGGCCGGTGATGTCGACCGCGAGCGCCGAGTTGATGGCGACCATCCTGTCGTTCTGCGAGATCACGAACGGGTCGTTGACGTAGTCCGACGGGCGGAACTCGCAGAACGGGTTGTTGTCGATGAAATCGAACGTCTTCTGCGACCCGAGCACGAACGATGCGACGATCTTGCCGCGGTGCAACGTCTTCTCCTCGTTGGTGATGACGCCGCTCTCGAAGAGCTCGACGACGCCGTCGGAGAACATCTCGGTGTGGATGCCGAGGTGGCGCTTGTTCTTCAGGAACAGCAGCACGGCGTCGGGGATCTCCCCGATCCCCATCTGCAGCGTCGCGCCGTCCTCGATCAGCTCCGCGATGTTGTGGCCGATCGCCTTCGCCACCGGCCCGATCTCGGTCACCTGCGGCAGCTCCAGCACCGGCCGGTCCACCTCCACGACGTGGGTCAGGCGCGACACGTGGATGAAGGCGTCGCCGAGCGCGCGCGGCATCTGCTTGTTGACGAGCGCGATCACGGTCGCGGCGCGCTCCGCCGCCGCCTTCGTCACCTCGATCCCGACGCCGAACGAGCAGAACCCGTGCTCGTCGGGGGGCGAGATGTGGATCAGCGCCACGTCGCAGCCGATGTGGCCGTCGTAGATCAGCCTCGGGATCATCGACAGGTGGACGGGGATGAAGTCGGCGCGTCCCTGGTTGACCGCTTCGCGCACGTTGTGCCCGGTGAACAGCGCCCGGTGGCGGAACGAGCGGGCGTACTCGGCGTTCGTGTACTCGGCCTTGCCGAAGGTCAGGATGTGGATGAGCTCCACGTTCTCCAGCTCCGGCGCGCGCGCGACCAGCGCCTCGATCAGCTCGATCGGGTTGTTGCAGCCGCCGTGGATCCACACGTGCTGCCCCGATTGGACCGCCTTGACGGCCTCGGCGGCCGTGGTGACGCGGCGTCGGTAGACATCGACCCAGTGCACGGCATCCCCCTCACACGCCGGCGCACGGCGGCGCCTGGTACTCGACGCCGAAGATGCGCGCCAGCGACTCCTTGCAGCACGCGCCGCGGAAAAGGTAGGTGCCGCGGCACAGGCCCCGGTGCTCCGCGAACGCCGCGTCGAAGCCCTTCGACACGATCTCGACGAGCGTCGGGAGCAGCGCGTTGGTGAGGGCCACCGTGGACGAGCGCGCCGCCACCGACGGCAGGTTGGGCACGCAGAAGTGGATGATCCCGTCCACCTCGTAGGTCGGCGTCGGGAAGTAGGTCGGACGCGACGTCTCGCAGCAGCCGCCCATGTCGATCGACAGGTCCATGATGACGCTGCGCGGACGCATCACCTTGAGCATCGGCCTGGTGATCAGCAGCGGCGCGCGCTCTCCCTGGACGGCCGCGGCGAGCAGCAGCAGGTCGGCGAACGACAGCGCCTTCTCCAGGTTCGGCCGCGTGGCGAGCATCGTCGGCACCGATTGGCCGAGGTGGTTCATCGCGTAGCGCAGGTGCTCCACCGAGCGATCGAGCATGACGACGTGCGCGCCGATGCCGAGCGCCGCCTGTGCGGCGGCGCGGCCGAGCACGCCCGCGCCCACGATCACCAGGCTCGCCGGCGGCACGCCGGGAGCGCCGGAAAGCATCAGCCCCTTGCCGCCGAACTCGTTGAGCAGCAGGCCGGAACCGACGGTGAGCGCCAGCTTGCCGGCGATCTCCGCCATGCACGTGCGCACCGGCGCCACGCCGTCCTCGGTTTCCAGGACCTCGAGCCCGACGGCCGTCACCGCGCGCTCCATCAGCGAGCGGAAGTCGTCCGGGTGCGCCGCCGGCAGCGCCCAGTTCGCGAGCACCACCTGGCCGGGGTGGAGGAACTCGTGGCTCCTGCTCCCCGGCGGCTGGATGCACACCACCAGCTCGGCGCGGCCGAACACCTCCGGACGGCTGAAGACCGTGCTCGCGCCAGCGCTCTGGTACTCGGCGTCGGCGTACCCCGCCTCGACGCCGGCGCCGCTCTCCACCCACACCCGCGCCCCGGCCTGCACCAGCGCCTTGACGCCGGACGGGGTGAGCGCGACCCGGTGCTCCTGCGCGCCCTTCTCTTTCGGAATCCCGATGTCCATCGACCGCGCCTCCGCGCCTGCATCGTATCACCGCTGCAGGCAGGCGCGAGGCGACAGGCGCGAGGCGCGAGCGAGGTCCGCCTGAGTGCGCCCCGACACCCTCCATTCCGAGCATCCGAGCCCCGGAGGGCGGCCAGGGTTCGGTTGTCTACACCTCCTGGAAAGGTCCGCCGCCTGCCTCGCGCCTCGCGCCTATCCTCTCGGCATCGGCAGCAGCGCGCCGCCCGAGACCGGGAGGTCGACGCCGGTGAGGTGCTGCTGGCGATCGTCGGCGAGGAACAGCACAGCCGAGGCGACGTCCTCCGCCTCGGCGATGCGGCGCAGCGGGATTGCGGCGACGATCTGCTCGAGGCGGCCAGGCTGCGCGAGCGCCGGCTCCGACATCGGCGTGCGCACCCACCCCGGCGAGACCAGGTTCACCCGGATCGCCGGCGCCAGCTCCTGCGCCAGCGACTGCACCAGGCCCCACAGCGCCGCCTTCGAGCCGGCGTAATGGCTGTGGCCGGGCTCTCCGCGCTGGCCGGCGGTCGAGCCGATCACGATGATGCTGCCGCGCGCCATCGCTCGCGCCGCCTCGCGCGCCAGGTAGTACGCCGAGAACGTGTTGGTGCGGAACATCGTCTCGAGAACGTCGCGGGTGAGCGCACGGATGGGCCCTTCGTTCCAGATCCCGGCCGCGTGCACGAGCACGTCGACGGCGCCGGCGGCGCCGACGAGCGCCACGCACCCCTCTTCGGTCGCGAGGTCGGCGCGCACCGCCGCGACGCGGCCGGCGTCGTGCCCGGCGACCAGCGCGTCGACCGCCGCCCGTCCGCCGCGGTAGTGTGCGACGACGGTGTCGCCCGCCGCGAGGAACGCCCGCGCGCACGCCAGCCCGATCCCGCTCGACGCACCCGTGATCAGCACCCTTCGCATTCGCCCTCCCCGTGCCCGAACGCGGCCAGCGCGATCAGGGCCTTGAGCGTCACCCAGCGCGACGGCTCGCCGTACGGCTCCCCGAACGGCACCCGCTGGCGCTGCACCCAGCGTCCCTCCGCGGTCTGACGCTGCAGCACCGCCGCGAGCGCTTCGGCGACCGCCGGCTCCGGCGGGCACCCCGTGCGCGCGAGCGCCGCGAGCGCGTCGAGCAGGTCCGTCCTGCCGAGGCACGGGTGCGCGAACGCGTACCACCCCGGCGGCGCCGCGTCGCCCGCCAGCAGGTCGCTCGCCAGCAGCCAGCCGGCGGCGCGGCGCTGCAGCGGTGCGAGCGCCCGGCGCTCGGCCGCGGCGGCCCCGGCCACCAGGCGCAGCACCGCCACGGCAGTCACCGGGCAGCCGCCGGCCGCGACGTGGCGCAGGTCGGGACAGGTCCACGCGCCGCCCTCGCCCGGCCGCTGCGCCAGCCACGCCACCGCCTCGCGCACCCGCGGGTGATGGCCGAAACCGAAGCGGGTGAGCGCCGCGCACGCCTCGGCGGTGAAGCACGCCGACGGCGGCTTGCCGCGCACGATCGCGAACCCCCCACCGCGCGGCTGCAGCGCCTCGAGCAGCGTCTCGGCGCCGAGCACCGCGCGCGGGTCCTCGGGGTCGGCGCCGAGCTGCGCGAGCGCGAACACGTGCCAGGCGGTACCGCCCCAGCGCGCTCCGTAGGTGGCCGGCGACCCCCAGTAGCCGAGCGGATCCTGCGCCGCGAGCAACCTCGCGGCGACCCCGCCGCTGCGCGCCGCGGCGCGCGCCCGCTGCACCGCGGGAGCGTCGCTCGGGCGGCCGAGCAGATCGACGAGCGTCCGCCACACGACGCCCGGCTCGCCGTCGTCGAGGATGAACGCGGACGGGTCGGCGCGCAGCAGGCGCCACCAGGGCTCGCCGTTCATCCGCCCCGCCTGCGCTTCGCGCGCGTCGCCTGGATCTGCTGGATGGCCCCGGAGAGCCGCAGCAGCTTGCGGTTGCGCGCCTGGATGAGCGCGGTGTTGTCCTGCGGCACCACCTCGCCCCTGAGGTCGCGGAGCCTGCGCTCGACCTCGAACTGGAGCTGGTCCATCTCGGCGTCGGTGAGGCGCTTGAGCTGCACCGCCGTGAGCAGGATGTAGCCCTCGCAGATCTGCTCCGCCATCCCCAGGGCCGAGCCGCCCATGTACGGGCTCATCCGCACCTCCCGGTTTCTCGATCATGCTACCCCAGATCGGGCTCGTTCCGGCCCGGGTTCGAGCTTCCTTCGGCCCCGACCGCGAAGCAGCGGCGTCCCCCGCGCGACCCGCGAGGCGCTGAAATGCTACCGTTGCCAGCGCAGGTTATCGTGGTGCGACGGCCGGAGCTTTTCGTGGGGCGCCCAGGAACCCGGGGACGCAGCGCACCGGCGCCGAGGGGAGGTCGCGAGACCTCCCCTCCAACAGACAGCGCCAACGCTGTTCTGTG
>CAZQLL010000039.1:0-34587 GCA_964594125.1 uncultured Thermoanaerobaculia bacterium | reverse complement strand
CCCAAGTGTTCATTGGAACCCATGGCCCCTTTTGCAGACAATTCAGGACACTACCGGCCGGCACTCCGCGCCGGCTGCGCGCGTTCAAGCGCGCCCCACACCCGGGCCCCTCACTCCCACGGTCACCGCCCGAGGTCGGGCGTAGCGCTGCTCGCAGCGACAGTCTCTCGTCGGGACAGCAGCGGCGCGGGTGTCAGGGGACGTGGCAGAACCACGCCTGCAGGTGGCGCGTCTCGCGGCAGGCGAGGGAGAGCGGGTGGTCGGGGGCGGCGCCGCGCACCTCGAGCACGCGCACGGCGCGGCCGGCGTCGACGGCGGCGGCGGCGAGGGCGCCGGCGAATGCCTCGTGGTCGACCAGCGCCGAACAGGAGCATGAGAGCAGGACGCCGCCCGGCGCGACGAGCCTGAGCGCCTGCAGGTTGATGTCCTTCAGTCCGCGCAGGGCGCCCGGCAGCTCGCCCCTGCGGCGCGCGAACGACGGCGGGTCGACGACGACGACGCCGTAACGGGCGCCGGACGCGACCAGCTCGCGCGTGACCGCGAAGGCGTCGCCGAGGACGAAGTCGGCGTCGCTCTCGGCGCGGCCGTTGATGCGGTAGCCGAGGCGTGCGAGCGCGAGCGCCTCCCCCGAGGCGTCGACGTTGACGGCGCGCGCGGCGCCACCGGCCAGCGCGGCGAGCGCGAAGGCGCCAGAGTAGGAGAACAGGTTGAGCACCTCCGCGCCCGCGGAGAGCTCGCCGAGGCGCCGCCGGTTGTCGCGCTGGTCGAGGTAGAACCCGGTCTTGTGGCCCGCGACAAGGTCGACCGGCAGTCGCACGGCGCCCTCGCGGATGGCGATCGGCGCCGCAGGCACCGCGCCGGCGAGCGCGGTGACCTCGCCGCGCCGCCCCTCGCCGCGGCGCAGGAGTACGGTCGTGCAGGCGCCGGCCAGCGGCGACACAGGTCGCGCGGGCGAGGGGGCCCGCGCTCCCGAGATATCCAGCGAGCCGCCGGTCTCCACACGTGAGGGCGCCCGCGCACCCGGGGCACCCGAGGGATCAGCCGTCCCCGCATGTGCGAACGATCGCTGGGGCGAGGGCGCCCGCGCTCGCGGGTACTCTCCGAGGCGGACCGGTTCCGCGCGTGCGCGGGGCCCGGGAAGGGGCGCGGCGAGGAACGCCGCGATCTCGCCGAGGTACGGCTCCCAGGCGGCGTCGAACACCTCGATCACGGCGGTGTCGCCGTAACGGTCGACCACCAGGCCGGGGAGCTGGTCGCCCTCGGCGTGGACCAGACGGCAGGCGTCGCTGTCGATCGTCAGGCGTGCGCGCAGCGCGGCGGCTTCGGCGAGGCGGCGGCGCAGCAGCGCCGAGCTCCACGTCTCGCCCGGCCACGCGACGACGCGCAGCGCCAGCGAGCCGCCGCCGGCGGCGACGAGCGCGGTGGCGAGCGGCTCGCCGGTGGCGGCGACCACCGCGACGGCGCCCGCCTGCGGCGGCGACGACGCCAGCGCGCCGCGGTACACCCACGGGTGGCGGCGGCGCAGTGCCGCCTCGCGGCCGCGCACCAGCCGCACCGTACCGGCGAGCGCGAACGGGTCCGCGGGCGCGCTCACCGTCCTCTCCCGCGCCGCAGCAGCGCCGCGACCAGCGCGTCGGCGACCGGCGCGCCGGTGGCGGCGGCGAGGTGGCGCCACCCCGGCGACGGGTTGACCTCGCCGACCAGCCAGCGATCGCCGTCGGGCAGCAGGTCGATGCCGGCGAAGGCGAGTCCAGTCACCGCGGCGGCGCCGACCGCGAGATCGGCGAGCTCGGCGGGCAGCGCCACCGGGACCACCGTCCCGCCGCGCGCTGCGTTGGAGCGGAACTCCCCCGCCGCGGCGCGGTGCTCGGCCGCGGCGAGCGGCTCGCCGTCGAGCACCAGCACCCGCCGGCTGACGCCGCCGGTGCGGCAGAACCGCTGCACCACGACCTCCTCGCCGAGGCGCAGCAGCGCGGCGAGCGTCGCGTCGAGCTGGTCGCGCCGCTCGCACAGCACCACGCCGATCCCCTGCCGCGAGGAGCGCACCTTGACCACGCACGGCAGCCCGAGGGCGGCGGCCGCGGCCGCTGCGAGCGCCTCGGGGTCGGCGCCCGCCAGCGTCTCGGGGTGCGGCACGCCGGCGGCGGCGAGCGCCGCCGCCGTGCGCCAGTGGTCGCGGCCGCGCCGGATCGCCTCCGGCTCGTTGAGCGACGGCACGCCGGCGGCGCGCAGCGCTTCGAGCACCGCCAGCACCGAGCTGGGGTGCCAGTTGCCGACCCGCGGCAGCACCGCCGCGATCCCGGCGGCGGCGTACGGCTCGCTGCCGCGGTACAGCCCGGCCGGCGCGCTGCGCCCCACCAGTTGCAGGGCGTCGAGAACGACGAGGTCCACGCCGGCGCGCCGCGCCGCGTCGACCATCTCGGCGTGGACCGGCAGCTCCGGCCGCGCGGTGAGCACCGCCAGGCGCACCACGGCGCCTCCATCCTGCCAGCGCGCCGGGCGCCCTTGCGCAAACACCGGGCTCGTTGCGCCCTGCAGAGCCGATGTGGGGCCGGCGCCTTGCGCCGGCTGCGCGCGCTCAAGCGCGCGCCCCGCACCCTCGCTCGGCGTTCCAACGGTCACCGCCCGACTCCGGGGGCAGCACTGCTCGCGCTGCCGCGGGATCGCCCGCCGCGTTCGCCTGGTCTGCCGCAGGGAGGGGATGACAGCGCCTTCCTCCTTCCCTCGTCCTTCAGTGCTTCCCCTGCTCCGGCGCCGTGAAGCGCCGGAGCAGCGCGAGCAGCTCCGTCTCGTCGAACGGCTTGGTGACGAAGTGGTCGGCGCCGGCGGCGAGGCCGCGCTCGCGGTCGCGCTGCTGCCCCATCGCCGTGAGCATCACGACGCGCACCGCCGCGAGACCGGGGTCGTCCTTGACGGTGCGGCACACGTCGTAGCCGTCGCGCTTCGGCATCATGGCGTCGAGCAGCACCACCGGCGGCCGCAGACGACGGATCGCCTCCAGGCCCTGCTCGCCGTCCTCCGCGGTGGCGACCCGGAACCCCTCCATCTCGAGGATGAAGCCGACGGTCTCGCGGATGCTCGGCTCGTCGTCGACGATCAGGACGAGCGGCTTCTCCGTCTCGGGCGGCCCCGCCAACGCCGCTACCCCGCAGCCGGCCGCGCCGCCGGCAGCACGAGCGCCACGCTCGTGCCCCTCCCCTCCTCCGACTCGATCTCGAGGGCGCCGCCGTGGTTCTCGGCAACGCGTCGCGCCACCGCAAGCCCGAGCCCGAGGCCGCGCGGCTTGCCGGTGAGGACGCTCCCGCCCTGCCAGAACAGCTCGGTGACGTGCGGCATCTCGGCGGCCGGGATGCCGGCGCCGGTGTCGTCGACGCGCACCTCGACGAACCCTCCGCCGGCGCGCCGCACCGGGCGCACGACGATCGTGACGGCGCCGCCGGGGCGGTTGAACTCGACCGCGTTCTTGATGACGGCGCGCAGCGCCGCCTCCAGTTGCTCGGCGTCGCCGCTCACCGCCTCGAGGCCGGCCGCCACCTTCACCTGCACCGTCATGGACATCCGGCCGATCTCGGCGCGCAGCGGCGCGAGCGCCCGTTTGAGCAGCTCGCCGACCGGCACAGGCGCCGGCTGCGGGCGCGCCTGGGCGACGCCGAGCACCGCCGCCTGCAGCGCCGAGGCGATCAGCTCGGCCAGGCGCGCCGACTCCTGGGTGATGATCTCGACGAACTTCACCGCCTTGTCGGGCGGCACTTCTCCCTGGCGCGCAAGGATGCGGGCCGCGGTCTGGATCGCGGTGACCGGCGTGTTGAGCTCGTGCGCGATGCGGTTGAGCAGGTCCCCCTTGAGCGTCTCGAGGTCGCGGAGCTGGCGGTTGGCCGCCTCGAGGGCGGCATTGCGCTCCTCGAGCTCGGCGGCGAGCGAGCGGGCGCGGTCGAGCGAGCGCTCGAGTTCGCGGGTGCGCGCCGCCACCGTTTCCTCGAGTCCGCGGTTGAGCTGCTCGAGCGATCGCCAGGCGCGGGCGTTGGCGAGCGCCGAGGCAGCATTGGCCGCCAGCACCGCCGCGAGGTCGAGCTCGGAATCCTCGAACGCGCCGCGCGCGGCGGCGCTGTAGCACGTGACCAGCCCGAGCGTGCGGTCCTGCGCGACCAGCGGCACCGCCATGCCGGCGGAGAGCCCGAGGGCGGCGATCTCGTCGGCCCAGCCGGAGAGCGCGGCATCGCCCGTGTCGCGCTCGTCGACGCGCACCAGCACAGGCACCCGGTTGGCCGCGGCCACGTCGGCGAGGGTGCGGCCGCCGCCCACCGGCCGCAGCACCGGGTCGACCGCGAGGCCGCGGCGCATCACCTCGACCAGTGCGCCGGCGTCGTCCGCGACGCGCAGCGAGCCGCACCCCACGCGCAGCTCGCCGTGCAGCCGGTCGACGAAGCCGGCCGTGATCTCCTCGGGCTCGCGCGCCAGCGACATCAGGCGGCCGAACTCGTTGATCACCCGGAGCTGCGCGACCCGGTGCGCGAGCTCCGCGGAGAGGCGGTCGAGGCGGGTGTTCGCCTCGGTCATCGCCATGTTGGCGCGCACCGCCTCGGCGACGAGCTCGTCGGCGTTCGCCGGCGACGCGCCGGCATCGGTGCGCACCACGACGGGCGCTTCCGGCGCCTCCGCGCGCTGCGGCAGGTACGGCCGCAGCGCGGTCCTGACGTTGGCGACCACGCGCTCGAGCGCGTCGGGCTGCGCCGACAGGCCGAGGCGGTCCGCCACCGAGCGCACCGTCGCCTCGGTGACCGCCGCGAATGCCTCCATCACGCCCTGTCCCGTGGTCGCGACGCTCTCGAACGCCGGCAGGCCGCCGGGGTTGAGCTCCTGCTCGAGCTCCTGGCGCGGCGCCGCGGCCGGCAGATCGCGCTTGTTGTACAGGAGTACCGTCGGGATCGACCGCGGATCGAGACCGTTTGCCTTGAGGTTCTCCGCGAGGTTGGCGAGGCTCTCGCGGTTCGCCGCGCCCTGCGTGCGTTGCGAGTCGGCGACGAACACGACGCCGTCGGCGCCCGCCAGCACGGCTCGGCGGGTGGCGTTGTACTGGACCTGGCCGGGCACGGTGTAGAGCTGCAGCGTCAACCGGTAGCCGCGGACCCGCCCGAGGTCGATCGCCAGCAGGTCGAAGAACAGCGTGCGGTCGGCGGCGGTGGCGAGCGCGTACAGCTTGGTGCGCCGCTGCGGGTCGGTGACGCGGTGGATGTGCTGCAGGCATGTCGTCTTGCCGCCGAGCGCCGGGCCGTAGTAGACGATCTTCAGCTTGACCTGCTTGTACTGGTTGTCAAACTGAACCATCGGTCGCCTCGAACGCCGCGCGCCGCGGCAGCTCCGCGATGAACAGGGCGCCGCGGCGGCGGGCCGGCTCGGTCCAGATGCGGCCGCCGTGGTGCTCGATGATCTGCTTGCAGATGGTCAGGCCGAGGCCGGTGCCGCCGCGCTCCTCGCCCGACTCGAGCTGTGCGAACCGCTCGAACACGCGCTCCTCGCTGCCGGGCGGAACCCCCGGCCCTTCGTCCTCGACCTCGAAGCGGACGCCGCCGCCGTCGCACGGGCGCACGCGCACGCGCACGGCCGCGTTGTCGGGCGAGTGCTTGACGGCGTTGGAGACGAGGTTGAGCAGCACCTGCGTGAGCTTGTCGCCGTCGCCGTGCAGGTCCCCGGCAGCGGGCTCGCGGTCGAGCTCGAGGCGCACCCGCCGCTCGCCGGCGAGCGCCGCGAACGAGTCTCGCACCCGTTCGAGGAGCGTGTCGACGGCGACCGTCTCGCTCCGCCACTCCACCAGCCCGGCCTCGATCTTGGCGAGGTCGAGCAGGTTGTTGATCAGCCGCGTCAGCCGCTGCCCCTCCTGGTGGATGACGCGGGCGAAGCGCTCCACCGAGTCGGGACGCGCGGCGCCGTAGCGCATCAGGATGTTGGCGGAGGAGAGGATCGCCGACAGCGGCGTGCGAATCTCGTGCGACACGACGGAGAGGAACTCGCTCTGCCGCGCGTAGAGCTCCTCGAGCTCGCGGGCGCGCGCCTGCAGCCGCCTGAGGCCGGCGACGCGGCGCAACCCGGCGCGCACGCGCACCGCCAGCTCCTCGCGGCGCACCGGCTTGAGCAGGCAGTCGTCGGCCTCCTCGTCGGCGGCCGCGAACAGCGCGTCCGGCGGCGCTGCGCCGGTCATCAGGATGACGTAGATCGCCGCGGTCTCCGGAACGGAGCGGACGCGGCGGGCGAGCTGGAACCCGTCGAGGCCGGGCAGCACGACATCGGAGAGCAGCACGTCGACGCCGCCGCGCCGCAGCCGCTCCCACGCCTCGCCGCCGTCGCCGGCGGCGAGCACCTCGACGTGCGACAGCTCATTGCGGAGCAGCTCGACGACCGCGGCGCGCTGCTCGGCGTCGTCCTCGACGACGAGAATCGTGCCAGCCCGCGACTCGGCTTCAGCCATCACGGCGCGGATTCTAACGCGTGGTGCGACGAACCGGGCGGTTGAGACCGCCCGGCGGCGCGCGGCGGGCGCCTATCTGCCGGCCGCCGGGGCCCAGGCCGCCCGCGTGGCGAGCGCCTGCAGCGAGAACCCCGGCACCGGTGCGGCGGTCGGGTTGCGGCGCACAGCCGCCCGCGCCGCCGCCACGCTCTGTGCGGTCAGACCCACCGCGCTGAGGTGCGCCTCGATGTCCACGCCGTCGCCGGTCGCCCAGTTCACCACCGAAGCGTAGGGGTACACCATTGCGTCGCTCGGCCCGTCCATGATGTACACCGCGGCGGTGCCGCCGGTGACGCCCTTCTCCAGGCGCCATTGCACGTGGCCGTACGGCGGCACCCAGTGGTCGCGACGGTCGATCACCTCGCCGGCGGCGTTCTGGAGATCGACGCGCACCCTGACCATCGCGTTCGTCCACGACGCCACGCCGAGGTTGGTGCGGAAGTCGGCGTCGTCGGAGAGCTGCGGCAGGTAGGCGATGACAGTGCCGTCGAGGCCGAGGTTGGCGGGAAAGCCGGGCACCGACTGCCCGAACTCGCCGGCGCCGCCGGCCGGGTTGAGCGTGTAGGTGCGGGAGAACACCGCAAAGTCGCACGACGAGCCCGCGCACGCCACCTTGTCGGTGTCGGCGTAGACCAGCAGCGCGCCGGTCGAGCCACGGGCGGCGAACCCGTTCGGCCCGAGCACGTCCCACAGGTTGAGCGTCTCCCAAGGCAGGATCTCGAACGTGACGGTCGGCACGGAGCCGGCGTTCGAGCGGCCGGTCGGCAGGAACTGCAGCACCACCGGCAGCGGAACGTCGTGTGGGTTATACAGCGTCACGTCGCTGTGCCAGTCGGTGCCGGCGAGGCCCGCCTTGTTGGCGACCGCCGTCACCACGTACGCGGAGGTCAGCTCGCGGGCGGCCGCGCCGACCGGAACGCTTGCAGCCAGGAGCATCGCCAGAACCCTGCGGGACATCGCCGCACCTCCCGCCCGGCAGCTTTGCACGGCGCGTGCCAGCGCCGGCGTGCGCCCGCGCCGTGCACCCGCCGGCCGGTGTCACCTGGCGCGAACAGCCTGCCCCGACCGGTGTACTCTTGTGGCGGGAGACCCGCCGTGCGCATCGCCTTCGGACTCGTCGCCCTCCTGCTCGTGATGGGGATCGTCCTGCTGCTCTCCTCGCAGAGCACCCGCCGCACCCTCGACGTGGTGAGCGTCGGCGTGCCGGCGCTGCGCGACGACGCGCCGCCGCGCGCCTGGGACCCAGAGGCCGCGCGCACGCTGCTCGCGCGGCTCGAGTCGCTGCTCGCCGAGAGCGCGCCGGCGCGCGACGAGCTCGTTCGCGCCGCGGCGACCGCCGCCGGGTGGGTCGCCGGCACCCCGCCGGGCAGCCGCGCGAGCCACGTCGCGGTGAAGCTGCGCGGCGCCGCCGACGAGCTCGCCCAGGCCGGGCCCGACCTTGGCGACCGTCACCGCGCCGCCGCCCGCCGCCACCTCGACGACGCCGCCGCGACGCTCGCCGGCGCCGCGCCGCGCGAGATCGCGCCGATCCAGGGCATCCGCGACCAGCTCGACAACCTGCAGCGCTCGCGCAGCGAGCAGGCGCGTGAGCTGCAATAGGCGCGGGTCACAGGCGAGAGGCCTGAGGCAGCAAGCGACGGAGGCGCGGAGCCCTGGAAGCATGAGGAAGAAGCAGATCGGGCCTCCGCGGAGGAAGCACCTCCTTCAGCAGCGGGGCGTGCGGCGCCGCGCGAACGCGCGCAGGAGCGCGGGCCCGACGACGCGGAGCATGCGCATCATGGGAAGCGCGTTTGCTGCGCGCGCGGTCCGGGGTCTGGCGGCGCTGCTGCTTGCCGCCGGCGGGTGCGCCGCGCCCGCCGCCGGGCAGGCGGGCGAGCACGCCACGGCCCTCGTTCTCCTCGCCGATCCGGCGGCCGAGTACCGCACGGGGGAGGAGGTGGCGGCCGCCGACCGCGCGATCGCCGCGGAGGCGGCCACGCGCCTGCCGGGCCTCGTCTTCTCCTCCAATCTGGCGCGCGCCGCGCGCGAGCTCGCCGGCGCCTGGACCGGCCGCGACATCGGCGGCGCGCCGCACGAGCTGGTCACCTTCGCGCTGCACGCGGGCGGGTGCGCCGACCCGTCCGCGATGGCCGCCATGGTGGCGACCACCGACACCGCCAGCGAGCCCGCGTGGCGCGAGTTCGCAGCCACCCTGCGGGCTACGGGCGAGCCGTTCACGCACGTCGGCGTCGCCGCCGCCCGCGATCCGACGCGCCCGCGCTACACGCGCTGGGTGATGCTCGTTGCGGACCGGCGCTACGAGCTCCGGCCGATTCCCCGCGCGGTCGCGGCCGACGCCTCGGTGCGGCTGGCGTTCGCGCTCGCGCCCGGCCTGCGCGCGCCGCGGGTGATCGCCACCACCCCGCACGGCGCCAACCTGTCGTTCCCCGTCGCGGCCGCCGGCGACGGCGGCTACGCGGCCGTCCTCGAGCTCGGCCACGATCCCGGCGAGCACGCGGTCGAGATCCTCGCCTCCGACGCGCACGGCCCGCAGGTGGTGGCGCTGTTCCCGGTCAGCGTTGCGGCACCGCCGCCGCGCGCCTGGCAGGGCGAGGCGCCGCCCGCCGAGGACGCGATCCGCTCCGCCGGCGCGGCGGAGGAATACCTGTGCGACCTCACCGACACGCAGCGGCGCGAGAACGGCCGCACGGAGCTCGCCTGGGACCCGCGCCTTGCGGCGGTCGCCCGCTGCCACGCCGAGGACATGCGCGACCACGGCTTCATGGGCCACCTTTCCCCCACCAGCGGCGATGTCGGCGACCGCCTGCGCCGCGCCGGCTACCCGTACGCCTTCGCCGCCGAGAACATCGCCCGCTCCACCTCGCTGTGGGAGGCCGTGGAGTCGCTGATGCGCTCGCCCGGCCACCGCCGCAACCTGCTCGCCACCGAGCCGACGCACGCCGGCATCGGCGTCGCGATCGCCGACGGCGCCGACGGCCGCCGCACCTACTTCGTGACCCAGGTGTTCGTCCGCCCCGAGTCGGCCGTGATCCGCGGCCGCTGACCGCGCCTCGAATACGACCTGTGGCGGTTCGACCCCGCGAGCGGAGTGTGGATGTGGATGGCCGGTCCGACCAGGATCGAGCAGCCCGGCGCCAGCGGCACCCTCGGCGTCGACGATCTCCCGGGCACGCGCAGCGGCGCTGCCGTGTGGCAGGAGGCGGGCGGGCGGGCCTGGCTGTTCGGCGGCTGAGGCAACGCGTGCGTCGAGCCGCCGGGCAGCGACGGCCTCAACGACCTCTGGACGGCGACACGCTACGCCAGCCGCGACGCCCTCTCCTGCCGAGTGCGGCCGCGGCAGCCGTAAGGCCTCGCCCGTCCGCCGTCGACGGGCGCACCGGGTGCGATAATGCCGTCATGCACGACCCTACACCCTCCGACCCGCTGCTGGCGCGCGCGTCTTCTGTGCTCGCAGCCGAGCTGGCCGACGGTTTGGTGGCGGCGTTCGCGTTCGGCAGCCGCGCCGAGGGCCGCGCCCACCGCGAGAGTGACCTCGATGTCGGCGTGCTGCTGTCGCGCGGCCGGTTCCCGTCGGAGCGCGACCGCTTCGCGCGCCGCCTGGAAATCGCCGCACACCTGGCAAGCGCGCTTCCCGTGCCAGAGGTCGATGTCGTCGTACTCAACGACGCCCCGGCGACCTTTGCCCGCCGCATCGTCCTCGACGGCTTGCAGTTGCTTTGCGTCGACGCGCAGCGCGTTCACGACTTCGTCCGCGACGTGCAGCTTCGGGCCGCCGACCTCGAGCCGTTCCTCCGGCGCACGCGGGCCGTCAAGCTCGCCGCGGTCGCACCGCGATGACCTACCTCGTCGAACGCCTCGTCGAGCTTCGCCGCCATCTCGATCACATCGGTGAGATCCGCCCCCGCGTTACCGGCCGCGAAGCGCTCGAGAGCGATCTCAGCCTCCACAACGACGTGCTGTTCTCGCTGCTGACCGTGTGCCAGCTCGTCATCGACATCGCCGGCGAGCTGTCCGCGGCGCGCGGCGACCGCTTCGAGGACTACACCCAGGCGGTGCGCAACCTCGCGCGCGACGGCCGCTTCGCGCCCGACCTCGTGCGCGCTCTCGCGCCGCTCCCGGGGTTCCGCAACGTCCTCGTGCACGACTACGTAGGCCTCGACCTCGAGCGCGTGGTCGAAGCGCTGGACTCGCTCGCCCCGGTCGAGGCGTTCTACGCCGTTGTGCACACCATCGCTAGCCGACCGTCTTGATTGCTGCTCCAGAGACGTCGGACGGCGCGTATACTCGCGTCCTGCATAGGTGAGGGAAACGTGTCACAGGAATCCTGCCCGAGCCCCTTTGCTGGAGTCGAAGCGCCGCATCGTAGAACGTGGCTTGAGCGCCTGTTGCACATGAACCAGTCTCGCCGAGCGGAACAGGCTGTCGCCCATCTGTTCTGTGTCGCGTCGCCCTTCCAAGTCGGCGTGGCGTCGAAGGTGGCAGCGATCCTTGAGGAGCATCGTTGCCACGGACCGCGTGCGCAGGAAGTGGCAAGACGAGTCTGGTCGCGCGCCTCGGACGGGTTCCTTCAAGACGGGGCCCCGTCTGACGACGAGTAGTCCTATTTCGACCGGCTTTGCCGCCTCCTGGATGTCGGGTTCGACGACGCAGAGTCAGTGATCGAGGCGCTGGTTCACCCGCGCTACGGCGCCGCAGTGAGGGAGGCAGCCGCCGACGGGGTGCTTTCCGAGGCCGAACGCCAGTCACTCGAAGCTCTTCGGTCCCGCCTGAGGCTCGAGCCGGATGCTGCTGAGCGAGTGCGCAGATCCACGCTGCGAGAAGTTGTGACATCAGCGGTTTCGACTGCGATGAGTGATCATCGGCTTTCCCCCGACGATTTGCGCTCGATCAAGAGCATGCAGGAGAACTTTGGTGTCGCAATTGACGTGGGCCAGCAAACTCAGGAGGAGATGGACCGCTTCGCTGAGCTCTGGCGAATCGAGAATGGAATCCTGCCGGAAATCGAAGCTCCCATTGTTCTTAAGCCGGCTGAGCGTTGCCACCACCAGGCAGTGTGCAGTTGGTGGGAGCTCCGCACCCGGACGTCTCGAGTGACCTGTCACGGACCCACGGCGAGCTTCAGGATCACCAAAGAAATCCGATACCGTGTTGGCAGCCTCGCCTTGAACCGACTCACGACCGAGGAATTGGTCCATATCGACTCGGGGATTGCGTACTTCACAAGCCAGCGGATTCTCTTTGAGGGCGCCACGAGGAACACATCCGTCAACCTCACGTCCTTGACTGGCTTCGAGCCCTACGAAGATGCGATCGTTCTCGAGAAGGCGAACGGCCGAAAGCTGCACTTCGTCCTTCATGAGGCTGACCTCGAGTACACATGCGTTCTACTCTCAGCGCTGCTCGGTCGGACCTGACCCGCGCGTGACCTGGCTCGAAATCAGCACCGCTCCAGCAAAACAAAGTAGTCGCCGCGCGACAAGCCTGCTGTGGCGAGATTGCTGCGGATGATTGAGGTCGGGACGCGACCGTAGGCCGGGATCACGATCGGACGTGGCGTGCCGTCCTTGAGGTACATGCGGTGACTACCTCGCTGTCGATCGGAACGGAATCCGGCAGCGAGAATGACGCACTCGAATCGGCGCCAGTGGATGGGAGCCAGACGGGGCACGTCGGTCTAGATCGCTATCGCCTGCTGCTCGACGCCCACCCACTGTGGCGCCACCCACCGCCCGCGAACCAGGCGATATCCACTCTCCTCAAGAAGGAGCTCAAGCGTGCCATGCGCTCGCGCAGATTCAATGTAGCCCTGCACCGCCTCAGCGACAGCGGCGCGTGCGGCTTCTGGCGTCGGCCCGTGCGACAGGACGTCGATGGGGAGAGCGCGGGCGACGTAGGTGGAGCCCTCCCGCCAAACGTGAACTGTGATCTCGATGGTCAAAGCCGTCGCCTCCTAGCCGTACCCATCCTATCACCCGACCAGGCAGAAACATGGAGGATCAGACACCCGTGCAGACTGCGGCGCGTGAGGGTGCATCGGGCGCAGCCGCCGCGGGTGGCCTTGCGAGTTGGGTTACGCCGCGGCGCAGCGGTCGGGCGAGACAGGAAACACCCGGGAGGGCCGGCGCCCTCGCCGGCCCGGACTCCGCCCGCGCGGGCGAGGGCGCCCGCGCTCCCGCGCTGGCTGGTTTCCTTGCACGCTGCCGCCGGTGCTCGTTCCCGGTCGGTCTTCACGCCGGCAGTGGGCGGCGGGGTGGCGTGTGGTGCTTCCGCGCTACGGATCCCGGCGGCATAATGGGGAGTTCCGGCGCGTTGGCCGCCGGGGAGGGGTATGCGAGAGGTCATCTCCATCCGCGGTGCGCGCGAGCACAACCTGAAGAACGTCGATCTCGACATTCCGCGCAACCGGCTCGTCGTCGTCACCGGCGTCTCGGGGTCGGGGAAGTCGACGCTCGCGTTCGACACGCTGTTCGCCGAGGGGCAGCGCCGCTACGTCGAGTCGCTGTCGGCGTACGCGCGCCAGTTCCTCGAGCAAATGGACAAGCCCGACGTCGACACCATCGACGGGCTCTCGCCCGCGATCTCGATCGAGCAGAAGACCACCTCGAAGAACCCGCGCTCGACCGTCGGCACCGTCACCGAGATCTACGACTATTTGCGGCTGCTGTTCGCCTCGATCGGGGTGCCGTCGTGCCCCGACTGCAACCTGCCGATCCAAGGGCAGACGACACAGCAGATGGTCGACCGTATCACCGACCTGCCGGCCGGCAGCCGCTTCATGGTGCTCGCACCGCTCACCGCGTCGAAGAAGGGCGAGCACCGCAAGCTGTTCGAGCAGATGTCGCGCGAGGGGTTCGTGCGCGCCCGCGTTAACGGCGAGTTGGTCGACACCGATAGCCCGCCCGCCCTCGACAAGAAGAAGAAGCACACCATCGAGGTGGTGGTCGACCGTCTCGAGGTGCGCGACGACCTCGGCAACCGGCTCGCCGACTCGCTCGAGACCGCGCTCAAGGTCGGCGAGGGCGTGGTGCGCATCGCGCCGGCGCAGGGCGAGGAGTTCGTCCTCTCGTCGCGCCACGCCTGCCCGCGCTGCGGCTTCGCGCTCACCGAGCTCTCGCCGCGGCTGTTCTCGTTCAACTCGCCGCAGGGCGCCTGCCCGGCGTGCACCGGCCTCGGCGTCGTCCAGGAGGTGGACGCCGAGAAGCTCGTCGTCGACCCCGAGCGCACGCTCGCGCACGGCGCCATCGCGATCATCCAGGAGGGCAGGACCTCGTTCCGCTGGCGGCAGCTCCAGACGCTCAGCCAAGCAATGGGTTTCTCGCTCAACCGGCCGTGGAAGCACCTGCCTGAGGAGGTGCGGCACGCCATCCTGTTCGGCACCGGCGAGCGGGAGCTCGACTTCAAGTTCGTCGGCAACCGCTCGCTGTGGCAGTACCGCGCCCCGTTCGAGGGCCTCGTCAAGATGCTCGAGCGCCTCTACCGCGAGACCGCGTCGCTCGAGCGCCGCGCCGAGATCGAGCGCTTCATGTCGATGAGCCCGTGCCAGCAGTGCGGCGGCAGGCGGCTGCGCCGCGAGGCGCTGGCGGTGCGCGTCGGAGAGCGCAACGTCGTCGAGGTGGTCGCGCTCTCGGTCAAGGACGCGCTCGCCTGGTTCCGCTCGCTCGCCCTCTCCGAGCGCGAGCGGCACATCGCCGCCAAAATCCTCAAGGAGGTCGCCGACCGCCTCGGATTTCTCGCCTCGGTGGGCCTCGACTACCTGACGCTCGACCGCACCGCCGGCACGCTGTCGGGCGGCGAGTCGCAGCGCATCCGCCTCGCCACCCAGATCGGCTCCAAGCTGATGGGCGTGCTGTACGTCCTCGACGAGCCGTCGATCGGGCTGCACCAGAGAGACAACCGCAAGCTGCTGGCGACGCTGCAGGGGATGCGCGACCTCGGCAACACCGTGCTGGTGGTCGAGCACGACGAGGAGACGATGCGCGAGGCCGACTGGCTGATCGACCTCGGCCCCGGCGCCGGCATCCACGGCGGCGAGGTGGTCGCCGAGGGCGAGCCGGCGTCCATCCCGACGTTCCCCCGCTCGCTCACCGGCCGCTACCTCGCCGGGGAGCTCACCATCCCCGTGCCGCCGGAGCGCCGCCGCGGGTCCGGCAAGGCGATCGTGGTGCGCGGCGCCAGGGAGAACAACCTCAAGGGCATCGACGTCGCCTTCCCGGTGGGGACGCTGACCTGCGTCACCGGCGTCTCGGGCTCCGGGAAGTCAACGCTGGTCAACGAGATCCTCTACAAGGCGGCAGCGCGGGCGCTGTACCGCGCGATCGACCGGCCGGGGGCGCATGGCCGCGTCGAGGGGGTGGAGCTGCTCGACAAGGTGGTCGACATCGACCAGTCGCCGATCGGCCGCACCCCGCGCTCCAACCCGGCGACGTACACCAAGGTGTTCGACCCGATCCGCGAGCTGTTCTCACTCACGCAGGAGGCGCGGGCGCGCGGGTACCTGCCGGGACGCTTCTCGTTCAACGTCAAGGGCGGCCGCTGCGAGGCGTGCGCGGGAGACGGGCAGATCAAGATCGAGATGCATTTCCTCCCCGACGTCTACGTCACCTGCGAGGTGTGCAAGGGCAGGCGCTACGGGAGAGAGACGCTCGAGGTCCGCTACAAGGGGCTGAACATCGCCGAGGTGCTCGACCTCTCCGTCGAGCAGGCGCGGGAGCTCTTCTCGGCCCACCCCAAGATCGCCCACATCCTCGACACCCTGATCGCCGTCGGCCTCGGCTACATCCGGCTCGGCCAGCCCGCCACGACGCTGTCTGGCGGCGAGGCACAGCGCATCAAGCTTTCCCGCGAGTTGGCGCGCCGGGCGACCGGCTCCACCCTCTACATCCTCGACGAGCCGACGACGGGCCTGCACTTCGACGACGTCAAGAAGCTCCTGGCCGTCCTGCACACGCTCGCCGACCGGGGAAACACCGTGGTCGTGATCGAGCACCACCTCGACGTGATCAAGACGGCAGACTGGGTGATCGACCTCGGCCCCGAGGGCGGCGAGGCCGGCGGCCGCATCGTCGCGCAGGGCACGCCGGAGCAGGTGGCGACCGTCCCCGCCTCCTTCACCGGGCACTACCTGGCGCCGCTGCTCGGCGTGCCGAGGGCGAAGGCGAGCTGATGGGACGAACAGCCACAGTGCCTCCGGGACCTGCACGTCCCACGGAGCGAAACTCCGCCGTCCTTGACACGAACCGCTCCGCGATGCAGAATCTTACTGGTAAGAACGGAGGCTGCTGTGGGAGCGCTTGCGACAACCAGGCTTTCTTCGAAAGGGCAGGTCGTCATTCCGGAGGAGATTCGCGAAAGTCTCGGGCTCAAGGTCGGCGATCAATTCGTGGTCGTGGGTGACCGTGACGTCGTCATCCTGAAGGCGATCGCACCGCCTCGCTTGGAGGAGTTCGACACGTTAGTGCGCGGTGCCCGCCGCGTCGCACGAAGAGCGGGCCTCAAGCCGGCGAACGTGCGGTCGGCCATAACGCGAGCCCGGGCAGCGCGGTGAGGGTCATCCTCGATACGAACGTGCTCGTGTCGGGCGTGTTTTTCGGCGGGCCGCCGGGGCGGGTGCTTGCAGCGTGGCGGGATGGTGTGATCACTCCCGTACTGAGTGCGGAGATCTTCGACGAGTACAGGCGCGTAGCGGAGATCCTGAGCGCCGATCACCCGGACGTCGATCTCGTTCCGATCCTGGCAGTCCTCGCCATCCACTCCGAGCTCGTGAACGCTCCGGCGCTGCCAGAGCCTGTCGCGGCCGACCCTGCCGACGACAAGTTCCTCGCCTGCGCCGTGGCCGGCCGGGTCGAGACGATCATCTCCGGAGACAAGCACCTCCTGCGCGTCTCGGGGTGGAGCGGCGTGCGTGTGCTGACGCCGCGCCGCTTTATTGACGAGTGCCTCCAACTGTCCAAAGAGACAGAACCTGTCTAACGTGGCCATCGAGCACCACCTCGACGTGATCAAGAACGCCGACTGGGTGATCGACCTCGGCCCCGAGGGCGGCGAGACCGGCGGCCGCATCGTCGCCCAGAGCGCGCCGGAGCAGATCGCGACCGTGCTTGCCAGTTTCACCGGCCACTACGCCGCGCCCCCGCTCGGCACCCTCGGGGCCAAGGCGAGCTGAAAGCAGGTCCGACACGGTGCCTATTGACACCCAATCGGGCACCACTTCGGCCGTGAATAGGCGGGCGTCGAAGGGCAGTCGCAGCTCCTGCATGGTCCTCTTGCGAGCGGCCGGACCGTGGCCGGTCGACGCCGTCGACGTCGTGTGAGACCTTGTGCAGGAATCACGCGCTCTGAGTTGTCGTCATGCTCCGAGAGCGAACCGACCCGCCGCGATCGCGACGCAGACGAGCGCGAGGACGAGGGCCGGGACGAAGCTCTCGTGAAGGCGGCGGTGCGTCAGGGCGGCGCCGAGCATCAGCACGGCGAGGCACACGGCGGCAATCGGCGTGAGCGCGGGCGCGATGTGCAGCGCCGCCGGGAGCACGAGCCCGATCGCGCCCGCCACCTCGGCGAGGCCGAGCAGCTTGATGCGGCCGGGCGGCCACGTCGCGGCCCAGTGCATCCTTCCGATGAGCTTCTCCTTCGGCGCCACCAGCTTGAGTCCGCCCGTGGCGAGGAAGACGAGCGCGGCGAACCCCTGTGCAATCCAGAGCGCGATGGTCATGATGGGCTCTCCCTGATTCCGAGGCGCGCAAGCTCGCGCCTCCTCGCCGCAGCGGTCCGGGGTGCGTCCGCGAGAGCACGGCGGCAGCTCTCGCGGACGCCCGACCGGAGCCGTCACGCGGCTGCGGTTGACCGCTGCAGCTCGCGGACCTCGCTGCGCACCCACATCGAGGTTACGATGCGCGTGATTCCGTTGAACAGGACGCCTGCGCCGACCATCGTCCCGATCGCCCAGATCGAGCTGGCCGGCCACTGCACGATGATCAGGATGCCGAGGAGGAGGCTGAGGAGGCCGCCGACGAGGAACCACCCTCGGCCAGCCCCCGCGGGCACCGAGAAGCCGAGAGCCGTCTCGACGACGGCGTCGGCGATCAGCATCGCTCCGAGCACCGCGGTGAGCGTCATCAGGCCCATGCCCGGCAACGCGATGAGGCCCAGCCCGGCGACGCCATACAGAAGACCGAGCAGGAGCTTGAGAACGAACCGCCCCGCGGTGGGCGAGGTGAACGCGAAGACCAACTGCGCGACCGCGGCGACGAGGAGCGCCGCTCCGACGAACACGATGGAAGCGGCGGCGGTGGCGAGCGGGTAGATGATCATGGCGGCGCCGACGGCTGCCGTCAGGATGCCCATGACGATGCTCCAGCCCGCACTGCGGGAGACCTCGTTGGAAAGCGATTTCGTGGTCATGACGAGTCCTCCTGTTGTGCTTCTTGGTCCTAGACGGGGGTGTGCGCCAGCTTCTTGAGGGCCTGGTCGGCGGTGGCGGCGTTCTGCTTGAGGACGTCCCTCTTCGCCGTCTGGCGCGCTGCGAGCGCGGCGCGCTGCTTCCTGGCCCTCTCGACCCGCGCGTCCACCTTCGCCTGGAGCTGGTCGATCTTCTTCTGGAGCTTCGCGCGCCGGCCGGCCTGGGCCTTCGAGATCTCGCTCTTGAGCTGCGCGAGATCCGCTTTCATCGCCGCGATCTCCTTCTCGCGCCTGGTCTCCTGCACCTCCCACAGCGCTCGGCGGAGCACGGTCCCGCCGAGCGCCTCCATGCGCGTGTCGACGGGCGTCGTCCACTCCTCCTCGACCTCCGCGACGACGGCGACCTTGTTCGGCGTCAGTGACTTCGAGACGTCCTCGAGGAAGTCCTCGCCGATGCGGGCGCTGTCGACGTCGTAGAGCGCGCCGAGCGCGAGACCCGACGCCGCCCCGACGGCCACGCCCACCGGCCCCCCGAGGAGCCCGACCATGCCGCCGACGGCCGAGCCGGCCAGCGATCCGAGCGGTCCCTCCATTTCGACCTGCTTGAGGCTGACGGTGCCTTCCGCGTGCTTCACGATCACGGCTCGCTCGTAGATCGTGAGGAGTCCTTCGCGCTCCAACTGCGTGAGCGCCGACTCGCCCTCGTAGGCCTTCTTCTCGTTGTCGAACACCACGACCAGCATCCTTTCCACTGTGTTTCTCCTTTCGGGTCCGTCGGTAGAGCGCCCGTCACTCGGACTCGCCGAGCCTCTCCGTCTCCAGGAGGACCCAGGCGCGGACGTACGGCGGAAGGCTGCGGAGCTCGACGCCTCCTTGTTCGGCGGCCGCCAGGTAGCGAACAGCGTCGAGGTCGACGAGCTGCACCTCCTGGAGGTCGAGAGCGACGGGGTTAGATGTCTCCGCGATCAGCGCCTTCAACTGCTGGACATCCGGCGAGGTGATCCTCCCGACGAGCTTGAGAAGCGTCGGCGACTCGTTCGGGGCGGGCTCAATCCTCAGGACCATCGACGGCTGTCGTCGCAACCACCGTGCCAACGCGAAGCCTTTGATCCGCAGCCACTTGGGTTGGAAATGCCGTGGCGACTTTCGGCAATTGGCGGGTTTCGACACCGCCATTCGCCTGAGAGCTTGTGAATTGACACAAGCTCCCAGGCGCCGCGCCACGGGCGCGGCGGCGGGTGGGGGTGAGGCCCGCGACTCGAACGTCGCGGGCGAGGGGCGGGCGGCAGCCCGCCCCTCATGTGATGGTCAGAGCTTTTGAGGAGATTTCTTCACAGGCTCTGAGCCGCGGACCTATCCGCTCCTGAATCGATGCTTGTCGATGTGCAGCGATCGGATCTTCGACTCGAGCGTGGATCGGGGGATGCCGAGCTCGGCAGCCGCACCGTCGCGGCCGGAGACGCGGCCGCGCGAGCGCGCGAGGGCGCTCTCGATCCACTCCTTCTCTTCGGCGCTGCTCAGGCGGCCCAGGCGGCGTGCGCCGCCCGGCGCCCCGGCGGCCGGCCGGGCGAGCCACGTCTCGTCGACGGTCAGCGTGCCCTCGCTCAGGATCACCGCACGCTGGATGATGTTCTGCAATTCGCGGACGTTTCCCGGCCAGTCGTAGGACCGGAGCAAGTCCATGGTCCTCCGGCTCACCTCCCTGATCCTCTTCCCGGCCTTCGCGGCATACCGATGTGTGAGGTACTCGACGAGCAGCGGGATGTCCTCGGCGCGGTCCCGCAGCGGCGGCATGTGGATTGGAAAGACGCTGAGCCGGTAGTAGAGATCGCTGCGGAACGCGCCGTCCGCGATGGCCCTGGCGAGGTCGCGATTGGTGGCCGCGATGACGCGGACGTCCACCGGGATGGGCTGCCTGCCGCCGACGCGCTCGAACACGCCCTCCTGCAGGACGCGAAGCAGGGCGATCTGCGTCTCCTGCGGGAGCTCCCCCGCCTCGTCGAGGAAGAGGGTTCCCCCGTCGGCCAGCTCGAAGCGGCCGAGGTGGCGCTGGAGGGCGCCCGTGAAGGCGCCCTTCTCGTGGCCGAACAGCTCCGAGGCGACCAGCGACGGTGGAACCGCGCCGCAGTTGACCGGCACGAACGGCCGCGAGGCCCGGGGCGAACGCCGGTGGATGGCGCGTGCGATCAGCTCCTTCCCGGTGCCGGTCTCGCCGGTGATCAGGACCGTCGAGTCGGTGCTCGCCACCTTGCTCACGAGCACGAGGACCCGCCGCAGCGGCGCCGAGGAGCCGACGATCTCCTCGAACATCGAGGCCTGGCTGATCTCGTCGCGGAGGGCGATGTTCTCCTTCTGGAGCTGGTCCTTGAGCTTCCGCAGCTCCTCTTCCGCACGCTTGCGGACGTCGATGTCCGTGAGCGTGCCGTACCAGCGGAGGATCGCCCCGCTGTCGTCCAGCAGCGGAGCGGCGCGGGCCAGGAACCATCGATAGGTCCCGTCCTCGCCGCGCATCCGCATCTCCTGGTCGGGGGCGCGCCCCGCGGCGACCGCGTCCACGACCCGACGACGTGGACCTGCCGGCACCAGACCGCGGTGTGGGGGCCGACGCTGTTCGGCATCCCGTGGCTGACGATCCCGCGCGGCGACGCCGACGAGCCCGAGTCGGTCGGCGCCGCACGCACGCAGGCGCCCGGCACGACGGTGCGCACCACTGCGGCCGGCGTCTCCGAGTTGACGGCAACCCTCGACGCCTCGCAGTGGAGCCGCGACCGCACCACCGCCCCCGGCTTCGACCTCGTGGCAATCGCCGGATTCACGCCGGACCCGGATGCCGGGCCGGTCCTGCCGGCTCGCATGCTGGAGCTCGCCCTCCCCGCCGGCGCCGAGATCACGAGCGTCGAGGTGAGCCCCGAGCTGGAGCTGGACCTCGGCACGCTGGCGATCCCGACCTGGGTCGCCGGCGAGGATCCCGGCGGCGGCGGCGCACCGGCCGCCTGGGCGGCAACGCCGGCGAGCGCGGGAACCGTTCCGCAGGCGTGCCACGCCCACGCGGCGGTCGAGCACGACGGCCACACCATGCTGCACGTCAAGCTCTACCCGGTGCGCTACGACGCGGCCACCGGCCGGACGACGTTGTACCGCCGGCTGGCGCTCCGCGTGGCGTTCACGGCGAGCGAGCCGGTTGCGGTCGTCGACGCCGGGCTCGACCGCGCCCGCGTCGCACCGTCCGAGGCCGCGGGCGCCTGGGCGGACGTGGCGAACGTCTCCGACCGCCCAATCGAACTCACCGCCGAGGCGGTGCTGCGCGACGCCGCCGGCGCCGAGGCCGGCCGAGCGACCGGCGGGCCGTTCGCGGTGGCCGCGGGAACGACCACCCGCGTGGCGTGGGCGTTGCCGACCGCGCTCGCCGAGGGTGGCTACGACGTCGCGCTCGAGATCCTGCGGGGCGGCGCCCGGGTCGGCGGCGCCGCCGCGTTCCTGGAAGTCTCCGCGGGTCATATCGCCGAGCTGGCCGTCCCCGCGTCGGTCGCACCGGGCCGTGCCACCTCGTTCGCCGTGACCTGGGCGAACACCGGCGCGGCGTCCGCCGAGGTCGAGGTCGGTGTCGAAATCCTGGGCGATGGCAGCACGGAGGTGGAGACGCTGGCGCCACGGACGGTGCAGGTTCCCGCCGGCGGCGAGGCGACCGTCTCGTTCGCGTGGGACGCCCGCAGCGTCACCGACGGCCGCTACCAGGTCCGGGCCACCGCGACACCGGCGGGAGGCGAGCCGCGCACCGCGGTGCGCGCCTTCGACGTGCGCCCGGCGCGGAGCGTGCATCGCCGCCTTGGAGGGCCGGGGTAGGCGTTCACGACAGCTTCGAGACCCGGATCGTCCCGGCGTGGCGGCCCGGCTTGCTCCGCTCGCCCGGCCTCCGCTCCGTGCCCCCCTGCTCTTACGGCTCTGCAAGAGCAGGGACCACGCTCAACAAGAATCCCAGAAGAGGGACATTGCCGGGAGTCATCGTGCGGGAAAGTGGGTGTCCCCTACCTGCGGGAATCTGGGTGTCCCTTGACACGTGTCCCCGGTCCTCTCGCCCCAGGCTCGGGGCCCCTGGACCCAGGAAACCCACCAACTGTCAGATCCAGTCCTAGCACCTTCACCTTACGCTCCAGAAGGACGTCTCGCGGCCTGGGACCTTCGGACTAGACAGGCAGCGAGGGCTGTCGGGCCGGCGCGGCGAAGATGATGACGGCGTTGCGCCCCACCTGCTTGGCCTGATAGAGCGCCGCGTCCATGTGCCGGTAGAGGGTCTCGTAGTCCTCGCCGTGCATCGGGAAGACAACCACGCCGGCCGAGAGCGTCACGCGGTGCTGCATCCCGACGAGGGGCGCCGCCGCAATGGCGACTGCCTCACGGATCTCCTCGGCGCGCCGGCGGGCGTCCTCGAGAGAGACTCCGGGCAGGACGACGAGGAACTCCTCGCCACCCATGCGAAAGGGACGATCCTCCCTGCGAACGCTGCCGCAGAGCGTTTCCCCGACCACCCGGAGGACGCGATCTCCTGCCTCATGCCCCAGGTCGTCGTTGATCCTCTTGAAGTGGTCGATGTCGAACAGGATCAGACCGATGGGGTGCCGGGCTCGTGTCGCCGCGGAGAAGAGGCCGGGCAGGACCTGATCCAGGTAACGGCGGTTGAAGAGGCCCGTCAGCGGGTCGCGGATCGCCTGCTCCTGCAACTGCGCCTTCAGTATCTCGATTTCCCGCAACTGCGACAACAGCTCCTCGTTCGCGATGCGAAGCTGGCGGGTGCGATCGGTCACCTGCGCGTCGAGATCGTTGACGAGGTCGTTGAGCCGCTTCCTCATCTCGTTGAAGGCCCGGGTGAGGAAGCCGATCTCATCGCGGTGGCGTACCGCGAGCTCGAGGCCCAGGTCGCCCCGCTCCATCCTCCGGACTCCCTGCAACAGCACCTCCAGGGGCCTGATGACAGTGCGTTGAAACAGGAGCGGCAGACCAACCACGATGAGCACACTGCCGCCGAACACGACGCCAGCCAGCGGGGTGAGGAGGCGTCCGAGATGGCTGCGAAAGGCAAGATGGAGGTCCTGGACCGCCCCGGTCGCTCCGACGACATCGCCTGCCGCCAGCGGGCTGGTTCGCACGGCGGGCGTACCCGCGCCAGCCGTCACGCCGCAGAACCACGGGCTCGCGGAAGGGGACTCGCTTGGACTGAAGACCAGTGCGTCCGGCAGCCCGTTGTAGGTGAAGTCGATGCGGCCGTCTGCATGGAGCACCGCCTGGAAGGTGAAGCGCGTCTGCGGGTGGTGGCGGGCTGGGAGGCGGAGCCAGGTGACCACCAGGCGGTCTTCATCCCGGCGCGCATACACGCCGCTGTCCTCGGTAGGATGCAGGTCGACCGCGAGAGGGAAGACACCGGGGAAGCGGCCGTAGCCGTCCTGCAGGCTGGGGTGGTAGAACGCCCTCCCGAGGCTGAGCACGCCGGAAGCGGTCACGAACACCTGGGCATAGGATGTCCCGTAGAAAGGAAACACGAAGTCCACCGGGTGGCTGCGCCGCTCGAAGGTATCCGCAACTGGCTGCCGCTCCCCGAGATCTCGTTCGAAATGAAACGGGACATCCACCACAACAAAGCCGGCCTGGTCGACCGGGACCAGGCGCACCGTACTCACGTCCCGGAGAGCCGGCCGGTAGGAGGCCGCGTAGAGTGTTGACGTTGTCCAGCCGACGACCGCCAGCAGCGCCAGGAGCACGGTCAGGGTGATGCCTGCAAGCTTGATCATCAGCGACGTTGTCTCTGGCAGGTGATTGAGATACGAAATGACGAACAGCAGGAGCAGGAGCAAGGACCCCAACGAGGTGAGGAGGTTGAAGAGGTCGGTTGTCACGGCCCCTGTGGCCCTCAGCAGGTTCACCACCGCGAGAGCCGGCAGAATGAGAAAGACCAACGCGAACGAGCACAGCGCCCTGCTGGTCTCTCCCCGGGGGGAGGCGACTCGTCGCCACCACGGAAGCCGGCGCTGGTCCGCGTGCAGCGCCTGCAGCAGAAACGCGAGGGGCAGCCACGCCATCAGGACGATCAACGCTCCATCCAGTGGGGATGGACGGTACGTCACCACCTTTCGCCCGACCAGCGCGTCGAGACGGAGGGCGGCGTAGCCGATCTCGAGCAGCGTGTAGCTCAGGGCGGCGGCGGCCACCAGCGCGGCTTCGCGGCGGCGCGCCGGGTAGAGGACCGGAAAACGATACGCGAACAGGAGCAGCAGCGTCAGCGCCAGCGCCAGGACAGGGTTCTCCCAGATGACCACGTACAGTCTTGGAGTCGGCAGCAGGGACACGTCGAGGAAGAGGAGCGCAATGAACACGCTGACCAGGAGCAGTGCCCCGGTCAACAACAGAGATTGCACATCCCGGTGCTCCGGCTTCCGCAGGCGCGACGCCAGGTAGGCGGCACCCGTCGCGGACAGGATCCACTGCGTGAGGTAGCTGAGCGAGGCGGGCGTGAGGTAGAGGTCAGCCATGCCGCGTTCGAAGGCGGCACGTACCTGTCTTCACCATCGGTGATCGAAGCACCGCCCGCCCGCCATCCCGCCCAATTGTATGAGCCGTCAGAGCCCTGTCAAGCAACTCCGGCGGAGGCGGCGCTTGACGGTTCCGTGACCGTGAGGTATTGAGTCGCCATGAGAACTTTCCCCCCCGTGTGGTTGCGACGCTTCATCGTGACGCTCCTCGCCTCGGCGCTGCCGGCGCTGGCGACCGCGCAGGGCGCACCTCCCGCCACGCAGGACACGGCCGTTGCATCCGAGGATGCCGCCGCGCCGCCGTTCGAGCTCACGGTCGACGTGACCAGCCGCTACGTCTGGCGCGGCTACGACCTTTCGCACGGCGACCCGACGCTGCTCGCCTACCTCAACTACTACGCCGAGTCGGGGTTCTGGGCGAACGTCGGGATCATCGCCGGCCTGAGGAACGCCGCCGAGCTCGGCGACGAGCAGAGCGAGCTCGACGAGGTCGACGCCACCGTCGGCTGGGAGTGGGGCGAGCTGGCCGGCGGCAGCGTCACCGCCGGCGTCGCCGTGTACGCCTACAAGTACACCTCCACGTGGACCAGGGACGTCGCCTACGAGGACGCCTCCGACGTCGAGGCCAACCTCTACCTCACCTGGGACGCCGCGGCGCACTTGCGTCCGACGCTCGAGTACTACTACGGCCTCGACGACAACATCCAGGGCTACTACCTCGAGGCCGGACTGGTGCTCCCGTTCGCGGGCGAGAGCTGGTCGTTCGAACCCAAGCTCACCGCCGCCTGGAGCAGCCAGTACGACGTCGACGACCGGATGACCAACGCCACCGTGACGCTGCCGCTGTCGTTCAGCGTCGGGCCGGCGACGATCACGCCGTCCCTGCAGTGGGTGTGGGTGGACGATCCCGAGTCGTTCAACCCGCAGGACCTCGTCGGCGAGGCGCCGGAGGACACGCTTTTCGTCGGCACGGTGCGGGTGGCGTTCACGTTCTAGCGCTGCAGCCGCAGACGGGCGCAGGAGACAGGCCCGCACTGACGCCGGCGCGCTTCCGCTCGCTCGGCCGGCGCAGGATCGCCCGCTCGGGCCGCGGCTCCGGCCCTCCCCACACCACGGCGATGGGAGATGCTGTTTACGAGCCGGGCCTGGAGCGCCGCGCCGGCGGCGGGTGAGGAACCGGCGTCCGGTCCCTCAGCCGGTGTGCGGGGGCGAGCCCTCGCGGTCCGCGGCGACGCACACACGGTTGCGACCGGACTGCTTGGCTTCGTACAGGGCGCGGTCGGCGGCCGCGATCAGGGACGTCGGCGGGAGCGCGGCAGCAGGGAAGGCGGTGGCCACGCCGACGCTCACCGTGAGGTACGGAGCCACCGGCGAGTGTGCGTGCGCAAGGCCCAGCCGCTCGACGCGAGCGCGGATCGCCTCCGCCAGCCACGCGGCGCGGTCCGCCGGCGTGTCGGGCAGGAGTACGGCGAACTCGTCGCCGCCGTACCTCCCGACGACGTCGCCCGCACGGCGCACGGTGTTGCGCATCGCCGCCGCCACGTGGCCGAGGCAGTCGTCGCCGCGCTGATGTCCGTACGCGTCGTTGAGCGGCTTGAAGAAGTCGATGTCGACGAGGAGCAGCGACAGCGGCGTCTCTGCGCGCACGGCGCGCCGCCACTCGTTGTTGAGCACCTGACCGAACCCGCGCCGGTTGCTCACGCGCGTGAGGTCGTCGAGGACGGCCAGGCGCTCGAGCACGGCGTTCGCGTCGCGCAGGCGCTGGTTGGCCTGCTGGAGCTGGCGCTTGGTGCGCGTCAGCCGGCGGTTGACCCCGGCCAGGTGCAGCACGCCCGCCACCTGGTCGGAGAGCACGGCCAGGAAAGCGCAGTTCGCCGGCGTGAACGCAGCCGCCGACGTGGCCTCGAAATCGAAGACCCCGAGCAGGCGGCGTCTGAAGTGGATCGGTACCACGTACTCGGCGACGACGCCGGCGGCGATCTCGCGATAGTCGGGATCGGCGCTCACGTCGAGGACGAGCAACGGCTTGCCGGAACGCAGCGCCCGCCCGACGACGCCGAGAGTCGGCAGCACACCGACGGCGGCAGGGGCCGGGAGCGGCGCCGTCGTCGCCGTTGCCTCCAGCGTGAAGCGCCTGCCGCCGGGGGCGACGAGAGCGATGGCGGCGACGGCCAGGTCGAGCCGCTCGCGGACGTAGCCGGCGATGCGGCCGAGCACGGTCTCGAGGTCGCCCGAGCTGGTTGCCAGCCGCGACACCTCGCTCAGGATCTCCATGTGCGCCGCGCGGCGCCGGGTTTCATCAAAGGCGCGCGCGCCGGCGACAACGCCGGCGACCTGCTCCGCGATCGTCTCCAGCAACGGGAGCTGGCCGCGGAACGCCGCGACGCGGGAGCTCTCGAGGTTGAGGAGCGCCACCACGTTGCCGCGGTGTCTGATGGGCAGGCAGATCTCCGAGCGCGCCCACGGCGAGGCGTCGACGTAGTTGGCGTGGCGCCGCACATCGTCGATCAGCACGGTCCTGCCGGTCGCCGCCACCTCGCCGACCACCCCGCTGCCGAGCTCGCGGCTGTAGCCCACGTGCACCGCGGTCGGGCGGCAGCTCGAGAGCGCCTCGCAGACGAACCGGCCGACGTCCCGGTCGACTCGCACGAGGGCGACCAGCTCGGCGGCGAAGCGCGCGGCGAGCGTGTCGGTCAGGCGCTGCAGCATCGGTCGCAGCTCGAGATCGTCGGTGGCGATGCGGGCGATCTCGTTGAGAACCGCCAGGTGCTCGTCCGGGCTGGAAGACACCCGCGGGCGACGACGCCTGCCGCGAGCTCCTCTCCCCGAGGCTCCCGCGGCTCCCGCTTTCGTTGCCGGGCTGCACATCATGGCAGCTCAGTGTACTCCAGAGGGGCAACCGCCGGCGATGTCGCCGCGGGACTCCGGCCGCCATGACCGGCTCGACCTACGGCGCGACGATGCGGCGGCGCAGGCTCGCGTCGACGCGGCGGATGGCGAGCCCGGCGAGCACCACGTTCGGATGCGACCCGCCGAGGTCGTCGAGCACCACGGTGAGTTGGCCGTCCGCTACGGCGGCACTCCAGGTCCGCCTCACGGTTTGTCCGACCGCTGTGGTCAGTGTGTCGACGAGCGCGCCCTCGAGGTATACCCCCATCTGGTCGTGCGCGGCGGCGGCGCCGAACGTGCCCGTCGCGTCGTACGTGCCGTTCTCGAGGTCGACGACGAACGTCCTCTCGACGCCGACGTGAAGTCGGCGCCTTGACCCCCTCGAGCGCCGGCATCGCTGTCGTTCCGCCGGACCGCCGCCGAACCGCGGTGGCGCTGGTCCAGGGGCGCGTCACGGGGCCGTCAAGCCGTCCCGGCCGGACGGCGGCCGGCGGATCGCGGCGATCCGCCGCTGGCGAGCTCGACGGCGGCGACGGAGATGTCGTCGTGCGGCGCACCGCCGGCCCAGCGCAGGCCGAGGTCGGCGAGCGCCTCCACGCAGGCGCGCAGCGGCTGCTCGCCGAGGCCGGCGGCGGCCTCCAGGACCCTTTCGACCCCGAGCTCCTCGCCGGACGGCGTGACCGCCTCGGAGAGCCCGTCCGTGAAGACGATCAGGCGGTCGCCCGCGGCCAGCTCGATCCTGCCCTCTGCGAACAGCGCCCCCTCCGCGATGCCGATCGGCGGCCCGGTCGCCGGCAGCAGGCGCGGCGCATCGCTGCGGCTCGTCACCGCCGCGAGCGGGTGGCCGGCGGAGACGTAGCGCACGCCCCCCGACGGCACGTCGACGACCGCGTAGAAGAGGGTGAAGAACTGCGGCACCGCCGGGTCGAGCTGGAAGCGCCGGTTGAGCACCGCCGCCACCGCCGACGGCGACGCCGGCGTCCAGCCCCGGGGCGAGCGCGCGAACAGGCACGACGACTCGGGGGCGGCGGCGAGCGTGTGCGCCAGCGTGAACGACAGCAGCGCCGCCGGTACGCCGTGGCCGCTGACGTCGAGGACGAACAGCGCCGTCGTGTCGTCGTCGAGTCGCAGGAAGTTGAGCATGTCGCCTGCGAGCTCGTCGCACGGGCGGAACGCCCACGCGGCCTCGACGCCCGGCACGGTGACGGAGGCGTCGGGCAGCAGGTTCTTCTGGATGCGCGCCGCGACCTCGAGGTCGCGATGGATCTTGCGGTTGGCGGCCGCGAGGCGCTCCTCGGCCTGCCGGCGGGCGGTCACGTCGGACTGCACGCCGATGAAGTGGGTCACCTCGCCGGCGTCGTCGTGCACCGGCGTGATCGACAGGCGGTTCCAGAACGGCGAGCCGTCGCGGCGGTAGTTGAGCAGCTCCACCACGACGGGCCGCCGCGCCGCGATCGCGCCGCGCAGCTCGGCGAGCGCCGCCGGGCTGGTGCCCGGCCCCTGGAGGAAGCGGCAGTTGCGCCCGAGCACCTCGTCGCGCCGGTACCCGGTGATCGCCACGAACGCGTCGTTGACGTAGATCAGCGGCATGTCCGGAAGGCGCGCGTCGGCGATCACGACTCCCTCGCCGGCCGCCGCCAGGGCGCGCTCGAGCAGCCGTTCGAGCGAGCCGGGGCCGGGGGCGGCGGGCGTCATGACCATGCGCGCCGACGATAGCAGAGCCGCGGCGCGGCGCGGCAGCGGCGCGCTTGACACATCCCGGGCCGCCCCTACACTCGGGCGGCGATGGGCAGGGCGGACGGTTCGTTCTCCCCCGGCAGCAGCCTCGGCGCGCCGGAGCGCACCGGCTTCGTGCTGGTGCCGGCGGCCGCGCTGGCGGCCGTGCTGTGGGCCATCGCCGCGCTCGAGTGGCCGCTGGCGTGGCGGGCGCCGTGGGTTCCGGCGCTCGGGATCGACCTGGCCTTCCGCGCCGACGGGCTGTCGGCGCTGATGCTCCTGATGATCACCGGCGTCGGCACGGCCGTGTTCGTCTACGCCGGCGGCTACCTCGCCGGGCACCCCCGGCAGCGGCGAGCGTACGTGCTGCTGACGGTGTTCATGGCGGCGATGATCGGCTGCGTCACCGCCGACGACGTGTTCGTGCTGTTCCTGTTCTGGGAAGCGACGAGCGTCGTCTCGTTCCTGCTGGTGGGCTTCGACCACGAGCGGCCGGAGAGCCGGCGGTCGGCGCAGCAGGCGCTGCTGGTGACCGGGAGCGGCGGGATGGCACTGCTCGCCGGCCTCATCGTGCTCGCCAAGGAGCTGGGAACGCCATCGATCAGCGAAGTCGTGGTACGGCTGCAATCGGCGGCGCCGACGCCGCGCCTGACCGCCGCCCTGCTGCTCATCCTCGTCGGGGCGTTCACAAAGAGCGCCCAGTTTCCCTTCCACTTCTGGCTGCCCAACGCGATGGCGGCGCCGACCCCGGTGTCGGCGTACCTGCACTCGGCGACGATGGTCAAGCTCGGCGTCTACCTGCTGGCCCGCCTCGACCCCGGCTTCGGCGAGTGGCCGCTGTGGGAGGCGGCGCTCAAGGCCGTCGGCTCGCTGACCGCCGCCTGGGGGATGGTGCTGGCGCTGCGCGAGCGCGACCTCAAGCGCATCCTCGCCTGGTCGACGGTGGCCACCCTCGGAACGCTCGTCACGCTGGTCGGGATGCGCGGCGACGGCGCCGCGGTGGCGGCCGGCGCCCTGCTGCTCGCGCACGCGCTCTACAAGGCGCCGCTGTTCTTCGTCGCCGGCAACATCGACCACGGCGCGGGCACGCGGGTGATCGACCGCCTCGGCAACCTGCGCCACGCGATGCCGTTGACCGCCGCCGCCGCGCTGCTCGCCGGCGCCTCGATGGCCGGCATGCCGCTGTCGTTCGGCTACCTCGTCAAGGACGCTGTCCTCGCGGCGAAGAGCGCCGCCGGGGTGTTCCCGTTCGCGAAGGTCGCCAACACGGTGTTCGGCGCGATCGCTGTCGCGGTGGCCGGAGTGGCGGCGGTGCGCGTGTTCTGGCGCCACCCCGGCGGCAACGAGACCCCGGAGGCGCACGAGGGCGGCGCCGCGCTGGTGGCGCCGCCGCTGGCGCTGGCGGCGGCCGGGATCGCGCTCGGGCTCTTCCCGTTCGTCGCCCGCGATCTGGTCGCCGCCGCCTCGACGGCGATGACGCCCGGCGGCGCGCCGATCGCCGTGCCGTTCGCCCCCGAGCCCGGCACGGTGCTCGGCTCGCTGCTGCTGACGCTGGCGATCGGCGCCACGGTGTTCGTGTTCTGGGACGCGCTGCACCGCGCGCTCGAGGCCGCCGCCCGGCGCATCGGGCGGATCGGCATGGCGTCGCAGTACGAGCGCCTGCTCGCCTGGCTGCCGCGAACCGCGGCGGCGAGCACGCGCGCGCTGCAGAGCGGGCGCCTGCCCGTCTACGCCGGCCTCGCGGCGGCGGCCGGCGCCGCCGCCATCGGCGCCGCCCTGCATGCCGGGCGCGGCGGTTTGGCGCTGCCGCCGGCCGCCGCCCCGAGCCTCGGCGCGGCCGGCGCGTGCGCGCTGATCTGCGTCGGCGCGGCGGCCGCCGCGCTGCTGCGCGACCGCCTGGCGCTGCTGCTCGCCAGCGGCCTGGTCGGGTACGGCAGCGCGCTGCTGTTCGTGTTCGCCGGCGCCCCCGACGTCGCGTTCACCCAGCTCGTCGTCGAGACGGTGTTCGTCATCGTCGTCGCCGCGGTGCTGCTCGACCTCGCGACGCGCGGCCGCGCCGCCGCCGTCGCCGAGCCGCGCGTGCGCCCGTTCGCGCTGCTGATCGCCGCCGCCCTCGCCACCGCCGTCACGCTGCTGCTCCTGGTCGCGGCCGCAGGCCCGCTCGACCCGGGGCTCGCCAGCTTCTTCGCCGAGCGCAGCGTACCGCAGGCGCACGGCCGCAACGTGGTCAACGTGATCCTCGTCGACTTCCGCGCCCTCGACACGTTGGGCGAGATCTCGGTCGTCATGCTGTCCCTGCTCGCGGCGCTGCCGCTGCTCAGGGCGCTCGCACCGGTGCGCCGAGAGGGTGTCGTCGCACCCCCCCGAACGGTGATCCTGGAGGCCGTCGCCGGGCCGCTGTACGCGGTCATCCTCGCCGCCTCGCTGTGGGTGCTGCTGCGCGGCCACAACGAGCCGGGCGGCGGCTTCATCGGCGGGCTGGTCGCGGTCGCCGCGACAGTCCTGTGGGCGGTCGCGCGCGGCGGCGACGCGGCGGCGCGGCGGCTGCCGCTGCGCTCGCCGGTGCGCCTCGCCGCCGCCGGTGTGGCGGTCGCGGCGCTCGCCGGGCTGCCGGCGCTGGTCGCCGGCAGTCCTTTCCTCACCGGCATCTGGTTCACCGTGCCGATCGGCTTCGGGGAGGTGAAGGCATCGACGGTGATGCTTTTCGACCTCGGCGTGTACCTGTGCGTGTGGGGTGCGGTCGCCGGGTACGCGCTCGCGCTGCTGGCGGTCGACGACCCGGCCGAGGCCGGCCGATGACGTGGGCGGTCGCGCTCGCCGTGTGGGTGACCGTCGCCGCCGGCGCCTACCTGCTGCTTTCCCGCGACACGCTGCGGGTGGTGTTCGGCCTCGCCGTGCTCGGCAGCGCCGTGAACCTCGTGGTGCTCGCCTCCGGCCGTCTCGGCTCGCCGCAGCCCCCGATCGTCCCGCGCGGCGGCACGGCGCTGGCGGCCGGCGCCGCCAACCCGCTGCCGCAGGCGCTCGTGCTCACCGCGGTGGTGATCGGCTTCGCCCTGGTGTGCTTCGCGCTCGTGCTGGCGCTGCGCCTGATCCGCGCCGTCGACAGCGACGACGTCCTGGCGCTGCGCGCCGCCGAGCCGGCGCCCGACGACCCGGTCAAGCCGCCGCTGACCGACGCCGACACCGACATCCGGATGGATACGGCGGCGACCCGGGGCGGCCTCCGGTGAGCGCCGCGCTGGTCGCAGCCCCGGTCCTCGTGCCGCTGGCCGCCGCGGTGATCGCCGCGCTCGCCGCCCGCCGCCCGCGGGTGCAGCGGGCGGCGAGCTGGGCCGGCGTCGTGACGCTGGTCGCCTGCGCCGCGGCGCTCGTCGAGATGGCAGCCGACGGCCGCCCGGCGACGGCCGCGTTCGGCGCCTGGGCATCGCCGTACGGCATCGTCTTCCTGGCCGATCGCACCGGCGCGGCGCTGCTGTTGATTGCCGCGCTGACCGGTGCGGCGGCGCTGCTGTTCCTGGAGAGCGACGCCGACACGCAGCCGCGCCATCCGATGCTGCTGCCGCTGCTCCACGGCCTGCTCGCCGGCGTCGGCGGCGCGTTCACCACCGCCGACCTGTTCAACCTCTACGTGTGGTTCGAGGTGATGCTCATCTGCGCGCTCGGCCTGCTCGCCCTCGGGGCCCGCGACCACCACCTCGAGGCGGCGTTCAAGTATCTCGTTCTCAATGTCTTCGGGACGCTGCTGCTGCTCGCCGCGGTGGCTTCGGTGTACGCCGTGACCGGGCAGTTGAACTTCGCGGCGTTGCCGCGCGCGTGGGCCGCGGCGCCGCCCGCGCTCACCGCCGTGGTGCTGACGGCGCTGCTGCTCGCGTTCCTCCTCAAGGCCGGCGCGTTCCCGCTCTTCGCCTGGCTGCCGGCGAGCTATCACACGCTGCCGGCGCCGGTGCTCGCGCTGTTCGCCGGCCTGCTCACCAAGGTCGGCGCTTACGCGGTGCTGCGCACCCTCGGGGGCGTGCTCACGCCGGCGCCGCCGGCGCTGCTCGGCGCGCTCGGCTGGCTCGCCGCCGCGACCATGGTCGCCGGCGTGCTCGGCGCCGCCTACCACTGGGACATGCGGCGCATCCTGGCGTTCCACATCGTCAGCCAGATCGGCTACATCCTGCTCGGCGTAGCGCTCGCCGGCGACGAGGGCAACGCCGCAACGCTCTTCTACACGGTGCACCACATCGTCGTGAAGGCGAACCTCTTCCTCATCGCGGCGATCATCGCCCGCCTTGCCGGCAGCTACGACCTGCGCCGCATCGGCGGCCTCTGGGCGGCGCGGCCGGCGCTCGCGCTGCTGTTCCTCGTGCCGGCGCTGTCGCTGGTCGGGATCCCGCCGCTGTCCGGTTTCTGGGCCAAGCTGCTGGTGCTGCGCGCGGCGCTCGCGGCGGGGCGCATCGCCTGGACGGCGGTCGCGCTGTTGGTCAGCGCGCTGACCCTGTACTCGATGGTCAAGGTGTGGATGGAGGCGTTCTGGAAGCCGCACCCCGACTCCGCCTGGCGGCTCCCGGCGGGCGCTCGCCTGGCGCCGGCGTGGGCCGCCACGATCGGCCTCGCGGCGCTGACGGTGTGGATCAGCGTGGACCCGCAGCCGCTGGTCGCCTACGCGCAGGCGGCGGCGGCGACGCTGGGCGGGAGGTGACGGTGCGAGCCCTCGCCGCCGCCGAGCTGCTTCTCCGCTTCCTGCGCGCCGTCGTGCTCTCCGGCGCGCAGACCGTGCGGGTGATCCTCGCCGGCGCGCTTCCGGGCGAGCCGGCGGCGGCGCTCCTGCGCGTGCGCTTCTCGCCGTTGAGCCGGCGCGGCGCCGCGCTGCTCGGCTGCCTGGTGTCGCTGACCCCCGGCACCACCACCATCGACGTCGACCTGGAGCGGCGCGAGCTGCTCCTGCACGTGCTCGACGCCTCGGACCCCGAGGCGCTGGCCGCCGGCATCCGCCGCGACTTCGAGCGGCCGCTGGCGGTGCTGTGCGGCACGGGGGCGCGGTGATCGCCGCCGCCGCAACCGTCCTGGTGGCCGGCGCGCTGCTCGCCGCCGCGCTCGCGACCGTCCGCGTGCTCGCCGGGCCGTCGCGCGCCGACCGCATCGTCGCCCTCGACATCTACCTCGCTGCCGCGGTGGCGCTCGCCGTGGCGGCGGCGCTGCTCACCGGGCGCACGGCATACCTCGACGTGGCGATCGGGCTGGCGCTGGTCGGCTTCGTCGCCACGATCGGCTGGGCGCGGCTGGTCGAGCGCGTCCCGCGGGAGCCCCGCCGGTGACCGTGCTGGCGATCGCGCTGCTCGGCGCCGGCGCAGCCCTCCTGCCGATCGCCGCCTGGGGCGTCGTCACGCTCCCCGACACCCTCTCGCGCCAGCACGCGGCCACCAAGGCGGGCACCCTGGCGCTCGCCTGCGTCTGCCTTGGCGCCGGCGCCGCGATGCGGCAGTGGGCGTGGTCATGGCGGCTGGCGCTCATCCTCGGCTTCCTGCTGGCGACGCTGCCGGTGGCCTCGCACCTGCTGGCGCGCGCCGCGGTGCGCGAGGC
>CAZQLL010000038.1:0-35214 GCA_964594125.1 uncultured Thermoanaerobaculia bacterium | reverse complement strand
ACGGCAGCGGCCCGGTTCCGTACGGTGTCTGCCTACTCAATTCCGAAAGGGCTGCGGCGTGGCTGGCGCACGCCCACGAGGCGCTCGACGCCGCCGTCTTCGCCGCCTACGATTGGGACCCCGCGATGACCGACGAGCAGCTCCTCGAAGCGATCCTCTCGCTCAACCTCGAGCGCGCCGGGGCAGACTGTCCTCGGAGCTACCGGAAGACCTCGCGGCGGTGGCCGATGGCGACGACGCGGACGGAGCGCGAATTGTCGTCGATTTCGAAAATGACACGATAGTCTCCGACACGCACGCGGAACTGAGCGGCGTAGCCAATCAACTTGACACACCCGGCGGGTCGCGGCTGTTCGGCCAGTCGATCGATCGCGGCCCGCATGCGAACCTGCATCTCCTTGGGCAGGTGCCGGAGGTCCCGCAGGGCGCCCGGACGGACAGTGATCTTGTAGGCCATCGGGATGCCTTTAGAGCCCGAGTTTGGTCTTGACCTGCTCCCAGGGAATGTCCTCGCCGGGCTCGGCGAGCGCCTTGTCGGCCAACTCGCTGTCGATCACGTCGTCGATCGCGTTCTCGAGCGCGCCGAGGTCGGCGATGCCGTGCTTGGTGGCGAGCTTCTTGAGCGCGATCTTGCGGCCGGCGTGGTAGATGGCCATCGCCTCCCGCACCGCCGGTGTGAACGGGTTGAGCGCCTTGGCCAGTCGCACCGTGTCGCCATCGCGCTCGATGAACAGCGTATCGCCAGGCTCGAGGCCAAGCTCCTCGCGCACCTGTTTGGGCAGGCTGACCCGCCCCTTGTCGTCCAGTCTCGCTGCGATCATGGTCACCTCCGTGGGATCATCCCACACAGCCAGTATCGACCCCGAATCCGCCCAACGCAAGAAACGAGGACAGGCACGCAGTGCGTATCGTGGGCCAGAGTGCGCTTCGCCAACCGACACGCCAGGCGGCCACGCGCAAACGCGCGCAGGAGCGCGCTCCCCACCGCCGCGCGGTGCGGCGAGGCACAGAGGCCATCGACCCCTCGAGGCGTGAGGAGGAGCAGGGCTCCGGCCCGCCAGCGCCACGCACGGAGGCTCGTCAACCGGTGATGATCGAAGGTTGGTCGGGCCGTGCCGTCGCCCGGGCGCTCCCAGGATAATCGGGATCCCTCTGTCGCCGCCGCTGCCGCGGCGGCTCCCTCGGGATGACAGCTTCTTTATCGTTGGCGCAGGCGGATCACGCGTCATGTCGACCGCGAGCACCGCCCTGCCGGGCACGCCCATCGCACCCTTCGCGGCCCTCGCCGGCAGGACGGCCCCGGAAACACCCCTCCGCCCGGGCAGCGGCTCCAAACCGGCTGGGCCGAGCGGAAATGCACAGTACAATGCCGTCGATGGCGACGACCGTGTACGCGAACGTGACGCCGTTCGAGACCAGGGTGGCGGTCCGCGAGGACGGCACGCTGGTCGAGTCGTACCTCGAGCGCTCGTGGGAGCGGTCGGTCGTCGGCAGCATCTACAAGGGGCGGATCTCCCGCGTGCTCCCCGGGATGCAGGCGGCGTTCGTCGACATCGGGCTGGAGCGCGACGCGTTCCTCTACGTCGACGACGTCGCCGAGACGCTGGAGGAGGAGGGCGTTGAGCCGGGCGAGTTCCCGGCGGCGCCGGCGCCGATCCAGGACCTGCTGCGCGAGGGGCAGGAGATCCTGGTGCAGATCACCCGCGAGCTCGGCTCGAGCAAGGGGCCGCGCGCCACCTCGCACGTGACGATCCCAGGGCGCTACCTGGTGCTGCTGCCCGGCAACGGCCACATCGGCATTTCGCGCCGCATCACCGACGCGGTCGAGCGCGAGCGGCTGCGCGCGCTGCTCGCCGAGACGCCGCACTCCGGCGGCGTCATCGTGCGCACCGCCGGCGAGGGGCGCGACCGCGCCGATTTCCTCGCCGACCTGGTGTGGCTTGAGTCGACGTGGCGGCACATCGGCAAGCGCTCGCAGGAGGTCGGCGCGCCCTGCCTGCTGCACCGCGACCTCGACCTCGTGCTGCGCGCCGCCCGCGACCTCACCGGCCCGCAGCTCGCGGAGTTCTGGATCGACGACGCCGACGGCTACCAGCGTGTCGTCGAGTTCCTCGACCGCGTGCAGCCGGAGCTGACGCCGCGCGTCAAGCTGTACCGCCGCCAGCTCGACATCTTCGAGGCGTTCGGCCTCGAGTCGGAGCTCGAGCAGGCGCTGCAGCCGAAGGTCTGGCTGCGCTCCGGCGGTTCGCTGGTGATCGAGCAGACCGAGGCGCTGGTGGCGATCGACGTCAACACCGGCCGCTACGTCGGCGGCGCCGACCTCGAGGAGACGGTGTACCGCATCAACCTGGAGGCGGCGCGCGAGGTGGCGCGGCAACTGCGGCTGCGCAACCTCGGCGGCATCATCGTGGTCGACTTCATCGACATGGAGGTCGAGGAGCACCGCGCCGCCCTGCTCGAGCTGGTGCGCCAGGAGCTCGCGCGCGACCGTGCGCGCACGCTGGTCGGCGACGTCGGGCCGTTCGGCCTGGTGCAGCTCACCCGCAAGCGCACCGAGCGCTCGCTCGAGCGGGCGCTCACCCGAGGCTGTCCCACCTGCGAGGGGCTCGGCCGGGTGAAGGCGCCGGAGACGGTGGCCCTGGAGATCCGCCGGGAGGTGCTGCGCGAGGCCGCCGCGCGCGAGGCCAACCAGCTCGGCGTGCGCGCCCACCCCGAGGTGGCGCGGCTGCTGCTCGGCGAGCTGCACGGGATCCTCGACGAGCTGCGCGAGCGCCACGGCATCCACGTGCGCGTGGTCGAGGCGCCGGAGATGCACCCCGGCCGCTACGACATCGGGCCCTGACCGTTCAGCACGAACGGCCCTGTCGTGTTTCACCCCGGAGCGCGGGCGCCCTTGCCCGCCTGCCCCCGGGACAGGGGGCGCGGGCGGAGTCCGGGCCGACGAGGGCGCCGGCGGGTCAGGTGCGGCGGAGCAGGTGCAGGCCGGCGAGCGCCAGCGCGGCGCCGAGGGCGAGGAGACCGGCCACGGACAGCGCGGGGATCCCGCGCGACGCCTCGCGGGCGCCCTTGGCCCACAGCCACGGCTGCGGCGTGCCCGGGATCGGTGTCGGACCGACCGGCGTCGGCGCGATGAGGACGTCGACGCTCGGCTGCAGGCTGGCGGCGAACGACAGGATCTCGTAGAAGCCGGTGGGCGCGCTGCTGGTGACGTAGTAGGCGGAGGCCGGCAGCGCGACCGCCAGGTACTTGAACCCGAGCTGCTCGTTCGGCACCGCGAGAGAGAACGAGGCGGCGAACTGCGAATTGGTTGTCGGCACGCCGCGCACCACCGTCGCCATGCTCGAGAGCGGGGGGCCGGCTGGCGGAAGGACCGCGAAGTTCATGATGACGCCGTCGCTGGCGGCGGGCGCCGCGGCGCCGGCGGTCGCCACCTGCAGGGTGGCGCCGACCGTGCCGCCGCTGCGGTTGACGGTGACGGAGAACGAGGTGGGCGCGCCGACCTCGGCGAGGGCGGCGGTCGACGCACCAATGCCGGCAATCAAGGCCGTCACCAGCAGTCGTCGCATGCCCGCCCTCCCTCCTGCCGCTTGCGGCATTGTCGCGGCTCCCGTCGTTCCTTGTCAATAGACTGATGCGAAAGGCGCTAGGAGAATGTGCCCGACGTCACAAGGCGGGCCGGCCGAGCGCCGCCAGCGCCTCGGCGCGCGCGGGGCCGGGCGGCGCGAGCCGCGCGGCGCGCTCCCACGCGCGGCGCGCCGCGGCGGCGTCGCCGCACCCGGCCTCGGCGCGGGCGCGGGCGCGCAGCACCTCAAGGTCGTCGCCGTAATGCACCTCGGCCTCGCGCAGCGGCGCCAGCGCCGCGGCGCAGCGCCCGCGCTCCACCAGGACGATGCCGAGGCGCGCCGCCACCTCGAGGTCGCCCGGCGCGGCGCGGCGCAGGGCGGCGAGCGCCTGCTCGGCGCCGGCCCAGTCGGAGCGCGCGGCCAGCACCGAGGCAAGGGTGAGGGCAGCGTCGCGCAGCGCGGGATCGGCGGCGAGCGCGGCGCGCGCCTCGCGCTCGGCCTCGCCGAGGCGGCCCTGGTAGAGCAGGCACAGCGCCAGGTTGTTGCGCGCCTGGGCGTAGCCGGGGGCGTCGGCGAGCACGGCGCGCAGCGTCCCCTCCGCCTCGGCCAGCCGGCCGCGCAGGGTGAGCGCGATGCCGAGGTTGTTGCGCGCCTCGCGGTCGCCGGGAGCGAGCTGGAGCGCGCGCTCGAGCGCCGCGAGCGCGCGCTCGTGGTCTCCGAGTTTGATGTAGCAGGCGCCGAGAGCGGCATGGGCGGCGGCGCTGCCGGGCTCCAGGCGGACCGCCTCCTCGAGGTACGGGCGGGCGCGCTCCGGCTCGCCGAGGCGCAGCGTGCCGAGGCGCAGCAGCACGTCCGGGTTGCTCGGGTCGATCCGCAGGTGTGCCGTGAGCACGGCGGCGGCGCCGTCGGCGTCGCCGTCCTCCGCGAGGACCTCGGCAAGCGCCAGACGCGCGCCGAGGTGGAGGGCGTCAACCGCGACCGCCCGCTCCAGCAGCTCGCGCGCGGTCGTCCGCTCGCCGGCGACGGCGTGGAACGAGGCGCGCGCGGCCAGCAGGTCGGCGTCCTCGGGGCGCTGCGCGAGGCGAGCATCCAGCAGCGCCACCGCCTCGTCCCGCCGCCCGAGCGCCGCCAGCGCGCTCGCCTCGACGACCCGCAGGCTCTCGAACGCGCCGCGCCTGCCGGCGCCGGCGCGGGCGAGCGCCAGCGCCCTGTCCGGCGCCCCGGCGGCGAGCTCGACCTGCGCCAGCGCGCGGTAGGCGGCGGCATCGTCGGGGTCGAGCTCGAGGACGCGCTCGAGGTCGGCGCGCGCCTCGTCCCGGCGGCGCTGCCGCAGCCGCGCCTGCGCCCGCTGCGCGAGCGCCGCCACGTTCTCCGGGTCGGCGGCGAGCATCGCGTCGAGCTCGCGCTCCGCATCCTCCCAGCGCGCGGCGCCGGCCAGCGAGCGCGCGCGCTCGAGGTGCACGTGCGCGTGGATGAGATCGCGCGCGTCGACCGGCCGCGCGCGCCGCCCCTGCGTCGAGCCGAGGTAGCCGAGGGAGCGCAGCATCTCGGTCTCGGAGCGCGAAAGCGCGAGCCCGGGCAGCGCCCCCGGCTCGGGGTCGGCGCCGGAGAGCGCGACGAGGTCGTCGCGCAGCGCGCGCGCGTTCTCGACCTCGCGTTCGTGGAGGTCCGCCAGCTCGCGCGGGTCGCGCCGCAGGTCGAACAGCTCCTCGCGCTCCCCTGCAACGAGCGTCCAGCGCCCGCGCAGCACCGAGCGCAGCGGGCTCCACCCGTACTGGTACCACGGCAGCAGCGTCTCGGCGTACAGCGCCCGCCCGGCCGGGTCCTCGCCGCCGCCGGCGAGCAGCGGCAGCAGCGAGCGGCCGTCGAGCGGCGGGTCGGGGAGCGGCGCGCCGACCAGGTCGAGCAGCGTCGGCGCCAGGTCGACGCCGCTCACCGGCGCGTTCACGACCACCCCCTGCGGCAGCCCAGGCGATGCCATCACCCAGGGAACCTGCAGCGTCGCCTGGTGCAGCAGCAGCCCGTGTGTCTGCTCGCCGTGCTCGCCGAGCGCCTCGCCGTGGTCGCCGACGACCGCGACGGCGGTGGCGCCGGCGGCGCCGAGGCGGTCGAGCGCGGCGAGGAGCCGGCCCACCATCGCGTCGGCGTAGGCGATCTCGCCGCGGTACGCGCTGGTGGGGAACCGCGAGCGAAACGGCTCGGGCGGGTCGTACGGCGCGTGCGGGTCGTACAGGTGCACCCAGCAGAAGAACCGTGCGCCGGGCGGCAGCGCCTCGAGCCAGGCGACCGCCTCGCCGGCCGTCACCTCGCCGCGTCGCGACGGCACCATCGACCGGTGCGCCTGCGAGCCCAGCGAGAGGTCGTCGCCGTACACCTCGAACCCGCGCGCCAGGCCGTAGCGGCGCGCCAGCACCGAGGCGGAAACGAACGCCGCCGTCCGGTAGCCGCGGCCGGCGAGCGCCGTGGCGAGCGTCGCGGCGCCGTCGGGCAGCGCGAACATCCCGTTGTTGCGCACGCCGTGGCGAAACGGATAGCGGCCGGTGAGCAGCGAGGCGTGCGCCGGCAGCGTGAGGGGGCTCGCCGACTGCGCCCGCGCGAGCACCACGCCGCGGCGCGCCAGCGCGTCGATCGCCGGCGTGATCCCGCCGGCGGCGCCGTAGCAGCCGAGGTGGTCGGCCCGGGTTGTGTCGAGGGTGACCAGCAGGATGCTGCCCCCGGGCAGCCGCGTCGCGCCGCCGCTGCGGGCGCCGCGCAGCAGCAGACCGCCGGCGGCCAGCGCGAGGAGCACGCTCCCGGTGCCCAGCAGAACGGCGCCGACGCGCCTGCGGTCGCTCATGTCAGGGTGAATGGTAGGATACAGGCCATGAACGGCAAAGCGAGCGCGATTCGGCCTGGCGCCCCGGCGCGGTCAGCACTCGCCGCCGGCGCCGTCCTGTGCGCCGCGCTGGCGGCGGCGCAGCAGCCGGCGGCGGCGCCGCGGCAGCGCGCCCAGTGGTGGCAGCAGCCAAAGGTCGCCGCCGATCTCGGGCTCTCCGGCGAGCAGACCGCCGCCATCGCGGCGATGGAGCTCTCACAGCGCGAGCGGCGCGCCGCCGCTACGCGCGCCTACTCGCAGGCGTACGCGGCTCTGGTGGTCGCGCTCACCGCCGAGACCATCGACGAGGCAGCCGTCGCACGGGCGCGCGCCGCGGTCGCTGCCGCCTGGGCGGAGATCGGCGCCGCCGGCCTCGCCCGCCTCGAGGCGCTGCGCGCCGTCCTCTCGCCCGCCCAGCTCCGGCGCCTGCCCGCGGTCGCGCCGCAGGCGCTGCGCGCCGGGCCGGCGGTGCTGCGCGCGCTCGGCGACATCGGGCCGGCACCCACCGCGGCTCAACCCTGAGGCGGCGGCGGCGCGCCGCGCTCGGCCGCGCGGCGGATGCCCGCGAGCATGCCGTTGAATACGATGGCATGCAGCGGCTTGACGCTCCACCAGTAGAGCACGCCGAGCAGCCCGCGCGGCTTGAAGCGCGCCGTCTGCGTCAGCAGCGTCCCGCCGCCTCGCGGCGCCAGCGTGAAGTCCAGCTCGGCCTCTCCCGGCAGCTTCATCTCCGCCCGCAGGCGCAGCTCGCTGCCGGCCGTGACGCCGATCACCCGCCAGAAGTCGAGGGCGTCGCCGTAGGCGATCTCGTCGGGGTCGCGGCGGCCGCGGCGGAGGCCCGGGCCGCCGGCGAGGCGGTCGATCGCGCCGCGCAGGCGCCAGAGGAGGTCGGCGGCGTACCACCCGTGGCCGCCGCCGATGCGGCACACGGCGGCGAACACGGCTGCCGGCGGGGCGGCGACCGTGACGGTGCGCCGATCGGTGTAGACGGCGCCGCCGGCCCAGTCGGGGTCGCCGGCGATGCGGCCGGCGTCCGACCACGATGTCTCGACGTCGTGCTCGGACACCTTGCGGACCGCAGCGGCGATCGCCTCCGCGACCCCCAGGCGCGGCCCCGGCATCAGCACCGCGGCGGCGTCGTCGCGGCACACCACCGGGTTGCGCAGACCCTCCGCCAGCGGCCGCGCGATGGCGGCGGAGAGCGGCGTCACCAGGTGGATCCAGAGCGACGACAGGCGCGGCGTCAGCACCGGCAGCGGCACGATGAGGCGGCGGCGCAGCCCGAGCTGGCGGGCCATGATCTGCATCAGCTCACGGTAGGTAACGACGTCGCGGCCGCCGACGTCGAGCGTGCGCCCGGTGGTGGCGGGGGTGTCGAGGCAGCGCACGAGGTAGTCGAGGACATCGCGCACCGCGATCGGCTGCGACATCGTGTCCACCCAACGCGGCGTCACCATCACCGGCAGGCGCTCGACAAGGTAGCGGAGGATCTCGAACGACGCCGAGCCGGAGCCGATGATCATGGCGGCGCGCAGGGTGGTGACCGGCACGCCGCCGGCGGCCAGTGCGCGTTCGACCTCGCGCCGCGACGCGAGGTGCTCCGAGAGCCCGGCGCCCTCCTCGCCGAGGCCGCCGAGATAGATGATCCGCCCGACGCCAGCCGCGGCGGCGGCGCGGCCGAAGGCAAGCGCGAGCGCGCGGTCGCGCTCCGCGTAGGCGGCGCCGGCGACGACCATCGAGTGGACGAGGTAGTACGCCGCGGAGCACCCCGCCATCGCGGCGGCCAGTGCGGCGGGCGAGCCGGCGTCGCCCTCGACGATCTCGAGCCCCGCGGCCGCCCCCCAGCGGCGCGCGCGCAGCTTTCCGGCGCTGCGCGCCAGGCAGCGCACGCGGTACCCGCGGGCGAGCAGGCGTGGTACCAGGCGGCCGCCGATGTAGCCGGTCGCGCCGGTCACAAGGATGGGGGCGGTCGCATCTGCCAGAGGGCTTCTGACTGACAAATCGTTCATAACGATCACACACGTCAGCTTAGCGGTAGCGCGACCAGCCTGTCAAGCCCACCCTGTCAGGGTTGCAAACTGTTGGAAATTGTGGGAAAATGACATCATGGACGTCGTTGCAGTGGAGGCGCAGCAGCGGCCGTCAACGTTCAATTCGTTCAGGGAGGTCGGGGTGAGCGACGTTCTTACGACCAAGGAGCTGGCGGTCGCCATCGGCGTGAGCGAGTCGTCGGTCAAGCGCTGGGTCGACGCCGGGCTCATCCGAGCGGCGCGCACCGCCGGCGGGCACCGCCGCATCCCCCGCCCGGAAGCGATCCGCTTCATCCGCGAGACGCAGGCGCCGGTCGCGGCGCCTGCAGTCCTCGGCCTGAACGACCTCGCCGAGCTGGAAGCCGAGGCGCTGCCTCCCGGCCGCGAGGCGGAGACCCTGCAGCGTTACCTCGTGGAGGGAGCGGCAGCGCGGGCGCGCGGGCTCGTGCAGTCCCTCTACCTGTCCGGGTGGAGCGTGGCGGCGATCGTCGACGGTCCGCTGCGCACGGCGATGCAGGAGATCGGAGCGCTGTGGCGGCATGACGACGCCGGCATCTTCCTCGAACACCGAGCGACCGACATCTGCAAGCAGGCGCTGATCCAGCTCCGGCTCGCGTTCCCTGCGGACGAGGACGGCCCGGTGGCGGTCGGTGGAGCGCCCGAGGGCGACCCCTACGCGCTGCCGTCGCTGGGAGCCGCCACGGTGCTGGCGGCCGAGGGGTTCGACGCGGTGAATCTCGGGCCGCAGACGCCGCTCGCATCGCTCGCGGGAGCGGCGCGCCGCCTGCGGCCGGCGCTCGCCTGGCTCACCGTCTCGGCGGCCCCGACGCCCGAGCGCCTGGCAACGGGCGTCGTCGAGCTGGCGCACGAGCTGGCGCCGCTCGGCGTCACCCTGGTCGTCGGCGGGCGTGAGCTGCCGCCGCTCGCCGCCGCGGGCGTCCGCACCCTGCACGTCGCCGGCTCGATGGCGGAGCTCGCCGCGTTCGGCCGCGGCCTCGTCGCCGGAACGCGCCCGACCGCCGCGCCGGCGTCGGGCATCAAACGCCGTCGCAGGCGCTGACGCCGCCGCTCGGCCGCGCCGGCGAGCGCCGTTCTCCGAGCTTGCCAGAGCGCGCACACCGGCGCTAGACTCGGCGTCCCGGCGCGGAGAGGTGCTGGAGTGGCCGAACAGGGCTGCCTGCTAAGCAGTTGTCCTGGTTTACGCCGGGACCGGGGGTTCGAATCCCCCCCTCTCCGCCAATTCTCACAGGCAGACAACAGGCGATCCGGTACCCTTGCGGCGTGAGCGTTGACGCGCGGGGAGCGACGACGTGCCGCCACTGCGGGCTTCCCGTACCGGCGTCGCGGCGTGCGGCCGGTGACGCGTTCTGCTGCGACGGCTGCGCGCGCGTGTTCACGCTTCTCAGCGACGGCGGCCTCGACCGCTACTACGCGCTGCGCGGCGAGCAGGGCTCGCCACCGCCGGAGCTGCGCGCGGGCGGCATGGCGTGGCTCGACCCGCTGCTCGCCGCGGCGGGAAGCGGCGCGGGCGGCGCCTGCCGCCTCTCGCTGGACGTCCAGGGGGTGCACTGTGCCGCCTGCGTGTGGCTGCTCGGCGAGCTGTTCCGCCGGCGCGACGGCGCCGTCGGCCTGCGCATCAACCCGGCGACCGGCAGCGCCGAGCTGATCGCGGACCGCGAGCGCTTCGACGTCAGGTCGTACCTCGCGGAGGTCGAGCGCTTCGGCTACCGCTTCGGACCGCCGCGCGGCGAGCGGCCGCGGCCGTCGCGCGCGCTGCTGCTCCGGCTCGGGATCTCGGCGGCGGCGGCGGGCAACGCGATGCTGTTCTCGTTCGCGCTGTACGCCGGGCTCGGGCCGGCGGACGGAGCGCTGTACCCGCTTTTCTCGTGGCTGTCGCTGGCGCTCACCGCGGTCGCGGTGGCGGCCGGCGGCTCGGTATTCTTCCGCTCGGCGTTCGCCTCGCTGCGACTCGGCGTCGTCCACCTCGACCTGCCGATCGCCCTCGGCATCGCGCTCGCGTTCGCGGGGTCGGTGTACGCCCACCTGACGCACGGCGCCGAGCGCTCGTTCTACGACACCGTGGCGGTTTTCGTGACGCTGATGCTGCTCGGCCGCCTGCTGCAGGAGCGGGTGCTCGAGCGCAACCGCGCCGCGGTGCTGGCGGCCGAGGGGATCGCTGGGCTGACGGTGCGGCGCGTGCGCGAGCGCACGCTCGCCGCGGTGCCGGCGGCGGAGGTCGAGGCCGGCGACGAGCTGCTGGTGGTGCCGGGCGACCTCGTGCCGGTGGCGGCGGTGGCGCTCGGCGACGGCGGCGCGGTGGCGCTCGACTGGATCACCGGCGAGCCCGAGGTGCGCCCCGTGACGGCCGGCGAGGCGGTGCCGGCCGGCGCGTTCAACGCCGGCGCCGCCGGCCTGCGGGTCGCCGCCGTCGAGGGGTTCGCGGCATCGCGCCTGCACGAGCTGCTGGGGACGGCCGCGCCGGCGGCCGACGCGCCGCTCGGGCCGGCGGGGACGTGGTGGCACCGCCTCGGGACGATCTACGTCGCGGCGGTGCTGGCGCTGGCGGCCGCCGGCTTCCTGGCGTGGCTGCCGCGCGGCGGCGAGGCCGCGCTCTCGGTGACGGTGGCGGTCCTGGTGGTGACGTGCCCGTGCGCGATCGGCCTTGCGATCCCGCTCGCTCGGGAGCTGGTGCACGTCGGCCTGCGCCGCGCCGGCGTGTTCGTGCGCCGGCAGAGCTTCCTCGACCGCGCGCTCGCGGTGCGGCAGGTGCTGTTCGACAAGACCGGCACGCTGACGCGCGGTGAGCTCGCGGTGACGCCTGAGTCGGCCGCCGCCCTCGCCCGCCTGCCGGCGGCGGCGCGCGCCGCCGCGGCGGCGATGGCGGCGCGCTCGAACCACCCGGCGAGCCGCGCGCTCGCGGCCGCGCTCGCGGCGCTGCCGGCGGTCGGAGCGGTCGAGCCCGAGACGCTCGCCGAGCACCCCGGCGACGGGCTGGAGGCGCGCGTCGACGGCGACGTGTGGCGCCTCGGCCGGCCGGGCTTCGCGTCCCCCGCCGGCGCCGCCGACGGCCCCGAGCCGGCCGGCGAGATCTGGCTGGCGCGCGGCGACGAGGTGGTGGCGCGCGTGGCGATGGCCGAGGCGCTGCGCGCCGGCGTCGCCGAGGAGCTCGCCCGCCTCACGGCGGCCGGCCTCGACGTGCGGGTGCTGTCGGGCGACCACCCCGAGCGGGTGCGCGCGCTGGCGCGCCGCGTCGGCCTCGCGGACGAGCGGGTCGAGGGCGGGCTGTCGCCGGAGGCGAAGGCCGCGCGGGTTCGCGCGCTCGACCGCGCCGACACGCTGATGGTCGGCGACGGGATCAACGACGCACCGAGCTTCCGCGCGGCGTACTGCACCGCGACGCCGGCGGTCGACCGCCCGCACCTGCCGGCGCGCGCCGACGTCTACTACCTCGGCGACGGGATCGCCGCGGTGGCGCGCGCGCTCGGCGCGGCGCGCCGCCTGCGCCGCGTGGTGTGGGGGAACATCGCGTTCGCGGTTGCGTACAACGCCGTCGCGCTGGCGCTTGCGTTCGCCGGCGCCGTGACGCCGGTGCTCGCGGCGGTGCTGATGCCGGCCAGCTCGCTCACGGTGGTCGGCCACACCATACTCCGGCTGTCCGGGAGGGACCGGACGTGGATGTCGTGATCGTGCTGGTGTTCGTCAGTCTGGTGCTGGTGACGGCGGCCGTCGTCATGTTTATCATGCGCGTCGCAGCGGGCGACTTCGAGCACGGCGACCGGCTGTCGCTGCTCCCGCTGGACGACGAGGAGAGCCCCGCGACACGCCGCCGGAAGATGGCGGACGACGGGGACGGAGACGTGCACGGGGGGGAGCGGTGAGCGAGCTGCACCATCAAGAGATCACGGTCAAGCAGGTCGTGTACGACGACTGGGTCGTCAAGGCGTTCACCGTCGCGTCGCTGGCGTTCGGCGTCGTGGCGCTGCTGGTGGGCGTGCTGATCGCCACCCAGCTTCCGTTCTGGCAGGCGAACCTCGGCCTGCGATGGACCTCCTTCGGCCGTCTGCGGCCGCTGCACACCAACGCCGCGATCTTCGCCTTCGTCGGCAACATGATGTTCGCCGGAATCTACTACTCGACGCAGCGTCTGCTGAAGACGCGAATGGCGTCGAACCTCCTCTCTCGCCTCAACTTCTGGGGGTGGCAGCTCATCATCGTGCTGGCGGCGGTGACGCTGCCGCTCGGGCTGTCGCAGAGCAAGGAGTACGCCGAGCTGATCTGGCCGATCGACGTGCTGGTCGCCGTCGTGTGGGTGGTCTTCGCCGCCAACTTCTTCTCGACTCTCGCCATCCGCAACGAGCCGAACCTCTACGTGGGGCTGTGGTTCTACATCGCGACGATCGTCACGATCCCGGTGCTGTACATCGTCAACAACCTCCACATCCCGACCGGTCCGCTGCATTCGTACAGCCTCTACGCCGGCGTGCAGGACGCCCTCGTGCAGTGGTGGTACGGCCACAACGCGGTCGGCTTCTTTCTCACCACGCCGATCCTCGGCATCATGTACTACTTCGTGCCCAAGGCCGCAGACCGCCCGGTCTACTCCTACCGCCTCTCGGTGGTGCACTTCTGGGCGCTGGTGTTCGTCTACATATGGGCCGGCCCGCACCACCTCCTCAACACCTCGCTGCCCGACTGGGCGCAGACGCTCGGTACGGTGTTCTCGGTGATGCTGCTGGCGCCGTCGTGGGGCGGCATGGTCAACGGCCTGATGACGCTACGCGGCGCCTGGGACCGCCTGCGCACCGACCCGGTGCTGAAGTTCTTCGCCGCCGGCATCACCTTCTACGGCATGTCGACGTTCGAGGGGCCGCTGCTGTCGCTCAAGGCGGTCAACGCGCTCGGGCACTACACCGACTGGATCGTCGGCCACGTGCACGGCGGCGCGCTCGGGTGGAACGGCTTCATGGCCGCCGGGATGTTCTACTGGCTGGTCCCGAAGCTGTGGAACACGAAGCTGCGCTCGCTGCGCGCCGCCGAGCTGCACTTCTGGATGGGCACGTTCGGCATCCTGCTCTACATGGTCGCGATGTGGATCGCCGGCGTGAACCAGGGCTTGTTCTGGCGAGCGCTCGACGCCGACGGCTTCCTCAAGTACCCCGACTTCATCCAGGGCCTGGCCAACACGCAGATGCTCTACATCGCGCGGCTGGTCGGCGGCGTCGCCTACCTCGCCGGATTTCTGATCATGGTGGGCAACCTGTGGCTCACCGTGCGCTCCGGCCGCAGCGTCGAAGCGCGGGTCGAGGTGGCGGCGCCGAAGGCGGACCCGGCGCCGTCGCTGTGGAGCCTGGTCAAGGGCGCGCCGGTCGTGCTGGCGGTGACGGCGGTGCTGTTCGCGATCCTGCTGGGCCGCGCCAACCCGGTGGTCTCACCGCTCATCCTGACGGCCGGCGTGATCGTCACCGTGGCGGCGATCCTGGTGGTGAACGTGCAGCGCCGACGGCGCGGGAGCTGGCACCGCCTGGTCGAGCGCGCGCCGCTCGCGTTCACCCTCTTCGTCCTCGTTGCCATCCTGATCGGCGGGCTCGTCGAGCTGATCCCGTCGATCGTCATCAGGCACCGCGTGCCGCTGGCGGCCGTGCAGCCGGCGCCGCCAGCCGCGCAGCCCGCCGGCGCCCCGGCCGCGGCCGGCGCCGCGCTGCCGGCGGCGGCCGAGGTTCCCAGATGGACGCAGCAGCCGTACTCCCCGCTCGAGCTCGAGGGGCGCGACATCTACGTCGCCGAGGGGTGCTACAACTGCCACTCGCAGATGATCCGTCCGTTCCGCGCCGAGACGCTGCGCTACGGCGAGTACTCGCGCCTCGAGGAGTTCATCTACGACCGGCCGTTCCAGTGGGGCTCCAAGCGCACCGGGCCGGACCTCCACCGCGTCGGCGGCAAGTACCCGCACCTGTGGCACTACCAGCACCTGATGGACCCGCGCTCGACGTCGCCAGGGTCGAACATGCCGTCATACGCCTGGATGAAGAGCTCGCACCTCGACCTCTCGCGCACGGCGAAGAAGCTCGAGGTGATGCGTACGCTCGGCGTCCCTTACGGCAACGCGGAGATCGCTGCAGCGCCCGACCTGGCGCGCGAGCAGGCGCGCCGCATCCAGGCCGACCTCGCCAGGGAGAACGTCCGCATCGCGCCCGAGACGCGGATGATCGCACTCATCGCCTACCTGCAGCGGCTCGGCCGCGGACCGCAGTTCGCGCCGCCCACCGTGGCGGAGGGCCGCCGCTGATGTTCGGTGAGTTCATCGCCTCGACCGGCCTCGGCGGGCTGCACCTGATCGCCATGGTGGTGTTCTTCGTCGTGTTCGTCGCGGTGCTGCTCCACACGTTCCTCGACCGCGACTGGCAGCGCCGGATGGCGCGTGCGGCGCGGCTGCCCTTCGAGGACGGCGAGCGTCCGGCGGCCGGCGCCGGCGAGAAGGGAGCCGGGTCATGACAGGACCGCGCGACCAGATGCCCGACCACGAGTTCGACGGCATCCGCGAGCTCGACAACCCGCCGCCCGGGTGGATCATGTGGATGCTGTACGCCTCGATCGTGTTCGCGGTCGGGTACTGGCTCTACTACCAGACGTTCGCCGTCGGCCGCCAGCCGACGAAGATCTACGAGGTCGAGATGGCGAGCGCCGCCGAGGCGCAGCTTGCCAGGATGGCCACGCAGGAGCTGTCCGACACCACGCTGGCGCTCATGGCGGCGGTGCCCGCGCAGGTCGAAGAGGGGCGCGCGATCTTCGAGCAGTTCTGCGTCGTCTGCCACGGCGCCGCCGGCGAAGGCAACGTCGGTCCCAACCTCACCGACCGCTACTGGCTGCACGGCGGTACCCCGATGAGCATCTGGAAGACCCTGACCAACGGCGTCACCGACAAGGGCATGGCGGCGTGGGCCGGGCAGCTCGGGCCGGCGCGCGTGCAGAAGGTGGTGGCGTACGTCCTGACGCTGAAGGACACCGATCGGCCCGGCAAGGCGCCGCAGGGGGAGCCAGAAGGGGCCTCGCCGGCAGCACCGGCGGCTCCGGGGGCGGACCGGACGGGGACATAGATGGGGAACGGCGAGGCGCCGCCGCGGCGGGCCAGGCAGCGCCTGCCCGACCTCGAGACCCCTTTCACGATCAACCCCGACGGTTCGCGCAACGTCCTCCACCCAGCGGACGTGCGCGGGCGCTGGCAGCGGGCCAAGCACGCCGTCTACACGCTGCTCATCGCCGTCTACGTGCTGCTGCCGTGGGTGGACATCAGCGGCCGCCCGGCGGTGCTGTTCGACATCCCGCGGCGGCAGGCGTTCCTGCTCGGCGGCACATTCACCAACGAGGACTTCTGGCTGCTCTTCTTCGTCGTCTCCGGCGTCGGCTTCGCGCTGATCGTCGTGACCTCGCTGTGGGGGCGTGTATGGTGCGGGTTCGCCTGCCCGCAGACGGTTTTCCTCGAGGGGGTGTTCCGTCGCATCGAGCGCTGGATCGAGGGCCCGCGCGAAGAGCGCAGCCGCCGCAACCAGGCGCCGCCGACGCTCGCAGGAAGCGCGCGCAAGGCCGCCAAGCACGCGATCTACGTCGTGCTCTGCCTGCTCCTGGCGCACGCGTTCCTCGCCTATTTCGTGCCGGTGGAGGAGCTCCTGCGCTGGGTCGCCGGCGCACCCGGCGCCCACTGGACCGCCTTCATGTGGGTGGTGGTGATGGCTGGCCTGCTGTACTTCGACTTCGCCTGGTTCCGCGAGCAGGTGTGCCTGGTGGTGTGCCCGTACGGCCGCTTCCAGTCGGCGCTGATCGACGACGACACCATCGTCATCGGCTACGACGTCAGGCGCGGCGAGCCGCGCTCCAAGGCGATCCACGAGGGCGGCGACTGCATCGACTGCCGGCGCTGCGTCGTGGTGTGCCCGACCGGGATCGACATTCGCAACGGGCTGCAGATGGAGTGCGTCGGCTGCGCCAACTGCGTCGACGCCTGCGACGATGTGATGGTGCGGCTCGGCCGGGCGCCGGGGCTGATCCGCTACGACTCCAAGCGCGGCTTCGAGGGGGCGCGCCGGCGGCTGCTGCGGCCGCGGGTGGCGCTGTACGCCGTGCTCGGCGCCATCGGCCTCGCGGTCGCGACGTTCAGCGTCGCCTCGCGCGCGCCGTACGAGGTGCGGGCGCTGCGCACGCGCGGCATGCCGTACACCATCGAGGGGCTTACGATCCGCAACCTGTTCAACGTGCGGGTGGAGAACAAGCGCCCGGAGGCGCGGGCGTTCACGCTGCGCGCCGCCGCGCCGGCTGCCGGCGCACCGCGCACCGACGTCGTCATCGCCCAGCCCGAGCTCACCCTCGCGGCGATGGGGGACGCCACCGTGCCGGTGTTCGTCACCGTCGACCTCGACGCCTACCGCGACCCGTTCCCGGTCTCGTTGACGGTCACGGAGACCGCCAGCGGCCGCGAGACGCCGCTCGAGCTGCGCTTCATCGGTCCCTGACGTCTGCGCCTACCAGAGCACGACGGCGCCAAGGCGCGCCGGGCCGATGACGGCGAAGGCGTGCAGCGCGCGCAGCACGAGCTGCGCCCCGAGAGCGAGCACGAGCACGGCGCCGAGGCGGTACAACCGCGCCCGGACCGCGGCGCCGAGCGCCCCGGCGCCGACCCCGAGCACGACGAGCGCCGGCACGGTACCGGCGCCGAACGCGGCCATCGCCAGCGCACCCTTCGCCGGCGTGCCGGCGGCCGCCGCCGCGATCGCGGCGGCGGCCACCGGCCCGCACGGGAGGAAGCCGTTGGCGATCCCGAGCAGGAACCGGCTCGACCAGCCGCGCGCGCGCAGCAGGCGCCCCATCGCCGCCGAGGCGCGCCCGGCGAGAGGCGCCGCCTCGAGCCAGCGCTGCAGCGGCAGCCACCCGAGGAGCGAGGCGCCGGCGAGCAGCATCAGCGCCCCGGCCGCCGCCGAGACGACGCCCATCATCGTCTGCGGACTGCCGGCGAGCGAGGCCGCGGCGCCGACCACGCCCATCGCCGCGCCGATCGCGGCGTAGGTCGTGACCCGGCCGAGCTGGTAGACGGCGAGCGGCGCCGCGACCGCAAGGCGGCCGCTGCCGGCGTCGCGCTGCGCCAGCGAGAACGCCGTCACCAGCGGCCCGCACATGCCGATGCAGTGCCCGATGCTCATCGCCACGCCGGTGCCGAACAGCAGCGCCAGCGACATCGGGCCGCCCGTCGCCGGCGTGCAGCAGTCCATCACTTCCCCGTCCACAGCCACCAGCGCAGCCGCAGCGCATCGCGCAGCATCAGGAGGCCGTGGCGGAGCGGCCGCACGCGGGAGTCGTCCTGGTGGAACCAGCGCACCGGCACCTCGACCACCCGCTGGCCTACCCGCGCCGCGCGGGCGAGCAGCTCGACGTCGAACGCGAACCCGTCGAGGCGGAGCTGCATGGCGAGCACGCGCGCGAGATCGCCCTCGATCAGCTTGAACCCGCACTGGGTGTCGCGCAGCGCGGTCAGGCGCAGGGTGCGCAGGAACCGGTTGTAGCAGCGGCCGAGCAGGTCGCGCACCAGCGGCTGGCGGCGCACGATCAGCTCGCGGCGCAGCGCCCGCGAGCCTGCGGCGACACCCGCATGGACCGCGAGCAGGGTCTCGATCTCCTCGATCGGCGTCGCCAGGTCGGCGTCGGTGATCAGCACCCTGGCGCCGCGGCTCGCGGCGAGGCCGGCGCGCACCGCGGCGCCCTTGCCGCGGTTGCCCGCCAGCGACACTACCCGCACCTCCACGCCGGTCGGCATCGCGAACGCGGCGGCGACGCCCGGCGTGCCGTCGCGCGAGCCGTCGTCGGCGACGATCACCTCGGCAGGCAACAGGTGGCGCCGGCCCGCGAGGAAGCCGGCGATCCGCCGCAGCGTCGCGGGCAGCCGCCCTGCCTCGTTGTATGCCGGAATGACGATCGACAGGGTCAGCCGGGGCATCGCGCCCCGGTCGCCCCCGGTGCCGGTGCCGCCCGCGGCCACGCGTCCCGCCTGACTCTCCACCTGCGGCCTCAGTTAAGCGTCATCCCGCTGCCGGCAAGCAGCTCCGCACCAGTCCTGCCGCGCGCACCGACAACCAGCGGAACGCCGAGGAGCACGAGCGCGAGCACCCAACCGAGCCACACGCGCTGCCCCTGCGGCAGCGTCAGGGGATCGGCGAAGCGGAGCCGCAGCAGCACCATGCCGGGCGTGCCGCGCCAACCCCACAGCGAGCCCACGCCGATCAGGGCGGCGGCCAGCGCTCCCGCCACCGCCGTCGGCAGGAGCTGCGCCGGCGTCAGCGTGGCGCCCGCCGCGGCGGCGACGCCCCAACCCGCGGCGAGAGCGAGGAGCAGCACCCCGAGATCGGCGAGCGCCGCCACCCACAACCGCATCCGCCCCCACGCCGGGGCCTCCGGCCGCCGCCGCGGCAGGCGCTCGGCGGGCTGCGGCGCGGCGGGCTGCGGCGCTGCCGCGGGCGTCCGCTCCCAGACCAGCGGCACGTCGAGGCGGTCGAGTGGGTCTCCGGATCGCCCGCTCATTCCACGGGCCTCGTCTCGATGGTGCCGACGAAGATCTGATAGCGCGGGTCGACCGGACGCGAGAGGTAGGAGCCCGCGAGCTCGACCAGCCGGCGCACCTCGACGTCGTCGCCGCGCGCCTGCAGCTCCAGCAGCAGGCGGTGCGCCGCCGCGACCTGGTACGCGCGCAGCGCCGTGACCGCGGCGTTGAACGTCGCCGCGCGCCACAACCGCTCGGCCTCGGCGTCCCCGGAGTGGCGCGCGAGCACGTCTGCCGCGGCCGCGCGCACGAGGTCCCACTTCCTGCCGGCGACGGCGTCGGCGATCGTCGCGAACGCCGGCGAGTAGGCGAGCACCTCGTCGCTCAACGCCACCAGCTCGGGGTCGCCCGGGATCCTGGCGAGCCCCTCGCGCGCGAGCTGCAATGCCTTCAGCCGCCTCCCCTCGGCGAGCGCCTTGCGGGCGTCGCCGGCGGTCGACACCGGCGCCCTGGCCTTCGCGCGGAGCTGGCGCGTGTACTCGAGCGCCTTTTGGTTGAGCTGGTTCGCCTCCTCGCCTTCCGCCTCCGTCGCCTGCAGCAGCGTCACCGCCTCCTGCAGCTTGCCGGCCGCCGCCAGCTTCTCCGCCTCGGCGAGTGCGGCCGCGACGGCGGCCGCGTTGCCGGAGAACACGGTGCCGCGCAGCACCAGGCCCACCAGCACGAGGACCACGACCATGCCGCCGATGCCCGCAATCAGGGGCACCGACACCGGCAGGCGGCGGGCCGGCGCCGCGGAGCGCCGGGACGGCCGCACCACGGGCGCGTCCGCGGGGACCGCCAGCGGGGCCGGAGGCGCGGCCGCCGCGGCGGCCGGCGCGGCGAGCTTGGCCGGGACGAAGTCGTCCTTGAACAGGTCGATCTCGTCGGCCGCCTCGGTCGGCGGCGGCGGCGGCGCGGCGGGGGTGTCGAGCCGGGCCAGCAGGTCGTGCGCCTCGAGGTGCTGCGGCACCAGCCGCAGCACCTCCTGCAACAGACCGCGCGCTTCGTTGCTGCGGCCCGCCTCGAACGCCTCGCGCGCCTCGTAGAAGCGGTGCTCGGCGAGGCGCTGGTGCTCCTCGCCGCGGCGGCGCGCCTGCTCGATCCGCCGCTCGGCTTCGGCGTGGTGCGCGTCGAGGAGGTAGATGCGCGACCAGGCGTCGATCGCGCCCTGGTAGTCGTCCCGGTCGAACGCCTCCTGTCCCTGCTCGAGCAGCGCCGCGATCCGGTCCGCCGCCTCGTCGCCGCCCGCCGCGTCGGCGCCGAACTGGACGTCGCCTGGAGCGTCGTCGAAGGTGAACAGCGGCGCCGGCCCGGGCGCCGGCCGTGCCTGGGGCGCCGCGGGCCGTTCCGCCGCCGGCGACGCGGCGGCCGGCGGTGCCGGCCCGGACGCAGCCGGCAGGGGTGGCGGCGGCGGAGCGGGCACAACCGGCGACGGCTGGGGGTCCGCCGGCAGCTCGGGCGTGTCGGCCGGCCGGAACGTCTCGAACTCGAACTCCGGCTCGGGTTCCGGCGCCGCCTCCGGCGCCGCATCCTGGATGCGCTGCAGCAACGCGGCCAGCCGCGGGTGGGCGGAGTCGGCCGCGAGCGCCATCTTCACGAAGCCGGTGGCCTCGGCCAGCATCCCGGCCGCGAGCGCCGCCTCGGCGCGAGAAAGCTGCGACTCGACCTCGGCGGCGGCGCGGATGCGCGCCTGCGCATCGAGCGCCAGCGCGCGCGCTTCCGGGTGGCCCGGGAGCTCGCGCAGGACCGACTGGGCGAGCGCCAGCGCCCCCTGGAAGTCGCGCTTCGCGATCGCCTCGCGCGCGCGGCCGATCGTCTCGTCGGCCTGCAACGGCGCGGCGGCGGTGACGGCGCCCAGCACCTGTGCGAGGTCGACCTGCGCGCCCCGCACGATGGCGTCCTCGAGGCGCTGGGCCGGCGAGAACTTGGGGTCCACCTCGAGGATGGACCGCAGGATCGTGCGGCACTCCTCGCCGTGCCCCTCGCGATACAGACGGACGGACTCGCCGAACGCGGCGAGGATCCGCTGCTGGACCTTCTGGTCGAGGTCTGAGCTGCCGGGGTACGACATCGCGACGATCCTACCGTGAAGCCGGAGAGCGGTCAATTCGCGCCAGCCGGAGCGAGCGCAGCTTGCGGTAGAAGTGCGAGCGCTCGAGGCCGAGGATGCGGGCGGCGTGCGACATGTTGCCGCCGCACGCGGCAAGCACGTGCTCGACGTAGTGCCGCTCGAACCGTTCCCGCGCCTCTTTTAGGGTGGTCAGCTCACCGGCCCACGCCGCCGGCGGCTCGGCGGCGCGCACCTGCAGGTGCTGCGGCTGGATCTCATCCTCGGGGATCATGATCATGAGGCGCTCGACGAGGTTGCGGATCTCGCGCACGTTGCCGGGCCAGTCGTGCGCCTGCAGCACCCGCATCGCATCCGCGGACACCCGCTTCGGCGGCAGGCCGGCGCGGCGGGAGTACTGCCGCAGGAACTCCTCCACAAGCAGCGGGATGTCCTCCCGCCGCTGCGCCAGCGGTGGCACGGCGATGGGGATCACGTTGAGGCGGAAGAAGAGGTCCCGGCGGAAGCGGCCGGCGGCGATCTCCTGCTCGAGGTCCTTGTTGGTCGCCGCGATCACGCGCACGTCGACGCGAACCTCCTGGGGACCGCCGAGGCGTGTGAAGCGCGACTCCTGCAGCACCCGCAGCACCTTGGCCTGGGTGAGCAGGCTCATGTCGCCGATCTCGTCGAGGAACAGCGTGCCGCCGTCGGCGAGCTCGAACCTGCCGCGCTTGGCCTCGACGGCGCCGGTGAAGGCGCCCTTGAGGTGGCCGAACAGCTCGCTCTCGATCAGCTCGGCCGGGATCGCGGCGCAGTTGAGCGCCACGAACGGGCCGGCGGCTCGCCGCGAGTTGCGGTGCAGCAGGGTGGCCACCACCTCCTTGCCGGAGCCGTTCGGGCCGGTGATGAGCACCCGCGAGTCGGTCGGGGCGGCGAGCAGGATCTGCCGCCGCAGCTCCGAGACCGCCGGCGAGATCCCGGAGAGCGTCGGCTCCTCCTCGTGCTCGGCGGCGAGACGCAGCTCGAGGCGCGCCGCTGCCAGCGTGTTGCGCACGGTCACCAGCACGCGCTCGAGCGCCAGCGGTTTCTCCATGAAGTCCGCGGCGCCGAGGCGGACTGCGCGCACCGCCAGCTCGGCGCCCGCGTGGCCTGAGACGACCACCACCGGGGTGCGGTGGCCGGCGGCGCGCATCTGCTGCAGCACCTCGAGGCCGTCGATTCCCGGCAGCAGGATGTCGAGCAGCACCAGGTCGTAGAGGTCGCGCGAGAGGGCGGCGAGCGCCTCCTCGCCGCTCGCCACGGTGGTGACCGCGAACCCCTCGTCGCGGAGGATGCCGTCGAGCTGCTCGCGGATCCCCCGCTCGTCGTCGACGACCAGGATGCTGGCGTGGCTCATGCGGTCGCTCCCGGAATGCGGACGACCGCGCGCACGCCGCTCGGCCGGTTGGGCTCGAGCCGCACCGTGCCGCCGTGGTCGGTGACGATGCGCTGCACGATCGCCAGCCCGACGCCGGAGCCCCGCCCCTTGGTGGAGAAGAACGGCTGGAACAGCAGCTCGGGGTCGTCCACCGTGAGCCCCGAGCCGGCATCCGAGATCACCAGCTCGAGCTGCTCGCCGTCCCAGTTCAGGGTGGCGGCCACCTCGGAGCCCGGCGGCGACGCCTCGACGGCGTTGTCGATCAGGTTGGTGAGCACCTGGCGGAACTGCTCCGGGTCGAGCATCAGCTCTACGCCGGCGGCGCCGTCCTCGAGGCGCACGGCCACGTCGCGGCGCACCCCGTCGTACAGCGCCACGACCTGGCGCACGACCTCCGAGATCGCCACCGGCCGGCGCGCCATCGGCGGCAGCTTGGCGTAGCGCGCGAACGCGTCGACCATCTCCTGCATCGCCTGCACGTGCTCGACGATCGCACGGCACCCCTGCGGCACCACCGTCGCGACCTCGCCCGAGCCGCGCTCGACGTGGCGCGCCATGCGCTCGGCAGCGAGCCGGATCGGCGTGAGCGGGTTCTTGATCTGGTGGGCGATCCGGCGCGCCGCCTCGCTCCATGCGGCGAGCCGCTGCGCGCGCAGGAGCTGCGTCAGATCCTCGAGGACGACGACCCACCCCTCGGGGCGCTCGGGAACGCCGAGCGGAACCACCGCCACCTCGACCATCCGCGCGACACCGCCCGGGTACAGCGTGATCGATCCGCGAGTCACCGCGGCGGCGCCGCCGATCGTCTCGACGAGCTTGCCGAAGCCGGCGGCCGCGAGCGCCTCCAACGGCGCTCCTTCGCCGGCCAGGCCCGGCATCCCGAGCAGCGCCGCCGCGGCCGGGTTCGCGAGCACCCTGGTGCGCCCGGCGTCCAGCGTCAGCACCCCGGTGCGCACCGCGCCGAGCACCGCGTCGAGGCGGCGCACGGTGGCCGAGAGCTGCTCGTCGCGTTCGCGCAGGCGGCGCACCATCGCGTTGAACGAGCTCACCAGCAGCCCGACCTCGTCCTCGGCGGGGATCGGCACCTCGACGAGCTCATCGCCGCCCGCCACCCGCTGGGTGGTCGCCACCAGCGCGAGCAGCGGCTCGGTGAAGCGGCGCGACAGGTAGAGGCCGATCCACATAGCGGCGAACACCACCACCAGGGCGAGCGCCCCGAACCCCAGGACGGTGGTCGCGGTGATCGTCGGGCGCTCGAGCTTGAGCCGCTCGTAGGCGGCGGCGGCGGCTGCGAGCCGGCCCTGCTCCTGCGCCACCTCCGCCGGGAGCGCCTCGCCCATCATCACCATCGTTCCGTCGCCGACCGGGGCCCACGCGCGCACCACGAGGGTGCCGCCGAAGCGCTCGCGCTGCACGCCGGCACGCTCCAGCACCGCCGCGGAGAGCGGCGGCAGCCGCAGCAGCGACCGCTCGCGCGGGTCGACGAGCTCGAGCACCGGCGCTCCTTCCCGGTACCACCCGGCCACGTCGGCGCCCAGGAGCGCGTGCAGGCGCGTGAGCTCGCGGCTGCGCGCCCGCTCGCCCTCGACGCCGGCGAGCTCGCGCGCGGCGACCGCGGCGGCGCGCCGCACGCGCGCCTCGCTCTCGGCGCGCACCGCCTCGGCGATCGCGGCACCGGAGCGCGCCATGCCGTCCACCGGCGCCGAGAACCACGAGGCGGCGGCGTGCGACAGCAGGCCGACGCCGAGGATGAACAGCAGACCGGTCGGGACGACGATGAGCACGAGGTACGAGAGCAGCAGCTTGGTGCGGAAGCGGGCGCCGAGCAGCCCGAGATGGCGCTCGAACGCCAGCTTCACCAGGTTGCGCACGAGCACGAACAGCAGCACTGCGATGAGCGTGAGGTCGAACCACCACAGGAGGAAGGTCAGGAGCCGGTTGGTCAGCTCCTCGGGAGGCAGGCCGCGCATCGTCGCGAACAGCGTGTAGGCGATGCCGACGAGCGCCAGCAGGCCGAGGTAGAGGCCGATGAGAAAGCGGTTCTGCCGCCGCCACCGCAGCCAGGTGCGGCGCCACGACGTCATGGCGACTCCGGCACCGCCCGCGTCACCCACTCGGTACCCACGGTGGCCGGAAACACGAGCAGCTTGTACCTCGTCAGGAACTCGCAGCGCGCCACAATCCACAGCGGCTCGTGCCGCAGCGGCACCACCAGGTCGGCGGTCGGGGGATGGGTCACCCAGTGCACCGCGAGGTCGAGCGACTCGGCCTGCCCCGAGGCGAGGATCTCGCCGTCGAGCTCGGCGACCAGCGAGAACGACCCGGTGAGGGCGTCGCGCTGCGCCTTCACCGTCAGCTCGTGGCTGCCGAGCCGCTGGTCCCAGAGGAAGCGGCGGTTGCGGAACAGCTTGAGGCGATAAGTGATGCTCACCGGGGCGCCCGCCCCGAGCGCCTGCGTCCAAGCTTCCGGCAGCTCGCCCTGCACCGCGAGCTGGACGTTCAGGCGCGCCGGCGACGCCGTCAGGGCGATCTCGAGCTGCGGAACCGCTGCTGCAGCCAGCAGAAGCGCGCCGAGCACCATGGTGTGGCTACGTTACCACACCTGCGGCAGGCACGAGCCGCGAGCCGCGAGGCTCGAGTCGGTCACCAGGGCGCCGAGGAGTTCGCTCGCACGCACAGGGGTTGGGAGGTGATGAGTGACTCGCGCCTCGTGCCTCGTGCCTCCTGTCAGCCGGCCAGAGCGACCTGCGTCTGCTGCTCGCCGGCGTAGGGGTGGACGGTGAACGGCGCCACGCGATCGGGCTCGACGAGCTCCCACGCCTCGGGGTGCGCAAGCAGCTCCTGTACGACTTTGACGTGCAGCGCATGGCCGGCCTTGCGCGCGACCACGCGGGCGCGCAGCGGGTACTCGAGCAGCGCCAGGTCGCCCAGGAGGTCGAGCACCTTGTGGCGCACGAACTCGTCGCGGAAGCGCAGAGTGCCGGAGAGAACGCGGTCGCCGTCCACCACCACGCAGTTGTCCAGGGTGCCGCCACGGGCCAGGCCTCGGCTGCGCAGCGCCGCCACCTCGTTGAGGAATCCGAAGGTGCGCGCGGGCGCGACCGCCGCGGCGAAGCGCTCCGGGGTGATCGGCGCGCGGAAGCGCTGCTCCCCGACCGCCGGCGAGTCGTAGCGCACCGCGTAGTCGACGAGCAGCTCTCCGGCGGGGTGGAGCTCGACCCAGCGCTCGCCGTCGCCGACGCGTACCGCCTCGGTAATGCGGACCTCGGGGAGGCTCGCGCGCTGCTCCTCGACGCCGGCCCGCTGCACCATCTGCACGAACGGCAGCGCCGACCCGTCGAGGATCGGGACCTCTGCGCCGTCGAGCTCGATGAAGACGTTGGTGATCCCCATGCCGGCGAGGGCCGCCATGAGGTGCTCGACGGTGCCGACCTCGGCGCCGCGGACGGCCAGCGTCGTGGCGTAGGCGAGGTCGCGGGTGTTCTCGGCGCGGGCCGGGATCGAGACTCCCAGGTCCTTGCGCACGAAGACGATACCGGTTCCGGCGGGCGCCGGGCGGAGCTCCAGAGTGGTGTGCTCCCCGCGGTGGATCCCGATCCCCTCCGTGCGTACCGTCCGGCGGATCGTCCTCTGCCAGGCCATGCGGCGCCCTCCCGCATCCCCTCTTTGCGAGGCACGTGCCAGGTACGAGCCGCCGAAGAGTGACGGCCGTCACCCCGGGCCGTGGCTGCCGCGCCATCGGCTGTGGCTGCCCTGCCACACCGCCGCGCCCGCGGCAGCCGGGCGGCGTCCCGGCGGGTGGTAGACTCGGCGCGAGGAACGCGACGTGCTGCCAGGCTGGGACCCCGAGTTCGAACGGCGGGCCATGGAGATCCTCTACCGCTGCATCGAGGACCTCGGCGCCACCCGCGCCGCGCTCTACCTCGCCGGCAATGAGGACGGCTTCGAGCTCGCGTGCTCCTATGGGTTCGGCAAGCGCGAGGCGCTCGCCGTGGCCATCCGCCCCGGCGACCCGCTCTACGACTGGGTGCGGCGCCACCGCACCGTGCCCGCGTACCTCAACGACGTGCACGACGACCCGCCCCTCGGCCGCATGCTGGAGGCGGCCGGAACCGCGCGCATGCTCACCATCCCGCTGACCGTCGCCGAGCGTCTGGTCGGTTTCGTCGACGCGCGCGACAAGGCGCGCCGCCTTCCCTACACGGCCGACGACATCGGCGCGGCGCGCGCCATCGCCGCCGCCCTCGAGGCGATGCTCGGCGAGCTCGGGATCTACGGCGCCGCCGAGACGGGCAGCGAGCCCGTCGAGGTGGTGCCCGAGGCGCCGCCGCGCGCCGCCGCGGCTGGGCCGCAGGGCGGGCTGCACCGCGCCGTCGTCGAGGAGGCGGCGGCGTTGCTGCGGTCGCTCGGGCGGTTGCCCGGGATCGGCGCGGTCGCCCTCACCGTCACCGACGGCGCGAGCGCCCGCGCCCTGGTGCTCCGCGGTCTGCCGCTGGAGGCGAGCGAGCGCGAGGCGCTGGCCGCGCACCAGATCCGCGCGCTCGAGGAGCTGGGGGTGCGCGTCCCGCCGCTCGCCCGCTGGGGATGGGCCGAAGAGGACGCGGGCGGCGAGGAGCGGAGCCGCGAGGAGATCCGCACCGCGGTGCTGCTCGCCGGGCCGCCGGCCTGGATCGTCGCCTCGGCGCTGACACCCGCGGGCGCACCTGCCGGCGAGACGGTGCTCTCTGCCGCGGCGGCGTTCGTCGCCCAGACCGCGAGCGTGCGCGCCTACCGCCGCGCCGCCCGCAACGCCGTGCGCGTGCTGCTCGAGCCCGGCGAGCAGAGCTTCCCGCACCTGCGCCAGCACTCGCAGGCGGTATCCGAGCTGGCGCAGCGGATGGCGGCGCTCCTCCACCTGCCCGACGCCGAGGAGGAGCTCGTGACGCTCGCGGCGTACGTCCACGACGTCGGGATGCGCGAGCTCGACTACTCCCGCACCTACCGCCTCGACCGCCCAGGAGAGATGGAGCGCCGCCTCTACCAGCGCCACCCGGTGATCGGCGCCCGCATCGTCGAGTCGATCGCCTTTCCCGGCGACCTCGCCGGCGCCATCCGCCACCATCACGAGCGCTGGGACGGCGCCGGCTACCCGCACAGGCTTGCCGGCGGCACCATCCCGCTGCCCAGCCGCATCATCCACCTCGCCGAGGTGTACGACGTGCTCACCTCGACCGCCTCGTACCGCCGGCCGATCGGGCGCAAGGCGGCGCTGGAGACGATCCGCGCCGAGTCCGGCCGCCAGTTCGACCCCGACCTCGTCGGCGTGCTCGAGGAGGCGGTCGGGCCGTGAAGCCGCTCGCCGTCAACCGCCGCGCCCGCTTCGAGTACGAGATCCTCGAAAAGGTGGTTGCCGGGATCGCCCTCACCGGCAGCGAGGTCAAGTCGGTGCGCGAGGGGCGCGTCAACCTCGGCGACGGCCACGTCGCGTTCGAGGCGGGCGAGCCGTACCTCGTATCGGTGCACATCTCGCCGTACGACAACGCCGGCTACGCCAACCACGACCCGCTGCGCCGCCGCAAGCTGCTGCTCCACCGGCGCGAGGTGAGGCGGCTGATCGGCAAGGTCACCGAGAAGGGGCTGACACTGGTGCCGCTGGCGATCGGCGTCGAGGGCAACTGGATCAAGGTCGAGCTCGCGGTCGCGCGCGGCAAGAAGCTGCACGACAAGCGCGAGACGGTCAAGAAGCGCGAGCTCGACCGCGAGGCCGCCGCCGCGGTCAAGGACAGGCGGTAGCGGAACCGAGGGCCGGCGGGCCTGAGTCGTTCACCCCAACGCCCAGTGCGAGACCTCCGTTGGCAACGGGCCCTTCAAGGCGCCTCCCAGAGCTTTCGGACGGGGACGGCGAACAGGCCACCGCCGAAGCTGATGGTGGCGCTCCCGTCGTACAGGACGACACCGGCGACGAGACGGCCCCCCGCGACATCTCGCAGCTTCCGCATCCCCCGCAGGTCGGCCGCGTGTACCGTTGCGGCGGCCTTGACCTCGACTCCCGCGATGGCCTGTGCGCCCTGCTCGAGGACGATATCCACCTCGAAGTCGTCGCGGTCCCGGAAGTGGAAAAAGCCGACGGGCCCCGGCACCCAGCTCGCCTGACGGCGCAACTCCTGCACCACGAACGTCTCCAGCAACGCGCCCAGCAACTTCCGGTCGGCGGCGAGCCGGGCCGCATCGATGCCGAGCAGCGCGCAGGCAACACCCGTGTCGCCGATGTGCAGCCTGGGCCGTTTGACGAGCCGAATCAGACGGTTCGTGTGCCATGCGGGCAGCCGCTCGAGCAGAAACACGCGCTCGAGTAGCGTCACGTGCTCGTGGATCGTCTGCCGTACCAGCTCGAACGGTGATGCGAGGTCCGCAACGTTTATGAGCCGCGACGCCTGGGCGGCTGCAGGGGCGAGCAGCTTCGGCAGCGTGTCGAGCGAACGGATGCGGCTCAGGTCGCGGATATCGCGCTGCAGTTGCGTCTCCACATAGTCGCGATACCACGCGCGCCGCCGCGCGGGGGCACGGCGCGCTACCGCGGCGGGGTAGCCTCCCGCCGCGATACGCTCGGCGAGATCCGGGCCGAGGCGATCCGCGACTCCAGGCCTGAACGAGCCGCGAAAGAGCGTCTCGATGAAACGCGGCCGCCTGCCTTCGATCTCGCACTGAGCAAGGGGGTGAAGCCGCAGGATCGCCATGCGCCCGGCCAGCGAGTCCGCAAGGGCGGGGACGAGCAGCACGTTGGCCGAGCCGGTCAGGATGAAGCGCCCTGCGGTCCGGCGCTGGTCGATCGCGCCTTTCAGCGACGTGAACAGCTCGGGCACGCGCTGCACCTCGTCAAGGATCGTCCTGGCCGGAAGAGTGCTGACGAATCCGATCGGATCGCTGCCGGCCGAGGCCCGTATGGCCTCTTCGTCGAAGGAGATGTAGCGGTAGCCGCGGGGCTCGCCGACGATACGCGCGAGCGTCGTCATGCCGCTCTGCCGCGAGCCGTGGATCAGCACCGCCGGAGTATCGCGGAGGGCCTCGCGGACACGGGGCGCGAGGTAGCGCGGGAGGACAGGAGCAGTCCGGACCTTGACCGATGGTAGCCCCGCCTGCCGGCTGAATACAAGCTGGAGCGTCGGCTGAACGCTAGTTCGATCGTCGGCTATTCGCTAGTTCCGATCAGGAACATGCGTTGCCGTCAGGCCACAACGATCGATCGCGCCAAGCTCGTTGCGCGCGCCGGCACCCTCGGCGAGTCGGCACCCGCTACGGTCGGCGCGAGCCTCAGGAACGCACTCGACCAATGCTTGGACCTTGTGAAAGAACACAAGCTCTCAGGCGCCGCGCCATGGGCGCGGCGGCGGGTGGGGTGAAGCCCGCGACTCAAACGTCGCGGGCGAGGGGCGGGCAGCAGCCCGCCCCTCCAAGAGATGGTCAGAGCGTGTGAAGGGGTTTCTTCACAAGCTTTGAGAGGGCCAGCGCCTTGATCGCACCAACGGCCCACTTTGACGGCGGTGGGGCGCTCGTGCTGCCGAACCCCGGGAGGCTGTGTCCAGCCTCGACCAGGCGAGGTGCGAGCGAATCGAGAGGCCATCGCACCACGGAGGGCCTTTATCACAGCAGAATGGTGCGATGGTGCTGCCCGGCACCGATGTGATGACCCTGCACCGAAGCGCCCATTGCACGTCCTGCGTCCGATGATCCTCCGAGACCGAGTGGTCCAGGGCGTTGATCCGACGGGGGGGGTAAACACTTCTTGTCGAAACCCTCTCTATACGAGTAGCGGTCACGCTTGGCGCGGCGTGAGGACGACGATGAGGTCCATGACGTCAATCCACTCCGCGCTCGGCAGAGTTCTGACAGGCTCAAGGGTGGGAACACGCATAGGATCAGCGAAAGGACCCGTGCGCGGCGGATTGGAGAAATGGAGGAACGATGACAAGGAAGGTATTTGCGTTGTTGGTGTTGCTTCTCGCCGTGGTGTTTGCCGTGGCCACACCATTCACCATCAGACCGCTCCAAGCGAAACCGCCATGTGGGCAGTGCGAGGATCACACGTGGTGGGACTACCCCGGCAGTTGCCAGTACCAGTATCGCGACTGTTCCACTTGCACCGTTTGCGGTTGACGCCGGTGCTCCTGCGTCGTAACACAAATGCGGTAGTTTGATTTCGCCGCGCACGGGTCCGGACTCGGGAGGGCATGATGAGGTTGCGAACGGTGGTGCTGGCATTCGCGGTTTGCTTGGCGGCAGGTGCAGCACTTGCAGCATCTCCATGTATCGGGGTCGGTCTTGAGCCGGCACCGAGCCGGTTCACGGGTGTTTCGTGGGACTGGGATTACACGCAGTTGCTGGTGCTGGACGTTGCCTCGGGCGAGTTGCGAACCTACACGACCGGAGGGACGATCGCGAAGCATTGGGCCAACCCTGGAAGCGGGCCTTTCGAGTTCTCGCAGCCGCTCCTCCTCGTCCGGGGCGAATCCGGTTTTGTGCTCCAGGATGGCGGCTATCATTTCATCGAGCTCGATAGGTCGCTGAACCCGGTGGCGTCGCACGACCTCAGCGGCGATGCGCCCGGCAGCGACGGATCGAAGGGAGGTAGCCTCCACTGGGTGCCCACAGGCGACGGGATCGTCGGCTACGGCAGCGTGCAGGAACCGGGCCGCCCGTGGAAGGTCGGGTTGCTGAAGGTCACCTGGTCACCCGCTGTGCGCTTCCAACTTCTGAGAGCGTTGGCAGACGAGGATCGAGCGCAGCAGCCATTCGTGCTCGGTGTCGGCACCTCAGCGGCGTGCAAAGGTCGCGCGTACCAGCTCGCGTTTGGCGAGGACTATGGCGTATTCGAGGTCTCAGGCACTGACACTCGCCTGAGGCGCGGATTGCCGAAGCAGTTTGGCAGGCTACCGGAGCTCCCGGCATCGCGGGGCATGGCGAACGGAGCCGAGCGATTCATCGCGATCGCCGCGACCACCGGCGCCGCACATCTCGTCAGCGATGGGAGTGCGCTCTTCGTCGTGTTGCGCGACACCCGGTCGCCAGCCAGGCGCTGGCTGCTTGCACGCTACGACCCCGAGGCCGAGCTCGTCACCGGCGCGTGGCTGCTGCCAAGCAGCGCTCTCGATGTGCACCTGGCGCCAGGACCGAAGCGCTGGGCACTGCTCGAGGTTGCGGGACGGACCAGCGATGGCGGAATGACGGCCGGCAGGCTGATGCTGTTCCCTGCTGAGGCGCTGGCGGGCGCGGGTGGCACCGTGGACGCGCCGGTACCGGTGTGCGCGAGGTGAGCGCATGAACAAGCACGGAGCTGCGGTGGCCTGCATGGTGCTGCTCGCGTGCTCGCCTACCGCGGAACGCCACCCTCGCGAGCGCCTCTTCCCAGCGCTGCCCGCAGGCGTGATCGAGCAGGCGTTTCCCGCCGACGCGGCGCTGCACGTCCTCTACTGGCCTGGTGGTGGCTGTCAGGCGTGCAACGCTCCCGCGCTGCGGGCGCTCGCCGAGCTGGTCGTCGCCCACCCCGAGATCGCGGCCGTCATCGTGGTCCCCGAGGGGTTCCCCTCGCCGGCCGCGGCGACCGGCGTCGCCTGGCCGGGGGCCGAGGTGACGTTGGAGCCCGATGCGTTTCGCGCGCAGGCCGTCTTCGTGCCGCTACCCCGCGTCGAGGTGTGGGACCCGCAGGGACAGCTCCTGCTGCTCCGTGCCATCCCGCCCAACGCGGTACAGGCGGCGGCGATCGGCGCCGAGGTGCTGTGGGCGAAGGCGCTCGCGAAGCCGACGAAGGCGATGCAGGGAGGTGGACCGTGATCGTCGCTGCGCTTGTCGTGGTGGCTGCCGCTGCCGCGCCGGCGACGCCGCCGCCGCCGGCGATGCGCCTCGTCGACGAGCAGCGCCGGCCGGTCGCTGCGGCGCGCGTCCGCGTGTGGCTGGCGCCGGCGGGGGAGAGCGACATGCTGGCGCTGGTGGCGCCGCTGTGCGACGTGCACAGCGACGCGACGGGTGGCGTCGCCTGCTCCATCCCGAGCGGCCAGGCGCTGGTGGCGGCGGTGGATGCGGCAGCGTTCGCACCGCTGATCGCCCGCGGCGACGCCGGCGCGCTGCGCGAGCTCGTGCTCGCGGCTGGGCGCACTGTCTCGGGCGTGATCGCGGGCCCGGAGGGCGTCACGGCCGAGGCGAAGCGCGACGCGCGCCTGCGCGCGACCGCGAGCCTCCAGGTGGACGAGCTGCGGCGCGCGCTCGAGTTCGAGCGGGCGGGGACGATCGACGCGGACGGGCGCCTGGCGATCACCGGATTGCCGGAGGTCGGAGGCGTGAGCGTGCGCCTCGACGTGCCGCGCTTCCTGCCCTGGGTCGCCACGCCGGGCGCCGGGGAGACGCTGCGGGCGACGCTGGTGCCGGGAGTGCAGGTGCGCGGTGCGGTACGAGACCGCCGCGGGGCCCCCGTCGCCGGCGCATCGGTCGAGGTCGGCGCGGCCGACCACCCGCCGCGCGCCGAGTCCGACCACGAAGGCCGATTCGAGCTCGCGGTCGCTCAGGTGCCGGCGACCCTCACGATCGCGGCGGGCGGCTACCGCACGGCTTCGGTCGGGGTGACCGCGGCCGACGCCGAGATCGCCGTGGTGCTCGACCGCGGCCAGGGCGTACGCGGCATCGTGCTCGCCGGCGACGGACGCCCGGTCGAGCGAGCGGCGCTCTGGTTCGAGCGCTTCGAGGAGGGGCGCACCCAGAAGGACCAGGTCACGCTCACCCTCCGCGAGGGAGCGTTCAAGGTCGACCTCGACGAGCCCGGCGCCTACACGCTGCGCTTCGATGCGCCGGGGCACCGCCCCGAGCCGACCGAGCGGCTGGCGGTCTCCGCGGGCGAGCACCTCGAGCTCGGCACCCTGCGCCTCCACACCGGCGCTGGCGCCGCGGGCACCACGGTGGACGAGCGGGACGGCACCCCGGTGCGCGGCGCGCTGGTCGAGCTGGTGCCGCAGGGCATCGGCGTGATCGAGGAGGTGATGTACCACCGCGCGCTGCGCGCCGTCAGCGACGCCGAGGGTCGCTTCGAGGTCGCCGGCGCCGCCGAGGGCGGCTACCTCCTGCGCGCCTCCGCCGCCGGCGTCGGCACCGCCTGGCGCGAGCTCGACCTCGCCGAGGACATGATCGAGCAGCTCGGCGCGCTGCCGCTCGGTCCGGGCGTCGCGGTGACCGGCGCCGTGACGACGCGCGCCGGCTCACCGGTGGCGGCCGCAAGCGTCCGCTGCTTCGACGCCGAGGCCGGGGCGCTGAGCCCGCTCGCCGAAGCGACCACCGATGCGGACGGCCGCTTCGCGCTGCGCCTGGCGCCCGGCGTCTACCTCGTGCGCGTTGTGCGTGGCCGGGTGCTGCTGGCCGAGCAGGTCGAGATCGGCGCCGCGGCGCGCGAGCAGGAGGTCGACCTCGTCGCTCCCGGCGTGCGCCTGCTGGGCGTCGTGATGCGCTCCGGCGCGCCGGTCGCCGGCGGCACCCTCCGCCTCACCGACGCGCTCGACCCGTCGTCGAAGCGCGGCAAGGTGGTGCTCGCGTTCGGTCCCGGCACGCAACCGACCGGCGTGAACGCCGGCTTTCCCGAGACCTCGATCGCGGCAGAGGTCGGCGCGGACGGCCGCTTTGCAGTGGACGACGCCTCGGTTGGCGCGGTGCGCGCCCGCTACCTGTCACCTGACGGCGGCGCCTGGGAGCGCGAGCTCGTGGTGCCCGACCAGGCGGAAGCCACCGTGGTGATCGACCTCGACGGCGCCACGCTTTCCGGTGCGGTGGTCGACGATCGGGCCGTGCCGATCGCGGCCGCCGCGGTCACCCTGCTCTCCAGCGCGGGCGAGCCGCTGCGCCAGATGCAGGCCGATGCCGACGGTTCGTTCCGCTTCGCCGACCTGCAGCCGGGGGCGTACGGCCTGTCCGGCCGGGCGGACGGGTACTGCACGGCGACGCTCGACGGCGTCGCCGTGGCGGGCGACCGGCCCAATCAGGTGACGCTGGCGCTGACGCCGGGCACAAGCGGCGCGCTCGCCGTGCGCCTGCTCCGCGCGGGCGGCCGCCCGGCGGCGTTCGTCTCGCTCACGCTGCTCGACCGCACCGGCCGCATGGTGGCGGCGCTCCCCACCGACTCGTCGGGTCGGCGCGAGTTCAGGGACCTTGCGGCCGGCGTCTACGTGCTCGCCTGGAGCGACGCCTTCGGCGGCGCGGGGGCTTCCGGCGAGCTGCGCGTCGACGCCGAGGCGCACGCGCGCTTCGAGCGCGTGCTGGAGCCCGGCGTCGAGGTGAGCCTCCGCTGTGCGCTGGCGGACTGCCCGAGCGTGCACCTCGGCGCGCTGCGCGTGCTCACGCCGCTGGGGCTGGACGTCGCGCCGCTGCTGCCGGTGCTCTCGCCGCGCCTGCGCTTCGGCGCCGACGGAATGCTCCGCCTGGGTGCGCTCGCGCCGGGCACCTACTCGTTGCAGGTCCTCGCGGGCTCGACGCCGTACCGCCGCGAGCTGACCTTGAGCGCCGGCGCCGTCACTGTGCCGCTGCCGTGACGGGAGTCGTCGAGCGAGGTTCGTGGTTCGTGACGCCCGGGGGAGCCACCATGTTGCACGGTGCCGGTCTTACGGTCGCCGACCGTCTGGGCCGAGCCGGGTGCCGCAGCGGTGCCGGGCAGAGCGACATTCTGGATACTGACGGTACCAGGTCCAGCCCTTTCGGAATTGAGTAGGCAGACACCGTACGGAACCGGGCCGCTGCC
>CAZQLL010000037.1:0-36741 GCA_964594125.1 uncultured Thermoanaerobaculia bacterium | reverse complement strand
AAAAACAGCATGACCGCCGACAGCGGGTCCAACCGCAGCGCGAAGTCGATCGAGATGTCGCCGGCGGCGATCCAGCCGAACAGCGTCTGCACGTGGGTGGCGCCGTGCATCCCGGCGTATTGGCCGAGGATGCCGAGCGCGAGCAGCAGCGTGGCGCCGATCGAGCCGACGCCGATTGCCGACGTGGCACGGTGGGAGTAGCGCCGCGCGCCGGCGAGCAGCGCGAGGGCGCCCGCGAGCGGCAGGACGGGGACCAGCCAGAGCTCTTTCAGCATCACTCGCTCCTACCAGCGCATCACGTTCAGCCGGTCGACGTCGATCGACTGCTGCCTGCGGAAGATGGCGACCAGCAGCGCCAGCCCCACCGCGACCTCGGCTGCCGCGACGGCCATCACGAAGAACACGAACACCTGCCCCTCGAGGTGGCCGTGCTGGCGCGCGAACGCCACCAGCGTGAGGTTGACGGCGTTGAGCATCAGCTCGATGCCGAGCAGGATCGAGATGCCGCTGCGCCGCAGCAGCACGCCGCCGGCGCCGATCGCGAACAGCAGCCCGGCGAGGATCACGAAGTAATTGGTCGGGATGGGCATGATCAGTGCTTCCTCTTGACGAGCACGAGCGCGCCTACGAGCGCCGCGAGGAGCAGCACAGAGACCAGCTCGAACGCGAACAGGTGGGGTCCCACCAGCAGGCGGCCGATCTCGACCCCCGTCGCCGCCACCGGCGCAGCAGCGGCGGCGCCGCCCGAGGCGAGCAGCAGCACGACGGCGCCGAGCGCGAGCGCGACGGCGGTGAGCGCCCCGGCGGCGCGCTGGAACGGCCGCGGCTCCTGCGCCTCGCGTTCCGCCGGTGCGTTCAGCAGCATCACCACGAACAGGAACAGCACGAGGATGGCGCCGGCGTAGACCAGGATCTGCGCCGCCGCCAGGAACGACGCCCCGAGCAGGGCGTAGTTGACGGCGATGCAGAACATCGTCACCACGAGCGACAGCACGTTGATCACGGGATCGCGGTGCGACACCGCGACGAGCGCGGATGCGATCGCGACGGCGGCGGTCGCGAGGAACACGAAGGTCTCCATCAGCACCCCCTCCGTGAAGAGGTCGAGCGGCGAGCGTTGAGGGTCGAGAGAAGAAGCTGGCACGGAGCACCGGGCCGCCTGCGGTTGGTCTTGAACGCCCGCCGCGTGACACTCGTCGCTCGACCCGGCTTCATCACAGCCACCCCTGGCTCATCGCGACGCCGACCCACACCAGGTTGAGCGTGGCCAGCGGCAGCAGGCCCTTCCATCCCAGGCCCATGAGCTGGTCGTAGCGGAAGCGCGGCAGCGACCAGCGCACCCAGACGAACAAGAAAAGGAAGAAGCCGACCTTGGCGAGGAAGACCGCCATCGAGACGGCGAGGCCGAGCCACCCGGCGAGGTGGACGCCCGGCAGACTCCAGCCTCCGAGGAACAGCGTCACCGCCAGCGCCGAGGCGGTGAACATGTTCATGTACTCGGCCATGAAGAACGCGGCGAACTTCATCGAGGAGTACTCGACGTGGTAGCCGGCGACCAGCTCGGTCTCGGCCTCGGCGAGGTCGAACGGCAGCCGGTTGGTCTCGGCGAAGGCGGCGATGATGAAGGTCAGGAAGCCGACCGCCTGCGGAACGATGTTCCACACCGTCTGCTGCTGGTGCGCGACGACGTCGTCGAGGCGCAGTGATCCGGTGGCGAGCAGCACGCCGAGTACCGACACGGTCATCGCCAGCTCGTACGAGATGAGCTGTGCCGAGGAGCGCAGGCCGCCGAGCAGCGAGTACTTGTTGTTGGAGGACCACCCGGCGAGCACGATCCCGTACACACCGAGCGAGCCGATCGCGAGCAGGAACAGCACGCCGACGTCGAGGCCGGCGGCCGGCGTGAAGCCGCCGAGCGGCACGCCGAGAAGCGTCACGTCCCCGCCCGCGCCGAACGGGATGACGATGAACGTCACCATCGCGATGAACAGCGACAGGATCGGTGCGAGCACGTACAGGCCGCGGTGCACCGACGCCGGCGTCACGTGCTCCTTGAACAGCAGCTTGACCACGTCGATCACCGGTTGCAGGAGCCCGAGGGGGCCGACGCGGTTGGGGCCGAGGCGGTCCTGGATCATGGCGGCGCCCCGCCGCTCCACCCACACCATGATCGGCACCGAGGTGAGGACGATGGTGGCGGCGAGGACGACCTTGAACGCGGCGACTGCAAGCTCAGCCCACATGCTGGCGCTCCCGGAACGACTCCTCTCCCATGCCGCGTGAGCTCTCCCAGCGGGCGCCCGCGAACGCCGCCTCGCCGGCCGCCATAGCGGCGAAGATCTCCTCGACGCCGCGGAAGTCGAGCGCCGTCGCGCCGGTTTCGCGCGCGAGCAGCGCCAGCGCGGCCCACAGCAGGCGGGCCTCGCCGCGCGGCGCCAGCGCCGCCGCGAAGCGCTGCACCGCGCCGGTCGACGAGGTGAAGGTGCCCTCGTTGCAGGCGAGCGACGCGACGGGCAGGAGCCACGCCGCGGCCCCCATCACCGGGTGCTCGCGGCGGGCGAAGGCGATCGTGGGTCCGACGCGCAGGAGCTGCAGCGCCTCCTCGGAGGCGAGGAAGGGGTGCGCCTCGGGGTCGAGAAGGATCGTCGCGTCCGCGGCGCCGTAGAGGAACCGCGACAGACCCTCGGTGTCCACCGTGCGCAGGCCGAGGCGCCGCGCCCCCTCGCTGTTGGGGTGGCTGTCGGAGGCGGTGTGCCAGACCCCCGCCCCGTTCTTCATCCGCCGCGGCTCGCCGCGGTGAACCGGGACCACGACCTCGCCGCGCAGGTGGCGGGCGAACAGCTCGCGCGCGAGATAGAGCTCCTCGTTCGACATCGCGGCCGAGGCGACGATGCGCAGCGTGCGGGCCGCGCCGAGGTCGAGCGCGAGCGCCCGGATCGCCTCGCCCCAGGTCACCCGCCGGAGCTGTCCGCCGACGCGGTGCTGCGGGTACTCCTGCGCCTGGTCGTTGAGCGACTCGGCGAGGAAGCGGCCGTAGTCGCACAGCCAGGTGGCGTTGATCTCGGGGTTCTCGCGGGGCGTGAAGCGGTACACGGTGCGCTCGTGGTGATCGATCCAGACAGTGCAGCCGATCGAGCACCCCGGGCACACCGACGGCGTCGAGCGGAGCTTCCAGGCGCGCTTGCGGAAGCGGAACTCGCGCACGGTCAGCGCGCCGACCGGGCAGACGTCGGCGGCGCAGGCGGAGAACGGGTCGTCGAACGCGCGGCCGTCGAAGGTATCGATGTACGCGTGGTTGCCGCGCGACTTGTACGTCAGCGCCGACGTTTCGGAGATCTCCCGGGTGACGCGGATGCACCGCGAGCAGTGGATGCAGCGGTTCTGGTTCTGGATCACGTGCGGCCCGATCAGCCGGCGCTCGAAGCCCGGGAACGTGCGCCGCGTCTCGACCATGTGGGTGAGGTCGACGCCCTCGTCGAACGAGTGGTCCTGCAGCAGGCACTCGCCAGCCTGATCGCACACGGGGCAGTCGAGCGGGTGGTTGGCGAGCAGGAACTCCATCACGGCGTTGCGCGCCTCGCGGACGCGCTCCGAGGTCGCCGACCGCACCACCATGCCGTCGGCGGCGGGCGTGGCGCACGCGATCGCGAGCCGCGGCTGGCCCTCCACCTCGACCATGCAGATGCGGCACTGCCCGACGATCGAGAGGTACGGGTGGTAGCAGAAATACGGCACGTCGACGCCGACGCGGCGCGCCGCCTCGATGAGGTTGGCGCCGGCCGGGACCTCGACCGGGCGGCCGTCGATGGTGAGCTTCGGCATGAGCCCTTCTTCCTCCTACTCTCCGAAGCCGGGTCGCGGTCCGGCCCAGGGCAGCACGGGGAGCTTCTTCTGGGGCAGCGGCGAGGACGAGGCGATCCGGCGGTCGAACTCGGCGCGGAACTTGTTGACCATGCTCGCGATCGGCAGGGAGAACGCATCGCCGAGCGGGCAGATCGTCATCCCCGCCGAGGCGAAGCGGCAGATGCGCAGCAGCGTCTCGGGATCGCCGGGGCGGCCGTGGCCGGCGACCAGCCGGTCGAGGATGTCCATCGCCCAGTCCGAGCCCTCGCGGCACGGCGTGCACTGGCCACACGACTCGTGCGCGTAGAAGTGCGCGAGGTTGGCGGCCGCCTCGACGATGTCGACCGACTCGTCGAGGACGATCACGCCGCCCGACCCGAGCATCGTGCCGGCCTCGGCGCAGGCGTCGAAGTCGGCGCGCACGTCGACGTCGGCCGCCGTCATGATCGGCGCCGACGAGCCGCCGGGGAAGAACGCCTTGAGCGTGCTCCCGGCGCGCATCCCGCCGCACGCCGTGTCGATGATCTCCCTGAAGGTGACGCCGATCGGCAGCTCGTAGACGCCGGGCTTCGCGACGTGCCCGGAGACACAGTACAGCTTCGGTCCGGTGTTGCGCGGCCGGCCGATCGACGCGAACCACGCGGCGCCGCGCTCGATGATGTGCGGCACGCAGGCGAGCGTCTCGACGTTGTTCACCACCGTCGGCTTGCCGAAAACCCCGACCACCGCCGGAAACGGCGGCTTGAGGCGCGGGAAGCCGCGCTTGCCCTCGAGCGACTCGATCAGCGCCGTCTCCTCGCCGCAGATGTAGGCGCCGGCGCCGCGGTGCACCCAGATGTCGACGTCGTACCCGGAGCCGAGCGCGTTCTTCCCCAGGTAACCCCCGGCGCGCGCCTCGGCGATTGCCTCCTCGAGGATGCGCGCCCAGCGCACGAATTCGCCGCGGATGTAGATGTAGGCGGTGTTCGCCCTGATCGCGTAGGCGGCGATCGCGATCCCCTCGAGCACCATGTGCGGGTCGTGCTCGATCAGCTCGCGGTCCTTGAACGTGCCGGGCTCGGACTCGTCCGCGTTGCACACCAGGTAGCGCGGTCCGGGGTGGTCCTTGGGGACGAACGTCCACTTGCGGCCGGTCGGGAAGCCGGCGCCGCCGCGGCCGCGCAGCTCGGAGGCGATCACCTCCTGCGTCACGGCGTCCGGCGTCATCGCCAGCGCCTTCTTCAGCGCGCCGTAGCCGCCGGCCGACAGATAGGCGGCGAGCGTGCGGGAGTCGGCCGTGCCGCGGGCGCGCAGCAGTACGGGTTCCATGCTCACGTCCTCCCGGAAGAAAGCTGACAGCCGACAGCCGACAGCCGACGGTGAAAGACGGAACGCGGAGGGGGGAGCGTGGGCATCAGGCGTTCCTCCGCAGCTCGTCGAGCAGCGCGTCGAGCTTGGCGATCGTGAGGTTCTCGTAGTAGTCGTCGTTGACCTGGATCACCGGCGCCGAGCCGCACGCGCCGAGGCACTGCACGCCCACGAGCTGGAACACTCCGTCCGCGGTCTTCTCGCCCGACTTGATCCCGAGCTTCTTCTCTAGGTGGTGGATGAGCTCCTTGCCGCCGCACACGGCGCACGACAACGTTTCGCACGCCTGCAGCACGTACCGTGCAGGCGGCTGCGTGCAGTACATGGTGTAGAACGTCACCACCCCTTCGACGAATGCGGGCTGCTCGCCGAGCCGGGCCGCCAGCGCCTCGACGACACCGGGGGAGATCCACCCGTAGCGCTCCTGGCACAGCCACAGCGCCGGCAGCAGCGCGGCGCGTTTCGTCGGGTAGTGCGTGAGCAGCTCCGCGATCTTCGCCTCGAGCGTGGCGTCGAAGGAGACGGTGCGGACGGTCTCGGCGGCGGCGGCGTGAATCGGCTGCGTGGCCATCACCCGGTCTCCCGCCGCGACCAGTCGAACGCCCCTTCGCGCCACAGGTAGGCGTAGCCGACGGCGAGCAGCACGAGGAAGATCAGGCCGTCGAGCAGCACCGTCGCGTCGCCCTTCGCCAGCAGACCGCGCGCCGCGACCGCCCAGGGGAACAGGAACGCGACCTCGATGTCGAACACGATGAACACCATCGCCACGACGAAGAACCTGATGCTGACGCGCTTGCGCGACGCGTCGAGCAGCGGCATGCCGCTCTCGTACGTCTCCCGCCGGCGCGCCTCGTCGAGGCGCCCGCGGCGGAACAGGGAGGTCACGACGACGAAGAACACCGCCAGCGACCCCGCGAACGCAAACGCCACAAGAACCGGGAGATACTGTGACATCACTCCCCCCTCGTGCCCAAATTCACATGCGAATGGTGCCCGAACTGCCGGCGTCGCGTCAAGCCGGGCCGCTGCGTCTCGCCGCTGCGCACGAGAGGCGAGGGTAGCACCTTGCGGGCGGCGGCGCCCGCCGCGGGCGGCGCCGGCGGCGCGGACGGCCGCGCCGCCGCCCGTCGGCTACACTGCCGCCGCCGCCCTGCCGGCGGCCGGAGGGTGCCGATGACGACGATCACGCTGTCCGCCGACGACCGCGAGCGCCTGCTCGCCCGCTTCCTGCGCTACGTGGAGGTGGACACGCAGTCCGACGAGGACTCCACCACGAGCCCGTCGACGGAGAAGCAGAAGGACCTCTCGCGCCTGCTCGCCGGGGAGCTCGCCGAGCTCGGTCTCGCCGACGCGCGCATGGACGAGTGGGGGTACGTGTGGGCGACGCTGCCCGCCAACCTGCCGCGCGACGCGGCCGGCGCCGCGGTGCCGCCGATCGGCCTGATCGCGCACGTCGACACCTACTTCGCGACCCCGGGAGGCGGCGTCAAGCCGCGCGTGATCAGCCCGTACCAAGGCGGCGACATCACCTACGAGGCGGCGCCCGACAAGACGCTGCGCAGCGCCGAGCACCCGAACCTCGCCAGAGTGGTGGGTCACACGGTGGTCACCAGCGACGGCACGACGCTGCTCGGCGCCGACGACAAGGCCGGGGTCGCGGAGATCGTCACCGTGGTCGACTGGCTGCTGCGCCACCCCGAGGTGCCGCACGGCGAGGTGAAGGTGGCGTTCACGACCGACGAGGAGGTCGGGCGCGGCACCGAGCACTTCGACGTCGCGGGGTTCGGCGCGCGGCACGCGTACACCCTCGACGGCTCGGACCTCGGCGAGATCGAGGACGAGACCTTCTGCGCCGACTCGGCGGTCGTCACCGTGCGCGGTCACGACGTGCATCCCGGCTACGCGAAGGGGAAGCTGGTCAACGCCGTCCGCGTCGCGGCGGCGATCGTCGACCGCCTGCCGGTCGACCGCCTGCCCGAGACCACCGAGGGCCGCCAGCCGTACCTGCACCCCTACGGCATCAAGGGCGACGTCACCTCGGCCGAGCTCAAGCTGCTGGTGCGGGCTTTCACGGTCGAGGAGCTGCAGGACCGGGAGGCGACGCTGCGACTGGCGGTCGCCGACGTGCAGCGCCTGTTTCCGGAGGCCCGCATCGCCGTCGAGATCAAGGAGTCGTACCGCAACATGGGGATGAAGATCGCCGAAGACCCGCGCGTACTCGAGTACGCGTTCGAGGCGGTGCGTCGTGCCGGGCTCGATCCCGTGCGGCGCGCCATCCGCGGCGGCACGGACGGCGCGCGGCTGTCGTTCCAGGGGATCCTCACGCCCAACATCTGGGCGGGAGGGCAGAGCTTCCACTCGGTGCAGGAGTGGGTGTCGCTCGAGTGGATGGCGAAGGCGGTCGAGACGACGCTGCACCTGCTCCAGCTCTGGGTCGAGCGCTCGCCGAAGGCGTGAGGGTCAGGCGCGAGCGGCGCGCGCGGCGGCGAGGCGCAGGCCGAAGGCGCGGAACCCTTCGTGCTGCTCGGGGTCCCAGGAGGAAAGCGTCAGGCGGGAGCGCACGAACCCGCCGAGGAGCTGGCACACCCACAGCGACGCCAGCTCGTGCGGGCGCTCGTCGGGCGAGAGCCGCCCGAGCTCGGCGACGCGCTCGAAGAAGGCGGCGATGCGGCAGCCGTACTCCTCGAGGAACGCGTGGCCGGCCTCCCGCAGCTCGTGGTCGCGGTCGGTGGTCCCGGCGAGCACGAGGTCCAGGAGGATCCCCTGGTGCGCTGTGAAGCGGCGCACGTGCGCGCCGAGCCGGCCGGCGAGGGGAGCCGACGCCGCATCGCCGGCCAGCGCCAGGTCGGAGGGCATCGCCAGGAACACCTCGTCGGCGAGCCGCGCCAGCGCCGCCGCGAGGATCGCTCCCTTGCCGGGGAAGTAGCGGTACAGCGCCGCCTCGGTGAACCCGAGGCGGCGGGCGAGCGCCGCCGTGGTCAGCCGCGAGATGCCACCGTTCTCGATCAGATCGAGCGTCGTGGCGATGATCTCCTCGGCGCGTGAATGGAGCTGACTCATGGATGTTAAGCTACCATTCCGTGGCGTCGGGCGCAATCCGTCATCCTGCCATCACGGGCCGCCGCGGACCGCGCGCCGCGCCAGCGCGGCGACGGCGCCGGGAAGGGGACGGCCGAACGCCCGACGGTATGGCTCGACGAGCGCCTCCGGGACCGCGAGAAACCACAGGTCCGGGGCGCCCTCGACGGTGGCGTCGAGGAACGCCTCGCGGGCCGCGCGAGCGCTCGCCCGCGCGAGATCGCGCCGGGTGAAGGCGAGCGCGAGGACGATGCCGGCGAGCACCCGCGCCTCGTCGGCGGGCAGCGTCACGTCGACGACGCGGGGCGGAGGGTCGGAGGGGAGGAAGCGCTCGCCGGTCGCCTCGTGCTCGCCGGCGTGGAGCAGCGGCCACAGCCTGCGCAGCAGCGCGACGCCCGATTTCCCCAGCCGGGTGCGGAAGGCGGGCACGAAGTAGTGCTGCTCGCCCATCGGCGCGCCGGCGATCTGGTCGAGCGCGCCGTCGATGCCGTCGGCCAGGTGGGCGAGGTCGGTGACGACGGCGCCGCCCGCCGTGCGCACGCGCAGCGGGAAGCGCCAGAACGGCAGCGCCCATGCCCCCGGAGGGACGCGCTCGCTGCGGTAGCGGAGCGCGCGCAGGCCGCCGCGGGCGACCTCCACGAGCCGCCAGCAGGTCCGGCAGAGGTGCGCCACGGCATCGGGGTCGAAGGCGAGGTCGCCTCCGCACTCGGGGCAGCGGCTCGCAATGAGCGTGAGCGTCTCGGGCGCGGCGGCAGGCGGCGGTCCCGGCGCCACCTCGGGGGGGGGCGCGCCGGCGACGCGGGCCGCCGCCCCGTCGACGAGGAACCCGGCGGCCGTTCCGTCGACCTCGACCTCGACGCGGTGCCACGGCCGATAGACGAGCGCCTCCACCTCCGGAACGAGCGTCGCGCGCCGCGCCAGCGGCGTGAGCGCCAGCCCGGTGCGCCGCTCGCTGAGCTGCCGCATCCGCTCCTCGATCGCCGCCGCCGGCCGGTCGGGCGGGAGCGCCGGCAGCGCCGCTTCGGGCGCGGCGGCGAGCGGCCGCAGCGCCCGCAGGTACGAGAGCCGGCCCATCTCGGGCAGCGGCGCGCTCGCCGCGGGCAGCGAGGTCTCCAGCGTCGTGATCGCGACCTCCATCCGCTTCTCGCCGTCGGGGCCGCGGCCGAATGCAGCCTGGTAGAGCGTCCCCATGCGGTGCCAGTACGGGCTCAGGAAGCGTTCCCACCGCCTGATGACGACGCCGCGCTCAACGCCGGCGGCGTGCGCGTCGGCCGCCGCCCGGACCGCGGCCTCGGCGGCGTCGATGGCGGCGGGCAGCGCCAGGTCGACGACCGCCGACGCGTCCGTGCCGGACGAGCGCTCGTGTCGCTCGACGAGCGGGCGCACGCGCCGGTCGTAGAGCGCGAGGTAGCGCAGGTGGCCGTAGTGCGAGGCTACCGCGCGCCGCAGCGCCGCCTCGCCGGTGACGGCGTCCGGGACGACGGCGACGAGCGTGCCGCCACGGCGTGCGACGAGGTGGGTCGATGCGCAGTACGGGCAGCGGGCCATGTGATGGTGCGCCGGCACCGAGACGTCGCCGCCGCAGCTCGGGCAGCGCAGCGCGATGCTGACTGTCGCCGGGCCGCGGTCTTCGCTTGCGTCGGCGGAGTCGGCGCCCGGGGCTTCCGCTGGCGGCGACGGCGGCCGCAGCGGAGGCGCCGCCGGTCGGGCGGGCGCCGCCCCCTGACCGACCTGCCGCGCGGCCGCCGCCAGGCACCATGACGCGGCCAGCAGCGAGAAGGCGGTGAACACGGCGCCGTCGTGACGCAGCAGCAGGCCGCCCCAGGCGACGACGCCGAGGGCCCATCCTACGGCCTGCTCGGCGGGCGGCCGGCCGCGCCAGCGCAGCACCGCCGGCGCCGCCAGCGCGCCGGCCGCCGCCGTCCACAGCGGCGAGGCGATGCGGCGCGGCGGCGGCCACGCGCTGCCAGCCAGCCACGCGAGCGTCGGCGGGAGCAGCGCGAGGAGCAGCGCCATCAGCCGCCGCTGACGAGGTCCGCGATGTCGATGCGGCCGCGGGAGAGCGCCTTGAGCGCCTGCATCACGTCCTGGGCGTCCGCGATCGAGGTGGCAGCGTCGGCCATGGCCCCTTCGAGCAGGACGCGGGCCGCGGCGCGCCCCTCGTCGCTCGCCGGCGCCGCCGCGAGCACCTCCCGGCACACCTCGAACCGCTCGCCGCGCGGGACCGGGCCGCGCCGCAGCCTGGCGAGCACCTCGCGCCAGCGCCCGAGATCGTCCGGGTCGGTCACGGGTCGAAGTGTATCATTGCAGCGGTGTTCGCCAGCGTCGCGCTTCCCGCCGCCATCCCCGAGGCGCTCACCTACGAGGTCCCGGCGGCGCTCGCCGAGCTGGTCGTGCCCGGGGCGCGGGTGCGCGTGAGCCTGCGCGGCGCGGCGCGCGTGGGGTTCGTGGTCGAGCTGGCGGCGTCTTCCGAGATCCCGGCGGACCGCCTGCAGCCTGTCCGCGAGGCGCTCGACGCCGCGCCGCTGCTCCCGCCGCACCTGCTCGAGCTGATGCGGTTCGCCGCCGACTACTACGCCGCCCCGATCGGCACGGTGGTGCGTGCGGCGCTGCCCGCGCAGCTCCTCCGCCTGCCGCCGCCGATGGTGACGCTGGGGCCGCAGGCGGGCGAGGCGCTGGCCGCGGCGTCCGCCGCCGAGCGCCGGCTGCTCGAGCGCCTGCTCGCCGCTCGCCGTCTGACGGTGGCGCGGCTGCGCGCAGAGGGGTGGGGCGCGGCGGAGCTCCAGGCGGTGCTCGCCAGCCTCGCGGCGCGCCGCGCGGTGTGTGTCGAGGACCGCTCGCCGCGCACCCGCGCCGGCGCGATGGTGGCCGCGGTGGCGCTCGCCGCGCTGGCGCCGGAGGAGCGTCGCGCACGGGTCGGGCGAGCGCAGGCGCAGGCGCGCGTGGTGGCCTGGCTCGAGGAGCTCGGGCGTCCAGTGCTGGTGGGGGAGCTGTGCGCGGCCTGCGGCTGTGCCTCCGGCGTGGTCGCCGACCTGGTCCGCAAGGGCGTGCTCCGCCGCTTCGCGCAGCCGCGGCTGGCGGCGCCGCGGCGCTGGGAGCTCGCTGCGCCGCCGCCGCCGGCGGCGCTCAACGGGCGCCAGCACGACGCGGTGGAGTCGGTCCTGCGCTCGCTCGGCCGCGGCGAGTTCCGCGCCGCCCTGCTGCTCGGGGTCACCGGCTCCGGCAAGACCGAGGTGTACCTGCGCCTGGCCGCCGCCGCCGCCGCCGCGGGGCTGCAGACGCTCGTGCTGGTGCCCGAGATCGGCCTCACGCCGGCGCTCGCGGGCCAGCTCTCGGTGCGCTTCGGCGACCGCGTCGCGGTGCTCCACTCGGCGCTCGCCGAGGGGGAGCGCTTCGCTGCCTGGGAGCGGGTGCGGCGCGGCGAAGTCGACGTCGTCGCCGGTCCCCGGTCGGCGCTCTGGGCGCCGCTGCAGCGGCTCGGTCTGGTGGTCGTGGACGAGGAGCAGGACGGGTCGTACAAGCAGGACGAGGAGCCGCGGTACAACGCCCGCGACCTCGCGCTGGTGCTCGGCCAGAAGCTCCGGGTACCGGTCCTGCTGGCGTCCGCCACGCCCTCGCTCGACTCGCTGTGGCTGGCGCGCCAGGGGCGCCTCGAGGTGCTCGATCTGCCGGAGCGGGTCGCCGGCGGGCAGCTCCCGGCGGTCGAGCTGGTCGACCTCCGCGGCGAGGAGCCGGAGCCCGGCGAGCACGGGCGCTGCTACCTGTCGGCCCGTCTGAGCTCGCTGCTCGCGCAGACCGTTGCGGCGGGCGAGCAGGCGATCGTGCTGGTGAACCGCCGCGGCTGGGCGCCGGTGCTGCTGTGCCGCGAGTGCGGGCACCAGCTCTCGTGCGGCGAGTGCTCGATCCCGATGACCGTGCACCGGCGCGAAGGGTGCCTGATCTGCCACTACTGCGGAGCGCGGCGCGCGCGGCCGCGCGCGTGTCCGCGCTGCGGCGGCGAGGTGCTCGAGGACGTCGGCGCCGGTACCGAGAAGGTCGCCGAGCTGGTGCGCGCGCGGCTGCCGGCGGCGCGCGTCGACGTCCTCGACCGCGACGCGGTGCGCTCGCCGGCACAGCTCGTCGCGACGCTCGAGCGCTTCGCCGCCGGCGGCACCAACGTGCTCGTCGGCACCCAGATGGTCTCCAAGGGGCACCACTTCCCGGGGGTCACCCTGACGGCCGTGATCAACGCCGACAACCTCCTCGGCTACCCTGACTTCCGCGGCGCCGAGCGGACCTTCGCGATGCTCACGCAGGTGGCCGGCCGCGCCGGGCGGGGGGGGCGGGCCGGGATCGTCGTCATCCAGACCCACAACCCCGACCACCACGCGATCCGCGCCGCGGTCGCGCACGACGTCAAGGGGTTCGCCGAGGTGGAGCTGACGTATCGCCAGGCGTTCCGCTATCCGCCGGCGGCGCGCCTGGCGCTGCTCCGCTTCGAGGCGGCGCGCGAGGGCGCGGCGTGCGGTGCGGCGGCCGAGGTCGCGGCGGCGCTGGCCGCGGCGCCCCGGGAGGTGCGCGTGGTCGGGCCGTCGCCGGCGCCGATCGCGCGCCTGCGCGGCCGCTGGCGGGTGCACATCCTGCTGCTGGCGCCTTCCCGGCCGCCGCTGCGCGCCGCGATCGCGAGAGCGCTGGCCGTCCGCATCCCCGCCGCGGTCCACCGCATCGTCGACGTCGACCCCCAGTCCACCGTGTAGGTGAATGCGTGGCGGTGCCGCAGGTCACTGGATGCGCGGGCACCGGCAGACGTACACTCATCCGGCGGTGGAGGTGTGTCATGGCGGCAACACGGTTTGTACGCAACGTGCTCGTTGGAGCCGTCCTCGCGGCGTCCGCGCCCGGAGCCGCGCTTGCGCAGGGTCAGATCCGTCAGGGCCTGGGAGCGCAGACGATGTTCCCGCTGCGCGACGGAAACTCCTGGACGTACGCGCGGCGGAGCGTCGGCGGCACGAGCGAGTGGACCGTCAGCGTTTCGGGCAGGGTGACGTCGCCGCGTATGCACCCGTACTTCACGCTCGCGGGGTACTTCGCCGGGGTTCCGCACCAGGTGCGCTCAGACCCGTTCGGCACCGTCACCGAGCGTAGCGACGGGTTTCGCGACCACCTTTGGTACCTGCTCGGCGCTCCGGAGGGGACCTCCTGGTCGATCCAGCTCACCCCCTCGCCGCTCGCCAGCCCGCTGCCGGACTGCGTCTCCGGAGCAAAGCTGACGCTGGCCTCGCGCGGCGAGAAGGTGTCGGTGCCGGCGGGGGAGTTCGAGCGGGTTGTGCGCGTGGACTGGACGTCGAGCTGTGCTGACGCCGGGATCGCGTCGGAGTGGTTTGCGCCGGGCGTCGGTCTGATCCGCCGCGACGAGCTGTCGATCGCCGGCGCGGTCACCTCCGAGCTGGTGCGCGCGGAGCTCGAGGGTGGACCGCTGCCGCGCGTTGGCTACGTCACCACGCTCTCGCTCGACCGGCCGCTCTATGTCTACAACCTGATGCCGCCGATCGGCCCGGGCGCGATCCCGGTGGTGGCCGGCAGCTTCGCCGTGCACAAGCGCGGTGACGCGCCGCTTGTCCTCGCTTTCGGCGGCTGCAAGAGCGTGGCGATCGCCGTCGTCGACGAGACGGGCAACGTGGTGCTGACGGCGCGCGGCGACGACGGCGGCTGCTGCGACTGCCGAACGCACGTCGAGTGGGACTTCGGCGACGGGCCCCTGCTGCTGCCGTTCGCATTCAAGCTGGCCGACGAGAAGGGACAGCCGCTGCCCGACGGCCGCTATGCGGTGACGGCGACGCTGGCAACGCGCGACGCGGAGCCGTTGCGAGCGGCGGCGCGGGCGCCGATCGACGTCGCGTCGACACACTGACGGGCGGCGGGGCCGCTACGGCGCCCCGGATGCGAGCGCCCCGGCGAGCCGGCGGCACCCCTCGGCGATCTCGTCGCGTTGCGCGAACGTGAAGCACAGGCGCGCCCACCGCCGGCCGTCGACCGCGGCGCCGACGGTCTCGTCGGGCTGGGGGAAGAACGCGCTGCCGGGCAGGAACGCGACGCCGGCCTCGACCGCCCGCGCGAACAGCGCCGTGCTGTCGACCTCCCCGAGGTCCAGCCAGAAGAAGAAGCCGCCGTCGGGGTCGGCCCAGCGCGCTGCGGTCCCGGCGAGGGCGGCGCGGAGCTCGGCCGCCATCGCCATGGCCTTGGCGGCGTAGTGCGCGCGGATCTTGACGAGGTGCGACTCGAGGAAGCCGCGCTCGGCGTACTCCGCCACCAGGGCCTGCGCCACCACCGAGGTGCACAGGTCCATCCCCTGCTTGGCGATCACCATGCGGCGCACCACGTCGCGGTCGCCGACCACCCACGCCACCCGCACCCCCGGCGCGAGGATCTTGGAGAACGAGGAGGCGTAGACGATGCCGTCGCCGCCGGCCAGCGCGAACAGCGACGGGATCGCCTCGCCGCGGAAGCGCAGCTCGCCGTAGGGGTCGTCCTCGAGCACCGGCACGCCGCGGGCGCGCGCCACCGCCGCCAGCGCCGTGCGGCGGGCGGCGGCGAGGCACGCTCCCGAGGGGTTGGAGAAGTTGACGATCGAGTAGATCAGCTTCGGCAGCCGTCCGGTCTCGCGGCGGCAGGCGCCGAGCAGGCGGTCGAGCTCCTCGACCACCATCCCGTGCTCGTCGCACGGCACCGCGAGGAATCGGGCGCCGGCGTTGCGAAAGGTGGCGAGCGCGCCCGGGTAGGTGGGCGCCTCCACGGCGACCGTGTCACCGGGATCCACGAGCACGCGGGCGAGCAGGTCCATCGCCTGCTGCGAGCCGCTGGTGATCAGGACCTCCTCGGGCGCGACCGCGCGGCCGAGGTGCGGAGCCGAGCGCGCTGCGACGAAGTCGACGAGCGGCCGGTACCCCTCGGTGGCGCCGTACTGCAGCACGGTGCGGCCGCGCTCCTGCAGCACCTCGGCGCACGCCGCGAACTCCTCGACCGGGAAGATCATCGGGTCGGGGAGGCCGCCGGCGAACGAGATCATGCCGCGCCGCTGCGTCATCTTGAACAGCTCGCGGATCGGCGACGGCCGCATCGCCAGGGCGGCTCGCGAGAACGGAAAGTCGAAGCGCATGGGCTGCTCCCTGCCGCGGTGTGCGGCACGGGGATTCTAGCCGCGCCGGCGGTCGGGCCGCCTGCGGACTGCGGCGGGCGGCGGGCGTGCGATCGTGTCTCAAGGACCGGACGCGGTGTCCTCGCCGGGTGGCCCGCGGCGCCGGCGCGCGGCGCGCCGCCCCTGCCGACGGCGCCGGCGCCGGAGCCGTGCGCAGCGGCAGTATCATGACCGGCAGGCTCATCGGTACGCGCCGGCACGCCTGGCACGGGGATTGCTTGAGGTGGGCCGCAGGAGGGTGACGCAGATGTCTCGCAGACTCATGACGCTGTCCATGGCTGCGGCGCTCGCTGCAGGCGCCGCGGCGGCGCAGGAGCAGCCGGCGGTCCCGGCGTTCGTCTCGGAGGTGCGGGTCAACAACATCACCGTCGACGTGCAGGTGCGCGACGGCCAGGGGGTGCCGGTGACCGGCCTGAAGAAGGAGGACTTCCGGATCCGCGAGAACGGCGTGGATCAGGCGGTCACCAACTTCTCGGTGGTCGAGGGCGGCCGGATCGCGGGCTCCGTCGACCCGGCGCTGGTGGGGCAGCCGGCGGCGCGCCAGATCGTCCTGTTCTTCGACCTCTACCTGATGCTCGAGCCGGACAAGAACCGCGCGATCGCGTCGATCCGCGAGTTCATCGACGCGGGCCTGCCGCCGGGCGTGGCCGTGGCGGTGGCGAGCTTCGACGGCACGCTGCGGGTCCACACCGAGCCGACCGCGCGGCGCGAGAAGGCGCTTGCGGCGCTGAAGGAGGTGGAGCGCATCACCGCCACCGGGCTGCAGCGGCAGATCAAGCTGGGCGCGTTCGAGGCGCCGGCGCAGGCCCGCGAGACGTGGAGCACCTACGAGTACCGCCGGACCCACAACCAGGAGTACTGGCAGGAGCTGCGTCGCATGACCGGCCGCGTCGAGAACGCGTTCGCGGCCACCGTGCAGCGGTTCTCGGCGGCGCAGGGCCGCAAGGTGGTCGTGATGGTGTCGCCCGGCTTCCCGCGCGCCGAGAACATCCCGATGTACCGCGACTACGACTTCTTCCTCGACTCGCCCCCCGACTACCGCAACGTCGGTCTGTACGGGCGCGCCGCCTACCTCGCCAGCGAGCTCGAGTACACGATGTACGCACTCGACCCGACCGCGAGCCAGTACGACGACGCGGAGACCGCGGTCGACGTCAGCCGGCGCGAGGCGCCGGCCGCCACCGACGTCGCCGACGTGCGCTTCTGGCGCGAGGCCGACCGCAAGGACAACCTCATCAAGGCGGCGCGGATCACGGGCGGCGACGCGCTCTTCACGCGCGACGCGGGCGCCGCGTTCGCGGACGTCGAGCGCCTGACATCGAGCTACTACTCGCTCGGCTATCAGCCCGACCACGCGGGCGACGGCAAGGCGTACACGATCGCCGTCAGCGTCGTCGGCCACCCCGAGTACACGCTGACCTACCGCCAGTCGTACCTCGACCGACCGTTCGACGAGCGCGACGCCGAGCACTCGCGGGCCGCGCTGTTGACCGGCGACACCTCCAACCCGCTCGGGATCTCCCTGGTCCTCGACAAGCCCGAGGGCCGTTTCAAGCTGGGCGCCGGCAAGATGAAGGCGTACACGATCAACGCCGAGCTTCGCATCCCGTTCGCGCAGCTCACCATGCTGCCGCGCGGCGACGTCGCGTGGGGGCAGGTGCAGGTGGTCCTGGTCGGCGTCGACAGCGAGGGGAACCAGTCGGAGCTGTCCCACCAGAAGGTCCCGATCCAGCTCGCCGCCGACAAGGTCGCCGAGGCGCGCGCGCGCGGGTACTACGCCTACCGCTTCACGCTCCAGCTCGAGGGAGGCACCACCTCCGTCCGGCTGGCGGTCAACGACACGCTGGCGCACACGACGTCGACGGTGTTCGCCGACATCAAGCTGTAGCCCCGAGGCCCGGCGCGGCAGCTCCGCGCCGGCCTTTTGCTAGACTCGTCTCCCTCGGAGGTCGCGCCCTTCATGCACGGACCGACGCAACGCCGCCTCGCCCGCCTCGCCGCCGCACCGCTGCTGCTCGCCCTCGGCGGCGCGCTCGCGGCGCTCGCCCAGGAGAAGCCGGGCGCCGAGAAGCCGCCCGCGGGCCAGGTCGGCGGGCTGCGCTTCGTCGATGTCTCCGAGGTCACGGTGGTCAACGTCGACGTCTCGGTGTTCGACCGCAAGGGGCCGGTGACCGGCCTGACGAAGGACGACTTCGAGATCTACCAGGACGGGCAGCTGCAGGAAATCACGAATTTCTACTTCTACTCGGAGCCCGGCGCCGACGGGGCGCCAGCGCCGGCGCCGGCGGCGACCGCCGTCCCGGCCTCCGCCGTCCCGGCCCCCGCCGCCGAGCCGGCCGCGCCGCCGCCGCCCCGCGAGCCGCTGTTCATCACGCTGTACATCGACAACGAGAACGTGCTTCCGCTCAACCGCAACCGTGTCCTGAGCCGGGTGAACGAGTTCGTCCACAGGTATGTGAAGCCGCCGGACAAGGCGATGCTGGTGGCGTATCAGCGCAGCCTGAAGGTGCTCCAGACGTTCACCTCCGATCCCGCGGAGATCATCGACGCCCTGCGCAAGGTCAAGTTGTACGCGGGCGGGCGGGTGGCGGTGAACTCGAGCCGCAAGGAGATCGAGGAGGCGATCACCGACGAGACGAAGACGAACAACGACATGGAGCGGCTGTACGGGATGATCCGCGGGTTCGCGCAGGAGCAGGAGAACGCCTTGAAGTTCACCGTCGGCTCCCTGCGAGAGGTCATCGGGATGATGACCGGCCTGCCCGGCCGCAAGGTGCTGATCTACGTCTCGGACGGTCTGCCGATGACGCCGGGCCTGGAGCTCTTCTACGAGCTGCAGGCGCAGTACAACGACCCCGGCGTGCTCTCGCGCTCCCTGGAGTACGAGTCGTCGGCGCTGTTCCGGAGCCTGGTGACCGCCGCCACGGCCGCCAGCGTGACGATCCACACGATCGACTGCCGGGGCCTCAGCTCGGAGCTCGGCATCGAGGCGGAGAACCGCATGTCCCGCTCGACGATGGCGGCGTCGGTCGCGATGTCGAACTACCAGGACTCCCTGATCTACATGGCCGAGCAGACCGGCGGCCAGTACGTGATCAACACCAACGACGTCACCGCCGGCCTCGACCGCATCGGCCGCGACATGACGACGTTCTACTCCCTCGGCTACCGGCTCACGCCGACCGGGCAGGACCGCGTCCACTCGATCAAGGTGAAGCTGAAGGGCGACCGCAGCTATCGCCTGAGCTACAGCCGGACGTTCATCGAGAAGACGCTGCCGACGCGGGTGGGGGACCGGGTGGTCAGCGGCCTCGCGTTCGACCTCGAGGACAACCCGCTCGGGATCACGGTGTCGGCCGGCGAGCCTTCGCCGGCCTCGGGCGGGCGCTGGCTGCTGCCGGTGGAGATCAGGGTGCCGATCTCCAAGATCGCCCTGGTCCCGGACGGCGACGCTCTCGCGGGCGTCATCTCGGTCTACTACGCCGCGCGCGACAACGACGGCAAGCAGTCGGACCTGCAGGCGACCGAGCACGCGGTGAGGGTGCCGGCGGCGGAGTACGAGTCGGCGCGCGAGAAGATGTTCGTGGTCAGCACGAAGCTGCTCCTCGAGCCGGGGACGTACCGCATCTCGGTCGGCGTCCGTGACCAGCTCACCAATCAGGCCGGCTACGCTGCGATGCGCAAGCCGGTTCACCCGGACAAGGCGTAGACCGATGCGGCGGCAGCGCCCGCCCGGCGCCGGGGCTCGTGCCGCATGCCGCCCGCACGGCTCCTGGCGCCGCCTCCGCGTGCGTGGAGCGCGCGGTCGTGACCGCCGGCCGGCGATCGGCGGGGAGGGACGGTGACTCCCGCGCTGCTGCTCGCGGTCGTCGTCGGAGCGGGGCGGGTTCCCATTCCGGAGTCGGTGATGCGCTTCCCCGATGCCAGCGGCTTCGCGGGCATCGGCCCCCGCCAGGAAGTCCTGATGGTCGAGAAGGTGCTGAAGGACGCGGGGCTTGCCGTGCGTGCGCTCGCGCCGGGTCCACAGCAGCTCGCGGCGCGCTGGGAGGCCGGCCGCCTCAACGCCGCCGAGAAGGTGGCGGCGCTGCTCGGCGGCGCGGCCTTCCACGACGGCGCACTGCTGCCGATCTATGCCAGTGCCGTGCGCGACCCGGATCCGCGCATCCTCAAGGCCGGGGTCGTCGGTCTGGCGGCGCTGATCGGCGACCGGGTGCCGGTGCCCTCGGCGGTCACCGGCGCCGCCGAGCAGCGCGAGCGGCTTGCCGAGATGACGGGCGGGCTCGTGCAGGCGGTGCGCCTGCGTCCGCTGGTGCGCGTATGGGCGGACTCGTACGCGGCGGCCCGCGGGATCCCGCCGCGCGGACGCTTCGCGCTGCGCCGCTCCCCGGAGGTGTGCCTGTGGGCGATCCGCGAGATCGCGCGCCCAGAGGACCTTCCCGACCTGCTGGCGCTGTGGCCGCTGCTCGATGGCCCCAACGACCGCGTGAGCCTCATGCGCACGATCGAGATCGTGACGCTGCAGAAGCTGGTCAACGCGCCGGCGGACCCGGCGAAGCCGCGCGGCGAGATGTTCGTCCGCGGCGGCCTCGCCCTGGTCGACGGCTGGGTCTCCGACCTCTGCCGGCCGGTCGACGGGCTCGCCCAGATGCGGCTGGCGTTCGAGCGCAACCGGCTGGTGACGCCGGGGGCGCCGCTAGCGCCGGAGGCGTGGTTCAAGCTCATGAAGCTCGGATACGCGCCGTTCCTGCCGCTGGCCATCGAGCACCTCGCCGACCTCACCGGAGCGCAGGTGGCCTTTGACCGCCACGATCCGGACGGCGCCGCCAACGCCAACGCGCGCAAGGCGCTGGCCGAGATCCTCCCGGTCTCGTCGGGAATCGCGCCGCCGCCGCCGCGCCGCCGCCCGGCGCGGTGAGGTATGATCCGGCTGCAGGCGCCGGCCGCGGTCGGCGCCTCCACGTCCAGGAGGTGAGAGATGGCGAGCGTGCTTTCCGGTCTCGAGCCGCGCCGGCTCTGGCAGCACTTCGACGACATTCGCCGCATCCCGCGGCCGTCCAAGCACGAGGAGAGGATCGCGGCGCACGTCGTCGCGTGGGCCGAGCGGCGCGGTCTCGCGGTGCGGCGCGACGCCGCCGGCAACGTCGTCGTGACAGTGCCGGCGTCGCCGGGGCACGAGACCGCGCCTGTCGCGGTGCTGCAGGGACACCTCGACATGGTCGCCGAGAAGAACCAGGACGTCGCCTTCGATTTCATGCAGGACGAGATCCAGGTGCGCATCGTCGGCGACCACGTGTACGCCACCGGCACCACCCTCGGCGCCGACAACGGCATCGGCGTCGCGGCGGCGATGGCCGTGGCCGACGACCCGGATTCCGTGCACGGGCCGCTCGAACTGCTCTTTACGGTGGATGAGGAAACGGGGCTCACCGGCGCGATGCAGCTCGACCCGTCGCTGCTCTCCGGCCGCACCCTGATCAACCTCGACACCGAGGAGGACGGCGCGCTGTACATCGGCTGCGCCGGCGGCGCCTCGACCACGTGCCGCTTCCGACTCGACCGCGTGGCGGCCTCGCTCGCCACCGCGCCGTTCCGGCTCGCGGTGCGCGGCCTGCGCGGCGGCCACTCCGGCGTCGACATTCACGAGAACCGTGGCAACGCGATCAAGTTCCTCGCGCGCGCGCTCAGCGCGGCGCGAACTGCAGGCGTCGACTTCGAGCTGGTGTCGCTCGCCGGCGGCAGCAAGCACAACGCGATCCCGCGCGAGGCGGATGCCGTGGTGCGCGTCCCGAAGGCGCAGGAAAAGGCGTTCCGCGCGGCGGTCGACGCCACCGCCGCAGCGCTGCGCGAGGAGTTCGGCGAGATCGACCCGGGCCAGAAGCTCGAGGTCGGGCCGCTCGACGACCCCGACGAGCTGCGCCGCGTGTGGTCGCGCGGCGACCGCGACCGCGTGCTCGACGCGCTGCTCGGCTGCCCGCACGGCGTGCTTGCGATGAGCCGCGCGGTGGCCGGCCTGGTCGAGACGTCGAACAACCTCGCCGTGATCGCGACGGATGGCAACGACGTCACCCTGACGATCTCGCACCGTTCCTCGGTGGGGCCGTCGATCCGCGCGGTCGCCGAGCAGGTCGCGGCGGTGTTCCGCCGCGCCGGCGCCGAGATCGAGAGCCACGACGGCTACCCGGGGTGGGCGCCGAACCCGAAGTCGCCGATCCTGCAGACGTCGCTGGCCGTCTACGAGCGCGAGTTCGGTGCGAAGCCGCACGTCAAGGCGATCCACGCCGGCCTCGAGTGCGGGCTGATCGGCGAGAAGTTTCCCGGCATGGACATGGTGTCGATGGGGCCGCAGATCGAATCGCCCCACTCGCCCGACGAGCGGGTGAAGATCCCGACCGTGGCGACGTTCTACCGGCTCCTCAAGGCCGTGCTCCGCGAGATTGCCTGATTGAATTTGCGGCACGCGCGCGTGGAGCCAGCCCTGCAGGCGGCCGGGCCCGGCGCCGGCGTCCGAGGCGGGGACATGCGGGCTCGAGCGGCTGCGCCCGGGGCCGGGGGAGCGACGTGAGCGGGTTTCCTCCCGAGGTGCGGCACGAGCTGGCGGGGTGGACGCTGCTGTGGGCGGACCTCGAGGTGTGCTTCGACGACGACACCGTACTGGCGGCGGTGCGTGTCGAGACGGCGGCGCGGGCGCGCGCCAGCCACACCCTCGAGACGCTCTCCGAGCACCCGACCGTGGCGGCGCTGCGGCGGCTGTTCCGCCACGCCGGGTGCGACCCGACGCGCTACCGGCCGTCGTCCGAGGCGCTGCTGCGGCGCGTGCTCAAGGGCGAGGAGCTGCCCGCCATCCACCCGCTGGTCGACCTCAACAACTGCCTGTCGCTCGAGCTCGTCTGCCCGGCGTGCGTGATGAACGTCGAGAACCTGCGGCCGCCGTTCGTTCTGCGTGCCGGCGCCGCTGGCGAGGCGTACGCGTCGCTGCGCGGGCCGTTCAACCTCGAGGGGAAGCCGCTGCTTGTCGACGCCGAGGGACCGTGCGACGCCCCGATCACCGGCGGCGAGCGCGTCAAGGTGCTGCCGGAGACGCGGCGCGCGTGGCTGGTCGCGTACATGCCGGCAGCGGTCGTGGGCCGGGAGTGCGGCGAGCAGGCGCTGCGCGCCCTGGCGGCGGCGGCGCCGGCGTTCCGGCTGCACGCCGTCGGCGCCACCGGGGAGGGGGGCCGCCCATGAGCCAGGTGATCCACGTCGCGCACTCGCCGGACGCCGACGACGCCTTCATGCACTACGCGGTGGTGCGCGGCAAGGTGCCGCTGCACGGCCTCGAGTTTCGCGAGGTGCTCGCCGACATCGAGACGCTCAATCAGGAGGCGCGGCGCGGCACCTACGAGGTGACCGCGGTGTCGCTGCACGCCTGGGCCCACCTCGCCGACCGCTACGCCCTGCTGAGCACCGGCGCCTCGCTCGGCGACGGCTACGGGCCGGTGGTGATCGCCGCCCGCGAGCTCACCCGCGGGGCGCTCGCGGGACGCCGCGTCGCGACGCCCGGGCGGCTGACCTCGGCGCGCCTGGCGCTGCAGCTCTGGCAGCCGGACGCGATCTGCGTCGACGTGCCGTTCGACGCGGTCGGCGCCGAGGTGCGCTCGGGCCGCGTCGACGCCGGCGTGATCATCCACGAGGGGCAGCTCACCTTCCGCGACGAGGGGTTCGCCCGCGTCGCCGACCTCGGCGAGTGGTGGACCGGCGAGACCGGCACGCCGCTGCCGCTCGGCGGCAACGCGATCCGCCGCGACCTCGGGCCTGACCTCATGCGTCGCGTCGCCGGCGTCCTCGAGGCGTCGATCCGCTACGCCCTGGACCACCGCGACGAGGCGCTGGCGCACGCGCTCGCCTTCGGCCGCGGCCTCGACCGTACCCGCGGCGACCGCTTTGTCGGCATGTACGTCAACGAGTCGACGCTTGACTACGGCGAGCGCGGCCGCCGCGGCGTCGAGCTGTTCCTCGCCCGCGCCCACGCCGCCGGCCTCGTCCCCGCCGCCCCGCCGCTCGATTTCGTTCGCTGACGCCGTTGCGTCGGCAGGCCCCGGCCCGGTCTCGAGGGAATCTCAGCGCGCTCGCGCAGGTTCCTTTGGACCGTACCGGAGGTGTGACATGAAATCCCGTTCGCTGCTGCTGGTTGGGCTAGCACTGGTCCCGGCGTTCGCCGCCTCCCCGGCACTTGCCGGCTTTGCCGGCTCCGACCTGTTCCTGCCGATGGCGGGAAGACAGGCCGGCGTTTACCCCTCCAACTGGTACACCACAGTCTGGGTCCACAACCCCGGCACCCAGGCCGCCACCGCCAGGATCTACTTTCTCGAGCGCGGCACCTCCAACCCCTCGCCGCCGTTCGTCGACGTCCTCGTCGCCCCCGGCGACACAGAGAAGCTCGGCAACGTCGTCGAGACGTACTTCCACGTCCAGAAGTTCGGCGCCCTGCGCGTGACCTGCGACACACAGAAGCTGGTCGTCACCTCGCGCGTGTTCTCCAAGGGCGCCGGCGGCGGCGACCGCGACTCGGTGGGTCAGGACTTCGCCGCTGTGCCCGCCGCATTCGCCATCGGCTCGGGCGAGTCCACCCGCCTGCTCGGCGTCTGGCAGAGCGCCGCCGACAACGCCCAGTCCGACTTCCGCTACAACTTCGGCCTCGTCGAGACGACCGGTCACTCGGCGACGGTGCGCTTCACCGCTTACGACGGCAACGACCAGCAGCTCGGCTCAACCACGGTGACGGTGCAGGCGTTCTCGCAGGGGCAGTGGGCGTACAAGGACCGCTTCCCCTCCGGCCTGACCGACAACGCCCGCCTGGAGGCGGAGGTGATCTCCGGCTCGGGCAAGGTGATCGCCTACGGCTCGGGGATCGCCAACGGCTCGCAGGACCCCACGACGTTCGAGATGCAGTACGCGGACGCGCTGCTCGGCGGCGGTGCGGACAGCGTTCTTTCAGCCGTCGAACACGACGCGACGCTGGTCGGCGACGGCACCACGGCGTCGCCGCTCGGTCTCGCCGACGCGGCGGTGACGCTGGTCAAGCTCTCGCCTGCCGGCGGTGCGAGCGGCAAGGTTCTCAAGCACACGGGGGCCGGGGTTTCCTGGCAGGACGACGAGGCGGGGTTCTCGCTTCCGGTGTCGAAGAGCGGGCACGACGACGTGAATGCCCTGTTTACAATTGTGAACTCGGGTGGCGGCGCCGCGGTTGCAGCGCAGGGTCACAATCTGGCGATCGAAGGCTTCAGCAACGGCGGAGAGGGAGTGTACGGGCACTCGGTCGGCGGCCGCGGCGTCATCGGCAGCTCGGAGAGCAGCAGTGGTGTCACTGGTAGCAGCGCTACCGGTTACGGCGTGTACGCGTACAGCAGCCTGGGCACGGCGCTCTTCGCGCGCGGGGATAGTGCGGCCAGCTTCAAGGGCAGCGTCCGCGTCGACGGTCAGCTCCAGTCATGGGCCACGACGAGCGCAAACGTCGCCGAGCTCACCAACTACCAGCAGGGCGCGGGCCGCGCGCTCTACGCCCTCACGGACGGCACAACGATCCTGGGTCACAGCACCAGATCGAGCTCGTCGGGGAAGGGCGTGGCGGGCACCGCGACGGCGGGCAGCGGCATCTACGGCGACAGCGACACCGGGTACGCCGGTTACTTCGCTGCCAAGGTGCACGTCAACGGCACGCTGACCAAGTCGGGCGGCTCGTTCAGGATCGACCACCCCCTCGATCCCGCCAACCGCACGCTGTCGCACTCGTTCGTCGAGAGCCCCGAGATGCTCAACATCTACGACGGTACGGTGGTGACCGACGAGGAGGGGCGTGCGGTGGTGACGTTGCCCGCGTGGTTCGAGGCGCTCAACCGCGACTACCGCTACCAGCTCACCGTGATCGGGCGGTTCGCACAGGCGATCGTCGAGCGCGAGATCGAGAGCAACTCGTTCGCGATCCGCACCAATCTCGGCGGCACCAAGGTGTCGTGGCAGGTGACCGGCGTTCGCCGCGACCCGTGGGCGAACGCCAACCGCATCCCGGTAGAGGAGGAGAAGCCGGAGGCCGAGAGGGGCCTCTACCTCCACCCCGAGGTGTACGGCCTCGACGCCTCGATGGGTGTGGAGAGTCTGCTGCGCGAATCTGCTGGCGGCGCGGACGCGCCGGCCGCGGCGCGCTGACGAGCGCGCGCTGCACCGCTGAGCGCGCCCCCCGAGCGCCGCTGAGCGACGGGCGCGAGTGCGGTGCTACTCTCCCGGCGGTGCTCATGGGGCTCGCTGTACCGCTTTCGGATGTGCGTCGTACGACGACCGTGCCTCGTGCGCTTCGCCGCCGGCGCTTTCCGCCTGGTCGCGCGACCGCCGTGCTGGTGCTGATCGCCGCGCTCCCACCCCTCGGCGATGCTGGAGCCTGGCAGGCCCCCGTGGCGCTGCCGGCAGCGGCTGCCACAGACCACAAGGAGGCGCTTGCCGGCGAACACCCGGCGGCGCTGCGCACCCGATACCTGCGCGCGAGCCTGGAGAGCGCGGTGCTGCTCGGCATCGGCGCGGCGCAGTACTGGGCGGACGGCTCGACGAACTCGCGCGACTGGGACTACGACTGGTCCTGGGACACCTGGAAGGGCAAGTTCGTCACCTTCGAGGGCGTGCGCTACGACGACAACTCACTGTTCCTCAACCTCGGCCACGCCGCGTCCAGCGGGCTGTTCTACCTGCTCGGGCGCGGCGCCGGGCTGCCGGTCGGGCACTCGTTCCTGCTCGCCGCCGCGGGCTCGCTCGCGTGGGAGTACACGGTCGAGTTCCGCGAGGTCGTGAGCATCAACGACGTGATCCTCGGCTCGGTCGGCGGGCTGGCGCTCATGGAGCCGGTGCATCAGATCGGCGAGCTGCTCAACCGCAGCCGCCAGACGTGGGGGAAGTGGACGCTGGGCACGGTCCTGGGCTTCGCCGGCAAGCTCAACCGCGCGCTCTACGACGACCTGCCGCGGCCGCACGCCGACTCGTACGACCGCTTCGGGTTCGCGGACGACGTCGAGCACCGCTTCGCGGCGGCCCTGGGCGGCGGCGAGATCGAGGCGGAGGGCGGCGGCGACGGTGTCGGCGTGTGGGGCGCGGAGATCACGGCCGAGCTCTGCTCGCTGCGCCGCGACCCCGCGGCCGGCGCGACCGTGGAGCGCGCGACAGGCGCTCCGCTGACGAGCGCCGCGGTGAGCTTTCTGCAGGGTCCCGACGGCACGCACGAGCTGCGCGTGGTCACGGCCGTCACGCTCGTCGGCACGCACCGGCGCACAGCGGCCGCCGGCTGGGGCACCAGCGTGCTCGCCGGCCTCGGTACCGGCTTCGAATACGGCGCAGCGCCGTCGGCGGGCGGCGGCGAGACCGATCACCTGGCGATCGTCAACGTCGCCGGGCCGGTCGTCGAGGTGGTCGCGACGCGCGCCGGTGCGGTGGTGCGCGCCGGGGCGGCGGTGTATGCCGACTTCGCCGAGATCGAGGCGTACGCCCTCCGCGCCTTCCGCACGGCCGACCCGGCGGCGGCGGTGCGCTCGTCGCTCGACCTGCACGGGTACTACCACGCCTGGGGCGCCACGGCGGCGGTGCACCTCGAGGCGCGGCTCGGGCGGTGGGAGCTGACCCTCGAGGGACGGCGCCACTGGCTCGACTCGATCGACAGCCGCGACCGCTACCCAGACTTCCCGGGCGACGGGCTGGCGCCGCGCGACCAGGCGTCCCGCGCGCGCGCCCGCCTCGCGTTCATGCTCCCCGGCGACGCGGCGGCGATCTCTCTGTCCTGCACCGACGTGTCGCGGTGGGGGAGGGTGCAGGAGGTCGCTGCCCACCGCGACGAGCGGCGCCTGATCGCGACGCTCTCCGCGCGGTTCTGACGCGCGGTCATCCGGGATAGAATCCTCGCGCTGCCGCGGTCGCGGCGACTCGCCGCCGTCGCGGCACGCGCTGGAGGGCCGGGATGAACGGGAAGCGGCAGCGCTACGAGTGGTTCGCGATCGGCGACATCAACGGGTTCTTCGGGTTGATGTTCGACAACCTCACGGTGCTGTCGTTCCTGGCCGGGATCCTCGTCTTCGCTTTCGGGTTTCCGGCCGACATCGTCTACACGCGGATGTTCCCCGGCACGGCGTTCGGCGTGCTGTTCGGCGACCTCGTCTACACGTGGATGGCGTTCAGGCTGGCGCGCAAGACCGGCAACACGAAGGTGACGGCGATGCCGCTCGGCCTCGACACGCCGTCGACGATCGGCATCGCGCTGGTCGTGCTCGGGCCGGCGTTCCTCTCGCTCAAGGCGACCGGCATGCCGGAGCGCGAAGCGGCGATGATGACCTGGTACATCGGCATGGCCACGATGGTGATGATCGGCGTGGTCAAGCTGGTACTGTCGTTCTGCGGCGCCTGGGTGCAGCGGGTCGTGCCGCAGGCCGGGCTGCTCGGCTCGCTCGCGGGCATCGGTCTGGCGCTCATCGGCTTCATCCCGCTGGTCGACATCTTCGGGATGCCGCTGGTGGGGATGGTCGCACTGGGGCTAGTCCTCTACAACCTGGTGGCCCGCGTCCGCCTGCCGCACAACTTCCCCGGCGTGCTCGCGGCGGTCGCGCTCGGCACGGCGCTCTACTACATCCTCGGGCCGAGCGGCGTCGTCGGCGGCACCTACGCGCCGCCGCCGCCGCTCGAGCTCCACGTCGGGCTGCCGATCCCGACGCTCGACTTCATGCACGGCCTGGTGCCGGCGCTGAAGTACCTGCCGCTGTCGATCCCGTTCGCGCTGCTCACCGTCGTCGGGGGCATCAACGTGACCGAGAGCGCGCGCGTCGCCGGCGACGACTTCAACACCCGCGACATCCTCCTCACCGAGGCTGTCGCCACGCTGATCGCCGGCGTCTGCGGCGGCGTCGCCCAGTCGACGCCGTACATCGGCCAGCCGGCGTACAAGGGGATGGGCTCGCGCGCCGGCTACACGCTGCTCACCGGGCTGTTCGTCGGTCTCGGCGGCGTGCTCGGGTATGTGGGGTACATCGTCGAGCTGATCCCGCGCGCGGTGCTCGCACCGATCCTCATCTTCGTAGCGCTCGACATCATCTCGCAGGCGTTTCTCGCGTGCCCGGCGCGGCACGCCCCGGCGGTCGCGTTCTCGTTCTTCCCGACGATCGCCCGGCTGCTCGCGATCAAGCTCGGCGATCCGTCGGTCGTACCGCCGCAGCGCTTCGCGGAGCTGCTCGCCGCCTGCGGCAAGGAGCTCCCGCAGGCGCTGACCACGGTTGCGCTCGGCAACGGTTTCATTCTCACCGCGATGCTGTGGGGCGGCTTCCTCGCCGAGTTGATCGACCGGCGCCTCAGGCTTGCGGCGCTCTACCTCGGCATCCTCGCCAGTTTCAGCTTCTTCGGCATCATCCACTCGGCGTCGCCGGACGGCGCCATGTACCTCCCGTGGGGGCTGGCGGGCGCACTCCAGCGCGCGATCCCGTACCAGTTCGCGTCGGCGTACCTCGTGCTCGCGCTGTCGATCCTCGGCCTGTCGTTCACGCGGGCCGCGATGGAGGCACGTACCGAGGACCTCGGTCATCCGGGACACTGAGACAGGCGAGAGCCTTCTGACAGCGGGTAGCCGACTTGTGAGATCGAGCGCACTTGACACGGGTCTCCGATTCCCCGATCGTAGTACCAGAGCATCGGCTCCGAGGATCCCAATGAACCGCGGGCGCCCCCCAACCGCGATCTCACGTCGCTTCCGGGCAGTGTCCGTCTGCCCGGCGTGAAGGCCTGAGCCGCGTGCAAGTGGCGCGCCCGGGGTAGCACTCAGGCTCCGGAGCCGGGGGTGGCCCATGCGCGCGCGAGCGGAGCTCCTTCTCGTCGGGGCGTTCGTCTCCCTGCCGGCCGGCACCGCGGCCGCCGCGACGATCGTCGTCACCAACCTCAACGATGGCGGTGCCGGGTCGTTGCGCGCGGCGATCGAGGCGGCGAGCCCGCCGACGACCATCACCTTCGACGCCTCGCTCGCCGGTGGGACGATCGTGTTGGGCTCGCCGCTGCCGCAGTTACCCATCAACACGACGATCGATGGCGACCTTGACGACGACTGCGATCCCGACATCGCGCTCGACGGCTCGGCGGTCAACGACCACGGCCTCCGCATCCAGGAGCCGGGGTGCACCGTGCAGGGCCTGGCGATCGGCGGCTTCGCCCTTCACGCCATTAGCGTCGGCGCCCTGAGCGGCCCGGACACCAGCACGGTGATCGAGTGCAGCTATCTCGGCGTGCGCCTTGACGGCGTGACGCCGTGGCCGAACGGCCAGTCCGGTGTCGGTTTCGGCCCGTTCTCCGGAGGCAGCCGTGTCGGACCTCGCAATGTCATCGCCCACAACGCCGGGGCAGGCGTGTCGCTCTCGGAGAGCTTCAACCAGGGCGCCTATCCCGAGTTCTCCGGCCTCACCCCTGACGCCACGGTCCGCTTCCCGGTGGTTGTGTTTCCCAACAACTGCGGCCAGTTTCACAGCAGCGACTTCGTGCTGCCGACCGGACCAGGCAACGCTGTCTTCACCGACCACTTCGGCATGCGCCTCTCCGGCGTCGTGGCAGTCGAAACGGCCGGTGACTACACGTTCGCGATCACCGGCGTCGACGACAAGGCTCGGCTCCTCGTCACGGGCAGCACTCTTCTCGATCTCGACAACACGAGCGGCTCCGCGACGGTCGCCCTCGCGGCCGGCAGTCATGCGATCGAGCTCGACTACCTTCAGGACACGCAGCACACCTGGCTGAAGCTGGAGATCACGGGCCCGGGAGGCGCGACGGTGACCACCTCCGGCGAGCCCGGACTGCTCGGCGAGCTGTTCCAGCTCCGCGTCCCCAACGAGGGGATCACGATCACCGACAGCTCGTTCTTCGCCAACGGCGGACGGGCCATCGACCTCGGCTGCGGCTGCGCGCCGCCCAACGAGGACGGCGATCAGGACCTCGGCGCCAACACCTGCCTGAACTCGCCCGTGCTCACCGGCGCCACACCGGCCGGCGGACGGATCTTCACCCTCCACGGCACCTCTGCCGGCAATGCGACGGTCGAGATCTACGCGAGCGCCGGGGACCCCTCGGGCCACGGCGAGGGAAAGATCCGGCTCGCCACCGCGACGGCGAGCCCCGCTGGGGACTTCACGACCTCGATCACGCTGCCCGAGGGGTACCACGCCGTGACCGCCACGGCCACCGACACGGCCGGCAACACCTCGGAGTTCGCGGACAACCTCGGGCTGCTCACCCACCCGATCACGGTGACGAGCGGCGCCGACAGCGGCCCCGGCACCCTGCGCGACGCGCTCGAGCAGGCCGCGAGCGACGGCACCGACACCGTCATCACGTTCTCCCCGGCGCTCGCCGGGACGACCATCGCGGTGCAGTCGCCGCTGCCGCCGATCACCGAGGCCGAGACCACGCTCGACGGCGACATCGACGGCGACTGCATGCCCGACATCGAGCTGGACGGCTCGCTGGTCGCAACCGGCGGCCTGCATGTCGCCTCCTCGGACAACCTCGTTCGCGGCCTCGCCATCAACCGGTTCGGGGAGAGCGGCATCAGGGTCGAGGACGGCGCGAGCCCGGCCGACCGCAACACGGTCGCCTGCTGCTTCATCGGCACCGATCTCACCGGCACGATGAAGCGCGCGAACGGCGGGATCGGCATCATGGTCCAGTACGGCGAGGCCAACGTGATCGGCGGCGACCGGGCGACCGCGCGCAACGTCGTCTCGGGCAACCGCCAGGGCATCGTGCTTCACGGTGGTCCGGGAAACACGGTCGCCGGCAACATGATCGGCACCGACGTGAGCGGCACGGTCGTCCTCGGGAACCAGTTTCAGGCCGTCTCAATGGGCTTCGAGTGCACGGGCAACACGATCGGCGGCGATCGCGCGACCCGCGGCAACGTCATCTCGGGCAACGGCGACGGCGTGCACATCACCTCGTCCGGCAACACCGTCGCCGGAAACATGATCGGTACCGACATCACCGGCACCGTCGCCCTCGGCAACGTCGGCGTGGGGGTCACGATCGGTCAGAGCGCCGATGCCAACCTGATCGGCGGCGTCGCCGCCACAGCAGGGAATGTGATCGCCGCTTGCAGCCAGCCCGGCATCCTGATCATCGGCGAGGGTACCGACGGCAACCGCGTCGAGGGGAACCTCATCGGCACCGACATCACCGGCACGCGGGCGATGGGCAACGGCCGGGAAGGCGTGGCGGTGTACGGCGGCGCAGGCAATGTCGTCGGCTCGACCGACCCGGCGCGCCGAAACGTCATCGGCGCCAACGCGTGGGCGGGAGTCAACGTGTGGTTCGACTTCACGACCGGCACCCGGATCATCGGCAACTGGATCGGCGTCGGCGCCGACGGCGTCACGCGACTCGGTAACGGCAAGGGCGTTGGTCTGTGGCTGCAATCCTCGGGCTCGGTCGTCGGCGGCCCAGGCGGCGCCGCCAACCGCATCGCCTACAACGCGAGCAACGGCGTCGAGGTGCTCTTTCAGGGCTCGCCGGGCGAGAGCTTCGGCTTCGGCAACCGCATCTCGCGCAACTCGATCCACGACAACGGCGCCCTCGGAATCGACATCGGCAACGAAGGTGTGGAGTCGAACGATCCCGGCGACGGCGACGACGGTCCCAACCGAATGGTCAACGCGCCGGTGCTGTCGTCCGCGGTGTCGCAGTGCGGCGGCGGCGCCACCACCGTGAGCGGCGCCGTCGACACCTCCGGCCCGGACTCCGGCGTGATCGAGATCTTCGGCTCCCCCGCCGCCGACCCCTCGGGGTACGGCGAGGGGAAGACGTTCCTCGCCCAGACCGTGCCGGCGTTCAACGGCTCGTTCACGCTCGCGGTGCCGGCGCAGCCGGTCGGCTCGGTGATCACCGCCACCTACACCGACGCCGACGGCAACACCTCGGAGTTCTCCAACGCGATGGCCGTTCAGACCACGCCGCTCGCACCGTCCGGACTGCAGGCGCTGGTGGTCGCGGGCCCGGCGATCGACCTCTCGTGGCTCGACAGCGCGGGCGACGAGACCGGCTTCCGGATCGAGCGCCGGGCTGCCGGCGCCCCGTCGTTCTCGCTGCTGGCCAGCGTGGCGGCGAACGTCACCACGTTCCACGACGCGTCCGCTCTGCTCCCGGCAACCACGTACTACTACAGGGTGCGGGCTGAGGGCTCGTGCCCATCGCTCTGGTCGAACGTCGCCTCCGCGCCCATTCCCGGCACGCCGGCGGCGTTCTGCCGCACGACGCTCGCCCGGCACCGCAGCGCCGTCTACCCCGCCGTCGACGCGGGCAGCGGCGGTTTCGGCGCGCTGTGGCGCGACTGCGACGACGGTCTCTGCGCGATCGCCTACGCGAAGCTCGACGCGACCGGCGCCATGACCTCCGGTCCGACAATCCTGACGCCGGCCGGCGAGAGCTCGATGCCGAAGATCGTCGCCGGCACGGGCATCGCCGGAGGCGAGTGGGGCGTCACCTGGTGGCAGTATCTCGCCGATCAGTGGGGCGTCTTCTTCGCCCGCCTCGACGACGACGGTGACTTTCTCAGCGGCCCGATCCGCCTCAATCAGGGCGCGCGGGCGTACCCCTGGCCGGATGGGCGAGGCCACGGGCTGGCCTGGGACGGCGCCGGCTGGGGCGTCGTCTGGGCGGACCGGATCGGCGACGTCCCGACGATCGCATACACGCGCGTGTCGGCGGCCGGCGCCGTGGAGCTCGAGCCGCGCGCTCTCGGCGACAGCTCGAGCAACGTCGTCTACCCGACGCTGGCCTTCGACGGCGCCCACTACGGCGTCGTCTGGGTCGATCGCAGCTACAGCCCGACCCGCCTGTACTTCCGCCGGTTCACACCCAACGGCACGGCGGCCGCGCCGTCGGTCCAGGTCGCGGTGGGCGCGAGCCACGACGGCAATCCCGCCGACCTGGTGTGGAACGGGAGCGAGTACGGCCTCGCCTGGATCGACGGCCGCGACGGCGACCGGGCGGTCTACTTCCAGCGGCTCGACGCGGCCGGCGCGGCGCTCTCGTCGCCGGCGCGCCTGAGCGATCCGCGCGTACCCGACACCTTCAACGTCTTTGCCGGCTACCCGGTCCTGCGCTGGCTGGGCGACCGCTGGGTCGTCGCGACGACCGGCAGCCTCACCGGTTGGGTCACTAATGAGGTCGTGCTCTCGTTCGCCGCCGCCTCCGGCGCCCGTCTCGGCAGCGACGTCGTCGTCAGCGCCAGCGTCGACGGCATCGCCTCCGAGGCGCCGGCGCTCGCGTGGGGCGGCGCCTCCCTGCTCGCCGTCTGGCACGACGCGACCGGAGGCTCGCTGGAGATCCACGCCCAGGCCACCGACGCCATCGGCCACGCCGGCCCCAACCCGCGCCGCGTCCTCACCTCCGGCCACGTTCCCGGCGGCTTCGCCGCGTACAGCCCGTCCGTCGTCGCGACCGGCGACGGCTACGTGACCGCGTGGCAGGACACCCGGCGCGGTGCGGGGTGGTACGACGTGTACCTGCGGCGCCTCGACCGGGCGGGCGCCGCGGTCGGGGACGAGGTCCTGGTCTCGGGAGAGGCGGCGGCGAACGCGTACCTCAGCTCCGCGCCGCCGCTCGCGTTCAGCGGCGAGGTCGTCGGGGTCGCCTGGTACGACGGCCTCACGAGCACGATGAAGCTGAGCCTCCTCGACCGCGACCTGGAGCGCGTGGCGGCGGACGTCGTGCTCTCGACGACCCCGTTCTGGAACGCCGCGCTCGCCTGGACGGGCGGGGCATTCCTCGCCGCCTGGGTCGACACCCGCGATGGCAATCGCGAGATCTATGTCGCCGCGGTGGCGCCGGACGGAACAGTGCTGCAGCCCGGTGCCCGCATCAGCGCCGCTCCCGGCGTCTCGCAGACGCCCGCCATCGCCGGCGACGGACGCGCCCGCGCCGTCGCGTGGATGGACCAGCGCGACGGCAATCAGGAGATCTACGCGGCGGCGCTCGACCCGCTGGGACGCCGGATCGGACCCGAGCGCCGCATCACCAGCCTCGCCGGGGCGCAGAGCCGCCCGCAGCTCGCGTGGAACGGTACCCACCACCTGCTGGTCTGGCAGGACGCGAGCACGCCGCAGAGCCAGGTCCACGCGACGCGGCTCGGCGCCGACGCAGCGCCGGTCGGCAGCCCCTTCCGGATCGACGCCGAGGGCGGTCAGGCGCCCAACGTCGCGTGGGGCGGCTCGGTGTGGGCCGTCACGTTGCTCGGCCGCGGCGGACGCTACCGGGAGGTCGACCCGGCAGGCGCCCTGCTCGGCGCCGAGCGCCGGCTCTTCGCCGCGCCCTGGACGTACAGCCTCGTGACGCTCGCCTGGGATGGCAGCCGCTTCGTGTTCGGCGAGGCGAACGGCGCCTGGCTCGACCAGGAGCCGTGGGTCGGCACGCTCGACTGCGCCATCGACGAGACCCCCCCAACCTGTCCGTCCGGGCTCTCCGTCGCGGTCTCCGACGGCGACGCGCAGCTCACGTGGACTCCGGGCGGCGACGCCAACGGCGGCGTCTGGCGGCAGGCCGTCTACCGCGGCGGCCAGCGCATCACCGTGCTCGAGCCCGGCGCCGCCGCGTTCACCGACCGCTCGCTCCCCCCTGCGACCCAGACCTGGGTCGTCACGACGCTCAACTACGGGGGCGTCGAGTCGCCGTCGTGCGCCGCGGAGACCTCGGCGGGCGTGGTGTTCACCGCCACCGGGCCCCCCGTGACCACCGAGGCGGGCGGCGCCGCCGTGGTCGGCGTCGCCCTCGCGTCGCAGCCGACCGCGGACGTGACGATCCCGCTCTCGTCTTCGGTCCCCGGTGAAGGCACCATCTCCCCCGCTTCGCTGACGTTCACACCCTCGGGCTGGGACCAGCCGCAGAGCGTGACGATCACCGGCGTCGACGACGCCGTGGACGACGGCGACGTCGTCTACTCCCTCCTCACCGGCACGGCCGCCAGCGCCGACCCGGACTACGACGGTCTCGACCCGGCCGACCTCGCGATCACCAACCTCGACGACGACGTCCAGGCCGACCTCGCGGTCTCGATCCTCGACGCGCCCGACCCGGTCGCGGTCGGCGCCACGTTGACCTACACCGTGACGATCGCCAACCGAGGCCCGTCGGCGGCAAGCGGCGTCGCGATGGCAGACACGCTACCGACGACCACCACCTTCGTCTCGGCGGCGGCCTCGCAGGGCGGCTGCGGCGCGGTCGGTCCCACCGTCATCTGCTCGCTCGGCGTGATTGCCGTGGGCGGCAGCGCCACCGTCACGATCAAGGCGACGGTGCAGGCAATCGGCGCGCTGGCGAACACCGCCACGGCGACCACCACCGACATCGACCCGCTGCCGGACAACAACAGCGCCACCGCGACCACCACCGTAGTGAACAAGGCGCCGCTGCGTCGCTCCCTGAGGCGACCGGGGCGCTGACTCGCCGCGGTTGCGCGGCCACAGGGACCTGGTCGGTCTCGCCTCGTCGGGCTCCAGCAGCGTGAGCGGCGTCCGTGCTCGGCGCTACCCTCACACCAACGCGCCGCCTGCGAAGGGCGGTGAGCGTGCGTCCGCGGGGCCCGCCTACCAAAAGCAACCAACTGCCCCGCGCGCACGCGGCCGGCACCTGGTTGAGCCTGGCCATCCAGGCAGCCTACGCTACGCTTCGAGCGGTCAGGTCTGCAGTCAGGGCAGGTCTTCCTCGCCGAGGCCGAAGAAGTGGCCGATCTCGTGCACGACGGTGTCCTGGATCTCGCGGATCAGCTCGGCGCGGTCCTGGCACTCCTCGAGCAGCGGCCGGAGGTAGATGACGATGCGGTCGGGGAGCGGCGAGTCGTAGACGCTGCGCTCGGTGAGCGCGACGCCCTGGTAGACGCCGAACATCGTCTCCGTCTCGGGGTCGAGGCCGGCGTCGAGCAGCTCCTCGTCGCTGGGCTCCTCCTCGACGACGACGGCGATGTTGTCGAGGCGCTCGCCGATCTCCTCGGGCAGGCCGTCGAGCGCCCGGGCCACGACCTTCTCGAACTCGTCCCGGCTCATCCGCATCATCGGTCATCTCCTGGAGGGGAGGTCTCGCGACCTCCCCTCGCCCGCGACGTGAAGTCGCGGGCTTCACCCCTCCGCGCCGGCGTCGCTGCCGCGCCGCCGGACCGCCACCGAACCGCGATGGCGCTCCAGGGGGAGGTCTCGCGACCTCCCCTCGGCGTCGGAGTGAATCCGGCGCCTTCACCCCTCCGCGCCGGCGTCGCTGCCGCTCCGCCGGACCGCCACAGAACA
>CAZQLL010000036.1:0-36992 GCA_964594125.1 uncultured Thermoanaerobaculia bacterium | reverse complement strand
GGGCGCGGCGGCGGGTGGGGTGAAGCCCGCGACTCAAACGTCGCGGGCGAGGGGCTGGCGGCAGCCCGCCCCTGGAGAGGAGCCGCGATGAGCCAGTTCCTCGAGGTGATCGAGCACTACGACCCGAGCGGCAGGGAGATCGCGTTCCGCTTCCCGCCCGAGGGGTCGGCCGAGGTGAAGCTGGGCGCCCAGCTCGTGGTGCACGAGGCGCAGGACGCGGTGTTCTACCGCGACGGGAGGGCGCTCGACGTGTTCGGCCCCGGCCGCCACACCCTTACGACGCAGAACATCCCGCTGCTCACCAAGGCGCTGTCGCTGCCGTTCGGGTTCACGTCGCCGTTCCGCGTGCAGGTGGTGTTCGTCTCGAGGCGCACCTTCCTCGACCAGAAGTGGGGGACGCGCGAGCCGGTGGTGTTTCGCGACCGCGAGCTCGGCGCCGTGCGGCTGCGCGCGTTCGGCTCGTTCGCCTACCGCATCCGCGACGCGCGCACGTTCGTCAACACCGTCGTCGGCTCGCAGGGACAGTTCGACACGGAGCGGCTGGCCGAGTTCTACCGCGATGTGATCGTCGCCAGGTTGAACGACCTGCTCGGCGAGAGCGCGACCTCGTTGCTCGACCTGCCGGCGCGCTACGACGAGCTCGCCGCCGTGGCGAAGGCGCGCCTGGTCGAGGACTTCGGCAAGTACGGCGCCGACCTCTCCGACTTCTACATCGCCTCGATCACGCCGCCCGACGACGTCCTCGCGAGGCTCGACGAACGCGCCGCGATGGGTGCGGTCGGCGACCTCGGCGCCTACGCGCGCTTCAAGGCGGCGGTGGCGATGGGCGATGCGGCGCGCGCCGACGGCGGCGGCGCCGGCGGCGCCGCCGCGGGGCTCGGGGTCGGCCTGGGCGCCGGCTTCGGCGTGCAGATGGCGGGCGCGCTCGGCGAGGCGATGCGGGCGCCGGCCGCGGCGGTCGCCACCGCGCACTGCGCGTGCTGCGGCGCCGCGCTGCCCGCGGGGGCGCGCTTCTGCCCGGGGTGCGGCGGCGAGGTCGCGGCGGCGCAGTGCCAGGCATGCCGCGCGCCGCTGCCGGCGGCCGCGCGCTTCTGCCCGAGCTGCGGCGCGCGCCAGTAGGCGGGCCGCGCCCGGCCTACCAGTCGGCGGCCGCCTCGGCGGCGGCGAGCTCTCCGGCGAGGAACTCGTACTGCTCCCTGGCCCACCCCTGTTGTCGAAAATCGCCGGTCATCGCCGCCGTTTCCACGAGGTGCTGCGTCGCGGCGGTGGCGGCCATCACCCTCTGGAAATAGCCGGGCTTGAGGAGGTGGCGGTCGCGGTTGCTCGCCAGGTCGGCCACGATGTCGGCGCAGTAGCGCACTACCTGCTCGCGCAGCGGCGGGTACTGGGTGGCGGCGGCGATGTACCCCACGGCGCGCGCCGACGGCTCGAGCTGGTAGGCACGGCGGGCGAGCGCGAACCCCTCCACCGTCGGCTCCGGCTTGAACTGGCGGAGCAGACGGTAGGCGCGCGTCAGCGCCGCGGAAGCCTCGCTGGGGAAGCGCGCCGTGCCGCCGTCGACCGCCGCGACCAAGGCCCTGCCCGGCTCGCTGGCGGCGTCGACCACCAAGGCGTGATGCGCGTCGACGTACACCGGCTCCCAACCCGCGAGGGAGAACGCCGTGCGGCCGGCGCCGCTGTCGAGACCGCCGGGCGAGACATGGACGAGGAGAATCCCGAGCTCCCGCAGTCGCGTGGCGACGTGGGAGCGGACAGCGGCGAGGTCGCCGTCGCCGAGGTCGCGGCCGGCCTTCGCGGCGGCGGCTCCGGCCGGCCCGCCGTCGAGCAGGTCTCGGTAGGTCCTGAACACCGGGAGGTCGAACGCGGCCTGCGCCCGCGGGTCGATCAGCACCTCCATCGGCGGACGGCCAGTCGCGGCGTCGGGCTGCTGGCACCACTCCCAGAAGCCGCTCTCCTCCCAGAAGCTCAAGAGCCTTCCCGCGAGCGCGTTCGAGCGGACGAAGGTGCAGGCGTCCCACGGCTGCCGGAACGTCTGCAGGTTGCGGTCGGCCACCGCCGTGTGCGCCACGCTCACCGGCCACGGCCCGAGGTAGACGCGATTGAAGCGCACCGCGAGCGTGACGGCGGCCGCGACAGCGAGCGCCCAGCAGGCGACCGCGGCGGCGCCGAGGTATCCCGCCCGCCGGCGGCCCTCTCCGGTGCCGGCCGGCAGCAGCGCGGTCAGCCAGCGCGCCGCCAGCGGCACGCCCACGAGGCAGGCGAGCGGCACGAAGCGCCGCGAGACAACGGCCATCGCGACGGTCAGGAGGAGCACGAGCGCGCCGGCGCTGTCCAGCAGGCTCGTGCCCGGCGCGCCAGCAGCGCCGCCTGCACGGCGGCGGCGCGCCGCGAGCCACGCGGCGCCGCAACCGCCGGCGGCGATCGCGAACGCCGCCCACTGCTCGATCGGCAGCGATGTCAGCGGCTGCCACTCCGCGACCAGCCGCCATTCGGCGCTTCCCCCGGCGACCGTGATCGCGAGCGGGTGCAGCAGGTTCGCCAGCCGGTACGGGCTCGCCGCGGCGGCCGTGGCGGTCGCCGCCAGAGCCACCGCCGGCCAGGTGCCGCGCAGGCCGGCGCGGACGCCCGGCAGGCCGCCGGCGCGCCAGGAGAAGAACGCCTCCGCCGCCGCGAACAACCACAGGGCGAGCAGGCCCCAGATGAAGCCGCCGTGGACATTGCACCACAGCGCCATCAGCGGCACCGCGGCCCACGCCCATGCCCGCCTCCCGCGGGCCGCCGTCGCGAGCACCAGCACCAGCCCGACCGCCAGCAGGTTGGTCACGTCCTGCGCCCGCACCTCGGAGAAGCCGCGGCCCGCAAAGATGGCGCCCGCGGCCAGGAGCAGCGCGGCCTCGGCGCGGGCGCCGGCGGCGCGCGCCGCCAGCAGCAGCGCGGCGAGGACCAGCAGGTAGTTGACGAGTTTGAAAGCTACGAGCGCGGTCATCCCGCCGCGCTGCCAGAGCGAGAAGAGCAGCCGCTGCGTCAGCCAGCTCTGATTGATCCAGCCGTCCGGGACCAGGAATGAGCCTCCGGCGGGACGCGAGGCGAAGCTGAACGGGTCGGCGGTGCCGACGCCGTGCGCGGCGATGTGGCGGCCGGCGGCCAGAGACCACCAGGTGTCCACGGAATGGCTCATGGTCAGGGTGGCCCACGCCACGGCGACCAGCGCCAGCAGCGCCAGTGGCGCCAGCAACGCGCTCCGGCGCGCGGCCGCGCGGCCGCCGCCGGCGTTCGCCGTCAGCGGGGGTCGGGGCTCGGCGGTCTCACGGGCCTTCATCTCGCACCGTCAAGCCGCGCATCCTAGCACGCGAGCGCCGCCGCCCGGCTCACCAGGCACGCGCCGCGGCTGCCCGCGCCTCGTCGGCAGCGACCACGGCGAGCCCCTCGCCGGCACGCCGCGCGGCCGCAGCGTCACCGCGCAGCTCGGCGCGCTGCGCGAGGAACTCGAGCGCGGTGCGTGCCGCGGCGAGCTGCAGCGAATAGCCGTCGGCAGCGCTCCAGCGCGCGCGCGCGGCGAGGAGCTCGGCGGCCACCTCGTCGCAGAACGCCTCGGCGGCGGCCGCCACCGCAGGGGAGCGCGCGGCGGCGACCGCGACCGCGACGGCGCGCGCCGAGGGGCGCTCGGCGTACGCCTGGCGGGCGAGCTCGACGGCGCGCCGCCCGCCGTCGCTGCCGCGTCCGCGTGCGGCGTTGAGGGCTTGCGCGAGCAGGGCCGCAGCGGGATCCGGGTAGGTGAGTGCGCCGCCGTCCGCGGCAGCCGCCCAGGCGCGCCCGTCCGCGGTTCGGGTATCGACGATGATCGTGTGGCGCTCGTCGGCGTAGACGGCGCGCCAGGCAGGCAGCGTCGCGAGCGCGAGTCCGGGAAACGTCTGCGACCACTGCTCCGGGACGTGCGCGACTGCGGTGCCGAGCTCGCGCAAACGGCGTTCGAGCCACACCATGCCCTGCTGGCCGGCCCTCGGGGTCAACGACCCCCCGGCGGCGAGTGCCGCCGCGCCCGACGGTCCGCCGGACATGAACAGGCCGTACTCGCGCGAGACGGCGGCGGGGAACGCCACCTGCGCCCGCGGGTCGATCCAGACCTGCAGCGGCGTGCGGCCGGTGGCGGGGTCCGGGTCCTGGCACCACGACAGGAAGCCGCCCTCTTCCCAGAAGTTCCAGAGGTTGCCGCGCCAGCCGTTGGCGCGCAGGAACGCGCACGCGTCCCACGGACGGTCGTAGGTCTGGAGCAGACGATCGGCGACCGAGGTGCGGCGGTCGTCAAGCGGCCACGGTTGCAGCGCCCACGCCGAGAGCCACGCCGTGAACGTCAGCAGCGCGAGGCCCGCGGCAGTCCACGGCGCCGCGGCGAGCACCGCTCGCCTGGGCGCTCCCGGATCGCGGCCCCGGCCGCGGGCGGCGAGCGTCTGCTCGCTCCAGGCGGCGATGAGCGGCGCTGCCACCAGACAGGCAAGCGGAACGAAACGCAGCGACTTGAAGGCAAGAGCCAACGCAACCGCCAGCATCGCCGCCGCCTGGAGGTCGAAGGGGGTGGCCGCGCCGTTGCCGCGGCGCGCCCAACGGGTGCCGCACCATGCGGCGATGGCGGTGCCCGCGGCAAGGAGTGCCGTGGCAGCCCACGTCGCTTGATCGAGAGGCGAGGCCGTGGTCAGCGGTCGCCATTCGTCCACCATGCGCCATTCGGCCGCATCGGGCCCGACGGTGATCTCGACCAGGTGCAGCAGGTTCGCGAGCCTGAACGGGCTCGCGACGACGGCGCCGACGAGCGCCCCGGCAAGGACCATGAGGAGCACTGCCGACTCCCGCCATGCGGCCCTGCGGGCACTCTGTCGGTGCGTTGCGGCGGCGGGGGTCGCGGCGGCGACGGCCAGCAGGACGAGAGCGAAGACGAAGCCGCCGTGGAGGTTGCTCCAGACGGCGACCAGCGGCGGCACGGCCCAGAGGAAGCGGCGGTCGCGCCGCTGGGCGAGCGTGAGCGCGAGGAGGAATGCGGCGGCGAGCAGATCGGTGAAGAGCTGCGGCCGCACCTGCGCGAACGGGCGGTACGCGGCCAGAGCGAGAGCCGCCGTTGCGGTTGCGAGCTCGGGGCGGGCGCCGCGCAGCCGCGCATGCGACACCAGCAGGATGCCGACCGCGATGTAGGCGAGCCACTTGAGGACGAGGAGGCCGCCGAGCCCGCCGGCCTCGTACGCCCCGTAGAGCACCAGGTGACCGGCCCACGCCTGGTTGATCCAACCGGATGGCAGAGCCCACGCGCGCAGGCGCTGCCACACCGTCGCGCCCGCCGGCAGCGCGGCGCGCGCCGGCGGGCGCGAGGCGAAGCTGAAGGGGTCCTCGTCGGACACGCCGTGGGCGGCGATGTGCCGCCCAGCGGCAAGCGAGGTCCACGTGTCGATCGCCGGCTCCGGCGACGTCACGGCCCACGCCGCTGCGACCAGCACGACGATGGCGAGCGGCACAACTCGCCAGCCGGAGCGCGCCGCCGCCGGCGGCCCGGCCGGACGCGGCGCTGCGGCGGCTGCCGGGCGGGACGGGCGAGGCTGTCTCACCACAGCATCGCCGCCTCGACGCGGTGGCGCTCGGCCGCCAGCTCGCCGAGCCGGGCCGCGAGGGCCGCCGGCGCGCCGCAGGAACTCCCGGCGAGCTGCTCGATCGCCGCCTGCGCCGCCAGCAGGCGGAGGCCGTAGCCGTGCGCCTCACGGTACTCGGCGCGCCGGGCGAAGAAGTCGTCGGCGACCGCGCAGAAGAACGCCTCGGCGCCGGCGCGCGCGGCCGGCGAGTGCGCCGCGCCGGCAGCCAGCCGCACGGCGCGCGGCGAGACGCGCGCCCCGTACGCCCGCCGCGCCAGGTCCACCGCCGTCGCGCCGCCGTCGGCGTCCGCCTGCGCGCGCCGGGCGCGCGTCAGCAGCTCGGAGAAGGCGTCGGGGAAGCGCGTGGCGCCGGTCTCGATCCCGCTCGCGAGCGCCAGCCCCGCCGGTGTCGAGGTGTCGGCGAGCAGCGTGTGCTCGTCGTCGAGGTAGACCGGCTCCCAGGCTGGCAGGTTGAGCACCGCGCCCGCCGCCCAGGTGCGCTGGGTGGCGCGCGACACATCGAACAGCCATATCCCCAGGCGGCGCAGCTCGGCCTCCACCCAGAGACGCACCGCGGCCGCCTCCGCGGCGTCCGCTGCCGTCCCGCGTGCGGCCACGCGCCGGCCGGTGGGGCCGCCCGCCGCGAGGTCGAGGTAGGCGCGGAACTGCGCCGCGGTGTAGGCGTCCTGCGCCCGGCCGTCGATGAGCACCTGCACCGGCGGCCGCCCGCTCGCGGGATCGGGCTGCTGGCGCCACAGGACGTACCCCGCGTCCTCCCACGGCACCCACATCCTGCCGCTGACGCGGTTGGCGGCAAGGAAGGAGCAAACGCCGTCCGGGAAGGCATAGCGGCCGGTCATGCGGTCGAGCGCACCGGTGTGGTCGAGGTCAGCGGGCCAGGGGCCGAGGTACGTTGAGGAATAGCGGGAAAAGAAGGCGCCCGCGGCAACGGCGGCCGCGATCCAGAGGGCACCCGCCGTGACGGCCTTCCGCCACGGCGGCGCCGGTCGGCGGGCGCCTGCCCGTACAGCGGCGCACCCGCGGACCTCGGCCGTGCACCACGCGGCAAGAAACGGTGCGCAGACGATCGCTGCGACCGGCACGAACCGCAACGACCTGACAGCGAGCAGCAGGGCGACGGCCGCCAGCGCCATGTCGCGCCAGGCAGGCGCCTCCGCTCCGGTCCTAGCGTGCCGGAGTGCCGCGACGGCGGCGGCAGCGACGACCGCGAGCACGAAGAAAGCGAGTGGAACCACCACCGCGGTGCTGCCTTGCCAGGACGGCCGCCACTCCACAACAGTGCGCCACAGCGAGGCGTCCGCTCCGGCGGTGATGCCGAACGGGTGGGTCACGTTGGCAAGACGGTAGGGGCTGAGCGTCACTGCCGCAGCGAGCGAGGTGATCAAGGCTGCCGAGGTGTGGCGCACGACGGCGCGGCGCTCGCCTTCCAAGTGCCTGCTGATGCCGCCCTCGACCGCCGTTGCAGCAACGAAGATGAGGCCCAGCAGAAAGCCGAAGATGAACCCTCCGTGTGCGTTACACCAGAGTGTGAAGAGGGGCGGCAGCCACCATGACACCCGCTTTCGCCCCTGGCCTCCGAGAGCGAGGACGAGCATCAGCACCGCCACGAAAAGGTTTGTGACGTCCTGCGCGCGGATCTCCAGGTACCCCCGCGAGACGACGAGCGCCAGCGCCGCGGCGGCAGCCGCCTGCAGCCACGGCGCGCCGCGTGCCCGTGCCGTTGCCAGCAGCGCCACAGCGACAAGCGCATACAGCACGACCTTGAAGAGCAGCAGCGCGCCGTCGCCGCCGAGGCGATGCACCTCGTAGAGAACGACGTGCGTGAGCCATTTCTGGTTGATCCAACCTGTGGGATACAGCCACGCCCAGATCCGCGCGGCAGGGCCGGCGTCGGCCGGCACGGTCGCTGCGGCGGAGGGTCGCGAGGCGAAGCTGAACGGGTCGACGTCGTCGGCGCCGTGATTCACGATGTGACGGCCGGAGGCCAGCGATATCCAGGTGTCGACGAGCGTACCGGAGTGGGACACCGCAAAGAGGAGAGCGACGAGCAGGAGCAGCGCCGCCGGGACGAGCGCGGCGAGGGGCGGCAGACCGTTTCGGGCGGGAGGCAGGTGCCGTTCAGCCCTCGCCCGAGCTTCCGGTGCCCGCCGCGGGAACCGTCGCGTCACCACAGCACGCGCCTCACGATCTCCTGCTGCTCGGCGCGGCCGCGCTGCAGCCAGGACGTCGCCCAACGGCCGAGGTCGTCCTGGCCGTCCTTGCGGGCCTCGACCGCCAGATACTCGAGCGCGACGACGGCGGCGTCCAGACGCTGGCCGTAGCCGTGGGCGGCGCGGTGCCGGTCGCGGTTGGCGGCGAACTCCTCGGCGACCGCGCGGCACAACGCGAGGGCGTCGGCGCGCGCCGCGCCGGTACCCGCGGCGCGCGTCGCGGCGAGCACCGCCAGGCTCGCGGGCCGGGCGCGGTACGACGCGGCTGCGAGCGCGACGGCGCGCGCGCGGTCGCCGTCGCTGCGCGGCGGCAGCAGCCGCATCGCCGCGGTGAGCGCGGCGCTCGCCTCGTCGGGGAAGCGCGCGGCGCCGGCGGCCACCGCGGCCAGGAGCGCGCCGCCTTCGGGGCGGCCGCCGTCGGCGAACAGCGTGTGCCCGCCGTCGACGTACGCGACCTGCCACCCCGGCAGCCCCGCCACGGCGCGGGCGAACGCGGTGCGCTGGCGCCCAGCCGGGACCAGCGCGAACCCCACCTCGAGCTCGCGCAGGCGCCGCGCCGTCCACTCGCGCAGCGCCACGAGGTCCTCGACGCGCTCGGCGCCGGCGCCGCGGGTGTCGCTGCGGCCGGGCCCGTTGAGGAGGTCGAGGTAGCTTCTGAGCGCCCCGGCGTCGAACGCGGCCTGCGCCCGGCCGTCGATGAAGAGCCGCACCGGGACGGCGCCGCTGCCGGCCTCCGGCTGCTGGCAGGCGGCGAGGAAGCCGCCCTCGTCCCAGAAGTTCCACAGCCGGCCGCGCACCCCGTTGGCGGCGAGGAACGCGCACGGCCCCCACGGGCGCTGGTGGCCGTGCGTCATGCGGTCGAACACGCCGTGGCGCGCCGCGTCCTGCGGCCACGGCGCGAGGTAGGTGCGGGCGGTGCGCGTGGCCACCGCCGCCGCCGCGGCGAGCGCCGCCAGCCAGAGCGCAGCGGCGAGCGCCAGCCGTGCCGGCCGCGTGCCGGCCCGCCGCAGCGGCGGCGCGAGCACGGCGTCGAGCCACCCGGCCAGCGAGGGGGCGACCACCACGCAGGCGAGCGGCACGAAGCGCGCCGAGGCGATTGCGAGGGCGAACGCGGAGACCACCAGCGCGCCGTCGCGGCCCGGCGCTGCGCCCGCCGACCGCGGGCGCAGCGCCGCGGCCGCCCACAGCCCGAGCGCCAGCACGGCGAGGGCGACGACGGGCCACGGGCTGGCGAGCGGCGTCGAGAACAGCGGGCGCCATTCGCGCACCACGCGCCACAGCGCCGAGTCGGGCCCGACGGTGATCGCCAGCGGGTGCGTCAGGTTGGCGAGGCGGTACGGGCTCGCCGTCACCGCGGCGGCGAGCGCCGCAACCGCCACCGCGGCGGTAAGCCGCGGATCCCACGGCCGGCCGGAGGCCGTGGACGCACCCTGCCGGCGCCCGCGCCAGTCGGAGACGACGAGGATCGCCAGCAGCGCCAACCCGAACACGAACCCGCCGTGCGCGTTGGCCCACACCGCGAACAGCGGCACCAACGCCCACAGCCAGCGCTGGCCGCGCGAGCGGGCGAGCGCGAGCACGAGCAGCATCGCCGCCGCGAGCAGGTTGGTGACGTCCTGGGCGCGCAGCGACAGGTGCTCGCGGGCCGCCGCCAGGGCGGCGGCCGCCGCCGCCAGCGCCGCCGCCAGGGAGGCGCCCTGCAGGCGCGCCGCAGCCACCAGCGCGGCCGCCGCGAGCAGGTAGGTGAGCAGCTTCCACCACACCAGCGCATCGGTCCCGCCGGCGCCGGCGAGGCGGTGCAGCAGCAGGTGGGTCAGCCAGTTCTGGTTGATCCAGCCGTCGGGGAGGAGCCAGCGCCGCCACGCCGGCGCACCCGCCGGTCCGGCCGGCCGCGAGGCGAAGGAGAACGGGTCGTCGGTGCGCACGCCGCGGGCCGCGACGTCGCGGCCGCCGGCCAGGGAGATCCAGGTGTCGACGCCCTGGTCCATGTGCGTAACGGCGAACACGACGGCCGTCAGCAGCAGCAGGACGAGGGCGGCGGCGCTCGCGCGCCGCACGTCCCGACTGTCCGTGGATTTGGGCGTAGCGGTGCCGCCTGGTGTTGTTGGCGTGGCGTTCACGGCGCGGACTGGCATGCAAGGGGCTCCGGAAGGGCTGTCAGCTCGTGGGATCGTCGTCGGGGAACAGCGGCGGCATCGGGCACACGAGCGGCTCGAGGCGCTTCATCACCAGCTCTCCCCACGCCTCCCGCCGCTCCGGCGGCAGGCTGAGCACGGCGACGCCGCGGGCGGCGAGCTGCGCGTCGAGCAGCGCGTCCACGTCGCGCTGGAACGCGAGGTCGGTATCGCGCACTCCGTCCCAGCGCGGCGTCGTCCACACCGGCACCTTGACCAGCAGGTCGTAGGTGGGCAGCCAGTGGGCGAGGAGCGGCTCCCACGACGGCTGCGGGCCGGTGGCGTAGACCAGGTAGCAGTAGTTGTCGAGCACCGAGCGATCGCACAGCACCAGCGTGTGCTGCGCCGCCGCCTCGAGCTCCCACGCCATCTGGGTGTGGAGGATCCACGACTGCGCCGCCACCGAGGTGTCGCGGTTGATCGGCAGCGGGCAGTGGCGCGCCACCTCGCGCACCAGCTCGACGTCGACGTCGCGCCGCTTCAGGCGCGCCGCCAGCTCGAAGCACAGCGTCGTCTTGCCGACACCGTGGGTGCCGATGAGCGCGACCTTCATCGCAGCGCGTCCCCCCCGGCGGCCGGGAGCTCCGCGTACAGCGCCGCGCCGTCGCGCGGGCGCTGCTCCGGGTCCTTGGCCATGCAGCGGACGATCAGCGCCGCGATCGCCGGGTCGAGGTCGGGCGCGAGCGCGCGGGGGTCGGGCGGTGGCTGCTCGAGGTGGGCGCGCAGCACGTTGCCGGTCGTGAACGGCAGCGTCGCGGTGGCGAGCTGGAAGAACGTCACGCCGAGCGAGTAGAGATCGGTGCGGGTGTCCGGCTCCTCGCCGAGGATCTGCTCCGGCGCCATGTAGTACGGGGTCCCCGTGGCGCCCGACGCCGAGAGGTCGAGCTCGTCGAGGCGGCGCGCGATGCCGAAGTCGAGGATCTTCACCTGGCGGCGGTCGAGCAGCACCATGTTGGCGGGCTTGAGGTCGCGGTGGACGACGCGCCGGCTGTGCGCGTAGCCGACCGCCGACGCGATCTGCCGCATCAGCGGCACGAGGTTGGCGCGCACCCACGCCGGCTCCTCGCGCACGAGCTGGTTGAGCGTCGGGCCGGGCACGTGCTCCATCGAGATGAAGCACGACCCGAACCCGCGGTCGAAGTCGTAGATGTGCACGATCCCCGGGTGCGACAGCGCCGCCGCGGCGCGCGCCTCGCGCTCGAAGCGGCGCAGCGCCTCGGGCGTGTGCTGGCGCGGGTTGAGCACCTTGATGGCGACGGTGCGGCCCAGCCGCGTGTCGCGCGCCCGGTACACGACGCCCATGCCGCCGCGGCCGAGCTCCTGCTCGAGCAGGTAGCGCGCGGACGGGTCGGTCACCGCCGCGCCCTCGGCCGCGGCTGCCGGCGCCGCGGCGGCGTCGGCGGCGCTGCTCCGGGCCGACGCCGCCTGCAGGCGGGCGGCGGCGTCGCGAAACGAGTAGTCGACGTCGACGATCCGCTGCCACACGGCCAGCGCGGCGCGCACGTCGTTGTGGCGATCGAGCAGGGCCGCCTGGGTGTAGAGGGCGGGGAGCAGCTCATGGCTGGCGGACAGCCCGGCGGTCGCGCGCTGGACGGCGCTGATCGCCGCCGTCACCTCGCCCTGCGCCTCCAGCCACTCGGCGAGCGCCGCGAGCTGCTCCGCCAGCGCCGGGTAGGTGCCGCCGTACGCCGACAGCAGCTCCCAGGCGCCGCGCATGTCGGAGGCGCCGAAGAGCACCAGGAACCCTTCCTCGAGCCGGCCGAGGCGGGCGAGGAGCTGCGCCTGCTCCCCTTTGAGCCCGGCGCGCTCGAGCACGGCGAGGGCATTCGCGAGGTCGCCGGCCCGCTCGAGGCAGCGCGCCGCCTGCAGGTGCTCGCCGGCGCGCTCCCACGCGACGCCGGCCTCGCCCCATTCCTCGAGATCCTCGAACAGGCGCCCGGCCTCGCGCGGGTCGCCGTGGTCGCGCGCCAGCTCCGCCGCCTCGCGCCGCATCCCGGCGTGCAGGTAGCGGCGGTACGCCTCGTCGTGGCGGCCGAGGCGGACGAGGGTGGCGGCGGCCTGCGCCGCCATGCCGGCGTTCTCGTACTCCAGTACCGCCAGGTCCCACTGGCCGCTGGACGTCAACGACTGGGCGCGAAGCCGCGCCGCGTCCTCGACGTGCCCGGCGGCGCGCAGCGCCTCGGCGGCGCGCAGGGTGTCGCCCGCGCGCGAGAAGGCGCGCGCCGCCTCGAGCGGCTCGCCCGCGGCGAGGAACAGGTCGCCGGCCTCGCGGTGGCGGTCCACGGCGCTGGCCACCAGGGCGCCGAGCCCGGGGCGCTTCGCCTCGCGGGCGGCGCGCAGCGCGAGATCGGCCTGCGCCTCGCCGAGGCGGCGCGCCTGCAGCGCGAGCTCCGCCGAGTGCGCGGCCCGCCGCGCGTCGCCGGCGCGCAGGAACGGCTCGATCGCCAGCTCGGGCTGGCCCTTGTCGACCACGTAGGCGCCGTACCGCGTCCACAGCGCCTGCGCGCGCCCCTCCTCGCCGCAACGGGCCCAGAGCTGCGCGGCCGTCATCAGCGCGCCGCCCCCCTCGCGTTCGGCGAGGTCCGCCGCCAGCCTGAGGTTCCCGAGAGCGCGCGCCGCGTCGGCGGCGCGCCCCCAGGCGCGGGCGCGCAGGAAGCTGCGCAGCGCCTTGCGCGGCCTGCCCGCCTCCTGCCAGAACTCGCCCGCGGCGAGCAGATCGCCGCGACGGGCAGCGCGCCCTGCGAGGTCGGCGGCGCTGCCTGGCCGCGGCGAGAAGACGCCCGCCGCCGCCAGGATCAGCACAGCGACGGCGACGTGCCCGGCGAGCATCACGAACGGCGACTGCGGCCAGCTCAGCACCCCGGGCAGCGCCGCGCCGGGGAGGCGCATGACGTCGAACAGCGGGAGCACCCACCACAGGTGCAGCCAGGCGAACAGAGCGGCCGCAGCGGTGGCGAGGGCCGCCCGGCGCGGCGCCGTGAGCATGAGCAGCAGCAACGGCAGGGCGACCCCCGCCGGTACCAGGGCCATCGTGCGATTCTACAGTTCCTGCAGGCCGCGCGTGCGGGGTTGCACCTTTACAAAAAGCCGCTCATATTTTGTCGCGGGCGGAGGACGCCCGGAGGCAGAGATGCGCGATCCGTACGAGACGCTCGGCGTCGCCCGCACGGCGACGAATGAGGAGATCAAGAAGGCCTATCGCCGCCTCGCACGGCGGTTCCACCCGGACGTCAACCCGGGCAAGAAGGACGCAGAGAAGCGCTTCCGCGAGATCCAGGAGGCCTACGCGGTGCTCTCGGACGAGCAGAAGCGGCGGCAGTACGACCAGTTCGGCACGGTCGACGAGCAGGAGATCGCGGCCCACCACGCGCGGGCGCGCCGCGGCGCCCGCCGCACCGTCGACTTCGACCTGCGCGGCATGGGCGGCTTCGCCGACCTCGGGGGCCTGTTCGGCGACCTCTTCGGCGGGTTCGGCGGCGTCGGCGCGCGCGCCGCCGCGCCGCAGCCGCTCGAGGCGACGGTCGAGATCGAGTTCGCGGACGCGATGCGCGGCGTCTCGGTGGTGGTCCCGGTGCGCCGCGATGTGCCGTGCCAGCAGTGCGGCGGCAGCGGGGTCGGCTCCGACCGCGCGTGCGGGCGCTGCCACGGCAGCGGCGTGCTGGTGCACACCGACCGCCTGCGCGTGCGCCTCCCCGCTGGCATCGGCGACGGCGACCGCGTGCGCGCGAGCACCCGCGACGGCTCGGAGCGCGAGGTCGCGGTGGCGGTGCGGGTGAGGCCGCACCCGTTCTTCGAGCGGCGGGGCGACGACATCCACACCGTGGTTCCGGTGACGTTCGCGGAGGCCTACCTCGGGGCCGAGGTCGAGATCGGCACGATCCACGGACCCGTGCGCGCCAGGATCCCGCCAGGAACGCAGTCCGGCCAGCGCTTCCGGCTGCGCGGCAAGGGGGTGCGCAACGTGCGCACCGGCGCCAGCGGCGACCACCTGTACACCGTGCACGTGGCGGTGCCGCGCGTGATGTCGGCCGCCGGACGCGACATCGCGAGGCGGGCGGCCGAGCTGTACCCGGTCGACCCGCGCGAGCAGCTCCCGCGCGGGCTCTGACGGCCGCGAGCGCTGATCCACTCGATGCGGGCCGGCGCCCGCAGGAGAGGGCGGTGGCGGGCGGCGGACCGCCCCCGACGCCAGTGGGCGCGGGCGCCGACACGGGGTACAATCCCCCACCGTGACGCACACCGGCCGCGACCTCGACCGCATCGTCGTCGCCCTGTCCGATCCCGCCTTCCACGCCGACGGGACGAGGCATGTCGACGTCGTCCAGACGCACATCTCCTACATCTTCCTGACCGCGCGGCACGCATACAAGGTCAAGAAGCCGGTGGACTTCGGCTTCCTCGACTACTCCACGCCGGAGCGGCGGCGGGCGATGTGCGAGCGCGAGGTCGCGCTCAACGGCCGATTGTGCCGCGACACCTACCTGGGCGTGGTGGCGATCCGCGACGACGGCGGGCGGCTCTCGTTCGACGGCGCCGGCGAGACGGTGGAGTACGCGGTGAAGATGCTGCGCCTTCCCGCCGAGCGGATGCTCCGCCGCGTGCTGGAGCGCGGCGAGGGCACGCCGGAGCTGATGCGCGAGATCGCGGGCACGCTGGCGGCGTTCCACGCCGCCGCCGAGACCGGTCCCGAGATCCAGGCGATCAAGGGCCGGGACGGCGTCGCCTTCAACTGCGACGAGAACTTCGCGCAGACCGAGCGCTACGTCGGCGCCCTGCTGCCCGCCGAGCGCTTCGCCTTCATCCGCACCTCGACCAGGCTCTTCCTCGAGCGCCGCGGGGCGCTGCTCGACGACCGCGCGCGGCGCGGGCGGGTGCGCGACGGGCACGGCGACCTGCACCTCGACTCGATCTGCGTCACCGAGCCGGTTCGCATCTTCGACTGCATCGAGTTCAACGAGCGCTTCCGCTACCAGGACGTCGCGGAGGAGGTGGCGTTCCTGGCCATGGACCTCGAGTTCGCCGGCCACCCGCAGCTCGCCGCGGCGTTCGTCGACGCCTACGTGGACGCCTCCGACGACGCCGAGCTGCGCGAGCTGCTCGACTTCTACAAGGCCTACCGCGCCTACGTGCGCGCCAAGGTGAGCTCGTTCCAGGTCGACGACCCGCGCGTCGGCGACGCCGACAAGGAGCGTCTCCGCGCCGCCGCCGCCCGCTACTACGAGCTGGCGGAGCGCTACGCCCGCGCCTGCAACCCGCAGCTCCTGGTGCTGACCTGCGGGCTGACCGGCAGCGGCAAGAGCACGGTGTCGCGCCGGCTCGGCGAGCGCTTCGCGTGCGAGGTCGTGCGCTCCGACGTGGTGCGCAAGGAGCTGCTCGGGATCGACCCCTACGAGCGCAAGTGGGACGACTTCGGCGCCGGCGCCTACGCCGCCGACATCACCGAGCGCACCTACGCCGCGATGGTGGAACGCGCCGACGCGCTGCTCGCCGCCGGTTCGTCGGTCGTCCTCGACGGGTGCTTCACCAAACGCTCGCAGCGCGCTGCTGCCCTCGCCCTGGCGCGCCGCCGCGGCGTGCCGCTGCTGGTGCTCGAATGCCAGGCGCCCGAAAGCGTGGTCCGCGAGCGCCTCGAGGGGCGGGCGAGCAAGGCGCGCGCGGTGTCCGACGGCCGCTGGGAGATCTACCACCGGCAGGCGGCGGGGTTCGAGCCGCCGACCGAGGTGCCGGAGGGCTGCCATGTGGTGCTCGACCGCGGCCGTCCGGTCGAGGAGAACATGGCGCTGCTCGCCGGCCTCGTGCCTGCCGCCTGGGGCGGCAGCGGCCGGGCCGGCTGACCGCAGCCGCGTTGCTCCCATCGGGAGACTGCTCCGTCGCCCCGCCCGCGGCGGGACTCCTCGCAGTAACAGTGACTTCCATGGCCCGGGGTGCGCCCGTGGCTCATGAGGATTGTCGACAAGATCCTGCCAAGAAACTCGGGAGCGTGGGCGCCCTCGCCCACGCGGACTCCGCAATGGCCGGCATCCGGGCCGGTGAGGTCGCCGACCCTCCCACAACGCCGACGGGCGGCTCGCGCCGCCCGTCCCAAGATCCCTGATGGCGCCCGGCTCAGCGCGCCAGGTGCTCCACGAGCGGGATCGCGCGGTCGATGGTGAGCGCGCCGTCCACGGCCAGGCTGCGCTTGGGCGTCCAGCGGATCCCGGAGGAGGAGATGTACTCGATCGTGCCGTCGACGACGCGGTAAGCGACCGGGTTGAGGTCGTCGCCGAGCAGGATGCGGGCGCCCTCGAGGCTCATCGAGGCCGGCACCCCGAACATCTTGCGGACGCCGAACACGGGCGTGTGCCGCTTGCGCTGCGCTGTGACGATCGGGCCGGGCGCGTCCTCGAGCCGGAAGCTCACCTCGAGGAGCTGGAACAGGCAGGCGCGGCGCGAGCCGTGGAAGAGGAACGCGCTGCTCCCGGCCGCCTGGGAGGCGAACAGCGGCCGCTCGAGGATACTCGCGGGCGCCGGCCAGGCGCAGCCGGTCCCCAGCCACACCAGGTCGTCGAGGTTGCGGGTGACGATCGCATCGGGCTCGGCGGCGTCGGCCGAGAGGCGCAGCAGTGCGTACGAGCCATGCTGGCTCGGCCCGCTGCCGGTCCACCACACCGCGTGCAGGAAGCTCTCTTCGACGACGGCGGAGCCGCCGTCGGAGGCGGGAACGGTGGAGCTCACCCGCGAGAGCTGCGCCGCGGGGAAGCGCGGGTGCTCGCTCATGTCGGCGGAGAGGGTGGCGACCCGCTCCCACGCGCCGGCGCTCCAGACGCCGAGCATGATGTCGGAGACGCCGGCGGACCACTCGCGCTGCCAGAGGACGGCGACCTTGCCGGTGAGCTCGTCGGCGGCGACGCTGATCTCGATGTCCTGGGCGCCGGCGGTGGCGGCGGGGAAGGGGACCAGCGAGCGCACGATCTCGGCGCCGTCGCGCTGCGCGGTCAGCAACAACCCCTCGGGCTGCGCGGCGGCGCTCCACAGCGTCCCTCCGCGGTCCAGCGAGTACGGTGTGCCCGCAGTCGCCGCGACGGCGAAAAGGAGTGACAGCGCGCCGAGGAGCAGTCTTCGCATGCCCGCCTCACATCTTGAGGTTGATGACCTCGCGGACGTTGAAGGCGCGCAGGAACGCCTTCATGCCGTTGAAGTCGGGGTAGTGCCGCGACAGCCGCTCGAGGTACTCGTCGGCCGCCGCCTCGTCGTCCGTGTCCATCGCCGCGTCGGCCAAGAGCATCAGCGTGTTGCGCTCGACGCTCGGGTGCGCGTACTCGCGCGCCAGCGCGAGTGCGCGCTCGCCGGCCAGCCGCGCGTCGGCGAAGCGCCCCTCCTGGAGGGCGCCGTAGCAGAGATCCTGGTACACCTCGGGGAGGTACTGGCGGGCGCCGGCGGCCTCGAGCGCCGCCGCGGCGTCGGCGCACAGCGCGACCCCTTCCGGCACCCGGCCGGTGCACATCAGGCAGTACCCGAGGTTGTCGCGCACGATCGCCAGCGTGACCGCGTCGGCGCCCTCCTCCAAGCCGAGCCGCAGCGCCTCGGAGAAGCGCTCCGACGCCTCCTGGAAGTGCGAATCCTTCAGCGCGAGCACGCCGTGCTGGTTGGCCGAGTGGAGCAGCGCCCGCCGCTCGCCGCACGCCTCGGCGAGCTCGCTGGCGCGCCGCGCGTAGGCCAGGGCGCGCTGGATGTTGTTGTCGAACTCGTAGTGCTGGCTGGTGTAGTACGCCGCCATCCACGCGGTGAAGGGGTCGCGCGAGCGGATCAGGACCTGCTTCAGCTCGATCGCCACGCTGCCCAGGCGGTCGAGCTCCGCGAGCACCACGCAGCGGTTGCAGAACGCGCGGTCGCACAGCTCGCGGTCGCCGCGCCGCTGCGCCTCGGCGGCGGCCGCCTCGAACAGCGCGAGCGAGCGCTCGAGCCGCCCGCGCGTAAACGCCCGCTGAGCGAGCTGGGTGAGGCGCAGGTAGCGGTCGGTGGTCGCCATCAGCTCCTGGGCTCCCGCTCCTCCTCCCGGCGCCGCTTGAAGTCGACGAACTCCACGACCTCCTGCTGCGCCTCGTGCGACAGGGCCCGGAACGATTCTACCAGCATTCCCTCGCGCGGCGTCAACCCCTGCTGCGCGAGGTCGCCGAAGAACTCGCCGAGCGACAGCTCGAGCGCCTGGAGGATGCGGAACAGCACGTCGAGGGAGACGCGGTACTCGCCCTTCTCCATGCGCGACAGGTCGGACTGCTGGATGCCAATCTGGCGCGCCAGCTCCGTCTGCGTGAGCTGATGGTCCAGCCGGTGCCGGCGGATCCTCTGACCCACCGGCAAGGTGACGATCGCGGGCTGGTCGGCGTGCGCCATGGCTCTTGTCGCCCCGTCCCCGTTCTGCTAGCGTGCGGGCGAGCGCGTACGATTATGGTATAACCCCATCGGGGGGTTGTCAAGGCTCGAAGGAGTGGCTCACACGGCGGCGCTGTCCCTCGCAAGCAGCCTCTGGCGGTGGCGCAAGCTCATCAAGGAGCTTGCCTTGCGGGAGGTGCGCGCGCGCCATGCCGGCTCCGTGCTGGGCGCCGCCTGGTCCGTGCTGGAGCCGCTGATCCAGTTCATGCTGTACCTGACCGTCTTCTCGTATTTTCTTGGCATGAGACTTGAAGGACGGGCGGACGTGGGCAGCTTTGCGCTCTATCTCGTCGCCGGGCTGGTGCCGTTCCAGGCGCTGCAGGAGGCCCTCGGCCGCGCCGCCGCGCTGGTGCGCCAGCAGGCCGGTCTCGTGCGCTACGTCAACGTGCCGCTCGAGGTGCTCGTCGCCGCGGCGCTGCTCGCCGTCGCCGTGCGGCACGCGGTCATGCTCGCGCTGGTCGCCGCGGCCGCGTTGGCGGTCGGTACGGTGTCGTGGGCCGGGGTTCCGCTGCTCGCCGCGGGCGCGTTGGTGCTCGTGGCAGCCGTCGCCGGGCTCTCGCTGATCCTGGTGCCGGCAGGCGCCTATCTTCCCGACCTGCCGCAGGTGGTCGCGACCGCGACCTCCGTGCTGTTCTTCATGACGCCGATCGTCTACCTCGAGTCGATGGTGCCCGCGGCCGCCCGCCCGCTGCTCGCCGGCAACCCGCTGGTCGGCGTCGTCGAGGCTTTCCGGGCCGCCATCATCGGCGGCGCCGTGGCGCCGCTGCGCCTCGCCTACTCGGCGGCGGCCGCAGCGGCGCTGCTGGTGTGCGGCGTCGTCGTCTTTGCTGCGCGCTCCCGGGCGGTGCGGGACCTGGTGTGATGTGCGGGGTGCGGCTCGGCGGCCGATATCATCACGCGAGGCCGATTGAAGCATGTGCGGCGTACGAATCGCGGCGCGCCGGCTCGCCCGTGCCGCCGGCATGCAGAGGTGAAAAGGTTGTTGCGGGCGGGGAGTCGACTGCTCGCAGCCTGCAAGGAGGCCAGTTGATGCGTCTCATCAATGCCATGTTCGCCTGCCTCTGTCTCTTCATTTTCGCAGTTCCGGTGTCAGCCCAGGCTCTCTCTCCGGCCGTACCGCCGGTCTCGGCGCCGCCGGCCGCGCTTCCCGCTCCCACGCCGCTCGTCGAGGTGGATCAGTGGGCCGCGCTGCTGGAGCGCTGGAACCAGGTCCAGAAGGTGCCGAAGACCACGGCGATCCGCCTCGACAAGAAGTTGGCCAAGCCCAACGCGGTCACGCCGTGGTCGATGGAGGTTGTCGGCGAGGACGCCGAGTTTCTGTACCTGAAGAACCTGCCGATGGAGGATCCGCGTTCGCCGATGCACAAGGCGTGGCTGCAGCACGAGGCTGAGGAGGCGAGCCTCTGGGCGATCAAGGAGACCGCCGAAACGTACTTCATTCTCGACCCGTTCCAGGAGATCGTGCCGCCACCGTTCTCGGACCGACTGACGTTCGAGGAGCGCAGCCGCGGCCTGCCCGACCAGGGCCGCTGGCAGATGGGGTTCGCCGTGGCGGACATGAACCGCGACGGCCGGGTCGACATCGTCGCGCCGCCGCCGCGTCTCGGGCGCTCTCTCCCCGAGATCTTCTTCGGCGCCGCGAACGGCTGGGAGGCCTCGTCCAGCGTCAAGTGGCCGGCGATCCGCTTCGACTACGGCGATGTCGGCGTGGCCGACTTCGACGGCGACGGCAACCTCGATATCGCGATCGCGTGCCACTTCCTGAGCAACTACGTGCTTTACGGCGACGGCAAGGGCGACTTCACGCGCTACGTAGAGCTGCCGCGCATCAACCCGTCGGTGTCCTCGCGGGCGCTCGCGGTCGCCGACTTCAACGGCGACCGGCGTCCGGACATCGCCCTCCTCTCCGAGCTCGACATGGAGATGGGGACCAACGAGACGCTCGGCAGCGGCCTGCTGTTGGTTTGCCTCAACCAGAAGAGCGGCTGGCGCGCGGTCGATGCCGCCGGCGGCAGGGCCAACCTCTTCGGCGACCAGGTCGCCGTGGCCGACTTCGACGCCGACGGCGACGTCGACATCGTCGCCTCGTCCCACAAGAACATCAACCGATTCCTCGTCTTCACCAACGGTGGCGACGGGACCTCCTGGACCGCGAACGCCCCGACCGAATTCCCGTTCCGGGCGTACGTCCGCGCCGTCGCGGCCGGCAACCTCGACGGCGTGCCGGGCGACGAGGCGGTGATGGGGTTCCATCAGGGCATTCAGTCCGGATCGTTGAACTTCCCGCGCAACGCGATCGCGATCTACTCGTTCGCCCCCGGTGCCGCCGCCGAGCTCGTGGTGAGGTCGCGCGCCATCGCCGACATCGATGCCACGTCCAGCAACGACTACACCTGCGCCACCGTCGGCGATCTCGACGGCGACGGGCGGCCCGACCTGGTGCTCGGTCGGCAGACCGGCGCGGTACGGGTGTTCCTGCAGAGCGTTGACGGCACGATGATCGAGGAGATCGGCAGGGAGCTGAGCTTCGGCGACGCTTTCATCAACTCGCTCGCAATCGTCGACCTCGCCGCCGGCGGCCCGCGGGCGCTGGTGGTGAACGCCTCGGACGGGCCGTCCGCCAAGGGCGGGATTCGGTGCTTCCTGCCGCAGCGCAGAGCACTTGACAGCGCCGGGGGACGGAAGTAGAGTCGGCACGGGTTTGCTGCAAGCGTCCGGGAATCGGGGGCGGGGCTTGACAAGTCGGCATGCGAGCGTTAGCGTGTATGTCGTGGCAGCATACCAACGACCGGAACGTTCTGAAGAGGAGCCCAGTTGACTGACGATGCGCAGGAAAAAAACCGAAAAGGAGGTGATGGAATCGCGCAGCGAGCTTTGTGGCGTGGCCGAATCACCGATCACCAACGATTCTGAAGGAAGGAGACAACAGGCTATGAGGAAAGCGCTGACGATCACCCTTGTGGCGGCCTTGGCCCTGTTCGCGGGCAGTGTGGCGTACGCCAACTACTGCGCCCGCGACGTGGTGCCGGCCTCCACGATCCTCGTCCCGTACGCCGTCACCGACATGGACGGGGCCTACACGCCCGACTACCAGGGCTACACCACCATCCTCACCATCACCAACGTGTCGCGCGAGGCGCAGCTCATCCACATCACGGTGTGGAACGCCCTCTCCGAGGCGTGCCTCGACTTCAACGAGGTCCTGTCCGGCTACGACATGTGGCAGATCAACTTCCGCGACATGATCGCCGGCAACTTCGGGCTCTTCGACACCGACCGCAACTCGTCGGTCGTGAACGGCGGCTACCGTACCCCGTTCGAGTGGGGCCCCGACGGTCGCAGCGCCTATGCGCCCCCGACGCTGGCCGGTCTGCCCTTGCCCCAGAACGCCAACGTCCCGCCGTCGACCGACTGCCAGATGCCATACAAGACCGTTGACGTCAGATCGAACGTCGACTGCCTGCGGTCGCCCCTGGTCGCGCGCCAGCACTACGGCTGCGAACACTCCGCCAACCTCATCACCAACGTCAGCAAGAAGTTCAACGTCCGCAGCAAGTTTGTCGGCAACGACTGGCTGGCCAAGCTCACGGACGACCCGCTGTTCTACTACGTCACCATCGATGTGGTGGACCGTTGCAACTTCCTCTTCCCGAGCGAGTCCGGCTACTTCAGCCAGCGCTACGTCAACGAGAACGTCCTGCTCGGCGACATCGTCTACCTGTCGGCGCGCGACAACTTCTCCGAGGCGGTCAATGCGGTTCACATCGAGTCGGACAGCACCGGCCAAGGCCTCTTCAACTTCTACGAGGACAAGCTGTCGGATGTGGATACCGACGAGCCCTACCTCTATACCGAGCCGCTGGCCACCGCCCTCGCGTTCAACTACTACAACGGCTACCAGGGCGTGACCTCCTCGGTCATCATGTGGAAGAACGACCACGAGATCCGCGTCGACACCGACGGCAAGGTCGACGACTGCGGCGCGTACCTGTACTACGCGTGGGACATGGACGAGCACACGATCTCCCGTTCGGGCTCCTGCCAGGTGTCGCCGTGCTCGGTCAACGACATCGATCCGAACGAGTTCCCCTTCGAGACTCAGAAGGTCGGCATCAACACCAACAACTTCGACCTGCCGGCCACCGCTGGATGGATGCTCGTGATCTTCCCGCCGTCGTACGGCTACACCCAGGCGTACGATCCGACCAACCCGACCGATAACTACCTCTTCTATCGCAACTATATGGCGTGGGCCGCGGTGACGTACAACTACGCCGGCTACAGCGCTGGCGTCGAGGCCGCAACGCTGGCCAACGCACACTGCTTCAGCAGCCAGGTGCAGCCGCAGTTGGGTATGTCCTTCGACAGCTACCCGCTGCCGATGGAGTAGTCGATCCCGTTCGTGTCGCAGCAGTTCCTGGGCGGGCTTCGGCCCGCCCAGGTTCTTTTCGTTCTTCGTTTCTTCTCGGAACGGGTTCGCGCCCGCTCCGACTCCTCCTCGGAGGGGGAGGTTCCGCGACCTCCGCTTGAACGCCGGAGTGAATACTCATGCGGGCGCAGCCGCACCCGCGAGCGAAGGAAGCTCGACGGAGGGCGGCGCCCTCGCCGGCCCGGACGCCGCCAGGCAGGACCTCCGCGTGGGCGAGGGCGCCCACGCCCCCGGACGACCGGGGGGACTTTCAAGACCATCCGGCGCCTTCACCTTGTGAGCGCCGGCGGCCCTGGCGGGCCGCCGCCGAACTCCATCCCGCTCTCGCCCCCGTGACCGCGCCCGACCCGTCCGCCTGACGAAGGCGTCGCCAAGCCTCCGGATCGTCAGGGGAGTGTGAGCCCGGTCACACGCAACTCTTGACCGATAAGAGAAATGGCCGTACAGTGCAGGTGGGGAGGCAGTCAATGCGCGTCTTTTCAACCCCTCGATCGGCGATTCTCGCTGTGCTGGCAGCGTTCTCGGCGGTCCCAGCGGCGGCGCAGTGCGTCTCCTACAATGCCAATGCCCCGCAGGGGACCATATTCTACGGCCAGACCTTCAGCAGCAACGCCGTCGTCTGCGGGAGCCGCAGCGCGCAGCTCATCCCGGTGAGCTTCAGGGGCAGGCCCTACGTGTTCCAGGTGGAGGGCTGCGGCATGGTGGCGTGGGACGTCTCCGGGACCGGTGTGACGCAGGCGGCGAGCGGCAACCCGTTCGGCGCTTCCAACGCAGACAGCCACGCCAACTACCGCACCCGCCACCTGGCGTTGCTCGACGACTTCCCCTACGGTGTGCTCTCGCACTACTCCGAGGGGTGGGTGGTGTTCAAGATCAACTACGACGACTCGGGCCGGATCAGTTCGATCCAGAGCGGCACCCGCTTTTACTTCGGCGACGGCAAGGCCCCGAGCGTGGACCTGCGGGTGTACGGCGCGAGGCTGTTCCGGGCGGGCGGCCGCGTGTACGCGGTGGGGCGCTACCTCGACCAGGCGGGGTGGGGTCTGAAGATCGTCGACTTCGGCAATGGCAGCGCGGCGCCGCCGCTGACCGTCGTCGCAAGTCTCAGCCCGAGCCCGAGCACCGGGTCATCGCTGTTCGAGGTGATCGACGCCCCCGGCGGGCCGGTCCTCTACATCTTCGGCCGAGGCGGGGCGCATATCTACAACGTGGCCAACCCGGCGTCGCCCGTGTACCGTGGCCTGAACACCGACGCCGGCCTGTCGTTCACCGGGTTCTCGGGGAGCGACACCGGCCCCGGCTACCCGAAAGGCACGGCGGTGGCTGCCGTGAACGCCGGTGGCTCCACGCAGTATCGGCTGTACACCACGGCGGAAGCAGGAGTTTTCTACATCTACGACGTGACGAACCCGGAGACGCCGCAACGGCTGGCTCGCCAGGTCGTGCCCGACGGTGGCAACGCCGGCGGCGCGATCTCGACCGACGGCAAGCTGCTCGCAGTTCTCACTGCCATCGCCGACGGCAAGCCGATGATGCGGTACTACTCGGTGGCCGGCGACGTGGTCACCGAGATCCCGCACCAGATCACCTGGAACAACACGGACGACGTCCTCGACTACGCCCTCGCACAGGGCGTCGCCGTCGTGCCGCCGACCGCGGCCCTCCCCAACCACTACAAGGTGCTGCGCAGCTACTGGGTGCGCGACTTCTACGACACCGTCTCCGCCGCCTGCATCGACACCACGCCGGCCGCCGGCGTCACCGTGGCACGCACGTCGTCGACCGGCACGGCCACCTGCGCCGGCAACCCCACTCACGGCGGCGCGGTGAAGGGCTTCCCGGGCGACCGGTTCAAGATCACCAACGCCTCCACCGGCCAGCCGGCGCCGACGGTCACCTCGATCACGGTCACCGGCATCGACGGCGCCGCGGGGAACACCGCCTACTCCTCCGGCGAGCTGGTCGGCAGCCTGGTCAACAACGAGCTCACGTGGACGGCGCCCGCGGACCTCTACGGCGAGTTCCAGGTGACGCTCACGGCCTCCGGGGCGCCGGCGCCGGCGGTGCAGTACATCTACCTGTGCCGCGACCCCGAAGCCGCGCTCGCGGTGACGCACGTCAACTCCCAGAGCTGCACGAGCTGCACGTGGCTGCAGGGGAACACGCTGCGCCTCTCGGCGGCCGGCAGCGAGGCGGCACCCGACTGGCCGAGCTCGAACTGGACCGTGGAGCACAGGCCGATCGGCGGCGGCTACTCCTCCGCCCCTCCGGCCGACTACGTGGTCAACGGCAACGGCACCCTCGACCTCACGCTCGTCTCGACCGGCGACTACCGGGTGACCGTCAACCCCGCGTACCCCTTCGACGAGTCGCCCGACAACACGGCGCAGCTCGAGGTGTCATCGCGCGCCGTCTCCGCCGCCATCCAGGTCACCCAGAGCGGCCAGAACGTTCCCGCCGGCGGCACCGTCCTGCGCGCCGCCTCCACCACGATCACCGGCAACGGCTCGTGCGCCCCGGCGCCGCAGACGTGCACCTTCTCCTGGGGCGGCGACGCCGTGTCGTACTGCCCGGCGATCGCGCAGGGCGCTGCGCCGCCGTTCGTCTGCACCGTGGCTGCGAACGTCTTCTCCGAAGGCGGCAAGACGGTCTCGCTGAGCGGCTCGGCGTCGCCCTCCGGCGACACCGCTGCGGCGAGCACGACGTTCACCGTCTCCGAATGCTCCAGCCCCACCGCCCCGGTCAACACCTCTCCGGCGGCGGGCGCCAGCGTCCCGGCCGGCAACGTCCAGCTCGTCTGGAACGCCGCGGGCGGCACCGCACCGATCACGTACGCGGTGAGGAACTCGTTCGGCACGTACCTGTGCGGGCCGGGACTCACGTCCACGAGCTGCACCATCAACGCCACGGGCCCGGTGACCTGGTACGTCGTCGCGACGAACAACTGCGGCAGCGCCACGGGCGCCTCCACCAACTTCACCATCCAGGGGTCGCAGTGCACGTCGCCGAGCGCACCGACCACCACGAACCCGGCCAACGGCTCCGTCGTCCCGGCGGGCACCGTCGTGCTCTCGTGGACGGCGGCGTCGGGCACCGCGCCGATCACGTACACCGCCAAGAACTCCTTCGGCACGACGCTGTGCACCACCACCGGCACGAGCTGCTCGATCAACGCCAGCGGGCCGCTCACCTGGTTCGTCACGGCGTCGAACTCCTGCGGCAGCGCCAACTCCGCGAGCACCTCGTTCTCGACCGGCGCCGGCTGCAACCCGCCGACCGAACCGCAGCCCGTCAGCCCGGCGGACGGCGCCACCGTGCCCGCGGGCAGCGTCACGCTGCAGTGGACCGCGTCCAGCGGCGACCCGACGATCCAATACACGGCGAGGAACAGCTTCGGCACGACGCTGTGCGGACCGACGACGGCGACGAGCTGCACCTACACCATCAGCGGCCCCGTCACGTGGCACGTCAAGGCCGAGAACTCGTGCGGCAACACCACGTCGCCCAGCCGCCAGATCCTCGTCGGGCAGACCTGCACCGCGCCCGGCGCCGCCGTCCTCGTCGGCCCGGCCAACGCCTTCGCCGGCACCGGCGCCACGGTGACGCTGCAGTGGACGGCGCCCACGACCGGTACCACGCCGTTCAACTACGACGTCTACCTCGATTCCAACCCCGTCGCCGCCTGCCAGAACCTCACCGCCACCTCCTGTCAGATCACCGGCCTGGCGCTCAACGCCAGCCCGCACTCCTGGTACGTGAAGACCGACAACTCCTGCGGCTCCTCTACCAGCACGGCGCGCACCTTCACCACCTGCGGCCAGACGGCGCTGCCGGTCGCCGACTTCACGTGGTCGCCGACGGGCACCCTCACCATGGCCAACGGCTACCAGCAGGCGCAGCCGTACGTCGGCCAGGTCATCACCTTCACCAACACATCGACCAACGGCCCGTTCACCGACGTGAGCTGGTACGACTTCCAGGGCGAGGTGTCGACGGCGATCAAGACCACCAACGCGACCCACGCCTTCGCGAGCCAGGGCAACAAGAATGTCCGCCTCAACGTCAGCAACTGCGTCGGGACGAGCGCCGAGAAGCTCAAGGTCGTCGCCGTCGCCGCCGACACCCGGCCGGTGGTGGCGGAGCTCACCTTCTCGCCCCAGACGCTCGCCGTCGGCACGCCGATTACCTTCACCGCGAGGACCGGCCCCACCTACGGCGACCCCGACGCCTTCGAGTGGAAGTTCTCGGACGAGACGTCGAACCGGACAGGGGTGTCGATCACCCGCACCTTCGCCTGCGCGGGGCCGGTCTCCCTGACGCTGACCAGCCGGTCCACGGCGCGCAACAAGACCGCGACCACGACCGTCGCGGGCGAGATCACCGGCACGCCGCTGTGCTGCTCGGCAACGCGCGCGCCGCAGCCGCAGTTCGACTGGACGGAGAAGGGAAGCCTGTCCTTCCAGGGAATGACGCAGCAGCAGCCGTACGCCGGCCAGGTCGTGCACTTCCTCGGGTCCGCGTGGTTCGCCGAGGCGACCTCGTGGAGCTGGCAGTTCCCTGCCGGCACCTCGACCGAGAAGGACCCGACCTACGTGTTCCCGGCTGCCGGCACGTACGACGTCTACCTCACGGCGGGCAACTGCTTCGGCGCCTCCTCGCCGCTGAAGAAGACGGTCACGGTGTACGCCGATGTACGCCAGGTCACGGCCGACTTCACCTGGAGCCCCGGCGGCGCGGCGGTGGGGACGGCGATCACCTTCACCGCCAGGGACGGCTACGACTACGGCGACCCGACGGCGTTCGAGTGGAGCTTCCCGAACGGCGTCAAGAAGAGCGGCAAGGTGGTGTCGCACGCCTTCACCTGCGGCGGCGCCAACCAGGTCACGCTGGTCGCCACGCGCGGCGCGACCGCCAGCGCCCCGACCAGCAAGACAGTGACGACGACCGGCGCGCCGTCCTGCTGCAAGCCGCCGAACCGCGCAATCTCGCCGGTGCCGGCCTCCGGCGCCACGATCCCCGGCGGCACTATCACGCTGCAGTGGGGGCGGCCGACGCAGGGCACCGACCCGCTCGCGTACGACGTCTACCTCGGCTCCACGACCGGCGTTCTCTCGAAGCTGCCCGAGTGCTCCAACCTGAGCGAGCGCTCGTGCACCACCTTCGTCCCCGACGGCGCCGCGACGTGGTTCTGGAAGGTGATCGCCAGGAACGAGTGCGGCGACACCACCACGTACCCCGACACGCCCAGCGAGTGGCGCTTCAAGGCGTGCTCGGCGAGCGCCCTGCCCGACGCCACCGCGTTCACCTGGGACAAGACCGGCCCGATCGAGGTCGACGGCGTCGTGCAGCAGCAGCCGTACGTCGGCCAGAGGGTCCGCTTCTCCTACGACCCCAGCCCGACGACGCCGGCCACCACCTACCTGTGGACCGACTACCAGGTCCTGCCGGCGACCAACTACGAGGTGCCGAACCCCGAGATCGTTTACGGGTCCACGGGCAAGAAGAAGCTGTACCTGCGCGTCGGCAACTGCGCCGGCACGCGCCAGATCACGCAGTACATCGAGGTCTACGCCGACGTGCGGCCGGTGAGGGCGCGCTTCTCGTTCGACCCGGCGGCGCCGCGATCGCTCGACCCGGTGACGTTCACCTTCGCCAACGGCGACGATGTCGGCAACCCCAACGAGTTCACCATCGACTTCGGCGACGGCACGCCGCCGCTGACCACCGGCGAGCTGTCGGTGCAGCACGCCTACGGGTGCGGCAAGCTGTACCGCGTCAGCGTCACCGCCCGGCGCGTCAAGCCCGGCTCGACCGTCGCCTCGCAGGCGCAGACCGCCGATGTGGAGGTCTCCGGCTATCCGTGCTCGGCCTCCGGGCTCGTCGTGATCGACATGGTGCGCCAGCTCCAGCGCTCCGGCGGCGTCGTCGAGCGCGGCGACATGGTGCTGTTCAACCCGACCGACGAGATGATGGAGCTCGAGATGGCGCTGCGGAACAAGGACACCGGCGCGCTCACCACCGGGCTGCTGCTGCCGCCGCTGCCGCCGCAGGGCTCGATGGCGCTGGCCGACGTCGCCGGGCTGCTCGGGCTCGACTTCTCCGCCGCGACGCTGTGGTTCGAGCGCGCCGAGGAGGGCGCCGACACGCTGCCGGTGGTCAACGCCTGGAAGTACCTCGAGCCGACCGCAGGCGTGAAGTACGGGCAGTTCCTGCCGGTGTTCCCGGTGTGGCCGGCGGCCGACCAGACCACCACGCGGTGGATCACCGGCCTCGTCCACAACTCGCTCAACTCCGAGCGCGGCCGCTACGGGTTCGTCACCAAGCTGACGTTCGTCGACCCGACGATCACCGACCCGAACCGCGTGCCGTGGGGCAGCAAGAAGCTGATTCTGCGGCTGTACGACAACCAGACCGGCCAGCTCCTGCGCACCGATTCGCTCAACCTCGACAACTACGGCGGCTACCGCCACGACTACCTCAACCGCATCTTCCACCTCCCCGACGGCCAGGACCTCAAGGCGGTCACGGTGCACGTCGAGGTGCCGCCGGGCGTCTCGGTGCTCGTCACGTCGGCGATGTACGACAACACCACCGAGAACGCCGTGGTGTTCCCGTCGCAGACCGGGAACTGACCGCAGCTTCCCCCGGGACGCGCGCGGCCCGCCGGAGTCCGGCGGGCCACGCTGCGTCAGGGCGAGCCACTGGCTCACTGGCGGCGCCCGCCGGCCGGATTCCGGAGGGCGGGCGCTCCCGCCCGCGCGGCGGCGGACCGCGCCGGGGCGCGGCCACGCGACGCGGCCTCCCCGGCGGCCGCCTGCAGGCAGCGTGTGCTAGCCTCGCGGCGATGGACGACGTACCGGCTGGCGAGCGGGCGGACGTGCGGGCGGCACCCCGGGGAAACGGCCGGGGACGGCGGTGATGAGCGAGGCGGTCACCTACCGCCGCTACCGCGACGGCGACGAGGCAGCGATCAACGCCGGTTTCGAGCGCGTGTTCCACACCTCCCGACCACTGCCGGAGTGGCACTGGAAGTTCGCCGCGGCGCCCGAGGCGCGTGCGATCCTCGTGGCGACCGATCCCGGCGGCCGCGTGCTGGCGCACTTCGGCGGCATCCGCGAGCGCCTGCTGGTCGAAGGGCGCGAGTACCGGGTGGCGCAGACCGTGGACGTCTACGCGGTCCCCGAAGTGCGTCGCAGCCTGTCGGGCGCGGCGGTCTACCTCGAGACGGCGCGCGCGTTCTTCCGCGAGTTCCTCGGGGAGCACGACCTCGCGGCCGTGTACGGGTTCCCGGGGCCGCGCCACGAGCCGCTGCTCGTCCGCCGCCTCGGGTGCCGGGTCGTGCAGCCCGTGACGGTGTGGGAGCGGGCGGTGCCCGGCCGCTTCCCGTGGCGGACCGCTCACGACGTGCGCGCCGGGTGGGACGCCGCGGCGATCGACGCGCTGTGGCGCAGCGCGGCGCCGCGCTACCCGGTGATCCTGCGGCGCGACGCGGCGCGCCTGGCGCGCCGCTTCACCGGCAGACCGGGCGTGGCCTACGAGCTGCTCGTCGCGTGGCGGCGCCGTGCGCCGCGGGCGGCCGCCGTGCTGCGCGCCGGCGCCCCGGAGTCCGTGCTCGCCGACCTGCTCTGGGATGGTGACGACCGCCGCGCGGTGACGGCGCTGCTGCGCGCGGCGTGCCGCCTGGCGGCCGCCGCCGGGGCGGCGACGGTGAGCGCGTGGCTGGACGGCGATGCGGCCTGCCAGCGGATCCTGGCCGACCACGGGTGGGTCGGCCGGCCGCACCCGGCGCCGGTCAACCTGGTGATGCGCCCGGAGCACCCCGCGCTCGCCCACGAGGCCCTCGCGGGCCGCGTCTACGTGACCGCCGCCGACGCCGACCTCGTGTAGGTCCGGACGGTGCACCGCGGCCGTTGCCCGTGCTAGCCTTGCGCGTGCCCGAGGGTCCGAACGCCGCACCGGCGACCGCGCGCGACGGCTGGGCGCTCTCCGTCGACGTCAAGGGGTTGGTCAAGCGCTACCCGCTGTTCTCGCGCCGCCGCGACCGCGTGCTCGCGTTCCTCGGCCGCAGCGACGGCATCTCGCATCTCACCGCGCTCGACCGCGTCGACCTCGAGGCGCGTCCAGGCGAGGCGGTCGGCATCATCGGCGAGAACGGCTCGGGAAAGACGACGCTGCTGCGCGTGCTCGCCGGGATCTCGGCGCCCGACGCCGGCGAGGTGCGCATCGCCGAGCCGGTGGCGGCGATCCTCGAGCTCGGGCTGGGCTTCCACCCGGACTTTTCCGGCCGCGCCAACGCGCTGCTCTACGGCGAGCTGATCGGCGTGCCGGCGCCGGTGATGCGCGAGCGGCTCGCCGAGATCCTCGCCTTCGCCGAGCTCGAGCACTTCGTCGACATGCCGCTGCGCACCTACTCGTCGGGGATGAAGGCGCGCCTCGCGTTCGCCGTCGCGACCAACGTCGAGCCGCAGGTGCTTGTGGTCGACGAGGCGCTCGCGGTCGGCGACGGCGCGTTCCAGAAGAAGTGCGTCGACCGCATGGTGCGCTTCAAGGAAGAGGGCAGGACCGTGCTGTTCTGCTCGCACTCGATGTACCACGTGTCGTCGTTCTGCGAGCGGGTGGCGTGGCTCGACCACGGCCGCGTGCGCGGCGCCGGCCCGGCGCGCGAGGTGATCCACCAGTACGAGGACTTCCTGCGCCACCGCGACGAGCGCCGCGCGGGCGCCGGCGAGACGATGCCGCCGCCGGCGCAGCGCTTCGCCTGGTTCCGCGAGGTCACCGTCGCCCCGAGCGGCGAGGCGGTGCCGCCGGGGGCGCCGATCACCATCACGGCGACGCTCGAGCGCGGCCAGCCGGGGCTGCCGGTGCACGTCGGGTTCGCCTTCGACAGCCCGGCGCGCGTGATGGTGACCACGTTCTTCACGCTCTGGGACGGGCTCGGCCCACTCTCCGGCGCCGGCGCCGAGACCGTGACGCTGACCGTGCCGGCGAGCCCGTTCGCGCGCGGCGAGCTCGACCTCGTCGCCTACATCTTCGACGCCAGCGGCCTGCACCTGGTCGACTCGGTGCTGCTCAAGCGCGCCGTCAAGGTGGCGGCAACCCGCTGGGAGCCCGGCCTCGTGCGCACGCCGCACGAGTGGAAGCTGCCGTGACGCCGGCCGCCGCCACCATCGCGGCAGGCCCGCCTGCGGACGCCTAGGACCGTGGACGCAGCGACCGCGCTCTGGATCCTCGTCCCGCTCGCGGCCGTTCATCTCGTGCTGGCGCGCAGGCGCGGCGGGCTCGCGTTCCAGGCCACGGTGGACGTCCTCCTTCTCGCGCTGCCGCTGCGCCCGCTCGCCGCCGGGGCGCACCTCGGGCCGGGTCTCGACCACGCGGCGGCGTGGGGGGCGCCGCGCGCGGTCGCCGGCTCGCCAGAACAGGCGGACCTGCCGCTGCAGTTCGCGGTGTGGTGGGAGGAGGTGCGCCGGCTCGCCGCGCGCGGCGAGCCGCCATGGCTCTCCGAGCGTCTCGGCGGCGGCGCCGCGCTGTTCGCGCACGGGCAGACCGGGCTGCCGTTCCCGCTGCACGCGCCCGTGTGGGCGCTGGGCAGCGCGCGCGGCACCGACGTCATGGCGGTGTGGAAGCTGGAGCTCGCGGCGCTCGGCGCGTTCCGGCTGGGAGGGCGTCTGGGGGTGCGGCCCGCCGCGGCCGCGGCCGGCGCGCTCGCCTGGGCGTTCGGCGCGCACACCCTCTCGTGGCTGGTGGTGCCGCTCGCGTGGGTGAGCGCCGCGGCGCCGTGGGCGCTTCACCTCCTCGTGGGCGCGCTGCGCGGCCGACGCCGCGACGCCGCCGCGCTCGCGCTGCTGCTCGGGTCGCTCGCCGGCTGGTCGGTGCACCCCGAGAGCGCCGCCTTCCTGATGCTGGCGCTCGCGGCCGCCGGCGCGGTGCTCGCCTGGGGCCGCCGCCGCCGGCTCGCCCGCGTCGCCGTCCCGCTGCTGCTCGCCGTACCGGTCGCCGGCGTCGGCGCGCTGCCGACGCTGGCCGCGATCGCCGACTCCGCGAAGCTCGCCGCGGCGCGCTCCCGCCCGGCCTACCCGATGCCGGGGCTGACCGCCGCCGTGCGCGCGCGCGCCGCCGCGCTGCTGCTGGCGCCGTGGCGCGAGGGCCACCCGGCGGACGGGAGCTGGCGCTGGCCGTTCGCCGCCGCGGCCGCCTCGGTCTCGATCGGCGCCGTCCCGCTCGCGCTGCTCGCGGCGGCCCGCCCGCGCCGCCGCCACCGCCGGCTGGCGGCGGCGCTGGCCGCCGTCGGGGGCGGCGCGGCGGCGCTGCTCTACCAGGCGCCGGGCGCCTCCGAGCTGCTCGCCCGGGCGCCGGTGCTGGGCTGGATGGTGTGGGCGCGCGCCGGCTTCCTGCTGCCGCTCGCGCTCGCCGTCGGCTGCACGCTCGCCGCCGACGCCTGGCTGCGGCGGCCGCGCCGGCGGCGCCTCGCCGCCGCGGCGCTCGCGGTGCAGGCGGCCGTGGCGGCGCTCGCCGCGAGCGCGCCCGCGCCGGGAGCGCGCGCCCATGTCTGGCGCTCGGCGTGGCTGCCGGGCGCGCTCGCCGCCGCGGCGCCGCTCGCCGCTGCGGCGGCGGGGTGGCTGCTGCCCGCGGCGGTGGGAGCGGGCAGCCTGGCGCAGGGCGTCGGTCTGCTGCCGGCATCGGCGCCGGTCGCTGCGCCGCCGCCGGCGCTGGCGGCGGCGCAGCGCTTGCAGCAGGCCGAGCCCGGTCGCATCCTCGGCCTCGCGGACGCGGTGCCGCCCAACCTGGCGGCCGCCGCCGGGCTGGAGGACCTGCGTCACCACGAGCCGCTGCGCCCGCGCTCGCTGGCTCGCCTGCACCACGCGCTGGGCAGCGCCGGCGACGACCTTCCCGGCCCGGTGACGCGGCCGTGGGCCGGGCTCGCCGGCGCCTGGGGCGTGCGCTGGCTGGTGGCGCAGGCCGCGCCGCCCGCACGCGTTGCGGCGGGATGGGAGCTGGCCGACACCGTTGCGGGGTGGCGTTTCTACCGCAACGCGCGCTGCCTGCCGGTGACCCGCCTGGCGACGCGCGCGGTAGCGCGCCCGGGCGATCCCGGCGAGGGCGCCTGGGAGGCGCTCGACTTCGCGGACACCGCGGTGCTGGACCCGCCGCCGGCGCTCGGCGGGCGCGGCTCGCTCGTCGTGATCGCGGCGCGGCCGGCGCTGGTGGTGGCGCGGGTGCGCGCCGACGGGCCGGTGCTGGCGCTCCACCACGCGCCGCTCACCGCGGGGTGGCAGGCGACGGTCGACGGCCTGCCGGCGCCGCTGCTCGAGGCCAACGTCGCCGCGATGGCCGTGGCGGTCGGGGCGGGGGAGCATGAGGTACGCTTCGCCTACGCGCCTCCCGGTCTGGGCGCCGGTGCGGCGCTGACGATCGCCGGGCTCGCCGGGTGTGCGGCGCTCGCGTTCGCACGGAGGCGGCGGTGGCGCTGAGGCTCGCCGAGGAGAGCGACCTGGTCCCGTACGCTCCCGGCTTCCCGCCGGGGCGCCGCTGGCTCGTCATCGCGCCGCACCCCGACGACGAGACGCTGGGACTCGGCGCCACGCTGGCGCTGGCGGCCGATGCCGGCGTCGAGGTGCGGGTGGCGATCGTCAGCGACGGCGCGCGGCAGGGCGAGACGGCGCGCCGCGAGGCCGAGGCGGCCGCGGCGGCGGCCGAGCTCGGCGTGCCGCCGCCCGAGTTCTGGCGGTTCCGCGACCGCGGGCTGGCGGCGGCCATCGGGCGGCTGCGCCGCGCCATCGCCGCGGCGATCGCGGGGTGGGCGGCCGACACACTGCTGGTCACCTCGCCGGTCGAGCTCCACCCCGACCACCGCGCGCTGGCGCTCGCCGCGCAGCGGGCGCTGCGTCGGCGCACGCTGCTCGGCGCCGCGCCGCGGCGCGCGCCGCGGTGGGTGGCGGCGTACGAGGTGTCGGCGCCGCTGCTGCCCAACCTGCTGGTGGCGGCCGACGCCGGCTGGGCGCGCAAGCGGCGCGCGGTGCAGCACTACGCGAGCCAGCTCGCGGCGCGCCCGTACGACGACGTCATGGAGGCGATGGGCGCCTTCCGCTGCCTGACGCTCTCCGGGTGCCGGCGCGCCGAGGGGTTCCACGTCCTCCCGGCGGTCTCGGTGGCGCGGCGCAGCGCCCGCTCGTGGGCGGCGCTGATGGGCTCGCCGGCCGGGGTGACCCGACCTCCCCTTGCGAGGTAGCCCGAGTGGAACGCTCGTGAGAGGAAGGGTGAAGGCGGAGAATCGCCTCGAGAGTCCCCCCATCATCCGGGAGCGTGGGCGCACTCGCCCACGCGGAGGTTCTGCCAGGCGGCGTCCGTGCCGGCCAGCGGGCCGCCCCTCCCGCGCCGGTTCGTCGGTCGCGGGTGCGGCCGCACCCGCCTGAGCGCGCACCGCGGCGCCGGGGCGACCCCTGCGGGGCACACCCTGTCCCCCGTAGCGGTCCGCCGCCGCGGCCGGAGGCCGGATGACGCGGATCGGCGCACGGCACGCCGCTTGCTTTCATCGGCACTGGAAGGAGAAGCTCATGCGCCCCCGCCACCTCGCGGTCCTCGCCGTCCTCCTCGCCGTCGCCGCCGCAACGCCGGCGGCGGCGCACGGTCCCCGCGTCTCGGTCGGCTTCTACGGCGGCTGGGGCGGCGGCTGGTACGGGCCGGGATGGTGGGGCTGGTACGGCCCCTGGTACGGTCCCGGCTGGTACGCGCCGGCCTCCTGGACCGCAGTGCCGGTCGACGTCGGCGTGGTCGACACCGACATCTCCCCGGAGCACGCGCGCGTCCATCTCAACGGCGAGCTGATCGGCACCGCCGACGAGTTCGACGGCTACCCGTCGTACCTCTTTCTCAAGCCCGGCCGGTACACGCTGGAGTTCAAGCTCGGCGGGTACGCGCCGGTGTCGCTGCGCCTCGACGTCGCCGAGGGGAGGTTCTTCCCCCTCGATATGAAGCTGCAGCGCATCAAGGGAGAGAAGGCGACGCCGGGCTCCGATCGCCCGGCGCCGGGCCCGGCGGGGCGCGTGTTCGGTCCCGCGCCGAGCCAGGCGCCGGCGGCCGCGGCCGCGTCCGGTCCGGATCTCACCCTGCGCCCCGGCCTGCAGGTCGGGCGCGACGCCGGCGCGCCGGCGGCCCCGCGGGGCGGCGCGGCGCTCGAGCTGAAGGTGACGCCGGCGGTCGCCTCGGTGTATGTGGACGGGGAGTTCGTCGGCACCGGCGGCGAGCTCGCGCGGCTGCAGCGGGGTCTCTCGATCGCTCCGGGGGCGCACCGCATCGAGGTGATGGCGCCCGGGCACGAGCCGGGCCAGGTCGCCGTCGAGCTGGCGGAGGGCGAGCGGCGGCAGGTCGTCGTCGACCTCGACCAGAAGCCGGCCGCACGGGCTGGACAAACGTCCTGAAATGCACTACATTTGTCGCAGCAGTAGAACCCGGGGGAGGCGGCGGTCAAGCAACCACTCTTGCAAGCCACTCGAGTCAGTTCCTTCCAAACTCGCCTTTCATGTGCAGCCCACCTGACAAGGCCATTCTCAAGATGACTTGAGCGACCGACCTCCCAATCAAGCAACCAGCCGCCGGCAACCCCGGCGGCTCGTTGTTTCCGGGTGATACCCGCGACTCAAGCGCCGAGGGGCGGGCAGCGCCGTCCCGCCCCTGAACGATCCACATGAGCCATGGCCGCACCCCGGACCATGAAGGTCATTGGGAGGGCCGGCGCCCCGCCGGCCTGGACTCCGCCGGCTGCGGCGTCCGCGCCAGCGAGGGCGCTCGCGCTCCCGTCTTTTCGGGGGACCTTCTGAACAGTGAGCGCAAGCGCGGCGGCGGGTGGGGTGAAGGCCGCGACTCACACGTCGCGGCCGAGGGGCGGGCGGCATCGTCCCGCCCCTGAGGTGCGGTGCGCGGGTGCGAGGGACGTGCAATGCGGGCGCCGCGCCACGGGCGCGGCGGCGGGTGGGGTGAAGGCCGCGACTCACACGTCGCGGCCGAGGGGCGGGCGGCATCGTCCCGCCCCTGAGGTGCGGTGCGCGGGTGCGAGGGACGTGCAATGCGGGCGCCGCGCCACGGGCGCGGCGGCGGGTGGGGTGAAGGCCGCGACTCACACGTCGCGGCCGAGGGGCGG
>CAZQLL010000035.1:0-37902 GCA_964594125.1 uncultured Thermoanaerobaculia bacterium | reverse complement strand
AGGGTGTCGAGGTAGTCCTCCTTGAGCACGCCCATCTGGTTGCCGATCTCCCACTGGTCCTTGGAGACCACGCGGACGCCCTCCGGCATCACGCCGACGGCGGAGAGCAGCCCGCGCATCACGCGATTGAGCACCGCGGTGTCGACGCCCATCGGGCAGTTGAGCGTGCAGCGCCGGCAGTTGGTGCAGGTGCCGAAGGCGATGTCCTTGAGCACCTCGAGGTCGGCGTCGGAGAGCGGCTCCTTGGCGCCGACCCACCACGGGACCACCTTGCCGGTCCAGTCGTAGTTGTACTTGAACAGCTTGCGGAGCTGGTCGGCCTTGAACGACGGCGTCATCTTCGGGTCGTCGGGGTGGGTGAGGACGTAATGGCAGGCGTCGTTGCACATGCCGCAGTGCACGCAAGCCACCAGCGAGCCGACCACCGGGCGCGTCAGCTTCTTCGCCAGCAGCTCCCGCATCGCCTGGATCTTGTAGGTGGAGTCCTGCTTCTCGCGAGCGCTCATCTTCGCCTCCTAGCCCTTCACCAGCGGGTAGGTGCCGCGGTGCCCGAGCGTGCGGCCGAGCCAGGTGCGGGTGAACGGGTAGTACAGGTAGTGGGAGATCTTCGAGAACGGCACGTAGAGGAGGAAGAAGCTGGTGAGCAGGAGGTAGGCGATGACGTACCCCTCGCCGGCGAGTGTCCCGACGATCGCGAGCTGCGTCGCCGCGCCGAGGAAGAACCAGACGGTCAGCATGCTCACCGAGAAGTAGTCGTCCGGGGTCGAGATCAGCCGCATCACGGGCCGCAGGAGCCGCCGGCCGATGCGATAGGCGCCGATCGCCCCGGCGGCGAGCAGGAACGCCAGCATCGTCGCCGACACCGCGGGACGCTGCAGGAACGGCCGCGCGACCGTCGATAGGAAGGCGAGCGCGATGCCGCAGACGACACCGAGGTGGAAGACGACGAACGTCAGGTAGAACGCGAAGCCCCGGCGGGTGCTCTCCATCGCCCACGGCATCATCACGTTGGCGAGCGAGTACCAGGCGCCGCGGCGGGCGTCCGTGCGGCCGGAGGAACCCGGCTTCTGGCGGTCGCGGGTGGCGCGGAACGACAGCAGCCAGCGGACCTTCAGGGTGTAGACGATCGCCATCACGCCGAGGGCGGCCCAGTGGACGATTTCGACGGCGTGCAGCAGCGGAGAAGGCTCGGGCGCGGGCATGGTCACTTTCCTCCCTGCAGTGCGGTCTCGAACGGCTTCTCCTCGCGGGCGTCGAGGGCCACCAGCAGAACCTCCCTGACGCACGTGGAGTTCTTCAGGTGCTCGCTCACTGTGTCGACGATCACCCTCGCGGAAAGGTCGAGCGGTACCTGGTACAGCCCCGTGCCGATCGGCGGGAAGGCGACCGCCGCGATGCCCTTCTCGTCGGCCTTCGCCAGCGCGCTGCGCACTGCGCGCGCCAGCTTCTCGGCGGTGCCCGGCTCGAGGAACTTCGGCCCGTTGACGTGGATGATGTGTTTCGCCTTGAGGTTCCCGGCGGAGGTCACGGCCGCCTCGCCGGTGGGCAGCGTCCCGACCTTCGCCAGCTCGTCCTGGATCGCCTTGCCGCCGCGCGAGACGATCGCGCCGCCGTATCCCGAGGAGAGCTTGCAGTCCGCGGTCACGTCGTACACGAACGCCTCGACGCTCATGTCCGTGATGTCGCCCCGCACCACCCTGATCATTTTGTCCCCGACCGCACGTTCCGCCATGACCTACCCCCCTGGACAGCCGCCGGCGTCGTCGTCGCTGCGCCGCGCGGCCGGACGTTGGCAGCTTCGCGTCGCTCCGACCCGCCCCTCCCGATGCGCCCGCCTGCCCCTGGCGGCCGCGGATTCGGCCGACAGACAGCGTACCCGCTCGGGGTCGAGCAGGTCGGCGAGGGTGAACTCCTCGAGCGCCTCGGTGATGCGGTTGTTGATGAGCACGTACACGCCCCGGCACTCGCAGGTGTCGGAGCGCGGGCAGACCTGCGGCTTCTCGACGCACTCGACGATGTTGATCGGTCCGATCACCGACTCGATCACCTCGCGAACGGTGATCTCCTCGGGCTCGCGGGCGAGCTTGTAGCCGCCGCCCTTGCCGCACACCCCGCGCAGCAGTTGCGAGGTGCGCAGCGAGTGCGCGAGCTGCTCGAGGTAGCCGTGTGACAGCTTCTCGGAATCGGCAACCGCCGCCAGGCTCACTGGCATCTCGGTGCCGGCGCTGCGGGCGAGGTCGAGCATCAGCCGCAGCGCGTATCGAGGCCGTGTCGTGAGCTTCATGTGACAGTTGTAACGCTCTTACTCCTACTTGTCAAGTAGGAGTAGTGAGAGAAGTCGAGATCGAGATGAACGGGCGGAAAGCTACCGTGGTCTCAGCGCCGCGGGACGTCACGGCTTTTCAGTCGGGAGCGGCTCGGCTTCAGGTCCCGGGGCGGCCGCGGCAGGCAAGAGGAGGCTGATCTTCTCCATCCCGAGGTCGTCCCGGCGCAAGCGGGCTTTCGGCAGCGGCAGCCCCCTGCTGGCCCGGCAGGTACGTACGGGGCCCTGCTGCCACCGCAGGAGCCGGGCGCCGCTTGACCTGGGTCAAGGTGACTGCCGGCCGCCCGGCCTAGCGTGGCCGATGCAGGGCCAATCGCGCGCCCCGCAGCGGAGAGGAGGCCGGATGAGCGAGAAGGCGGCGAAGTGGGTGTTCTGGCTCGGAACGCTGTCGTCCCTCGTGCTGTTCCTGGCGCTCACGGTGGACACACACGGGCGGTTCGCGGCGCTGACCCACGCGGACAGGCTCGACGACACGGTGGTCGCCGGCAAGCGGGCGTTCCAGAAATACAACTGCAACGACTGCCACACGATCCTCGGCTTCGGCGGGTACTACGCGCCCGATCTGACGCGCGTGCACACGCGGTTGGGGTCGGACGCGATCAAGCGCCGGCTCGAGCAGCCGGACGTCGTCTTCGCCGACTCCTACCGCAAGATGCCGAAGCAGAACCTGTCGGCGGCCGAGATCGACGCCATCGTCCGCTACCTCGCGTGGGTGGACGGGATCGAGAACCACGACTGGCCGCCGCACGACTCGACGGCGCGCTGGAAGCGGTCCACCGACCGGCTGCTCGCTGCTGCGACGCTGTCGCCGGCGGCGGCGCTGGTCGAGCAGGAAGGGTGCCTCACCTGCCACGCGCTCGGCGATCGCGGCGAGAAGAAGGGGCCGCGCCTCGAGCACATCGGCTCCACCCGCGACGCGGCGTGGATCGGCGCCTACCTCGCGGACCCGCAGCGCTTCGCGCCGGGCAGCGAGATGCCCGACTACGGGCACCTGTCGGCCGGGCAGCGCCAGATGGTCGGCGAGTTCATCGCGGCGCTCGCCGCCGCGCGGGGGAGGTGAGCGATGACCCACCGCACACAACGCGTCGCCTACTACTACTTCGTCGTCGCTCTCCTGCTCTTCGGCCTGCAGGTGGTCCTCGGACTGTGGCTGGCGGCGCAGTACTTCGTCACGGTTCCGCAGAGCGTCGTCGACGCCTTCCCGTTCTCGACGGCGCGCGCCATGCACACCAATCTGCTGGTGCTGTGGCTGCTTCTCGGTTTCATGGGTGCGACGTACTACCTGATTCCGGAGGAGACGGGCACCGACATCGCGTACCCGAAGCTGGCGATCGCGCAGCTCGTGCTGCTCTCGCTCACCGGCGTCGCCGCGCTGGTCGGCTTCCTGTTCGGCTGGACGCAGGGGCGGCCGCTGCTCGAGATCCCGATGCCGCTCGACGTCCTGGTGGTGATCGGCGCGCTGATGTTCCTGTTCAACGCCGGCATCACCATGCTGCGCGCCAACCGCTGGACGGCGGTGCAGGGGTCGCTGCTCGGCGGTCTGGTCTTCCTCGCCCTGCTCTATCTGGTCGGCATCCCGTTCTACCGCAACCTCGCGGTCGACTGGTACTACTGGTGGTGGGTGATCCACCTGTGGGTGGAGGGCGCGTTCGAGCTGGTCGCGGCGGCGATGACCGCGTTCATGCTGATCAAGCTCACCGGCGTCGAGCGCAGGGTCGTCGAGAAGTGGCTCTACGTCGAGCTCGGCCTGTTCCTGTTCACCGGCATCGCCGGCACCGGGCACCACTACTACTGGCTCGGCGCCCCCGAGTACTGGCTGTGGGTCGGCGGGATCTTCTCGGCGCTCGAGCCGTTCCCGATCCTGCTGATGGTGGTCGACACCTGGCGCGACGTGAAGCACCGGAAGGGCGCGATGCTGCCCCGCCTGACCTGGGTGTACCTCGTGGGCGGGGTGATCATCCACTTCGTCGGCGCCGGGCTGTTCGGCATGGCGCACACGCTGCCGCAGATCAACTACTACACGCACGGCAGCCAGGTCACGGTATCGCACGGCCACCTGGCGTTCTACGGCGCCTACGCGCTGCTCAACCTGACGTTCTTCTACCTTGCGATGCCGCGGCTCAAGGGGTTCGAGGGCGGGCTCTACGACGAGCGCGGCGGGCACTTCGGCTTCTGGTGCACGGCGCTCGGCGTCGTCGGCATGAGCCTCGCGTTCGCCGTCGCCGGCGTGCTGCAGAGCTACCTCGAGCGCTACCTCGGGCAGCCGTACATGGTGGCGCAGCAGCCGATCCGCTTCTGGATGGCGATCGCCGCCGCGCACGGCGTCATGGTGGTGGTCGGGGTGATCGCAACCGTGAAGCACCTGCTCTCCCTCAGGCCGGCCGACCCCGTCGCGGCGAGGTCCGTGCCCGCGGGCGCCGGCGCCGCGGCGGCCCGGGCGTAGAGACGAGCGCAGGCGGCAGAGGCGCACCCTGCGGGGCGCCAGGCAGTACCCGGCCGGGAGGGCGACCTTCCGGCCGGTTGTTGTGCGGGCGCGGTACCATCGCGGCAGCCCCCCTGGGCCCGGGAGCGTGCCGCGATGTCCGTTCTCACCGAGTCACCCGCCTGGAAGGCGCTCGAGCAGCACCGCCGGGAGATCGGCGGCGTGCACATGCGCGAGCTGTTCGCCGCCGACCCCGCGCGTTTCGAGCGCTTCTCGCTGCGCCTGCCCGGGCTGCTATTCGACTACTCCAAGCACCGCGTCACGGCCGAGACGATGCGCCTGCTGGTCGAGCTGGCGGAGCAGGCCGGGGTGGGCGCCGCGATCACCGCGATGTTCGCCGGGGAGAGGATCAACCTCACCGAGGCGCGCGCGGTGCTGCACACGGCGCTGCGCAACCGCTCGGGCCGGCCGGTCCTCGTCGACGGCGCCGACGTCATGCCGGAGGTGAACCGGGTGCTCGCGCAGGTGCGGCGGTTCTCGACTGCGGTGCGCGACGGCACGTGGCGCGGCCACACCGGCAGGAAGATCGCCGACGTGGTGAACATCGGCATCGGCGGCTCCGACCTCGGACCGGCGATGGTGTGCGAGGCGCTGCGGCCGTACTGGCAGCCCGGCCTGACGCCGCACTTCGTCTCCAACGTCGACGGCACCCACCTCGCCGAGACGCTGCGCGGCCTCGACCCGGAGACCGCGCTGTTCGTGGTCGCGTCGAAGACGTTCACCACCCAGGAGACGATGACCAACGCCGCGAGCGCGCGCGCCTGGCTGCTGGAGCGGCTCGGCAGCGGCGACGCGGTCGCGCGCCACTTCGTCGCCGTGTCGACCAACGCGAGGGCGGTGGCGGCGTTCGGCATCGACACCGCCAACATGTTCGAGTTCTGGGACTGGGTCGGCGGCCGCTACTCGCTGTGGAGCGCGATCGGGCTGCCGATCGCCTGTGCGGTCGGCAGCGAGCGCTTCGAGGAGCTGCTGGCCGGCGCCCACGAGGTCGACGAGCACCTGCGAACGGCGCCGCTCGGCGAGTGCATCCCGGTGGTGATGGCGCTGCTCGGCGTCTGGTACTCCGCGTTCTTCGACGCGCACGCGCACGCGATCCTGCCGTACGACCAGTACCTGCACCGCTTCGCGGCCTACCTGCAGCAGGCCGACATGGAGAGCAACGGCAAGAGCGTCGACCGCGCCGGGCGGCCGATCACCGCCTACCACACCGGCCCGGTGATCTTCGGCGAGCCGGGTACCAACGGGCAGCACGCCTTCTACCAGCTTCTCCACCAGGGGACGCGCCTCGTCCCCTGCGACTTCATCGCGCCGGTGCGCTCGCACAACCCGCTCGGGCGCCACCACGAGATCCTGCTCGCCAACTTCTTCGCGCAGACCGAGGCGCTGATGCGCGGCCGCACCGCCGGGGAGGCGCGCGAGGAGATGGAGCGCGCCGGCATGTCCGAAGAGGCGATCGCGGCGTTGTTGCCGCACCGCTGCTTCGCCGGCAACCGCCCGACCACCTCGATCCTGCTCGACGAGGTCGATCCGCGCGGGCTCGGACGGCTGATCGCCCTGTACGAGCACAAGATCTTCGTGCAGGGCGTGATCTGGGACGTCAACAGCTTCGACCAGTGGGGCGTCGAGCTCGGCAAGCAGCTCGCGGCCGTGATCCTGCCCGAGCTCGAAGGCGATGCGCCCGCGGCCGGTCACGACGCCTCGACGCGCGGCCTTATCGACCACTACAAGCGGCGGCGAGAGGCTAGTCGCTGACCTCGGCTACGGCACGCTCGAGGAGTGCGGCCGGATCGGCGCCGAGGTGGAGGTGGAGCACCGTGCGGCCGGCGTCGGCGAGCGCGCGCGCCTCGGCCAGCGCCTGCGCCCAGCGCAGCCGCCCGAGGGTGAACCGCCGCCCGGGGATCGCCACATCGCGCGCCGGGTCCCCGGTGAGCACGACCGGCGCTACGTGCGCTGGTCCGCCCTTGAGGAGCTGGCCGATCGTGTGCAGGCAGCGCGGACCGAACGCCGCGGTGACCGGCCGGCCGGTCCGCCGCCGCAGCCGCCGGACGAGCTCGGCGAGGAGCCGGGCGACGAGCTCGCTCTCCGGGAGAAAGGCGAGCAGCGCGACGGCGTCGGGCGTGGCGGCGGATGCGAGGTGCGAGAGGAGCGCCCGCGCCGGGTCTGCGGGCGGCGCCGGCGGCTCGACCGACGCCGCGCGGAGCGCGGCCAGCGTGTCCTTCAGCGGGCGCGCAGCGTCGGGCTCGTCGAAGGGGTTGACGCCGATCAGCAGGCCGGCCACCGCGGCGGCGAGCTCGAGCACGGCGAACGCCTCGCCGAGCCCGTCGCGCCGGAGGCGCCAGCGCGCCACCGGGTGCCCGGCGGCGGCCAGCGCGTCGAGCGCGCGGTCGAGCTCGCCGGTGTCCTCGCCGGCGAAGCGCGGCGAGAAGTAGAGCGTGTTGCTCCACGCCGCCTCCGGCGCCGGGGGGCGCTCGCAGCACAGCGGCAGGACGCCGCGCCCCTCCTTGCCCGTGCTCGCGGCGATGAGCTGCTCGGCCCAGGGCGCGAGCGGCGCGAGCCCCGGCGACGCGCACCACGCCAGCAGCCCCCAGCCGGCCGGCGCCACCGCTCCCAGCAGCAGCGCCAGCTCCACGGCGGGGTGGGTCGGCGAGGGGTCGGCGAGGGCGCGGGTGCCGGCGGCGAGCAGCGCCCCGGCGTCGATCCCCAGCCAGGCGGCGGGCAGCGCGCCGGCGACGGAAAGCGCGGCCCAGCGGCCGCCAGCGTCGGCCGGGTGCGGCAGGCAGGCGCGGAAGCGGCGCTCGGTCGCGATCCGTTCGAGGTCCGTGCCGTGCTCGGTGACCGCCACGAAGCGGGCGCCGGCCGTGGCGCCGAGGTCGCGCTCGAAGCGCGCCCAGAACACCTCGAGCAGCGCCGCGGTCTCGGCGGTCGCGCCGGACCTGCTGATCGTAGCCACCGCGGCCGTCGCCGGGTCGCAGGCGTCGAGGATGTCGCCGACGCGCTCGGGGTCGGTGGTGTCCACGACCACCAGCTCGCGCCCGGATGGGTTGCCGAGCGTCTCGCGCAGCGCCCACGCGGCGACGCCCGGGCCGCCCATGCCGAGCAGGTAGAGGGTGCGCGCGCCGTCGCCGGCCAGTCCGGCCGCGAGCCGCTCGATGCCGGGCAGCTCGCCGGCCGTGCGCGCGGGCAGGTCGAGCCAGCCGAGACGCCGCGAGACGTCCCGCGTGTGGCGCTCGCCCCACAGCGCGGCGTCGCGCATGCGCAGGCGGCGGCAGACGTGGAGCGACTGCAGCCGGGCGCGGCGCCCGGAGAGCACGCCCTCGAGGTCCGGCGGCACGGCGCTGGCGAGCGGCGTCGCGCGCCGCGCCGCGAGGCGGGCCAGGACCCGCGCGGTGATCGCCTCGACCGAGAAGCCGAGCCGGCGGGCGACCTCAGGCCCCGGCGCCGAGGCGCCGAAGCGCTGCAGCGAGACGATCTCGCCGTCGCCGACCCAGCGGTGCCACCCCTGCGCCCTCCCCATCTCGATCGCCACCTTCAGCGGGCGCTCGCCGCCGAGCACCTCCCCCAGGTACTCCGGCGGCTGCTCGGCGAACAGCGACAGACACGGCGCCGAGACCACGCGCGCCGGCACCCCCTGCGCCTCGAGGGCGGCGCGCACCTCGAGCGCGAGCGCCACCTCGGAGCCGGTGGCGATCAGCACGACCTCGGGCACGCCGCCGGCGGCCTCCGCGCGCACGAACGCGCCGCGCGCGACCGCGCCTGGTGCCGGGGCGGGGAGCACCGGGAGCTTCTGGCGGGAGAGGACGAGCGCGGTCGGGCCGGTGCGGCGGGCGAGCGCCGCCTGCCACGCCTGCGCGGTCTCGTGCGCGTCCCCCGGGCGGATCACGTGCAGGCCGGGGATGATGCGCAGCGACACGAGGTGCTCGATCGGCTGGTGCGTCGGCCCGTCCTCGCCGACGCCCACCGAGTCGTGGGTGAAGACGTAGACGACCGGCTGCTCCATGAGCGCGGCGAGACGGATCGCCGGCCGCATGTAGTCGGCGAACACCAGGAACGTCGAGGCGTAGGGGCGAACGCCGCCGTGCAGCGCGAGGCCGTTGGCGAGCGCCCCCATCGCGTGCTCGCGCACCCCGAAACGGATGTTGCGCCGGCCCCAGTCGCCGGCGGCGACGCTGCCCTCGCCGGCGATCAGCGTGTTGGTCGAGGGGGCGAGGTCGGCGGAGCCGCCGATCAGCTCGGGGAGGCGGGCGGCGAGCGCGTTGAGCGCCTTGCCCGACGCCTCGCGGGTCGCGGTGGAGGCGACGCCGGCGAAGTCGGGGAGGGCGGCGTCCCAGCCCTCGGGCAGCTCGCCGGCGAGACGCCGCTCGAGCTCGGCGGTGCGCTCGGGGTGGCGGCGGCGACACGCCTCCAGGCGCTCATGCCACGCCAGCCGCGCCGCGGCGCCGCGCTCGCCGGCCATGCGGCAGTGCGCGTACACCTCGGGCGGGACGACGAACGGCTCCGCGATCGGCCAGCCGAGCGCGCGCCGCGTCGCCGCCGCCTCCTCGGGGCCGAGCGGCGCCCCGTGCGCCTCCGCGGTGTCCTGCTTGGTCGGGGCGCCGAAGCCGATGTGGGTGCGGATGCGGATCAGCGCCGGCGCCGACTCGTCGGCGGCCGCAGCGGCGACGGCGGCGGCGATCGCGTCGAGGTCATTGCCGTCGTCGACGTGCAGCACCCGCCAGGAGTAGCCGGAGAAGCGCGCCGCGATGTCGTCGGAGTAGGCGAGCGAGGTCGGTCCCTCGATCGAGATGCGGTTGTCGTCGTAGAGGACGATCAGACGGCCGAGCTTCAGGTGCCCGGCGAGCGAGGCGGCCTCGTGCGAGATCCCCTCCATCATGTCGCCGTCGCTGGCGATCACGAACGTGCGGTGGTCGACCAGCGGCTCAGCGTCGTTGAAGCGCGCGGCGAGGTGGCGCTCGGCGAGCGCCAGGCCAACGGCGGTCGCGATCCCCTGGCCGAGCGGTCCGGTGGTCACCTCGACGCCGGGTGTCAGGCCGTGCTCCGGGTGGCCCGGGGTCCGCGAGCCCCACTGGCGGAAGCGCTTCAGCTCGGCGAGCGGCAGGTCGTAGCCGAACACGTGGAGCAGCGCGTAGAGCAGCGCCGAGCCGTGCCCCGCCGACAGCACGAAGCGGTCGCGGTCGGGCCACGCCGGGTCGGACGGGTCGAAGCGGAGGAAGCGGCTCCACAGCGCGTACGCCATCGGCGCCACCCCCAGCGGCAGCCCGGGGTGACCCGAGCGCGCGGCCTCGACCTGGTCCACGGCGAGCACCCGGAGCGCGGTGACGGCCTGCTGGTCGCGACTGTCGAAGGGGAGCATGAGACCTCCTGCTGGGACAGAGATCTTACAGCGCTCTCCCCTCCGGCGCGCGCCGAGCGCCGGAGGGGAGGGCACGTCGCACGACGCGAGCGCACCGCGCATGATGAGACGCTCGTCGCTGGTGCGGGGCCTGCGGTATGCTCGGAGCATGGAACGACGACGCCTCCGGCTCTTCGGCCTTTTCAGCGCGAGGATCGCTGTGGCGCTCGGCGCCGCCGCGGCGATGGCAGCCGAGCTTCCGGTCGAGAGGATCAAGCTTCCGGCGGGGTTCACGATCTCGGTGTGGGCGCGGGTACCGGGCGCCCGTTCCCTCGCGCGCGGCCCGCGGGGCACCGTGTTCGTCGGCACCAGGGACGACTCGGTGTTCGCCGTCCGCGACGCCGACGGCAACGGCAGCGGCGAGCAGGTCGTGACGATCGCGCGCGGCCTCGACTCGCCGAACGGCGTCGCCGTACGCGACGGCGCGCTGTACGTCGCGGAGATCTCGCGCGTGCTGCGCTTCGACGCGATCGAGGAGCACCTCGACGCGCCGCCGGCGCCGGTCGTGGTGAGCGCCGCGTTTCCCGCCGACCGCCACCACGGGTGGAAGTTCATCCGCTTCTCGCCCGATGGCCTGCTCTACGTGCCGGTCGGCGCGCCGTGCAACGTCTGCGAGCGCGACGACCCGCGCTACGCGTCGATCATGAGGATGCGGCCGGACGGCGGCGGGCTCGAGGTGTTCGCCGCCGGCGTGCGCAACACCGTCGGCTTCGACTGGCACCCGGCCACCGGCGAGCTCTGGTTCACCGACAACGGCCGCGACAACCTCGGCGACGACCTTCCGCCGGACGAGCTCAACCGCGCGCCGGCCACCGGCCTGCACTTCGGCTTCCCGTACTGCCACGGCGGGTTCCTCCTCGACCCCGAGCTCGGCAAGGGCCGGTCCTGCGACGCCTTCGCGGCGCCGGCGGCGAGGCTCGGGGCCCACGTGGCGGCGCTGGGGATGCGCTTTTTCACCGGCGCGAGGGTCCCGGCCGCCTACCGCGGCCACATCCTCCTCGCCGAGCACGGCTCGTGGAACCGCAGCGAGCGCGCCGGCTACCGCGTCTCGCTCGTCCGCCTCGAAGGTGAGCGCGTCGTCTCGTACGAACCGTTCGCGCAGGGGTGGCTGGAGAACGGCGAGGTGTGGGGGCGGCCGGTCGACCTCGAGGTGCTCGCGGACGGCTCCGTGCTCGTCTCGGACGACCACGCCGGCGCCATCTACCGCATCGCCTACCCCCAGGTCCGCCCGGTGCGCCGCCGGCTGGGCGGCTGACGCTACGGCCCCGCCTGCAGCACCCGTTTGCGCGGCGGGCGTGACGTCGGCGCCTCGCTGACCGTGATCGTGCCGGACTGCGTGCAGGTGAGGCCGGCGCCGGCCGCGGTCATCGTCCAGGCGTAGCTACCCGGAATGCCGTAGGCGTGCTCCACCGCGGCGCCGGCGGCGTGCGCGGCGCCGTCGCCGAAGTCCCAGTCGAAGGCGATCGCCGGGCTGCACCCGGCCGCGGAGGCCGAGCCGGAGAACGCGACCGGCGCTCCGGCGAACGCCGTTGCGGCGGCGTCGGCGGAGCAGGTGAGCGTGCAGTCGGAGGTCGAGACCGGCACGACCTGGGCGCGGCTCCCGGCCGCGTTGTGGTGGTGGAGCAACAGCAGCCCCGTCGAGCCGTTCGCCACGTAGGCGGCGCGGTCGTAGCCGAGCTGCAGCAGCGTTCCGGGGCGCGCCGGCGCGGGGCCGGCGGCTGCCGGCGTCAGGCCGGGCCTGGCGGCGTCGTAGGTGCGCCTGGGCGTGGTGCTGATGTCCCCGAGCGTCGAATTGCGCGACTCCACGATGTAGTCGAACGCCGTCGCGCCGGCGGCGAGGCCGATCGCGGAGGCCGGCACGGCGAGCACGGCGATGTTGGTGCCGAACACCACGGTGTCGCGCTCGGCCGGCGAGAAGCGGTTGAGGTAGCCGGTCCACGAGCAGCCGCTGGCGCCCTGGCACAGCCGCACCCCGAACGAGTCGCCGGGCGGGTCGTCGGGGTTGGCCAGCGTCACCGCGTCGGCCGTCGCGAGCGAGTAGTCCCAGGAACCGTTGCGGTCGGTGTCGAAGCGCACGGTGAACTCCACCTCGTTGGGCGTCCTCCAGGCGCCGACCGTTGCGATGCCGAAGAGGAGGTCGGTGGCGGCGAGGTTGCCGCCCGCCTCGGCGGCGTAGTCGCTGCCGACGCCGAGGTAGCGGATCGTGGCGTTGGCGCTGGTCGGGGGCGCGCTCCCCGGGCCGGTGTACTGCAGCTCCAGCGGGGTGATCAGCGACACGATGTCCGCCGCCGTGTTGCCGCCGGTGTCGAGCCCCTGGCCGGTCAGGGTGAGCGCGGCGGCGCCCTGCGCGGCGCCGAGGATCAGCTCGCTCTCGGCGACCGCGACCGACGCGGCCGGGCGCGCCGCGGCGTACAGCGGCACGCGCAGCGGCTGGCCGGCCGCCGGCGCGAGCGTCACGTAGCCGGCCTCCTCGGCCGGCAGGTAGCGCAGCCTGCCGCCCTGGAAGACGTCGGCGGCGCCGTCGACGCCGTGGTTCATCAGTGCCGCGTCGGCGTCGAGCCGGACGGCGAACGTGGCGCTGCCGCCGGCCGGAACGGTGACCGAGCCGCCGTCGGGGAAGGAGACTCCGACGCCGGCGATGTCGCTCGACGCGGCGTAGCCGAGCGCGAACGTCTGCTCGGCCGCACCGCGATTCTCCACCCTGACGGTGCGGGTCAGCGACGCACTCCCGCTCACCTCGAACGAGCCGAAGAACAGCGAGACGAGATCAGGGGCGTCGGCGTCGTACGCGATCGCGCTCGCCGCCGCGGCGGCTGGCAGGTCGACGAGACCGCCGCCGATGCGCACGGGGCTCTGCAGCGGCGGCTGCCGGTACAGGGCGGCGTACAGGTCGGCGCCGGTGTTCATCAGCAGCGCCTTGAGCGCCTGCGGCGGCCACGTCGGGTGGAGCTGCCTGAGCAGCGCCATCGCGCCGGCGACGTGCGGCGTGGCCATCGACGTGCCGGAGAAGCTGACCCCCGTCGTGCCGCCGCGCGCGGAGGCGGAGACGATCGCCGCGCCCGGGGCGGTGATGTCGGGCTTGAGCGCGTTGCCGTCGTAGCGCGGGCCGCGGGAGGAGAAGTCGGCGACCAGGCCGCCGTAGATGACGGTGGTGAGCGTCGCGGTGACGCCGGGGGACGGCAGCTTGCCGCGGAGCCTGTTGCCGTCCGCCTGCGACGTGAACACCGCCGGGATCGTGATCGCCGGGTCGCCGCCGGCCATCGTGAGCAGCGGCGGGTCGGCGACGTTGTTGGTGACCACCGCACCGATCGCGCCGGCCGCCTGCGCCGCCTTGACTTTGCTGACGAACGTGCAGGTGCCGCGGGCGATCAGGGCGATCTTGCCCGCCAGCTCGGCGCCGTTGGTGAGCGCCGTGCAGGCGTCCGCCGGGCTGGTCGCGACCAGCGCCGCCGTGATCCCCTCCGGCGGCGTGCCGCCGCCGAACGCGGCCGCCGTCACCTCGAGGTCGCCGGCGATGTCGGACGGGGACACGATGTCGAGATCGCCGCCGCGGCTGCCGGAGTCGTACGAGCCGGCGACGCTGATCGTCCGCGGCGCCGCCGCCGGGCTGGCGGTGATGAACGTGGTGTCGCCCTCGTTGCCGGCGGCGGCGACCACGATCACCCCGGCCGCGGCCGCGTTCTCCACCGCGATCACCGTGGGGTTCGCCAGCGTGCCGAACTCGGAGCCGAGCGACAGGTTGATGATGTCGAGGTGGTCGGAGAGGTTGCCGTCCCTGTTGGGATCCATCGCCCACTCGATCCCCTGGGTGGCGAGGCCGGTCGACAGGCCGCTGCCGAACACCCGGATGGCGTAGAGCTTCGCGTCGGGCGCGACGCCCGGTCCGATGGTGAACGTCGCCATGTCCTCGCTGGCGTTGTAGGGACCGCCGTAGGTGGCGCCGTCGGACTCCACGCCGTACCCCGCCGCGATGCCGGCGACGTGGGTGCCGTGCCCGACCGACTGCAGGTCCATCGGGTCGCCGTCCGGCTTGGGCGTGTTGCTGCCGGTGTACGAGTCTCCGGCGAGGTCAGTGCCGCCGACCACCTTCGCGTTCCACGGCACGACGTTGTCCGCGAAGTTCTGGCCGGTGTAGTTGGCGTTGCCGCCGAAGTCGCGGTGGAGGTAGTCGATGCCGGAGTCGATGATGCCGATCGAGACGCCTGCGCCGGTGAGGCTGCCGGCGGCGCCCTGCCACACCTGCGGCGCGCCGATCTCGCGGACGCTGGTGGACGTCAGGAGCTTGTCGGGCACCAGCGGGTGGACTGCCTTGACCCCCGGCAGCGCCGCGAGCGCCGCCACCCGCGCCGGGTCGATGTAGACGACGATGCCGTTGTAGACGCGCTGCACCCGGTAGATCACCTCGGCGCCGATGTCGGGCGCGGTGAGGCGCGGCAGCAGGCGCTGCTGAGCCGCCTCGACCTGTGCGAGCTGCCGCTGCGCCGTGCGGTCGGCGGCGGCGGTGTCACGGCTGCCAGCCGACAGCGCCGCCGCGGGTGCGGCGAGCGCCCGGGCGTAGGCGAGCGCGGTCGGCTCGCCGGCCAGCTCGATCGTGACAGCGACGCGGCCGCCGTCGACGCGCGCCGCCCGCCAGCGCGGGTCGGTTTCCGGCGCCGCGGCAGGGGCTGAGAAGGAAACCAGAAGCGCCGCCAGGGCTGCCGCGCCAGCGAGCCGAGTCGAGCAACGTGCCATCAACCATCTCCCCGACGCGATCGGCGCAGGTTATCGCGACCACGTCTCAACACGATCGGGGGCCGGTCGAACCCCGGCGAGCATTCTAGATCATCGGCGGAAGGGGTCCGGTGATGCGTGTCTCGAGACGCCGCGGGCGCGGCATCGCCCAGGGCGCCTGCTCGCCTGCGCTCATGTTGAGTGTCCTGAACGTCTTGATTCCTGTGAGCAGTGTTGCTCCAGACTCCAGTGCGCCTCCTCGCCTGTGCTCATGTTGAGTGTCCTGAACGCACCCTCGATTCTGCGGGAGCGCGGGCGCCCTCGCCCGCGCGGAGGTCCTGCGCTGCGGCGCCCGGGCCGGCGAGGGCGCCGGCCCTCCCGGTGAGCTTCGCCGTCCGGGGTGCCCCCGTGGCTCGTGTGGATCCGGCCGCGATCGTTGCCGCGCCGCCCGGACCGCCGGCCGGGGCCGGGAGGTTCGTCCTACCTCAGCTTCGCGAGCACTCCTGCGACCGCGTCGCGGTGGACCAGGAACACGAGCATCTTGAGCTTCACGAAGTCCTCGCGGTAGAAGTAGTAGCCTTCAAACTTCCCCCAGCGCGCCGAGCGGCCGGAGTCCTTGATCAGGAACCAGTCCTTGCCTCCCGCCTGCGTGAAGCCGACGACGTGGAGCAGGTGGTCGTCAGTTGAGGCGCCGTTGACGAAGCGGAGCTCGCGCGCGCTCTGGTCGATGTACTCGGCCGGGATGTCGAACGTCGGGATCACCGCCGCGTCCGCGAAGCCGTTGATCCCGGGCTCGGAAACGTCGCCGCCGATCGACACCGTGTAGCCGCTCTGGATCGCGCCGCGCAGCGCCCCGTACCACTCGTCGAGCGGCACGTTGACGTACGACGCGTCGTGCCACCAGTTGTCCGGCACCTTGTACTCGCCGCGGGTGTAGAAGGGGATCGAGAGCGTCGACATCAGGTCGACGTAGGCGTCGAGGTCGAGGCGCAGCACCTCGGCGAGGAACGAGCGCGGCGTGTGCTCGCGCCCCTCGAAGACGAACGACGCCGGCGGGGCGCCGAGCTCGCGGTCGAGGATGGCGTGTGTCATCGCGAGCACCCGCTCCTCGTCCCAGACATCGTGCTCCTTCACCCACCGGCAGAGCTCGCCGAGCTGCGCGGCCAGACGCGAGTGGTCGTGGCGGCCGTCGGCGGCGAGCACGCCGGGGTACGCCTCGAGCGGCGCCGCGCCGTATTGCCGGTAGATGCGCACGACGGCGTTGGCCTCCGAGCCCTCGGCGACGAGCGAGTCGCCGCGCTCGCGCACGAAGCGGCGCACCTTCTCGACGTACTCCCAGTACACGGTGTGGATCTCCGACAGCTTCACCCGCCGCTTCGTGAGCCGGAACACCTCTGACTCGAAGAAGCTGGTGGTGGCAAAGCTCCAGCAGGTGCCGGTGAGGTACTGCGCCACCGGCGGGTTGTGCCAGCCTTGAGCGAACGCCTCCACGGACGCCGGCATGACGATCCCCGACATGTCGAAGCGCAGCGACGTCTCCGCCTTCTCCTCGGCGTCGCGGCGCGCCTTCTGCGCCTCGCGCACCTTCGCGGTCGCATCCTCCGCGGCCTTCGCGGCGGCCGCGTTGGCGTCCTCCATCTCCTGCAGCGCCGGGTCGCGGTAGCGCGGCTGGTACGCCGCGACGTCGCGGCTCGGCGTCGGGGTCGGCTTCGGCTTCGCCGCCCATCCCTCTGCGGCCGTCAGGGTGATGGTCAGGAGCAAAACGACGGATCGCATGGCTTCAAGCCTCCTCGCGGGCGGCGGGGTTCGCCGGCCCCGGCCGGTTCAGCGCGCGGCGCCGCGCGCGGCCGCGCGCGCCAGCTCGTCGTCGATGACCTGGCGGAAGTACTCGATCGGCCGCGCGCCCTCGATCAGGCGCCCGTTGACGAAGAACGCCGGCGTCGACTGCGTGGCGAGCTCATCGGCGACCTTCAGGTCGCCGTCGATCGTCGGGCCTTTCAGGTGGCCGTCGACGCACGCCGCGAACGCCGCGCCGTCGAGCGAGGCGCCCCTGGCCCACTCCTTGGCGGCCTCGGCGGTGACGCCCTCGCGGCGGCCGAACAGCCACTCGCGCACCTCCCAGTACTTTCCCTGGTCGTTGGCGCACAGCGACACCTCGGCGGCGAAGCGCGCCTGCGCGTGGATGCCGAGCGGGAGCTGCTTGAACACCATGCGGAGGCGATCGCCGTACTCGCCGCGGAGCTGCTTGAGCACGGCCTGGCCGCGCTGACAGTACGGGCACTGGAAGTCGGAGAACTCCACCAGCGTGACCGGCGCGGACGCCGCCCCGACCGCCGGGTCGTCGGCCTCGATCGGCACCTCCAGGCGCGGCGGGTCGAGCGCGATGCGCAGCCCGGCTCGCGCGAGCAGCTCGTTCTTGAAAGCCTCGGCGCGCTGGCCGGTGTTGCGCTCGCGCAGCAGGCGCCGCACCTCGGCGCGCGCCTCCTCGTCCGCCTTCGGCAGGCGCGCGCGGTAGGTGGAGAAGATCTGCTGCACCTCGTCCTCGGTCGGAGCCGCCACCTTGTCGGTGACCTCCCGCTTGTAGTACGCCTCGCGCGTGACCCCGGCCTTCGCCGCCTCCTGCTCCTGGAGCAGCTCGAAGGCGAGCTCGCGGATCCCGTCCACCTGCGCGTCGTACAGCTCCTGGCGCGCCTTGAACGTCCGCGCCTTCGTGCGCGCCTCGACGGCGTGCGCGAGGATCGGGGTGTCGCCGAGGTACGCCACCGGGGCGTCGCCGCCGCTCGCCGGCGAGCGCTGCGCCGAGGCGGGGCCGCCGCCGAGGGCGCCGACCGCCGCGGCGGCGGCGAGGATGAACAGCGAACGCAAGCGGTGTGAGGTCATTCCCCGTGTCTCCCCGGGGCGGAGGGTAGCACGCCGGCCCGCCGGCCGGCGCGGCAGCCGGAGGGTGCGCGGGCGCCGGGCTTGACGCCGGCCGGGGTATGATGACGCCGGTGCAAGGCACTGGTGTAGAATCGTCGCAGGAAGAAGGGGGCATGCCATGAGGGCTAGACACTCCAAGCTCGCGACCGCGGTGGCGCTCGCTGTGGGTATCGTGCTGATGCTGGGCGCCGGGCAGGCGCTGGCCGGGTTCGCGGGTACGGATCTGTTCATACCGTTCGTCGGGCGCGGCCCAGGCGCCTACCCGTCGAACTGGTTCACGACCGTGTGGATCTACAACCCGAACGCCGCATCGGTCTCCGTCGACATCATCCTGCTCGAGCGCAACAAGAACAACGTGACGACGACGCCGCCCAAGGTGACGGTCACGCTCGCCGCCGGCGAGACCAAGATGTACGAGAACATCGTCGAGTCCACGTTCGGCAAGCAGGTGTACGCGGCGCTGCGGATCACATGCCCCGACAAGATCGTGGCGACCTCGCGCACGTTCTCGAAGGAGTCGGCGGGGGCGCCGTTGAACCAGTCGTTCGGCCAGGACTTCGCCGCGGTGCCGGCGTCGTTCGCCATCGGCCTCAACGAGACCACCGAGATCCTCGGCGGCTACCTGACGACGCCGGCCGCGGACTCTCAGGCGCGTTACAACATCGGGTGCGTCGAGACCACCGGCAAACAGGTGACCGTGCGCTGGACGGCCCGCGACCCCCTCGGGGTGCAGCAGGGCTCCACGTTCGACAAGGTCGTGCCGCCGCTCTCCCAAGTCCAGGGCGCCTTCTCGGACTACTTCCCCGGCGTGTCGCTGACCAACTCCCGGCTGAGCGCGAAGGTGCAGTCGGGGACCGGCAAGGTGATCTGCTACGGCTCGATGATCACCAACGACAAGACGCTGCCCAAGCCCGTGCAGGACCCGACGACGTTCGACATGACGTATCCCGACAGCGCCCTCACCACGCCCAACCTCCTCGGGCTTTTCCACGGCGCGGTGTGGTCGACCGACGGGCTGGTGGTCGAGGGCGGGATCGAGCTCGAGATCAACAGCTCCGGCGTCGCCGCCTACCAGGGATCGGCCGGGCTGCAGTGCGGCAGCGCTCTGTACACGCTCGACCTCTCCGACACGCCGGCCACCCCGCTCGCCATCGCCGCCGACGGCACCTTCACGGGCTCGGTGGTGATCGCCTACGAGGACGGGGGCGCGACGGTGTTCACGACGACCTGGACGCTGGCCGGCACCCGCGACGAGAACGGCATCGTGACCGGGACGCTGCGCAGCGACACCACCGGCGGCACCGGCAACTGGTCGTCGTGCAACGGCGCCAACGTGGTCCGCAACTACCGCGCCGCCTGGACGAAGAACCCCTGATCCGGCGCCGGCGCCATACCGCACGACGTGCCCACGGGGCCGGCGGCGACGCCGGCCCCGCTTGATTCCACGCGCCCGCCGCGGGCGCCCGCGCGCGCCGAGACAGATGTATCATGCGTGTCACGAGAGCAGGAGGAAGCGATGCGCGCGCGAGGAATCCACCTGGCTGCCGCACTCTCGGCGACGCTGCTGCTCGCCGGCGGACGTGCGGACGCGGTGCGGCCCGAGGGCGGAACGGTTGCGCCGGCCCGGCCCGGCGTGACGGTGAAGCCGCTCGACGAGCCCAATCCAGCCGACCGGGAGCGGGTGGCGCGCCGGCGCCGGCTGCTCGCCAGGGCGCAGCGCGCCGGTGCGGACGGCGGCCTGCAGGTGCGGGCGCTGGAGCTCGAGGCGCAGGCGCTGGCGACCGTCGGCAGCGACCGCATTCTCGTGATCCTGGTGGAGTTCGCCGGCACCGACACGTTCACCTGGACGAAGGGCTCGTCGACGTGGGACCCGCTCGGCAGGACCAGCTCCGCCGAGGTCGTGCGCGACGGGAGCGGCAACCCGGTGGCGGGCGACTGCTCCCTGATCATCAACGACACGCGGTCGTTCACCTACTCGGGGCCGCTGCACAACCGCATCGAGCGGCCGCGCTCGGCGGCGGACCGCTCGGGCTCCTCGATCTGGACGCCGGACTTCTCGCCGGCGTTCTTCAACGACCTCATCCTCGGCGACGGCGTCGTGTTCGATTACACCCGCCAGGACGGCTCGGCGATGTATCGCAGCTTCCTCGGGAGGTCGGTGCGCGACTACTACGAGGACATGTCGGGAGGTCGATACACGCTCACCGGCGCCGTCGTCGGCTGGGTGCAGGTGCCGCACTCGGTGTGGTGGTACGGCGCCGATCAGTGCCCGGGCGCGCGCTCCGCCGGCACCACGTCGGTGTGGACGAGCGGCGCGATCCCGGGCGCGGGGAGCGCGAAGACGCTGGTCGTCGACGCCCTGGAGGCGGTGAAGGCGGCATACCCCGCGTTCGACTGGGCGTCGTTCGACGTCGACCGGGACGGAGTGATCGACCGCCTCTGGGTCATCCACGCCGGCTACGGGGAGGAGGATTCGGCGGAGCTGCTCGACCGCACGGACTACGGCGAGGCGCAGATCTGGTCGCACTCGTCGTCCCTCGCGCCCGCCTACGAGATCGTTCCCGGCGTGCGGGCGGGCGCGTACATCGTGATGCCGGAGAACTCCGGGATGGGGGTGCTCGCCCACGAGTTCGGCCACAACATCGGCGCCGACGATCTCTACGCCTACAACGGCGGCGACACGTCGGCGGGGTTCTGGACGATCATGGCGGATGACTGGACCGGCTACCCGATCGGGTTCCAGCCGCCGGCGTTCGACCCCTGGCACCTCGACGGATGGGGGTGGCTCGACCCGAAGGTGATCGCCGACCCGACGCGGACGTACACCGTGGCGGTCGGGCAGGCGAGCGGCTTCCCCGGCGGGGCCGACGTCTACCGGGGCGTCAAGATCGTGCTTCCCGACCAGCAGATGCCGCTCGCGGTGGCGCCGCGGGGCAACGGGCAGTGGTGGGGCGGCGCCGAGAACCTTGTCACCTCGACGATGACGCTGCGCAGCCCGATCCAGATCCCGGCCGCCGGCGCGACGCTGTCGTTCGCCCTCGCGTACCGCACCGAGGAGCTGTGGGACTGGCTGTGGGTGCAGGCCTCGGACGACGGCGGCGCGACGTGGAGGACGCTGACCAACGCCCACACCCGCTGCGACCACCACCCGCAGTGGATCGGCGGCCAGTACGGCCTGCCCGAGGACCTGTGCGCCGCCGGGATCGGCGGCTTCACCGGCGCCAGCCCGGGGTTCCCCGCCTACGCCACCGAGACGTTCAGCCTCGCGGCGTTCGCCGACGCGAGCATCCTCCTCCGGTTCTGGTACATGACCGACTGGGGCACGCTCGACGCGGGCGTCTTCGTCGACGACGTCGTGGTCTCGGGCATGTACTCCCCGCTGCTCTCCGACAACGCCGAGACGGACAAGAGCCTCTGGACGTACGGCGGCGCCTGGGAGCGGGTCGGCAGCGGGCGGCCGGTGCCGCACGCCTACTACCTGCAGTGGCGCAACGTGGGCGCCGCCGGCGGCTACGACAGCGCGCTCGGCGACCCGCTCTGGCGCTACGGCCCCGCCAACACCGGCCTGCTCGTGTGGTACGCCAACGACCTCTACAGCGACAACGAGATCGCGAGCTACCTCAACGAGCCGCCGGGGTTCGGGCCGAAGGGCAAGGCGCTGGTCATCGATGCCCACCCCGATCCCTACCGGAGCCCGGCGTGGCTGGCGCAAGGCTACGCCAACGAGGCGGCCAACGCGACCCACCGCCAGCAGATGCGCGACGCTCCGTTCTCCATCCACGACACCGTCCCCTTCACGCTGTGGAACGAGAGCTATCCCGGCCGGCCCGGGGTGCCGGTGTTCGACGACCTCCTCGGCTACTACCCCGGCGCCGAGCATGTGCTGCGCGGACCCGGTTACGACCCCCCGGTGTGGGTGTGGATGACGAAGCACTGGGATGCGAGCGCCGTGGTACCGGCGCGCAGCCCGTACGGCATCGCCGCGCCGGGCCTCGCGGCCGGCGACCCGCTGCGCTACCGGTGCAAGGTGGACGTGGACGGCCTGACCTCGTGCTCCTGGTTCTCCGGCGGCCTGGGGTACCCCGGCGGCACGGGAAACCCCGGCGACGCCGGCGGCGCGTACGGGTGGAAGGTGGAGATCCTCTCGGAGAGCGACTCGCGCGCGACACTGCGGATCTCGAACACCCGCCCGGCGGTGTGCGCCCTGACATGCGGCGCGACCGCGCCCGAGTTCGTGCGGGTGGGCACGGCGGCGGCGTTCTCCGTCGCCGAGCAGCTCACCGGGTGCAGCGGCGGGATCGCCCGCTCCTGGACGTTCGGCGACGGCACGGACGGCGCGAGCACAGCCTCCGTCAGCCACACGTACTCCCGGACCGGCTCGTTCCGCTGGCAGGTCACGGTCGCCGCCGCCGGCCAGCTCTGCACCCGCTCGGGCAGCATCACCGTGGGCAACGGCCCCGACGTCCGGGTGCAGCAGGGGGCGTCGGAGATCGGCGACGGACAGACGGCGGCGGTCTCGTTCGGCAGCGTGCCGCAGGGCGTGCGCGGGCCGGCGCTCGCCTTCACGGTTGCCAACCGGGGCGATATCCCGCTGCAGCTCGGCCCGGTGACGGTGCCGGCTGGGTTCACGCTCGTCGAGCCGCTGGCGGCGCAGCTCGCCCCGTTCGGCGAGGACACCTTCACGGTGCGCATGGAGAGCGCGGCGCAGGGGGCGCGCGGCGGGACGATCCGCTTCGCGACCAGCGAGCCCGGCGCCGAGGAGTTCGACTTCCCGGTCGCCGGCGCCGTGACCGCGCCGCTGTCCCGGTTCGACTTCGGAACCCCCGCATCGCCGCTCGAGCGAGGCTACCTGCGGGTCACGGCCGGCACGCGCTACGACGCCGCGGCCGGGTACGGGTGGCAGGTCGGCTCGATCGGCGAGCGCGACCGCACGGCCGGCTCGGCGCTGCGCAAGGACCTCAACTTCACGCCGCTCGGAGCGTTCGCGGTGGACCTCCCGAACGGCGCCTACGTCGCGCTGGTGACGATGGGCGACACGGCCGGCGCGCACGACCAGATGGCGGTCTCGCTCGAGGGCAGCCGGGTCGACGTCGTGAGCGCCGCGGCCGGCGGGGTCGCGCCGCGCGCCTACCGCGTCTTCGTCGCCGACGGGCAGCTCAACCTCGAGCTCCGGGACCTCGGCGGCAAGGACGCCAACGCGGTGATCAACGCGCTCGAGATCGTCCCGGTCGCGGCGCGCCGCTTCGACTTCGGCACCGCGGCCTCGCCGCTGGCGCCGGGGTTCGCGCGCGTCGCGCCGACGACCCGTCACGCGGCTCCGCCCGGCTACGGCTGGTCGTCCGGCGCCGTCGACGCGCGCGACCGGGCGACCGGCACGCCGCTCGGCTGCGACTTCAACTTCACGGCGCTCGGGACCTTCGCCGTCGACGTGCCCAACGGCGCGTACGACGTCGCGGTGACGCTCGGCGACGCCAGCGGTACGCACGACCAGATGGGCGTGTTCCTCGAAGGCACGCAGGTCGACACCGTCACCACCGCGCCGCGCGAGCTGTTCACGCGCGTCTACCGCGTGACGGTCGCCGACGGCCGGCTCACGGTGCTGCTCGACGACCTCGGCGGCGCCGACCCTAACGTGGTCATCAACGGGCTCGAGATCAGCGCGGCCCACGACGGCCGCTTCGACTTCGGGACATCCGGCTCTCCGGTCGAGAGCCGCTACACCCGCGTCGCCAGCACGGCGCGCTTCGCGGCAGGCGGCGGCTTCGGCTGGCTGCCCGCCACCGTCGAGAGCCGCGACCGCGGCGCCGGCACGGCGCTCGCCCGCGACTTCAACTTCACGCCGCTCGGCGTGTTCCTTGCCGACCTGCTGCCGGGCGAATGGGACGCCTCGGTGATCATGGGCGACGCCGCCGCCGCGCACGACCAGATGGCGCTGCTGCTCGAGGGCGCGAGGGTGGCCACCGTCACGAAGGCGGCCAATCAGTTCCACACCGGCCTGTACCGCGTCGCGACCGCCGACGATCTGCTCGCCGTCGGCCTCGAGGACCTCGGCGGCGCGGATCCGAACGCCGTCCTCAACGCGCTCACGCTGCAGCGCGTGAAGGCGAACGCCTTCGACTTCGGCACCGCGGCCTCGCCGGTGGAGGCCGGATACACCAGGGTCACGAGCACCGCCGCGTACACACCGGGGAACGGCTACGGCTGGCTCTCCGGCCGCGTCGAGGCGCGCGACCGGGCCACCGGAACCGCGCTGCGGCGGGATATCAACGCCACCGCCGAAGCGACGTTCGTCGTCGATGTGCCGAACGGCGCCTGGGATGTCACCGTCACGCTCGGCGACGCCGCCGCGGCCCACGATGCAATGGGCGTGTTCCTCGAAGGCGCGCGCGCCGACACCGTCACCACCGCGAAGGGACAGTTCAACTCCCGGACGTACCGCGTGGTCGTCGCCGACGGCCAGCTCACGGTGCTCCTCGACGACCTCGGCGGGGCCGATGCGAACGTGACGATCGCCGCGCTCGAGCTCCGCTAGTGTCGCGTCTGGGAATCACGTTGTTCAGCGCAACGGGCGCGGCACGCGCCCAGAGTTCCGGGGGAGGCGGCGCGCCGCCTCCCCCGGGGGGCCTGCTCGCAGTCTGGTATAGTCTTGGCGAGAACTCTGGAGTGGGGGAGAGCCGATGAACCTTTCGAAGCACGTCGCAGGCATCGTGTTGCTCGTCGCCATCGCGGGGCCGGCGGCCTTGCCGGCCACGACGGCGAGTGCGGCCACCGGGCCCAAGGGCACCTACATGCTGCTGGCCGACGGCAGCGTGCACAAGAACGAGCCGCTGCCGACCAGCGGCTTCTACGTCCTCGGGAAGAAGCAGCGCTACGGCTTCGTGCCGTCCGGCAACGTCCAGGGATCGGGGGTTCTCGCGTCCGACGGTCAGGCGGGATGGCTGGAGCTGACGGACGGCGCCTTCTACGCCGACGACTCGGGGCGCACCCCGCAGGCGCCGTACGTGCGCGGCCGCAAGGGCGAGGACGGCGTCTTCCGCCCGGACGATCAGAAGGTCGTGTACTGACGCGCGCGCCGGTCGCCTCCCGCGGCCGTGGACCCGGGTGCGGTCGGCCGCGGGAATAGCGACGGGGCGGCGCGCGTTTGCCTCGGCAAGTTCAGGGGAGGGGTCATGAAGAGCATGAAACTGCTGGTGTGTTTCGTCGTTGCGGCCGCCGCGCTCACGAAAGCGGCGTCGGCCTCGGATCGTCCGGTGCAGCCCGGCCGGGGCCTCGAGCCGGAGCCTGCGCCCTTCGTCTTCAACGGCGTCGAGTACGTGAGCCAGGAGGCGTTCGGCGAGCGCTTCCGCTGCGGGACTCGGGCGCTCGAGGCACAGGAGATGAGCCGCATCGAGCGGGAGGTGAGCGAGCGGTTCGGGTCGCTGGGCGTGAGCGCCTTCTCGGCCCCCGGCTCGATCGGCGTGCCCGTCTACTTCCACGTCATCAGGCAGGGGACGGGTATCTCGAACGGCGACGTTCCCGACTCGCAGATCAACGCGCAGATCGACGTCCTCAACGACGCCTACGCAGGGCTCACGGGGGGCGTACCGACTCCCTTCTACTTCTACCTTGCCGCCGTCGACCGCACGACCAACGCGACGTGGTACACGGCCGGCCCCGGTACCACCGCCGAGAAGCAGATGAAGCAGTCGCTGCGCCGGGGCGGGGCGAACGCGCTCAACATCTACTCCTCCAACCCCGGAGGGGGTTTGCTGGGGTGGGCGACGTTCCCGTCGAGCTACGCGAGCAAGCCCTGGGACGACGGCGTCGTCATCCTCTACGCCTCGATGCCCGGCGGGACGGCGGCGCCGTACAACCTCGGCGACACCGGCACGCACGAGGTCGGTCACTGGCTCGGGCTCTACCACACGTTCCAGGGCGGCTGCAACGGCAACGGCGACTACGTCGCGGACACGCCGGCGGAGAAGAGCGCCGCCTACGGCTGCCCGGCCGGCCGCGACTCGTGCCGCAACAAGGCCGGCCTCGACCCGATCAGCAACTTCATGGACTACACCGACGACGCGTGCATGGACGAGTTCACCTCCGGGCAGAGCTCGCGCATGGACGCGCAGTTCGCGACCTATCGCCGGTAGGCGGACCAGGCGCCTGCGTGGAGCGGCCGCCGGCCGGGCTTTGCCCCGGCCGGCGCTGCCCGTCCTCCCGGTCGTGCAACCGGCGCGCCGGGCCGGGGTACAATCGCGCTCCGTGAAGCGAGCGCTCGCGGTCCTCCTCGCCCTCCTCGCATCCTCGGCCGCCGTCCACGCCGAGTCCACGGCTGCTCGCCGGCGCCGGCCGCGCCGCGTCCCGCAGCCGCCGCCGCTGGTGTGGCACGTCGAGACGCTCGCCGGCGAGGTCGTCACCAGCCAGAAGGGCGACGAGCCGATCAACCCCGCGTCGGTCGTCAAGGTCGCGACGACGATGTGGGCCATCGAGCGGCTCGGCCCAGACTTCCGTTTCGAGACCCGCTTCTTCGCCCGCGGCGCCGTCGACTCCCGCGGCGTCCTGCACGGCGACCTCGTCGTCCAGGGCTCCGGCGATCCCGACTTCCAGGCCGAAAACGCCTTCCTGGTGGCGCAGGCGCTCAACCGTGTCGGCGTGCGCGAGGTGCGCGGCACGCTGGTGGTCAACCGCAGCTTCTGGATGGGGTGGGAGAACGGCTCGAACGGTGTGATCGGCGACCAGGTGCAGCGCAGCCTGACGATGGGCTCGCGGCTGCGCCAGGCGCTCGACCCGCAGCGCTGGAAGGGAACGCTGCGCACCGCCTGGCGCGACTTCGCGGCCGTGCGCGGCCTGCCGGCGAACCGGCCGTTCCGCGTCGCCGTCAGCGGGGGCGTGGCGGTCGACGGCGACGCCAACCAGGGCGAGATGCTCGTGGCCCACCGGTCGCAGTCGCTGGCGACCACGCTGCGCCGCTTCAACTGCTACTCCAACAACGACATCGAGCGTCTTGGCGAGGTCATCGGTCCGCCCGGGGAGCTCGCCGAGGTGGTCGCCGCACGTTGCGGCGCGCCGGCCTCGTCGGTGCAGCTTGCCACCACCTCGGGGCTCGGCACCAACCGCATCGCGCCGCGCACGATCGTCCGCCTGCTGCGCGAGTTCCGCGCCAGCGCCGCGCGGCTGGGGGTGAGCGTGGCGGACCTGCTGCCGGCGTCCGGGTGCGACCCCGGCACGGTGACCGGCGCCTTCCCGCACCTCTCCAGCGGCCCCAACGTCGGCTCGGTGATCGCCAAGACCGGCACGCTCACCGCCACCGACGGGGGCATCACGGTGCTCGCCGGGTTCATCGGCACCGCGCAGGGCGAGTTCGTGTTCTGCGTCGCCGCCCCCGGCGCCGGCGGCCGGCTCAAGGTGTCGCGCCAGGCGGAGGAGCGCTTCTTGCTCTCGTTCCTCGCCGAGCACGGCGGCGCCGCGCCGCGCTCCTGCGGCCCGCCGCTGCCCGCCTCCCACACCGAGGCCGGCGTCATCCTCGTCGCCGGGCAGTAGCCGCGCCGGCGCTCCGGCCGGCGTGCGCCTTGACTTCGGGCGTAAGCTGGAAGCACAGACGACCCGGACCACGCCCGGCCTTTTTCGAGGGGCAGGGGGCACGGCATGGACCTCCCGACGTGGCCGACGAACGGGAGGAGGTGTGGCATGCGTGCGCGGATCGCCCTGTCGGCCGCCCTGGCGGCGGCACTGCTGGCAACCACGGTGATCGCCGGCTTCGCCGGCACGGACGTCTTCCTGCCGATGGCGGGGAGGCAGGCGGGCGTCCATCCGTCGAACTGGTACACCACGGTGTGGGTTCACAACCCGGGCGCCGCGGCGGCCACGGCGAGGATCTACTTCCTCGCGCGGGGCACCGCCAACCCGGCGCCGCCGTGGGTCGACGTGCCGGTGGCCCCGGGCGACACCGAGAAGCTCGAGAACGTGGTCGAGGGCTACTTCCATCTCGCGGGGTTCGGCGCGCTGAGGGTCACCTGCGCGACACAGAAGCTGATCGTGACGTCGCGCGTCTACTCGAAGGCGGCGGTCGCCGACGAGACCGACTCGGTGGGGCAGGACTTCGCAGGCGTGCCGGCGTCGTTCGCGATCGGAGCGGGGGAGAAGGCGCAGATCCTGGGCGCCTACCAGACCCGACCCGCGGCCGACTCCGAGTTCCGCTTCAACTTCGGCTTCGTCGAGACGACCGGGCACTCGGCCACCGTGCGGGTGGCGGCGTACGACGACAACGGCGCGCTGCTCGACGCGAAGGAGCTGCAGGTGCGCGAGTGGTCGCAGCGGCAGGCGGCGTTCAAGGACTGGTTCCCGGACGTGTCGACGGAGAACGCGCGGCTCGAGGTCGAGGTGGTCTCCGGCTCGGGCAGGGTGATCGCCTACGGCAGCGGGATCGCCAACGGCTCGCAGGACCCGACCACGTTCGAGATGAGCTACGCGGACTCGCTGCTCGGCATCGCCGGCGTCGCGCACGACGCGACGCTGGTCGGCGACGGCACGGAGGGATCGCCGCTGGGGATCAAGCCGTCGCCCGTCGCCAACCAGGTGCTGGTCTCCGTGCCGATCGCCGGGAGCGAGAGCGGCGAGAGCGCCAGCGCGATCTTCGCCAACGCCGCCGAGTGGCGCGATCCGGGCACGCTGGGTTTCGGCCTCGCGCCCGGAGGCGTCGTCTTCGGCAACGTCTCCGGCGGGCTCGGCCAGGACGCCGCCGGCCTGTACTGGGACGGGACCAGCCGCCGGCTCGGCATCGGCACCGCGACGCCCCACTACCAGCTCGAGCTCACGGGGAGCCTCAAGCTCCCCTGGACGGCCGCCTCGGGCGGCGCGCTGAAGTCCGGCGCGCTCCTGATCGGCGACTACACCTTCCTGCACGGCTTCGGCGCATTGGACAACGCCTTCGTCGGTCCCAGTGCGGGCAACTTCTCCCTCACCGGCGGCAGCAACGCCGGCGTCGGCTACGGGGCGCTCAACGACCTCACGTCGGGGAGCTCGAACACCGCCGTCGGCGCGTCGAGCCTGGCGCACAACGATGTGGGATACCGAAACACCGCCGTTGGTTCGGGCAGTCTCCTGGCGAACCTGGGAGGCTCGTACAACACCGCGCTCGGCGCCTCCGCCCTCAACGCGAACGTCGACGGCGCTTCGAACACCGCCGTCGGCTGCAACAGCCTCGCTGCCAATACCTCGGGCGAGGCCAACACGGCGGCCGGTAGCCTCAGCTTGCATAAGAACACGACGGGGACCCATAACGCCGCGTTCGGCTACACCGCGCTCAGCGCGAATACCGAGGGCTTCGGCAACGTCGGCGTCGGCGCGTGGGCGCTCAACAAGGCCACGACCGCCTCGACCAGCACCGCGGTCGGATACCGCGCGCTGTCGAATATGACGACCGCGGCGGCCAACACTGCGGTGGGGAGCTACGCCTTGGAGAACGACGCGGCCGGCTCCAGCAACACGGCTCTCGGGCACAGCGCCATGTTCCGCAACACCTCCGGCAACGCCAACACAGCGGTCGGCATGAACTCGCTCCACGACAACCTCGGCGGCAGCCACAACACCGTCGTCGGCGCCGGCGGCATGTACGCCAACGCCAGTGGCGCCCACAACACCGCAATCGGCAACAGCACCCTGCACGACAACGCCACGGGCGAGCGCAACAGCGCGCTCGGCGGCGGGGCGCTGTTCCAGAACGTCTCCGGCAGCAACAACGTGGCGCTCGGCTATCATGCCGGCTATGCCGCCGCCGGCAGCGGCAACGTCTTCCTGGGCTACAACGCCGGCGCCGCGGAGACGGGCTCGGACCGCCTCTACGTCGCGAACACCACCGGCACGCCGCTGATCTACGGTCAGTTCGACACGCGGCGGGTGGGCATCGACACCGTCGGCCCGACCGCCACCTTCGACGTCAACGGGTCGCTGCGCGTGCGCGGCCTCGCCAGCGACGGCGTCTACGCCGTGGCCGCCGACGCCACCGGCACGCTGGTGCTCGCGACGCCTTCCGACGCGCGCCTCAAGCGCGACATCGAGCCGCTCGGCGCCTCGCGCGACGTGCTCGCCGCGCTCGCGCGCCTGCGCGGCGTCGCCTTCTCCTGGGACACCACCCAGGAGCGCGTCGCCGCCTACGGCGACCGGCGCCAGATCGGGCTCGTCGCGCAGGAGGTCGAGGCGGTGCTCCCCGAGGTCGTCGCCACCGCGGGCGACGGCTACAAGTCGGTCGACTACGCGCGCCTCACCGCGTTCCTCGTCGAGATCGCCAAAGCGCAGCAAAGCCGGATCGACGCGCTCGAGGCCGAGGTCGCCGCGCTGCGGAAGTGAGTGCCCGCGCCCGGGCGCGGCCGCCGCCGCCGCGGAACCGGCGGACCGGCACGGCGACGGGAAGATCGCTGCGTTGCCCCGGCGCCACCGGGGCTGCTCCCAATGAGCTTCGCACGTGGTGTCACCCTTGGGCGGCCCGCGCAGCGGGGCGGCCCTGTCCCGTGAGCGAGCGCGGCGAGCGAGCGGGGCCGCGTCCCGTGAGCGAGCGCGGCGAGCGAGCGGGGCCGCGTCCCGTGAGCGAGCGCGGCGAGCGAGCGGGGGAAGGACCCGATGGCGCCTGGAGCGCGATCGAGCGTCCTCGCAGCGCGACGAGATCCTTCGCTCCGCCCGCTGCGCGGGCTGCGCTTCCAAGGAAACCGGCAGGAACGGGAGCGCGGGCGCCCTCGCCCGCGCGGGCGAAGTCCGGGCCGGCGAGGGCGCCGGCTTTCCCCGGGGGTTCCTTGTCTCGTCCGATCGCCGCGCCGCGGCGTGCTTCGGCTCGGGATGACCTTCCTTCGCGCGGCGCGCGACCGGGGGTCACATCTCGGGCCGGCCCGGCGTCGTCGCCGGCAGCGCGCGGGTGCGCGCCCACGAGCGGATCGCCTTGAGCTGCTCGGACATCGTCGTCGACAGCGGCACCGTCTGCCCCATCGCCGCCAGCAGGTCGCGCTCCTCGACCGCCTTTCCCTGCGAGAAGCAGGCGACGCGGGCGGCGATCACCGCCTGCTCGATCTCGGCGCCGTTCCAGCCGCGCGTCGCCGAGGCGAGCAGCACGAGGTCGTACTTCCCCGGGTCGAGCTGCTGCCGGCGCATGTGGATCGCCAGGATCTCCTTGCGCTCCTCCTCGTTGGGCAGCTCGACGAAGAACACCTGGTCGAAGCGCCCCTTGCGGATCACCTCGGCGGGGAGGAGCTGGATGCGGTTCGCCGTGGCCGCCACGAACACCGACTCCCGGTGCTCCTGCATCCACGTCAGGAACGCCGAGAAGATGCGCGTCAGCGAGCCAGTCTCGCCCTCGTGGTAACCGGCGACGCCCATCTCGATCTCGTCGATCCACAGCACGGCGGGCGCGACCGCCTCGACGGCGGCGAGCGCGCGGTGGAACACCCACTCCGGAGAGCCGTGGACGCCGGCGAACACCAGCGCCATGTCCATGCGGAACAGCGGGAGCTTCCACTCGGTCGAGATCACCTTGACGGCCAGCGACTTGCCGCATCCGGACATGCCCATGAGCAGGATCCCGCGCGGTTTCGGCAGTCCCTGCGCGATCGCCTCGGGTGTGAAGAGCTGCGCCCGCTGGCGCACCCAGACCTTGAGCTGGTCGAGGCCGCCGAGGTCGCCGGCGCCGCGGTCGGGGGGGACGAACTCGAGGATCCCCTCCTTGCGCATCACCTGCTCCTTCTCGGCGAGCACGTCCTCCAGGAACTCCGGGCCGGTCGCCTGGTGGCGGTTGAGCAGCCGGCGCAGCAGGTGCTCCACCTCCATCAGGCTCATGCCGCGCAGCGACCCGACCAGCAGCCCGAGCGTGGCGGCGTCGAGCGGGCGGCGGGCGCTCTGGAAAACCTGCGCCACCGTGGCGGTCACCTCCGCCTCGTCGGGGAACAGCGAGTGCACGACGTAGCTCATCGGCTTGAGCTCGTCGGCGAGCTCGAGCTGGGGCGCCAGCAGGTAGATGAACCTCCCCGTGTTGCGGATCGCGGCGACCGCGTCGCGCAGCCGCCGGAGGAGGCCGCGGTTGCCCGGCAGCAGCGCGTGCAGGTCCTTGAAGACGTAGAACCCGCGCGGCGCCTCGCCCGCCACCCAGGAGAGCGCGGCGAGCGGGTCGGTGGAGCCGGGCCGCTCGGGGAATCCGTCGACGCAGTTCCACGCCGTCACCGGCAGCGGCTGCGGCTTGGCGCCGGCGGCGAAGCGCTGAATGAGGCGCTCGACGCGGTCTTCCTCGGGCGACAGCACGACGATCAGCGGGTAGGCGCTGGAGAGCGCCGTGGCAACTTGCTCCAGGGTGGTCGCCATGCCGGCATTCTACTTGACGGGTGGGGGCCGGCGGAGGCGCATCGCAGGCGGCGCTTGCGGCGCGCCGCGCCGCCTGCATACACTGCGCGCAGGCAGCGGGCGGAGATACCTGCAGGACCGGCGTCGCCGCCGCTCGGCGGAGGTAGCGATGAGAGTCCGGCTCCTGACGTTCGCCGCCGTTCCCGGGACGCCTCCCGCGGCGGCGCCCGCTGTCGCCCGCGGCCGCGCGCGCGCGTCCGCCGTCGCCCGGTGCCTGCTGGCATGGTTCCTCGTCGGCGTGCCGGCAGCCTCCCCCGCGCTCGCGCAGGCGGAGGCGAAGCGGGCGGCCACCGTCAACCCGCAGGCCTACAAGGCGGCGCGGGCGTCGTACGACAAGGCCCGCAAGGCGTTCGAGAAGCGCGATCTGGCGAAGGCGGCGAAGGAGCTCGAGGTGTGCCTGCAGCGCGTTCCCGACTATTCGGCGGCGCACTTCCTCCTCGCCAAGATCGACTACCTCGAGAAACGCTTCGAGCCGTCGCTCGGCCACATGACGCGGGCGATCGCGACGTACGAGCGCAGCAGCGCCCTGGTCGAGGATCTGTACGCGGCGCACCTCGACGAGCTGCAGCGCGTGCGCGACTCGTACGACAGCGCCATCGCGGACCTGCGCGAGCAGTACGCGCGCGCGACCACCGAAGCGGCGCGGCGGGCGATCCAGGACCGGATCGATCAGGTCGGGCGCGACCGCGACGCGGTGCAGCGCCAGCTCGCCGAGCCGCCTCCGGAGAGGACGGGGATCCCCGCGGACTACCACTTCTTCCACGGCAACATCCTGCTCCGGCTGAACCGGCTCGACGACGCGGCGGCGGCGTACCGCCAGGCGCTGCGGGCGAAGCCGGACCACGCCGAGGCGGCCAACAACCTGGCGAGCCTCTACCTCGCCGCCGGCCACCCGCGCATCGCGCTGGAGGTCGTCGAGCAGGCGGAGCGCAACGGCGCCGCCGTCAACCCGGAGCTCAAGCAGGCGATCCTCGACGCCCAGAGGTAGCGCGGCCGCCCGCCCCGCGCCCGAGCGGGCGGAGTCCGGGCCGGCGAGGTCGCCGGCTCTACCCCCGGTTTCCCCTCTCGCCCGCCCGCCGCGGCGCAACGCGGCTCGGGATGGGCGGATCAGCGGTCGAGCAGGCGCACGCCGGCGGCGTCGGCGTCGCGTCGGAACGCGGCGACCTCGGCGGCGAACAGGGCGTCGACCGCGGCGACCGCCTCGGCGAGCGCCGTCGCCGCGAGCGCGAGACGCGCCTCGTCGGAAGGCGTCGGCGCCTCCCACGACGCCTCCAGCGGCCCGGCGGCGTCGGAGATTTTGGAGAGCGCGTCGTTCTCGGCGACGATGCCGACGGTCTCCGGCGGCGACCACAGCCGCTTCTCGGCCGCGGTGAGCTGCTCGCGCAGCGCCTTGGCCGCCCGCGCCAGCGGCTGCGCGTCGAACGCCTTCTCGCGCTCGCCGCGCTCGGCCGGCGACCCCGCTTCGGCGGCGCGCGCGCGCAGCCGGGCGAGCACCGCGTCGACGTCGGCGCGCGTGTCGCGCACGCGGCGGATCGCGTCCACCGCGCGGTCGCGCAGCGCGCCGGCGGCGGCGATCGCCTCCTCGCGCCGCCGCCAGAGGTCGGCGTCGAGGCGGGCGTTCGGGTCGGCCGCCACCGTGACGGCGCCGCGCGCCTCGGCGTCGCCGAGCGACACCACGACCTCGTAGACGCCGGGCGGCACCTCGGGGCCGGCCGGCTCGGGCTCGTCCGGGCGGCGCGGCTCGAGGCGCGGGAGCTGCTTGAAGGCGTCGCGGCGCAGGTCCCACACCGCCCGGTTGAGCCCCAGCTTCGCCGGCCCCGAGAACGTGCGGATCGGCGCGCCGTCGCGGAGGATGCGGATCTTCACCTTGGGCTCCGTATCGGCCGCGGCGGCGTCCTTCTCCGCCGCCGGCCGCGCGGCGGGCGCCGCCGCCTCCCACCGGGTCGCGGCGGTGAGCTTTGCGGCGCGCTCCTTCTCGCGCCGCGCCTTCTCCTTCTCGGCGTCGGGCAGCGGCAGATCGGGGCGCGACAGCGAGTAGGTGAGGATCGCGCCGTACGGCCGGTTCTCGCCGCGGAACTCGCCGTGGCCGAGCCCGAACCCGGCGACCTCGGGGCGGCGCACGTGCTGCTGCGCCGGGGCGGCGGCGAACAGGTGCACGGGCTTCGCGAGCGCCTCGGGCGTGAGCTCGCGCAGCGGCGCGATGTCGTCGATGATCAGCGCCGCGCGCCCGTGGGTGCCGAGCACCAGGTCGCCGTCGCGCTCCTGCAGTGCCAGGTCCATCACGGAGACCGTCGGCACGCCGTGGCGGAACGGCAGCCACCGGCGGCCGCCGTCGAGCGTGACGTACAGCCCGAACTCGGTGCCGAGGAACAGCAGGTTTCGCTTGACGGTGTCCTGCTCGATCGCCAGCGCCCAGCCGCGCAGCTCGGGGGTGACGAGCGAACCCCAGGACTTGCCGTAGTCGGTCGTGCGGTAGACGTACGGCTTCCAGTTGGAGCGCCGGTGGTCGTCGAGGACGACGAACGCCTCGCCGGCGTCGAAGCGCGACGCCTCGATGTGCGGGATCCAGGTGTTGGCCGGCACGCCCCCGAGGCCGCCCTCGACGCTCGTCCAGGTCGCGCCGCCGTCGCGGGTGACGTGGATGCGCCCGTCGTCGGTGCCCACCCAGATGACGCCGCGGGCCACCGGGCTCGGCGCGATGGTGAGGATCGTGCAGTAGTTCTCGGCGGCGGTGACGTCGGGCGTGAGGCCGCCGGAGTCGTCCTGGCGCTGCCATTCGGGGTTGTTCGTCGTCAGGTCGGGGGAGATCGTCTCCCAGGTGGCGCCGCGGTCGGCGGAGCGGTGGACGTACTGGCTGCCGTAGTAGATCGTCCCCGGCGCGAACGGGTCGAGGGCGAGCCCGGCGTTCCAGTTGAAGCGCAGCCTGGGGCCGTCGCCCTGCGGCGGCTTGATCGGGCGCTGCGTGCCGGCGCGCGCGTCCCAGCGCAGCAGGTTGCCGCCCTGCCACATCGCGTAGCCGGTCTCCGGGTCGGCGGGGTCGGGCTGCACGTCGTAGCCGTCGCCGCCGCCCACCATGATCCACTCGTGGCTCCGGATCCCGCCCTCCGACCACACCGCGCCCGGGCCGCGCCACGAGCCGTTGTCCTGCATCCCGCCCATCACCCGGTACGGCCGCTGGCCGTCGACCGCGATGTGGTAGAACTGGGCGAGCGGCAGGGTGCCGACGAAGCGCACCGTGCGCCCGCGGTCGCGGCTCTCGCGCACGCCGCCGTCGTCGCCGAGCAGCAGGTGGTCGGGATCGCTGGGGTCGATCCACATCGCGTGGTAATCGCCGTGCCCCTGCGAGCAGCCCGGGAGCCGCGTGAACGTCCTGCCGCCGTCGTCCGAGACGCGCACCGCGTAGTCGAGCGAGTAGACACGGTTCGGCCACTCCGGGTCGACGCGCAGGTCGGCGTAGTAGAACGGCCGCGGCGCGACGTTCGGCGTGTCGTTGACGGTCACGAACGTGCGGCCGCCGTCCTCGGAGCGGATCAGGGCGCTCTTCTCCGCCTCCACGAGGGCGTAGACGACCTCCGGCCGCGAGCGGCAGATCGCGACGCCGATGCGGCCGAGAGGCCCCTTCGGCATCCCGTCCTCCTCGAGCAGCTTCTTCCACGTGGCGCCGCCGTCGCGGGTGACGAACAGGCCGGAGCCGGGGCCGCCGGAGCGGAAGAAGTACGGCCAGCGGCGGAACTGCCACATCGCGGCGAACAGCGTGTTCGGGTTGGCGGGGTCGGCGACCAGGTCGGCGGCGCCGGTGCGCTCGTCGACGTACAGCACCTTCGTCCAGGTGGCGCCTCCGTCGGTCGTCCTGAAGACCCCGCGCTCCGCGTTCTCGCCCCACTCGCGGCCGAGCGCCGCCACCCACGCGGTGTCGGGGTCGGAGGGGTGCAGCACGATGCGCGCGATACGCTCGCTGCCGTCGAGGCCGAGGTGCTTCCAGGTCCGGCCGCCGTCGAGCGAGCGGTAGACGCCGTTGCCGACCGAGGCGGAGTTGCGCACGTTGCTCTCCCCGGTGCCCACCCAGACGATCGCGGGGTTGGCCTGGAAGATCGCCACGTCGCCGATCGCCGCCACCGGCTGGTCGTCGAACACCGGCGTGAACGTCAGCCCCCCGTTGACCGACTTCCAGACGCCGCCGGTGGCGGCGCCGACGAACACCGTCGCGGGGTCGGACTCGACCGCGTCGATGTCGGCGATGCGGCCGCTCATCCCGGCGGGCCCGATCGCCCGCGCCCTCATCCCGGCGAGCAGGTCGGGGTCGATCTCGGCGGCGGAGGCCGCGGCGGCGGCGAGCAGCAGGACGGTGATCAGGGCGGCGGTGCGCATGTCTCTCTCCCTGCCCACGGGCGGCATGGTGCGAGTGTGCGTGCGCCCCCGCCGCGCTGTCAACGGCCCGCAAGTGGCTGAGCCGAGAACTTCCCCGCACCAATACAGGCGGAGCCTGATACCATTGTCACGTTCACGCAGCGCAGCCTTGCACTCGAAACCTTGGTCGGTCAATCGGCACCGTTCGGCCCATGGGAGGCGCAGCGCGATGGTCATCGCCCAAGCCGTCATGCTCCCCGGGGATTGGCCCCACGGACCCCTGGTCCTTCATGTAACACCAGGTTTGCAGCTTGACACCAGAGGAAGGCTGTGCAACCAGCGGCCTGCCCTCCGGCACGCCACCGAGCGAACGTGCGAACGATGGGGCACGTATCGAGCCGCATCGCCGCCGATACTCTGGTGCGTGGTCGCGAGGGGGATTGGTCGATGACGAAACGAGCCACACCGAACCCGAGAACGGCGCGACACGAGGCGGGTCGCATCTCATCAGCCAGCAGCCACGCCTTCGATCTGTCGGTGCCGGGACGGATCCGGGCAGCGATCGTGACGCTGCGCGGCGAGGACGTCCTCCTCGATCGTGACCTGGCCGAGCTGTACGGCGTGGAGACCCGCGCCCTCCTTCAGGCGGTACGCCGGAACCGCGAGAGGTTCCCTGAGGACTTCGCTTTCCAGTTGACCCGTAACGAGTTCCGCGACTTGCGATCACAGTTTGTGATCTCAAGCTGGGGCGGTCGCCGCTCGCTCCCGTTCGCCTTCACGGAGCAGGGTGTGGCCATGCTCTCGAGCGTGCTCCGAAGTGAGCGCGCCGTGACCGTGAACGTGGAGATCATGCGCGCGTTCGTGAGACTTCGCCGCCTCCTGGCGACGCACGCAGACCTGGCGCGTAAGCTCGCAGACCTGGAGCGCAAGTACGACGCGCAATTCAAGGTGATCTTCGACGCCATCCGGGCCCTGATGGAGCCACCCCCTGAAACCGTCGCGCCGAAGCCGCGCAATCGCGCGCTCCACCACGCATCCACGATCGCCCGGTCGCGCCCCGCGCGGGGCGCGCGGATTGAAACTGCTGCCGCCGAGGCGAGCCGTGCGCGGTACATCGTCGCGCCCCGCGTGGGGCGCGCGGATTGAAACTTGAAGATCTCAGCGGCTCTGAGGTGGCGGGCGCGGCCGCCCCTCGAGACTGACACAAGATGTCGGCACTCACGGAGAGGTGCCGACATCGTGTGGTGACGATACGTCGGGGCTTGCCACTAAACCCCGACGTTTCGTATCGTTGCCATCATGAGCGTTACAGGCCGCGAGCACGCGATACGGGTCATCGAGAAGCTGGGGATCGCGCGGCCGCGCGAGCTCGAGGCT
>CAZQLL010000034.1:0-42008 GCA_964594125.1 uncultured Thermoanaerobaculia bacterium | reverse complement strand
CCCCATGACCGGCGCCCTGTCAAAAACCCTCAGTTCCTCGTGGCCGGCAACAACCCCGGACCATGAAAGCCACTGTCACTGCGAGGAGGCCGTAGGCCGACGAAATCTCCCCCAAGCGGGGCAGATCGCGTCGTCGCCCGGCTCGCCTGCGGCGGCCCGGGCGCCTCGCCTGTCCTGCCAAAGGCAGGGCGATGACAGTGGGGTCGGGGACCTTCTGAGCAATCACCATGAGGCGCTGCCTCACCCCGGACCATGAAAGTCCGTGGGAGGGCCGGCGCCCCCGCCGGCCCGGACTCTGCCCGGCGCGGAGTCCGCGCGGGCGAGGCGCCCGCGCTCCCGGAGTTTGCGGATGGACTTTCTGAGCAGTGACGCCGAGTCTCGCAGGCGGCTCACGTGGTGCTTCTCTGTCGTCGCCTGGCCGAAAGCAGCGCATCGAGCTTCGTGGCGACGAATGACCGCCGGCGGGCCGGTTCGATCCGTCGCACGATGTTGCGGGCCACGTTGACGCGAAACGACTTCGGCCACGCGATTTCCGGCAGCGCGCGAAAGAGCTGGGATCGGGCCGGCGCCAGATACAGGAAATCGACCAGCGCCTTCTCCGGCGTCGCCAGGCGCGTTCCGGGATCGCCACGATCTTCGAAGCCGAAGAAGAACGTCGGCTGAACGTGGTGGAGGGACACGACTCCGAGGGGCGTGACGTAGCGCCTCGTCCTCGCCAGCGTCACGGCGTAGGTCACCGCCGGCATCTGCGAGATCATGCCGTGCAGGTAGAGGGCGCTCTGGAGCGACACGTAGGCGGGAAGCGGCGCGGTCAGGTACTCCGGCAGGGCCAGCGCATCGACGCGACCGGGAAGGGCCCAGACGCCGCGGCGCAGCCGCACCAGGTGGCCGGCGGCCGCAAGGCGCGCCAGCGAGACGCTGGCGTGGCCGTTCGCCACCCGCAGGCCTGCGGCGGCTTCGCGCGTCGTGAAGATCGGCACGTCCATGGACGCCAGCGCCGAGAGCATGTTCAGGAGCGTCACGGCCGGTCACTCCTGAGTGCTTCGATCACTTCGAGTACGACGGTGTCCCACACGGACGACGAGTCGAAGGGCGCCTGGTGGTCGGGGTCGAGGTAGCCGAGGACCTGGCTCTTGAACATCCCGAAATCGACTGCCATCGCGTTCGCGCAGGCCCGGTCGAGGACGCCCCGATCCACGTCCGGCGCGTCAGCCAGCGTGGCCCCTCCGGCCAACAGCAGGTGCAGGTCGAACACGTCGCGCGCCTGCGTCTCCCTGCGCCCGGCCAGTGCTCCCACCTTCTGGCGCAACGCGGCGGCGGCGCTGTAGTGGCTCACCATCAGCGCCGGCACCTGGTAGCCCCGTGCGATGCGTGGGTCGACGCTACCGAACGCAACCCCGCGATCCAAGCCGCGACGCGAACACTTGATCTTGGTCGGAAGAGAGGCGGATCCGCCGGCGACGCGGAGGCCGAGCTTCCAGCGCTGCGTCGTTTCCGTCTGCTTCGGCGCCGACACGCGGTCGATCGCGATGCCCCTGGCCTCGAGGATCTGGGCGAACGGACGCGATGAGAACACCTCGCCCACCTTGTCCCGAAACGCCTGGGCGTCGATGTCGCCCAGATCGAGGTCCATGTCCTCCGAGTACCGAACGCTGTTGAGGAAGAACCTCAGGTTGCAGCCGCCCTTGAGGACGAAGAGCGAGGGATTCACCCGCCGGGCGAGCTGGGCGAGGAAGAGCAGGTGGAATTGCTCGACGACGCGGACGGGGCTGGTGGCATCCATCGGTGACCTCTCGGCAGATAATACCAATACTTAACGCGCCTGTCAATTACAGGTCTTACGATCCTTGGGCAGAAACTGCGGCGCCTGCTGCCATCTTGAAGGGTTCGCCGGCCACTCGATATCGTCCACGTCAACCTCGCCGCGGCCACGACCGGCTTGCTAATCACCACGCGCGGGCGGGTCCCTCGGTGCTCGTGGCCAACGGTCGGATCGAGGCCGACCAGAACCAGCGCCCCTCCTGCGATCCTCATGGCTCGGCTCCAGGAGCACACCGAGGCGGCCCAGCAAGGGGTCAACCTCGATCGCGCACTCGGGCTCGATGCGCCAGCGTTCCGACATGTACCCGTGGATCGCCTTGATCCCGCGCTCGGTGTACTGGCCGTCCCGGCGCTCTCCACCCGGTTGGGCAGGGGGCGCCCGCGTGCCCGCCGGGAGGGGTTGGGTGGAAGTGCGGGCGCCGCTCTCCACGTCCTGCGGAATTCCGATAGACGGTGCTGGTGCGGGTCTGAAACACTCCTTTTCATGATCGGCAGGCAGTCACGCGAGGGGAGAGCTTCGATCTCCTTCGGATTGCAGGGAGGATGCCACCCGGGCGCGATGGCATCCGTGCCAAGCAGCCCGGCTGGACAAACAGACGCGATCCTCTCCTACCTGCCGACGCCGAGCACGCCCAGCCGGGCGACCCGGGGCCAATGCGCAGCGAGCCTCTCCCAAGCTCCGGGAGCGCGGGCGCCCTCGCCCGCGCGAAGGTCCTGCCCGGTGGCGTCCGGGCCGGCGAGGGGGCCGGCTCTCCTGCTCATGCTCCAGGTCCGGGGTGCGGCGCCCGCTCATCGTGAGTGCCCGGGCAGGCCCGCGTGAAACTGCAGCAGGTCAGCGAGAGCTGCTTCGCGGTCCTGAACGAGAAGAACCGCGTGTGCGACGCGAACTCGGGGCTCGTCAATCGGGGCGGCGGTCTGGTCGTCGACACGCAGTCGGACCTGCCGCACGGGCGCCGGATGATCGAGCTGTTCGGCAAAGTCTGGCCGGGTCTACCGAGGCGCGTGGTGAACACGCACGAGGACGGTGACCACGTCTGGGGCAACCAGCTCTTCGCGGGCGCCGAGATCATCGCGCACCGCACCGTCGCCGAGCTCATGCCGCACGTCGCCGACCCGCGGGAGACGCGGAAGCTCCTCGAGTCTGCCGATCGCCTCCTCTCCCGCTGGCTGCTCGGGGCGTTCCACCCCGGGGCGCTGGCGCTCGCCAGGCAGCTGCGGCAAGACTACGATTTCCGCGGGGTCGAGCTGGTGCTGCCGACGACCCTGTTCGACGAGCGGCACGTTCTCGATCTCGACGGCACGGAGGTCCAGGTGATCTACGTGGGCCCGTGCCACCGGGCCGGCGACACGATCGTCCACGTGCCCGGCGAGCGGGTGGTGTTCGCCGGCGACGTGATCTTCCGCCTGTGCACCCCGAACGGCTGGACCGGCACCTACGAGAAGTGGCTCGCCGCGCTCGATTTCATCATCTCGCTCGACCCGGAGGTGATCGTTCCGGGCCACGGTCCGGTGTGCGGAATCGAAGGGGCGATGGAGATGAAGGCGTATCTCGAGTACGTGCGCGAGGAGTCCAGGCGGTGCTTCGAGCTCGGATTGACGTCGATCGACGGCGCAAAGGAGATTACCTTGGGACCGTACGGCAAGTGGCGCGCCCCGGGACGACTCTGGGCGAACGTCGAGCGCGCCTACCGGGAGTTCCGCGACGAGCCCGCTGACGCGCCGTGGGACATGGCGAAGAGCTTCGACGCGATCTACCGCGTGACGAAGGCGCGAGGAATAGAAGTGGAGTTCTGATCCGAGGATGCACGTGGCGGATCAGGTCAACGAAAGGGGACGACGACGATGAGGCGATACGAGGTGACGGTTTTCCTGGCGGTACTTGCATTGGCGCTGGCTGCTCCGGCCCGGGCACAGGAGGCCGAGGCGGCGGACGCGGCGACGGAGTTGGCAAAGAAGCTTTCGAACCCGGTTGCGGCGCTGATCAGCGTGCCGCTGCAGTACAACTACGACGAGTACGGTGGAGCGAACGACGGCGCGGCAGTCAGTCGGTTGATCCTCCAACCGGTGATCCCGTTCTCGTTGAACGAAGACTGGAACCTGATCTCGCGCACCATCATCCCGGTCGTCGACCAACAGGACTTCCCGGTTGCCGCGATGAACGAGTCGGGTCTCGGCGACACCAGCGTAAGCCTGTTCTTCTCGCCGAAGTCGCCGACGCAGAGCGGCTGGATCTGGGGTGCCGGGCCGGTCCTGCTGCTGCCGACGGCAACCGAAAGCGTGCTCGGCACCGAGAAGTGGGGCGCCGGACCCACGGGCGTGGCACTGAAGCAGGCCGGCCCGTGGACGGTCGGCGTGCTCGCCGGCCATGTCTGGTCCGTGGCCGGTGAGGAGAGCCGGGACGATGTCAGCTCCACCTCCCTGCAGCCCTTCTTCAGCTATACCACGAAAACCCACACGACCGTCGGAGCATTCACGGAATCCGCCTACGACTGGAAAGGCGAGCGTTGGAGCGTTCCGCTGATCGTTCAGGCGGGGCAGTTGCTCAAGATCGGGCCGCAGATTTTCCAGCTCGCGGTGGCCGGGAAGTACTGGGCCGAGTCGCCGGACGACGGCGCGGAGGGCTGGGGTTGGAGGGTACAATTGACGCTGTTGTTTCCCAAGTGATCTGGATACCTGGACCTCTTGCGTCATCGGCACGGCACCCTCGTGAAGATGCAGAGGTTGACCGCCGGAGAAGGGAGTCGACAGTGAAGATCGAGCCACAGTGTGGGACGCACATCAACGGCAGGGAACCTGGAGCGCTGCGCCGGTTGCTGAGCACGTCGGGGGTCGTCTGTGTGGTCGCGGCACTCGCCGCGCCCGCCATCGGCGTTGCCGCCGACGCGCCTCGCCGGCCGAACATCGTCATCCTCCTCGGCGACGACATGGGCTTCTCCGACATGGGCTCGTTCGGCAGCGAGATCAGGACGCCGAACCTCGACTCCCTGGCCGGGGAGGGCGTGCGCTTCACCAACTTCTACACGCACGCGAGCTGCTCCCCCACCCGGTCGATGCTCCTCTCGGGCGTGGACACGCACCTCAACGGCCTCGGCAACATGAGCGAGTTCACGGCGCCGAACCAGATGGGCCTGGACGGCTACGAGGGCAACCTCAACGACCGCGTCGTCACGCTGCCGCAGCTCCTGAAGGACGCCGGCTACCACACCTACATGGTCGGCAAGTGGCACCTGGGGAAGGAGCCGACCCAGATCCCGGCCGCGCGCGGCTTCGAGCGCGACTTCACGCTGCTCGACGGGATGGGCAGCTACTGGGACGACTGGAACTTCTCGGCCGCCAACCCCAAGTCGCTCTACACCGAGGACGGGCGTTACCTGAGGAGCCTGCCGAAGGACTTCTACGCGACGAAGACCTACACCGACAAGCTGATCTCCTACATCGACGCCAACCACGGCGACGGCAAGCCGTTCTTCGCGTACGTCTCCCACCAGGCGCCGCACGAGCCGTACCACCTGCCGAAGGAGTGGCGCAACCGCCACGTCGGCGAGTACGACAAGGGCTGGGACGCCCTGCGGCAGGAGCGGCTGAAGCGGCAGGTCGAGCTCGGCATCGTGCCGGCGGGCACCCAGCTCGCCGAGCGGATGTGGTTCGTGCCCGACTCCACCCTGCTGGCCCCGGCCGCCCGCGCGGTCATGGGGAAGAAGATGGAGATCTACGCCGGTCTCGTCGAGAACCTGGACCACCACGTCGGACGGCTCATCGACCACCTCAAGAAGATCGGCGAGTACGACAACACGATCTTCATCGTCTTCGGCGACAACGGCGCCGAGGGCAACGACCTCCATGCCATGATCGCGGGCGCGCCCGGCTCGCGCGACTTCCTCTTCGCCGCCATGCACTGGTCAGAGACCCACCCCAACGCGTGGGGCGACCCGGGGTCCTGGCTCGCCTACGGGCCCGCCTGGGCCCAGGTCTCCATGACGCCCTTCAGCCAGTACAAGGCCTGGCTCGCGGAGGGCGGCATCCGCAACGCGCTCATCGTGAGCGGGCCCGGGGTCAAGCGCCCCGCGGGGAGCGTGAACACCCAGGCGACCATGCACGTGGCCGACATCATGCCGACGCTCCTCGAGGTGGCCGGCACGAGCTACCCGAAGACGTACAAGGGGAAGGACGTGCCGCCGGCCCTGGGCAAGTCCTGGGTCCCGGTGCTGGAGGGCCGGGCCGAGTCGCCGCGAACGGACCAGGACGTCCTCGCCTGGGAGGTCTTCGGCAACCGCGCCGTCCGGCAGGGGAGCTGGAAGCTGCGCTGGGAGTGGAGGCCCTTCGGACGGGGTGACTGGGAGCTCTTCGACCTCGCGGCGGATCCCGGCGAGCTGAAGGACCTGGCCGCGGAGCGACCCGACAAGGTGAAGGAGATGGTGGCGCTCTGGGACGACTACGTCCGGAGGAACAACGTGGTCCTGCCCAACCGCTCGCCTCACGAGGCCCTCGAGAAGGTGCTCCCGCAGCGCGTCCCGGTCCAGGCCGGCTACCCACCGCTCAACCTGAAGCGCCAGTACGTGCCGCCCGCGGACATGCTTGCGGACCCGAAGCAGTGAGCGCCGAGCCAGTGCGAATGCTCGCGAAGGAGCCGACATGATGAGCCACGAGAACAGCTTGCAAAAGAGCGCCGCGCCGTTGGTGGTCGCGGTGGTGCTGGTGCTCGCCGTTGGCGCGCTCTGGTCGCCACAGGCGTCAGCCCAGGTGCCGGCGCGCTTCTACTGGAAGTCCCTGTCGGGCGCGACCGCCGTCCCGGTCATCGTCAACTCGATCAGCGGCAACACGAACCCGTTCGACCCTGCGCACATCGTGGCGCCGGGGGCCACGATCGAAGCCACCCTGGCAATCGGGGGCTACGCGCGCACCTTCACGCTGTTCGACCGCGCGGCGCTCGCCGCGGTCCTGGTGCCGATGGGGCGCATCGTGGGTGACGTGACGGTGGGCGGCCAGTCGGTCACGGAGTCGGCCCGCGGGTTCGGCGACCCGACGTTCGAGCTCGACTTCAACCTGATCGGCCCGCCGGCCCAGAAGAACCTGGTCGACGTCGTGCGCTACGAGCCGGGGTTCTCGCTCGACGTGATCGTCGACCTGGCGGTGCCGGTCGGCGAGTACGACAACAGCCGGTCGCTGAACCTCGGCCAGAACCGCTGGTACGGGCGGGTGGGCGCGCCGGTCGTCTGGCAGCTCGGCTCGTGGGTGCCGGGCCACCGTACGACGCTGGAGCTCCTGCCCGCCGTGTGGGTGTTCGGGACCAACGACGACTACGTGGGGAAAACGCTCGAGACCGACCCGATGGTCCAGGTGGACGCGCACCTGACGCGGGACTTCACCGACCACGTCTGGGGTTCGCTCGACGCCGCCTGGTACACGGGCGGCCAGGCGACCGTCGACGGCGTCGAGGGCGAGAAGCTCGACAACCTGGGGGTCGGGCTCAGCCTCGGCTACCAGATCAACGACAGCCTGGCGCTGACCTTCGGCTACAAGTCGACCGTCAACGACAGCGCTCCGGGCGACCTCCAGATGGACGGCTTCATGATCTCGCTGGTGTCCGGGTGGCACCCGATCATCGAAGGGGCGCGCCGGCTGAAGGGCGGGGAGTAGCCGTGACCGCCGATGTGCCCCGTGCGGTGACGGCAGCACGCGGGTGGAAAGGAAGGGGAACCATGGGAGCAGAGCTCGAACGAACCGCCGGCACGAAGCGCACCCTGGCGCTGGGCGCCGTCGTCCTCCTGGCCGCCGGGTTCGCCTGGGCCGCGGCGGACGCACCGCAACCGGGCGACGACGCCAAGGCGATCCTCAAGGCGATGTCGGACTACCTGGGCAGCCAGAAGACGATCGAGCTCACCTTCGACAGCGACATCGAGGTGATCACGCCGCAGCTCGAGAAGATCCAGTTCACGAGCTCCGGCGAGATGCTCCTGAGCCGCCCGGACAAAATGCGCGCCCATCGCGTTGGCGGCCACGCCGACGTGGCGATGGTGTTCGACGGCAAGGTCGTCAGCATCCTCGGCAAGAGTGTCAACGGCTACGCGCAGTTCGACGCTCCCGGCTCGCTCGACCAGTTGTTCGAGGCGCTGCGGGTGGGCCACGGCGTCGCGCTGCCCGGCGCGGACCTGCTCCTCTCGAATCCCTACGGCGCCCTCGTCGCCGACGTCCTGGAGGCCAAGCACATCGGTCGCGGCGTCGTCGCAGGGGTCGAGTGCGAGCACCTCGCGTTCCGCAACGGGGAGACGGACTGGCAGCTCTGGGTGGAGGTCGGCGACGCGCCATTCCCGCGCAAGCTCGTGATCACCAGCAAGACGATGAACTGCGCCCCGCAGTACACGCTGCGGGTGAAGAGCTGGAAGGTCGGCGTCGAGCCGGCGGCCGACGCGTTCGTGTTCGCCGCACCGGCCGGGGCGCAGAAGCTCAACGCCGATGCGCTCATCGACCTCGACGAGCTGCCGCAGGGTGCACCGATCGGAGGAAAGCCATGACCTTCAACTCACGCACGGGCCTGCGAGTCCTCGGCCTGGCGGTCGCCGGGTGGGTGATCGCCGCGGTCGCCGCGGAGGCGGTGGTGGGCGCGCCGGCCACTCCGGTCTCGTACGCGGGCGTCGCCCGCCGGACCACGGTCCGCGTCGCAACCCCGGGGGTCGGGGCGCCGGGGGTCGGCGTCACGCCCGGCGTCGGCGTGGGCGCCCCGGGGGTCGGCGTCACGCCCGGGGTCGGGGTGGGCGCCCCGGGGGTCGGCGTCGCGCCCGCGGCGAGTGTCACCAACCTCGGCGGACCGGTGAACAGGGTCGGGGTGAGGTGAGGGTTGCGTCGACCTCAGCGTCCCTCGGTGGAGGGCAGCCATGACCGTCGCCTCGCCCGTGCCGGGGAGCAGGGGGGTACTCCGATGACCGCAGGCACGAAGCTCCCCGTGAGGTCGTCGAAGCGACCCGGTCGAGCGGGCGCCGAGTCGCAGCACCTGCCCGTCCGGACGCAGTCGCGGGCGGAGCGCTACGCCGCCGGCAAGGCGCTGCGGGAGACCTGCCCCCGCGAGGCCCACGCCGACTGGAAGGCCCCGGCCGACCGGCGGGACGCGGTCGAGCTGGTGCTGGAGGCGGAGAAGGGACGCGTTCCCGACCTGCTCCCTCTCCGCCACGGGCGCATGGTCCGCTCCGCGTTCACCTTCTACCGCGGGGCGGCGCTGACGATGGCGGCCGACCTGGCGTCCACGCCCTCCACCGGGGTCCGGGTGCAGTGCTGCGGGGACGCCCACCTGTGCAACTTCGGCGGCTTCGCCACGCCGGAGCGGAGGGTCATCTTCTCCATCAACGACCTCGACGAGACGCTGCCGGCGCCGTGGGAGTGGGACGTGAAGCGTCTCGCCCCGAGCTTCGTCGTGGCGTGCCGGGACAACGGTCTGAGCGACGCCGTCGCCAAGGACACGGTCCTGACCTGCGTCCGCTCCTACCGCGAGTCGATGGCCGACCTCAGCGAGATGAAGACGCTCGAGCTGTGGTACCGCATGCTGACGGCCGCGGAGCTGCTCGCGGAGCTGCCCCCCGACCTCCGCAAGCGGTTGGTCAAGCGCATCGAGAGGGAGCAGGCGAAGAGCCGCGGCGAGGAGATGTTCCCGAAGCTCGTGGAGCACAAGGGAGATCTGCCCGTCATCAAGGACCAGCTCCCCACGATTTTCCACGCCGAGGGCCACACCCCGGGCGTGGTCGAGAAGGCCATCACCGACACGCTCGCCGCGTACCGCGCCACGCTCCCTTCCGCCTATCATTCCCTGCTCGACCGTTACGAGCTGCGGGACGCCGCCATCAAGGTGGTCGGCGTCGGCAGCGTCGGGACGCTGTGCTGGGTGCTCCTCTTCACGGCCGGCGACGGCGACCCCCTCTTCCTCCAGGTCAAGGAGGCGCGCCCCTCGGTGCTGGAGCCGTACGCCGGCGCGAGCGTCTTTCCCAACCACGGCCAGCGCGTCGTGAACGGTTACCGCCTAATGCAGCCGGCCAGCGACATGTTCCTCGGGTGGAGCCGGGGGCCGAGGCGCGACTTCTTCTTCCGCCAACTGAGGGACATGAAGCTCGGCCCCATGGTGGAGACCTTCGGCAAGGCCGAGATGGCGATCTACGCCGGATGGTGCGGGAGGGCACTAGCCCTCGCGCATGCCCGGTCCGGCGACGCGGCCGTGCTCGCCGGGTACATGGGAAGAAAGAGCGACGCCTTCGACCGCGCGATCGCCTCTTTCTCGTTCGCTTACGCCGACCAGAACGAGAAGGACCACGCCGCGCTCGACCGCGCGGTCCGCAAGGGCAAGGTGAAGGCCGTGTTCGAGGAGATAGGCTAGCAGGCAGAGAGCGCGCATCGGCGGGAGCGGCCGTCGCGGCCGTTCCGAACGGCGCGATGAGAGACAAGGAGACAGGACAATGAACGGGAAACTCGCTCTGTTGATCGTGGTGCTGGCCATCGCGGCACTCCCGCTGGCAGCCCAGGAGACCCTGCCGGCCGCGCCGGCACCGACTCCGACGCCGGCGCCCGCGCCCGCCCCCGCCCCGGTCGCCGCGGCCCCGGTCGCCGCCGCGCCACCGGCGTCGACAATGCCGCACGCGTACCTCGAGAAGCTGGCCGTGGTGGTCGACGGCAAGGCCAAGGCCAACGGCTCGGTGAGGCTCGAGTTCCTCCCGATCGGCGGCGAGCCGAAGGTCGTCGAGGTGAGGATCCTCGCCAAGACAGGGAGGAAGGACATCGCGCGCGACATCGCCAAGGAGCTGACGCTGGTGGCGGGCGGCGCCTACAAGGTGAAGCACTCCGGCGAGGAGGTCAGGATCTCGAAGAATGACAAGAAGGCGCCGCACGTCTCGGTGAACGTCCTGGCGCTGGCGCTCCCCGGAGTCTCGGTGTTCGTGAAATAGGTTCGGGGTGCCGACCTGCAAGCCGGTCTGGTACGCGGGGGCAGGCGGCCGTAGAGGACGGCGTTTTCAGGAAAGGAGAAGAGCCGATGAGTCGATTGCATCCGGGTGTTGTTGCAGTGGTGGTCCTCGCCGCCTCGGTGGCGTCGGCCGACGACCTGACCGGCGCCGGCCGGTTCCTGTGTGCCTCTGTCCAGGCGACGCGGTGCGAGGAGGGGGGCGAGTGCGCGGCCGAGGTGCCGTGGAACCTCAACATCCCGGCGTTCATCGAGGTCGACCTCGATGCCCGGCGGTTGAGCACCACCGCGGCGAGCGGTGAGAACCGCGCCACGCCGATCGCGCACATGACCCGCGAGAACGGCGTCATCGTCCTGCAGGGATTCGAGATGGGGCGGGCGTTCAGCTTCGTGATCAGCGAGCCGACCGGCCGGGCCGCCGTCGCCGTGGCGAGCGAGGGACGTGCCACGGCGGTGTTCGGCGTCTGCACGCCGCAGCCCACGGCACCCGTGCCTGGAAAGTGAAAGGAGGCATAGCCATGAAGGCCAACCTCACCATCACCGTGACACTGTGCGTCGCTGCGGCCGCGGCGGCCGTCGCCCAGGCGCCGCCGCCGGCGCCGCCCGCCGCGCAGCCCACCGCGCAGCCCACCGCGCAGCCCGCGCCGCAGAAGACGCTGGCTGCGACGCTCAACGTCTACGTGTTCCCGACCGCAGGGCAGAATGCGCAGCAGCAGTCGACCGACGAAGTCGCCTGCTACAACTTTGCGGTGCAGAACACCGGCACCGACCCGTTCGAGCTGCAGAAGCAGGCGCAGCAGCAGGCGCAGCAGACCGAACAGGCGAAGCAGCAGGTGCAGGCCTCCGGCCAGGGCGCCGGCGCCAGGGGCGCGGTGGCCGGGGCCGCGGCCGGCGCCCTGATCGGCGAGATCGCGAGCGACGACGCCGGCAAGGGCGCGGCGTACGGCGCCGCGGCCGGGGCAATCGCCGGGCGGCGCCGTTCCCAGCGGGCGAAGGCGGAAGCGACGCAGCAGGTCGACCAGCAGGCACAGCAGGCGCAGCAGGTCTCGGCCGAGAAGCTCGCGAACTTCAAGAAGGCGTTCAGCGTCTGTCTCGAGGCCAACAAGTACATGGTCAAGTTCTGAACCGACGGACCCGCCGTCAGGGTCCGGCTCGGGCCGGATCCTGAGCGGCAGCACCTGGAGATGACGGGAACCGCGAGACGCAGGCGCAGCACGGGGAGCATCGGTCGAAAGTTGGCGAGCGACGACACGGCCTGTGACGAGGTGGACGGCTGTGAACCCACGCCGGGCGTCGCGAAAGCGAGCTGCAACGGCGACCCGTCGCACCGCTTTGACGCCGCCCGGGCCTACGTCCGCTACGGGTTCTCAACCGTGACCGGGGCAGTGCCTGTTCGACTCGACGCCGCCGGCGTGATGCGCGGGCTGAACGCAGGCGAGGGAGGGCAAACGAACATGAGAACCCGCGATGCCGAGGCGCTGGGACGCGCACCGCACGCCATGCCGTCCGGAAAGGCGAGGCTGCTGCTCTTCGCGATCGCTGCCGTGGCGCTCGCCGGCTGCACGCACGTCGGCCCCAAGACGGTTCTCGTGGACCGCGTCGACTACGGCACGACCATTGCCGACTCGTGGAAGCAGCAGACGCTGCTGAACATCGTCAAGATGCGCTACATGGACCTGCCGGTGTTCATGGACGTGGCGAACATTGTCAGCGGCTACTCGCTGCAGACCGGCGTCACTGTCGGTGGCCAGCTCTCCTCCAAGACCGCGGTGCAGGGCGATTTCGCTTCGGCCAGCGGCCAAGCCATCTACACCGACCGGCCTACCATCACCTACGTGCCACTCACCGGCCAGAAGTTCCTGCACGGGCTCATCACGCCGATCGACCCGAAGAACATCTTCTTCATGATCCAGGCCGGCTACCCGGCGGACTTCCTCCTGGGGCTGACCGTCGAGTCGATCAACGGATTGCGCAACCGTTCGATGACGGGAGCCACGGCGCGGGAGGCGGACCCGGAGTTTCTCCGCGTCCTGCAGTTGCTGCGCGAGGTGCAGGTTGCCGGCGCCTTCGGGATGCGCGTGGAGGAGGACAAGGCGAGGGGCTCGACCGGGGTGCTGTTCTTTCGGCGCGACGACGTGTCCGCCGACGTCCTGGAGAAGACGGCCGAGATCAGGCGGCTGCTCAGGCTGCCCGACAGCCAGCAGAAGTACACGCTCACCTACTCGCCGGTGCGCGGGGCGGACAACGAGCTGGCCGTCAACAGCCGGTCGATGCTGCAGATCATGGGCGCGTTCGCGAGCTACCTGGACGTGCCCGGTACGCACCTGGCGGAGCGTCGCGCAGTGCCGGCGTTCGAGAACGTCGACGCGGCGGATCGGCACGACGCGGTGCGGATCCACAGCGGCCCGAAAAAGCCGCCGGACGCGTTCGCCGTCGTGCAGCACCGCGGGCACTGGTTCTGGATCGACGACAGCGACCTGCAAAGCAAGCGCGCGCTCATCGCGGTCGTCTACTTATTCACGCTGGCGGAAACCGGCGCGCCCGAACGGTTGCCCCTGGTGACGATCCCCGCACAGTAGCGGCCCGGCACCGGCACGCGGCGCCCCTTCGCCGGCCTTCGGAACCCCCGCGAGGGAGAACTCGCAGGCGCTCCACGGCGCTTCACCCCGCTGGCCTCACCTCTCGTACGACGCGTCGAGCTGCTTCTTGAAGTCCTGCCACTTCTTCTCGAGGGTCTTCTCCTCCTCCGGGGTGACGACGCGGAACGGCACCTGTACCTCGCTGGTGGGGAACTTCACGATCAGCCAGTGCTGCCCGGTCTTGATGCCTCCGGGGATCTTGAAGTAGAGGCGGCCGACGCAGGCGCGCTGGTAGGAGAGCTCGACCTGGTCCCACGCCATGTTCGGGCCGCCGGTCTCGGCGAAGAACGACAGCGCGCACGGGGAGTCGGCCTCGACCGGGAAGTAGTTGATCGACTGCCGCATCACCTTGGCCCGATTGTTCAGGCCGCGCAGGTTCGCCGCCTTGTACTCCTGGTTGGTGGCGAGCGGGACCATCGTTCCGTCCGGCGTCTTGACGAACAGGTGCTCGCGCTTGAGCGGGTAGTCCTTGACCCCCTTGCGCAGTGTGATGCCGGCGTCGAGCAGCATCCACTCCTTGCCCTGCTCCTCGTTCGCCATCCGGTACCCCATGGTGACGAACCCTTCATTGTTGTACGCCAGCCGCGTGAAGCTGCCCGTCAGCGTGAAGACCTCGGGCACGGTCGGCTGCGGCGGCGTGACCTGCGGCTCCTGCGCAAGAACGGGGAGCGCCGCCACCGCGGCGATGACGGCCAGTAGTGCGGTCTTGCGGTTCATCGTCCCTCCTTGAGCTCTAGGCTGTGCCACGGACATACTCGATGAGCGTTCTTGCCACACGGCCGGGAAGAACCGGCCAGACCCCGCCGAGCAACCATACCATCCGGCGCCCGTGCGGCAGGTCCGCCTGCGTGTCGATGCCGAGTCCGCCGCCGCGATTGACGAGCCCCGAGTTCGCTTCGCACGCGCGTTTCTTCTCGTTCAGGTCCGCGAAGCGACTCTCGCTGAACTGATGCATTTTCAAGAGGTTGGTCCGATCCGGCGGGGCCCGGCGGCGTGCCAGGATCGCTCCGGCACTCGCCGAAGCGACAGTCCCGAGCCTGTGCGCCCGACCGTGCGCCCAGGCGCCGCCGTCGCCGCGCGTGCGCGATGCTCCCACCGGCACCCCGGGGGAGGAGGGCCTTCTCCTGTGCGGCCGCCCGGTCATCTTCTGCAGTGTTCCAGAGCCGGACCGAGACCGTCTATCGGAATTCCGCAGAACGTGAGAACCGGCGCCTGCTGCCGGACCCACGCCTTCTCGTTGGCCACGCGGGCCGGTCGCCCGAACGGCGGCCGGCCACATCGTCGGCGATGTCGCCAACAACGAGGGCGGCGAAGGCGCCGCCATCGTCGCTGTCGCCAGCGCCTCCGGGAAGCGGCAGGGGCAGGCGCGGGCGCAGCCGCAGGTCGCCGCCCAGTTCGCGGCCGCGCAGCAGGAGTCCCTGAGAGCGCGCACCGCCTGTCTCGAGGCCAGGGGCTACACCGTGAAGCAGCGGCCGCCCGCCGGGCGGCCGGTCCTCCGCGCTCGGCTCCAGCGGCTGCCGTCCCGTCGCCGTGGGCGCGTCGGGTCGCGGCGGCCGTCGGGGCCGGTGCGCGTGTGGAGCAGCCCACGACCGGGGCGCAGATTACCCAGAAACGTCTCTACCGGCAGGCACCAGATCTCCTCCACGCGTCGGCGGTCGGCGCCCCGGTACAGGAGGACGGCTGTGCACTCGGGGTAGTCTTCGCGGAAGGTGCGCAGCGCACGCAGGTCAGCAGGGCGGACCTGATCCGAGTTCTGGACCTGGATGGCCCAGAGACCGCTCGGGCCATAGACGACGAAGTCCACCTCCACGCCCGATCGCGTCCGCCAGAAGTACAGCTCGTCGCCGGCGCCGGAGTATGCCGCCCAGGCGCGGAGGTGCTGCGCGACCATCCCCTCGAGCGCCGCGCCCTCGATTTCCTCCGGCCGGTCGAGCAGCGCCGCAGGACGGAGCGATCGGTACACACCGGTGTCGAAGAGGTAGAGCTTCGGGTGGGCGCTCGTGTCCCGGCGAGCGCGCCGCGTGAACACCGGCAGCCGGAACGCCAGCAGCAGGTCCTCGAGGACCTCGACGTATGCCGCTGCCGTCGGACGAGTGACCTCGCATTCGCGCGCGACGTTGGCCAGGTTCAGCACGCTCCCGTGCGAGAAGGAGATCACCTCGAGGAAACGCGCGAACGTGCCGGCGTCGCGTGCCCACCCCTCGGCCTTTACCTCCTGCTCGAGATAGAGCGCTGCGTAGGCAGCGAGGGTGTCCTGCGGGGTCCGTGAAGCGACGACGAGCGGCAGCAGCCCATGGCGGAGGCCACCTTCGAGTCGGAACCCCGGCAGCTCCGCCGCCATGAAAGGATGTAGTGTTCGCATGACGGCCCGCCCCGCCAGGAGATCGATGCCGCCGCGCCGCAGCTTGCGGGCGCTCGATCCGGTGAGGACGAAACGCGGCCGGGCCCGCCGCCCGCGCCGTTCCTCGAGGATCTCGTGCACGACGTTGAGCACTTCGGGTGCCCGCTGGACCTCGTCGAGGACGACCGCGGAGCTCCCGGGGGACCCGTCGACGCGCTCGCGCAGGCGCTCCGGCCGTGCGGCAAACTCGCGGTACACCTCGGGCCGGAGAAGGTCGATGACGAGCGCGTCGGGCAGCACGTCCCGGATCCACGTCGACTTGCCGGTCCCGCGCGGCCCGAAGAGGAAGAAGGACTGGCGGGGGACGTCAAGAAAACGAGGGAGCACTTTCATTTTGAGTCCATAATCGAAAGCGGCACATTCGAATCGTACGAAGCCGGCATCGCGATGTCAACTCAGAGCTTGTGCCCATTCTCCCAAGTTCTCAGAACGGGTTGCCGAAGGAGAAGAACAGCTCGCCCGCCGACTCGCCGTCGCGGCGGTCGAGCTTCCACCCGTACTCGAGACGGAACGGCCCCATCGGCGTCTCGACGCGGACGCCGAGACCGGCGCCCCAGCGCATGTCGGGCACGTTGACGTCGACCCAGCTCGGCCAGACGTTGCCGCCGTCGACGAACACGCTGCCGCCCACCGACCCGGCCACCGGGAAGCGCAGCTCGAGGTTGGCGAGAAGCATGCCGGCGCCGCCGATCGGCGAGCCGTCGTCGGCGAACGTGCCCTCGGCGCCGAGATAGTCCGTGGGGAAGGCGCGGTTGGAGATGCGGCCGCCGGCGAAGTAGCGCACAGCGATCGGCACGAGCAGGTTGTCCGGCGAGGTGCTCTTCGCGGTCTGCTGCGAGCGCGGGTGGATGCCGCCGACGCGCAACGCCCCGGCCAGCACGCTGCGCCCGACCGGCAGGTACGCCGAGGTGGCCAGCGTGACCTTGTCGAACTCGGCGTCCGTCGACTGCGTCTCGAAGGCGATCTGCGGCTGCAGCGAGGCGTAGACACCGCGCTTCGGGACGAGCGGGTCGTCGCGCGTGTCCCACTCGAGGATCGGCGTGATCGAGGTGATCGCGATGTCCTGGTCCTCGCGCTCGAGCTCGGACTCGTACTCGGGCGGCGCGTCGGAGCGCACGATCGAGTAGTCGAAGCGGGGGATCAGCCGCACCGGCTTGCGCCAACGGTCGCCGACCTCGGCCCACATCCCGCGCCGGTTGACGGTGTAGTCGGTGCGGTCCTCGTCGTCGCGGTAGATCGCCACCCAGAACGGCAGGCCGAGGATGCCGAGGTTGCGGGGGGCGCGGTAGAGGATCTCGAAGTCGGTGTCGCGGCTCGACAGGTCGGTCGACACCGACAGGCTGCGACCGCTGCCCCACAGGTTGAGGTGCGACCACGAGAAGCTCAGTTGGGCGCGCGACACGCTGTCCCAGCCGACGCCGTACGACACCGAGCGCGTCAGCGCCTCCTCGACGTCGATCACGTACCCCTGGCCGGCGCCGCCCTCCTGGCCGGGTATCGGCCGCAGGCTCGCCTGCTGGAAGATCCCCTGCGTCAGCAGGCGGCGCTGCGCCTCGAGCTGCTCGGAGATGCCCAGCCGGCGCGGCGTCTCGAGCCGCGCCAGCTTGAGCACGGTCTCCGGCCGCGTCCGGCCGATGCCGGCGACCACCAGCCGCGCCACCTCGGTGACGGCGCCGGGGTGGGCGGTGAGCGTCACCCGGCAGTGCGCATCGGTGCAGGCGTGCGAGCTGTCCACCCAGGCGTCGAGGTACGCGGCGTCGCGTAAAGCGCCGGCGAGCGCGTCGGCCGCCTCCTGGGCGGCGGTTGCGCTCCACGGCCCGCCGACGGCGAGGGGGAGCGCGGGGGTCGCGAAGCCGGGCGGCAGGCCGGCGACGTCCACCGACTCGACCGTGTGTGGGGGGCCCTCGACGACCGGCAGCTCGACGTGGAACCCTCTTCCGACCTGGGTGATGCGCGGCGTGCCCACCGCCGCCTCGGCGAACCCACGGCGCCGCAGCACGGCGAGCATCGAGGCGCCGTCGGCGGCGAGCGTGCTGTCGTCCACCGGTTCACGCCCCCACGGCACGAGGCCGCGCCGGCGCACGCCGATGCGCTCCTCGAGCTCCCCCGCGGGCAGCGCCGTGAGCCCCGGGAAGCTCACCTCCCTGATGTGCAGGCGCGGGCCGGAGTGGGCGTTCACGCGCAGCACCCGCACCGAGGCGTCGTCGTCGACGCGCGCGCTTGCGCTGGCGAGCAGGTGGCGCCGCCGCTGCAGGTAGCGGCGCACCGCGAGCGCGGCGTCGGCCGGCTCGCCCGAGAACGGCTCCTCGCCGGCGAGGAACGGCAGCGCCTCGTCCTCGAGGGCGCCCGAGCGCTCGACGCCGTCGAGCTCGAGGCGGTAGCGCGGGCCCGGTCTGACCTTCAGCCGCAGCGTCGCGCCGCCGTCGCCGGCCGCCACCTCGGGCGGGGAAACCGCGGCCTCCCACCACCCTTCGCGGCGGAGGCGCCCCTCGAGCCGGCGCCGCGCCCGCTGCACCGCGACGTCGCTCAGCCGGTCGCCGCGGTCGAGCCCGCAGGCGTCGAGCAGCGCCGCGCCGGCGAGGTCGGTTCCCTCGGCGACGACACCGCCGAGGACGCGCGGCGCGCCGAGCGAGCCCGCGACGGTGACGGCGACCGTCTCGCTGGCGGCGTCGAAGTCGAGCCACGGCTGCAGCGTCGCGTCCGGGTAGCCGTCGGCGCGCAGCCGTGCGGCGGCGGCGGCGACGGCGGCCTCGAACACGGGCACCCGCAGCACCGTACCCGGCACGAGGGCGAGCTGGGCGCGAACGCGCGTGCGGAGGCGGCGGGACAGACCCTCGACCTTCACGGTGCCGACGCGCGCGGCCATCTGCAGGCGCACGGAGACGGTGACGCCGGCGGCGCCCTCCTCCACCGTGACGACCGCGTCCTCGACCTCGCGGGAGGCGAGCAGCGCCTGCACGCCGCGCCGCAGCTCGTGCCGGGAGTAGGCGTCGCCGGGGCGCACGCCGAGCACCTGGCGCACGCGCTCGGGGTCGCGCGCGCCGCGCGCCGTGATCTCGACCGCCGCCACCGGCGCCGCCGCGGCGGCAGCGCTCGCGGGGGCCGTCGCGGCCGCGACGACGGCGATCAGTAGCGCCGCTGCCACTTGACCCCCGCGGTGTACGAGCCGTCGGCGTTGCGCATCGCCTCGACGAGCATCCCCTGGCCGACCCGCCAGACGCTGCGCACCGCCTCCTCGCGGTTGGAGGAGAGGTTGGAGGAGATCGACACCGTCCACGTGCGGGTGAGCTGCTGCGCCACCGTCATGCGCGTGGTCGGCTCGCCGGTGGTGGTGGCCGCCGCCGGGTCGAGGCGGAGCTGGTCGACGTTGAGGAGGCTGCGGGCGCGGCTGGACACCGCGCTCGCGAGCTGGCCGTTGACGAACTGCGACGCGGCGCTCGACAGGCTCTCGGGATCGCCCTCGTCACCGCGCTGGCCGGTCGAGATGAGGCCGAGGATGTCGGTCTCCGACAGCGGCGGGTTGGACGTGAACGTCGGCGTGAAGCGCTCCATCGTGCCGGCGAGCGCGATCGTCACCTCGACGTTGTCGACCCAGCCGCGCACCCGCACGTCGAAGGCGGGGTCGATGCGGTCGGGCTGCGAGAAGGCGATCGTGGCGAGGTCGATCTCGTAGCGCTGCGAGTTGAGCTCGACCTCGCCGCCGGGCAGCGCGTCGATGCGGCCGATCAGGCCGGGCCGCTCGCTGGTGCCGACCAGGCGCAGCTCGCCGCGCCCCTGCAGGCGCAGCGGCAGGGTGTCGATGTCGAGGGTGCCGGGGATGTGGATCGCGACGTTGAACGCGATCGCGTCTCCGGTCGGCAGCACGTCGCGCTCGCGCGCGAACACCTGGTCGAGCACGAGCGTGTTGAAGTCGATCTGCTCGCGGAACGGCGCCTCGACGACGGCGACGTCGCCGCCGATCGTCAGACGGTCGAGCGGGCCGCTGACCCGCAGCTCGCCGCTCAAGACCGGTCGGAAGCGCGGCAGCAGCGCCCACGGCACGCGCTCGGCCGCGACCGCGAGGTCGAGCTCGACCTCCGGGTCCAGGCGGATGCGCCCGCTCAAGGTGACGTCGCCGCCGGCCATGCGCAGGCGCACGGCGTCGACGCGCAGGCCGGGGCCGTCGAGGGTGATGCCGCCGGCGATGTCGGTGAGCGCCGCGGGGAGGCCGGGCAGCGTCAGCGCGCCGTCGCGAACGGTGGCGCCGCCGGAGAAGACGGGCGCCCCGGCGGTGCCCGCGACGGCGATGTCGACCGCGAGGGTGCCGCGCGGTTTGCTCTCGGGGAAGGCGAGGCCGAGCAGGGCGAGCGGCAAGGCGGCGTCGAGGCGGACGTCGAGGCCGCCGTCGGCCTCCTGCGCGTACGCAAGCGCCAGGCGCGAGCGCGGGCCGGTAAACGACGCGCGTTCCATGCGCACGGCGCTGCCCGCAACAGCGAAGCTCGCGGGCGCCGCGAGTGCGAGCGTCTCGCCCTCGATGGCGAGTGTCGCGCGCTCGAGCGCTCCGGCGAGGACGACGGCGCCGTCGGGGCCGATCTCCACCCGCGAGCGCGCGGCGAGCGACCCGTCGAGCAGCGTGCCGGGGCGGCCGAGCGTCCGCAGCAGGGCGGCGAGCGACGACACCTCGACGCGGCCCTCGCCGGCCAGCCCGGCGGCGGTCCGCTCCAGCGTCGCCTTGGCGCTCCACGCCCCGGGGCGCGCGGCGGCGGCGTGCAGCTCCCGTTCGCCGAGCTGCAGCTCCACCTCCAGCCCGGCGTCGCTGCGCAGCGTTGCGCGACCCGTCGGGGCGGCGAGCGGGAAGGCGCCGTGCAGCTCGCCGGAGAGCGGGCCGCCGGCGAGCGCCGCCAGGAGCGGCGACAGCGGCATGAGGTCGAGGGCGGACAGCGCGAGGTCGACGCGCGCCGTACCCGCATCGAGGTCGACGGCGGCGGCGCCGGCGAGCGGCCCGAGTGTCAGCCCCGTGAGCTCCAGCGCGGAGCCGTCAGCCGCGAGCGCGGCCTCGCCGTCGCCGAGCACGAGCTCACCGACCGCCACCGCGGCGGCGGTCAGCCGCAGCCGCGCGCGCGGCGCCGCGAGGGTGCCGCCGACGCTGCCGCGGGCGGCGAGCGTCCCGGCGAAGGGCAGGTCGACGCCGGCGAGCGCGAGCAGCCGCGCGATCGGCACGTCCTCGCCGGCGACCTCGGCTGCCAGCGTGCCGTCGCCGACGGAGAGCGTACCCGACGCGTCCACCCGGCCGCCGCCGAGCTCCAGGCGCGCCCGCTCGACCGTGAGCCGGCCGCCGCGGAAGGTGAAGGCGGCCTCGCCGGCGGCGACCGCCGCGGCGTCGAGGCACAGCGACGTCGCGGCGACGCGCGCGGTGATCGTCGGGTCGTCGAACGGGCCGGCGAGCGTCATCTCACCGGCGATCTCGGCGTCGAGCCCCGGCGGCAGCACCGGCTCGCCGGTCCACCCGGCGAGCAGGCGGGCGATCGTGGCGGGCCGCAGCCGTTCCCCCGCGAACCGCCAGTCGGGCACCCAGTCGGCGAGGGTGAGCGTGCCCTCCCACGCGAGCGGCGCCCCGGCGAGCGTGGCGGCGTCCGTCGCGAACGTGAGCCGGCCGTCGCCGGAGAGCGTGATGCGCAGCCCGCCCGCGAGCGGCACGTCGCCCGCCGTCGGCCGCAGCCGCACCGCGGCGGCGCCGACGCCGGCGCCGATCGCCTCGCCCTCCCAGGCGAGCTCGAGCTCGGCGTCACCGCTCGCCGCCAGACCCGCCGGCTCGACCGCGAGGGTGGCGAGGAACGCGGCGAGGTCGAGCCCGCGGGCGCGCAGCGCGATCCGGTGGCGCCACGGCGCCGCCAGCGGCGCGAGCGCGTACGTCCCGCTCACCGCGCCGCCGGCGAACGTGCCGCGCAGGATCTCGGCGTCGACACCGTCGCGGGTCACGGCGACGCGCGCCGCGAGGTCGGAGAAGGCGAAGCCGGCCGCGCCGACCGCCGGGCTGGCGACGGCCGCGGTGCAGCGGAGTCCCGCCGCGCCGGCGGACAGCTCGACGTCGGCGGTCGCCTGCCCGGAGAGGCCGGCGCCGAGGTCGAGAAGCGCGTCGGCGGCCGCGAGGTCGAGGCCGATGTGCGCGCTCGCCGCGACGCTGCCGTCGTCGCCGACGGTGCCGTTCCCCTCGACGGTCCAACCGGCGCCGCTCGCACGCAGGGTGCCTATCTCCCACCCGGCCCGGGTGCGGCGGCCGCGCGCCTGCAGCGTGCCTGCCACCTCGGGTGCGCCGGGGGCGCGGATCGCGAACGAGCCGACGCGCGCCACCGCCGCCCGCACCACGCCTCGGGAGTCCGCGCTCCAGCTCGCCTCGGCGTCGTGTGCCGCGATCGCGAGCCCCGACGGCAGCCCGAGGTGGGCGACGGTCACGCGGCGCAGCTCGAGGTTGCGGACGACCACCCGCGACCACGGCGCCGGCGCCCCCGCCTTCGGCTCCTGCTCCGGCATCGTGGCGTCGATGCGGATGCCGTCGGCGAGGACGTGGTCGAGCACCACATCGCCGGCCAGCAGCGCGGTGAGGCGCGCCGCGACCTCGACGGCGTCCAAGGTGACCAGCTCGGCTCCGTGGGGGCCGACCGCGAGCGCGCGCAGCTCGAGGCGCGGCGGAAGCAGGTCGAGGATGGCGTCGCCGATCCGCACCTCGACGCCGAGCGCGCGCGACGCCTCGCGGGCGATCGTGGCGGCGATCCACGCGCGCCCCGCCGGTCGACGGGCGGCGGCACCGGCGGCGGCGAGCAGCGCCACGGCCAGGGCGCATGCGGCGAGCGCCGCGATGGCGAGGCGCCGCCGGCGCCGCGGCGGCGCCGGCGCGTCGGCGGCCGGGTCGGGGCTGGGATCGGGCAGCATCGAGAACGCTCGCGTGTGGATTCTAGCCGGTCGGGACCGGCTGGACGGCGGGGCGAGGGGTGTGTAGCCTGAAGCCATGAGGCGCTACTCTCCCGCCGCCGCCGTCCTCGCCGCGCTCGCCGCCGCCTGCACCGTGTCGCGCGACGGGACGCTCACGCCGCTCGCCGCGGGCGCCGCGATCGCACTGAAGGTGTCGGTGACCAATGAGGAGGTGCACCTCGAGGGCGTCGACCCCGCCACCGGCGAGCACCTGGTCGGGACACTGGCGCGCGTCGGGGGCGAGCGCGGCGGCCAGGAGCCGTGGGACGCGGGCAGCGGCAACGCGCCGCTGCCGGGAGCTCAGGGCGTGGTCTCGTCCAACGAGACCGAGCTGAAGATGAACGTCGCCGGCACCGTGATCGGCGACCGCGGCACCCGCCTGCGCTGCGTCGCCGAGGTCGAGCGCCGTCTCTACCTGCGCGGCGGCGGCTCCTGCGCCGCCGCCGACGGGAACGGGGGCCGGCCGAGTTATCGGCTGAGGTTCTGACGGGCACTGCGGGCGCGAAACAGGATCGCCCGGGTCTCCCCGGGCGCTGCGCTTCTCTTGCTCCTGTCTTCTGTCTCTTGCCGGCTTCTAATGCCTGCCGCCGCCGCGGGGACGGTCGCCGCCGCGGCGGTCGCCGGAGGAGCGGCGCGGGCCGCGCTCGCCGCGATTCTCGGCGCGGGGCCGGTAGGGGCGCTCGCCGCCTTCGCCGCCGCCGTCGGCGGGCCTGGCCTCGCCCTCCGCGCCCTCTGGGCGTTCCGGCGGCGGCAGCAGGGCGCGGCGCGACACCTTGATGCGGTCGTTGGCGTCGATGCCGATGATCTTGACCGTCACCTTGTCGCCGAGCTTGAGGACGTCGGTGACCTCGCGGGTGCGTTCCCACGCGATCTCGGAGATGTGCAACAGGCCGTCCTTGTTCGGCAGGATCTCGACGAAGGCGCCGAACGGCTCGATGCGGTTGACGGTGCCCTCGAAGATCTCGCCGATCTGCGGCTGGCGGGTGATCGCCTCGATGATCTGCATCGCCTTGTTGGCCGCCTCGCCGTCGGGCGTGGCGATCTCGACGCGGCCATCGTCCTCGACGTTGATCTTGGCGCCGGTCTTCTCGCAGATCGCCCGGATCGTCTTGCCTCCGGGGCCGATGATGTCGCGGATCTTGTCGGGATGGATGTACATGGTGACGATGCGCGGCGCGTACACCGAGATGTCGGCGCGCGGCGCGGCGATCGCCGCCGCCATCGTGTCGAGGAGCTGCAACCGGCCGCGGCGCGCCTGTTCGAGCGCCTGCTCCATCACCTCGCGCGACAGGCCCGACACCTTGATGTCCATCTGCAGGGCGGTGATGCCGTCGCGTGTGCCGGCGACCTTGAAGTCCATGTCGCCCTCGTGGTCCTCCTGGCCGGCGATGTCGGTGAGGATCGCGAAGCGGGCGCCGTCGGAGACGAGGCCCATGGCAATGCCGGCGACCGGCTTGGCGATCGGCACGCCGGCGTCCATCAGCGCGAGCGTGCCGCCGCAGACGGTGGCCATCGACGACGAGCCGTTCGACTCGAGGATGTCGGACACCACCCGCACCATGTAGGGGAACGTGTCCTCCTTCGGGATGATCGGCGTCAGCGCACGGCGGGCGAGGTTGCCGTGGCCGATCTCGCGCCGGCCGGGGCCGCGCAGGAACTTGACCTCGCCGACCGAGAACGGCGGGAAGTTGTAGTGGAGCAGGAAACGGTGCTTGGAGTCACCCTCGAGCGCCTCGACGATCTGCACGTCCTCGGAGGTGCCGAGCGTGGCGGTGACCAGCGCCTGCGTCTCACCGCGGGTGAACAGCGCCGAGCCGTGCGTGCGCGGCAGCAGCCCGACCTCGCAGGAGACCGGCCGGATCTGGTCGAACGCGCGCCCGTCGAGGCGCTCGCGCTTGTCGAGCACCGCGTAGCGGAACTGCTCGCGCACCATCTCGCGGACGATCGCCTTCGCCCACGGGCCCTTCTCCGCGCGCTCCTCCTCGGGGATCGAGGCGACCGCGGCCTCCTCGACCTCGTCGATGGCGGCGTACTGCGCCAGCTTGCCGCGCACCCGCAGCGCCCTGGCGAGCGGGCCGTAGAAGCGGTCGTGGATGGAGTCGGAGAACTCCTGCGGCCACGGCGGCGGCGGCGGCGTCCACGGCGCCTTCGTCGTGCCGAGGCGCGCCTGCAGGCGGCGCTGCGCCGCGATGATGAGCTTGATCGCTCCGTGGGCGAGGTCGATGGCGTCGAGGATCTGCGCTTCGGAGACGCCGGAGGCGCCCGCCTCGACCATGACGACGGCGCTCTCGCTGCCGGCGACGATGAGGTCGAGGTCGGCGCCCGCGCGCTGCTGGTGCGTGGGGTTGACGACGAGCTTCCCGTCGACGAGCCCGACGCGCACCGCGCCTATCGGCGTGTCGTACGGGCACGACGAGACCATCAGCGCGGTCGAGGCGCCGTTGATCGCCAGCACGTCGGCGTCGTTGGCGCCGTCGGCCGACAGCACGCCGGCGATGATCTGCGTCTCGTGCGTGTAGCCGTCGGGGAACAACGGCCGCAGCGGGCGGTCGATCAACCGGCTGGTGAGCGTCTCCTTCTCGGTGGGACGCCCCTCTCGTTTGAACCAGCCTCCTGGGATGCGGCCGCCGGCGTATGTGTACTCACGGTAGTCGACCGTCAGGGGGAGGAAGTCCCCGCGGTTGTTGGGCGCCTTCTCGTAGCACGCCGTGACCAGGACGACGGTCTCGCCGAGGCGGACCACGCAGGCGCCGTCGGCCTGCTTGGCGAGCTTTCCCGACGCCAGCTCGATGCTTCCGCCTTCGAGCTCAGCTCTCTCGATGACTTCCATTGTGACTCCTTGAGGGACCGGCCGCTTGAGCGGCGCCCGATGACATCAGCGACGGAGGCCGAGGCGCTCGATCAGGGTGCGGTACCGCTTGAGATCCTTGCCGCGCAGGTACTCGAGCAGCCGGCGGCGCTGCCCGACGAGCATCATCAGCCCGCGCCGGGAGTGGTGGTCCTTCGCGTGGACCTTGAAGTGCTGTGTCAGGTACTCGATCCGCTTGGTCAGCAGCGCGACCTGCACCTCGGGCGAGCCCGTATCGTGATCGTGGCGCTTGAACTCCTCGATCGTCTGACCCTTGCTGGCAACGTACTCACGCTCGTTCATCGCAGGACTCCCACACCCCTCCGCATCGGCGAAGGGTCAGCAGCATATCACGGTTCGGCCGCGGCCTCAACTTCGGTGAACACCATGCGCGGCGCCACCGTCGCCGTCCGAGCGCGCGGCAGCACCGACAGCGCGACCCCGATCCCGGCGAGGCCGCCGTTCCTGTCTCTGAGCACGACCGTTCCGCCTGCCGGCGGCGCCTCGCTGATCTCGCGCACCACCACCTCCTGCCCGTGCACGAAGTGGTCGAGCGCCGTCGGGTTGAGCGTCATTTCGGGGACCGGCAGGAGGCGCTCGGAGAGCGGCACGAACGCCCGCTCGTCGAGCTCCCGGGGGCGCTGTGCCAGCACCTCGGCCGGCACCGCGCGCTCCACGTCCCACGGCCCGATCCGGGTGCGGCGCAGCTTTGCGAGGTGGCCGCCGCACCCGAGCGCCTGACCGATGTCGTGGGCGAGCGAGCGCACGTAGGTGCCGGAGGAGCACGACACCTCGAAGGCGAGGCGGTCGGCCGCGACCCGCTCGAGGGCGAGCGAGTGCACGGTCACCTGCTTGGGCTCCAGCGGCACCTCCTCGCCGGCGCGCGCCAGCTCGTAGAACTTTCTGCCGGCCGCCTTCTTAGCGGAGTACGGCGGCGGGAGCTGGGCGAGCTCGCCCGAGAAGTGCGCCTGGAGCTCGGCGAGCACGCTCGGCGAGAGCTCCGGCGCAGGCAGCGGCTCGCTCGTGGGCTCGCCTTCGGCGTCGTAGGTCGCGGTCGCGAAGCCGAGGCGGATCTCGCCGCGGTACGTCTTCGGCCATGCGAGCAGGTACTGCTGAAGCCGCGTCGCCTTGCCGATGCACAGGAGGAGCAGGCCGGTGGCGGCCGGGTCGAGGGTGCCGGTGTGGCCGATGCGCCGCTCGCGGAGCGCGCGGCGCGCCGCCTGCACGACGTCGTGCGAGGTCGGCCCGGCGGGCTTGTCGACCAGCAGCAGGCCCTGTCGCGGGAGGGTCATGAGCTCTCCAGGGTGGGGATCAGCGCGGCGAGCAGCGCGGCGCGAGCCTGTGCTGCGGGCAGCGCGATCGTGCACCCGGCCGCGTTGCGGTGGCCGCCGCCGCCGAAGCGGCTGGCGACCGCCTGCACGTCGACGGCGCCGCGCGAGCGCAGGCTGACGCGCACCCCGTCGGCAGTGAAGTCCTTGATCAGCGCCGCCACCTCGACGCCGTCGATCGCGCGCGGAATGTTGATGAGGCTCTCGGTGTCCTGCGCCTGCGCCCCGGCCGCCGCCAGCATCGCGCGGTCGCATGCGATCATCGCGAGGCGCCCGCCGGCGAGCAGCTCGAGGGTGCCGAGCACGGCGGCGGTCAGGCGCACGACGCGCGCCGGCACGTGCTCGTGCAGCCCTTCGGCGATGACGTGCGGCGCCGCGCCGGCGGCCGTCAGGCGGGCGGCGGCGGCGAAGGCGCGCGGCGTTGCGTTGGAGTAGCGGAAGTCGCCCGTGTCGGTGACGAGGGCGGTGTACAGGCAGGTCGCCATCGCCGGCGAGGGGCGGAGGCCGGCCGCCTCGGCCATCGCCAGCACCATCTCGCCCACCGCCGGGGCCTCCTCGTCGAGGAAGTCGAGCGCACCGTAGCGCTCGTTGGCGAGGTGGTGGTCGACGTTGAGGATCGGCAGGCGGTCGAGCCCGGCGAGGCCGGGGCGGTCGAGCCCCGGGCACTCGAGCGCGACGGCGAGGTCGAAGTCGTTCGCGAACCCGCCGGGGAGCCGCTCCGCGACCGCGATCCGGTCGAGACCGGGAAGGAACGCCAGCGATGCCGGGTGCGGGTCGCGGTTCACCACACGGGCCGAGCCGCCGAGCCGCTCCACGAGCTCCATCATCCCGAGCTCCGAGCCGATCGCGTCCCCGTCGGGCGACGAGTGCGACGTGATCAGCACCCGCTTCGCCCGCTTCAGGAAGTCGACGGCGATCCCGGCATCCCGGGCCAGCTCACCCATTTTCCCCGTCTTCGGCGTTGGGCGCCACGGGCCGCGGGCCACGGGCCACGTCCTTTTCCCCTTCGTGAATCCGGTCCAGGATCCGCTGCACGCGGTCCGCGCGCTCGAACCCGAGGTCGCGGCGGAACTCGAGGTCGGGCGGGTTGTGCATGCGCAGCTCCCGGCCGAGCTGCCGCCTGAGGAAGCCGGCCGCCTGCTTGAGGCCGTCGGCGGCCTGGCGTTCGCGCTCCTGATCGCCGATGACGGAGAAGAATGCCCGCGCGAGCTTGAGGTCGCCGGGGAACTCGACCGCGGAGATCACCACGCCCTCCAGGCGCGGGTCCTTGACCTCGCGCAGCAGCAGCGACGAGAGCACCTCGCGGATCGCGGCGGCCAGGCGCTCCCGCCGCAGTGCGGGGTCATGCATGACGCACCTCCTACCTGACCTGCTCGACGGCGACGCGGGCCTCGAGGACCACGCCGGCAAACGTCTCGTGGGCGTGGTCGAGCGCCCGCTCGACGGTGCCGCGCGCCGCGCCGGCGTCGGTCGCGAAGGCGCACAGGGCGATTCCGGCGCGCTGGTGCAGCTCCTGGTGATCGCTCTCCACCACCAGCACCGCAAATCGGTGGCGCAGGCGGTCGAGCAGCGAGCGCAGGTCCTGCCGCTTGTCCTTCAGGCTGCGCGCCCCGGGGAAGTGCAGCTCCACGGAGGCCACCGCCACGAACAGCGAGGCCGCCTCGCTCATGCCGGGCGTCCCTTCGATCCCCGGTCCCCGCTCCCCGCTCCCCACACCTTACATCTCCCTCGCGACTTCCACGGTGCGGTACGACTCGATGATGTCGCCTTCCTTGATGTCCTGGAAGCGGTCGAGGGCGATCCCGCACTCGAAGCCGTTCTTGACCTCGGAGACGTCGTCCTTGAGGCGCTTGAGCGAGGCGAGGCTGCCCTCCCAGACGACCACGTTGTCGCGCAGCAGGCGCGCCTTCGCGGAGCGCTGGATGACGCCGCCCGTCACCAGGCAGCCGGCGATGGTGCCGACCTTCGACACCTTGAACACCTTGCGAACCTCCGCGTGCCCCAGTTCCTCCTCGCGGTAGGTCGGCTTGAGCAGCCCGACCATCGCCTTCTGGATGTCCTCGGTGAGGTGGTAGATCACGCTGTACAGCCGCACGTCGATCCCCTCGCGGTCCGCCAGCTCCTTGGCGCTGCGCTCGGGGCGCACGTTGAAGCCGATGACCACGGCCTGCGATGCCGAGGCGAGCAGGATGTCGTTGGCGTTGATGGCGCCGGCCGAGGCGTGGATGAGGTTGACCGCGACCTCGTCGGTGGACAGCTTCACCAGGGTGTCGCGCAGCACCTCGACCGACCCCTGCACGTCGGCCTTGAGGACGACGTTGAGCGCCTTGACCTCGGCCGACTTGATCTTGTCCATCAACCCCTCGAGCGACACCTTGCGGCTCGAGGCGAGCTGCTCCTCGCGCTGCTTGCCCTGGCGGTAGGACGCCACCTCGCGGGCGCGCGCCTCGTTCTCCACGACCTGGAAGGTATCGCCGGCCTCGGGGATGTCGTCGAGGCCCATGATCTCGGCGGCGTCGGTCGGGCCGGCCTGGCGGAGCGGCTTGCGGTTGGTGTCGACCATGGCGCGCACGCGCCCGTACGTCGAGCCGGCGAAGAAGTAGTCGCCCTGGGAGAGGGTGCCCTGCTGCACGAGCACGGTGGCGACGACGCCGCGGCCGCGCTCCTTGCGCGCCTCGAGCACGGTGCCGCGCGCCGGCCCCTCCTTGGTCGCCCGCAGGTTCTGCATCTCGGCGACGAGCAGGATGACGTCGAGCAGGTCGTTGATGCCGGTGTGCTTGAGCGCCGACACCTCCACCACCGGCACCTCGCCGCCCCACCCTTCGACGAGCACCTCGTGGCTGGCGAGCGCCTGTTTGATGCGCTCCGGGTTCGCGCCCGGCTTGTCGATCTTGTTGATCGCAACGATGATCGGCACGCGCGCCGCGCGGGCGTGCGAGATCGCCTCGACCGTCTGCGGCATGACGCCGTCGTCGGCCGCCACCACCAGCACCACGATGTCGGTGATCTTGGCGCCGCGGGCGCGCATCTGGGTGAACGCCTCGTGGCCCGGCGTGTCGACGAAGACGATCGGCTTGCCGTTGTGGACGACGCGCGAGGCGCCGATGTGCTGGGTGATGCCGCCGGCCTCGCCGACCGCCACGCGCGTGGAGCGGATGGCGTCGAGCAGCGACGTCTTGCCGTGGTCGACGTGGCCCATCACGGTGACCACCGGCGGGCGCGGCGCGAGGGCGCCGCCGCCGCTCGCGGTCTCCTCCTGCTCGAGGTCGATCTCCTCCTCGAAGCTGATCACCATCGCCTCGACGCCGAGCTCCTCGCAGATCTGCTCGGCGAGCTCCTGCGGCAGCGCCTGGTTGGCGACGACGAGGATCTTCTTGGAGATCAGGTACGCCATCAGGTCCTTGACCAGCACGTTGAGCTTCTCGGCGAGCTCGCGCACCGTCACCGCCTCGGACAGGTAGACCGGCCCCTCGGGCTTCTGGCCGTCGCGGAACGCGACCGTCACGGTCCGCTGCGCGGCCGGCGCCTCGCCGCGCTCGCGGCGCGGGCGGTGCTGCGGCCGGCCTCTTCCCTGCGGGGCCGCGGCCGCCGCCGGGGCCGCCGGCGCGTCGCTCTTGGCCCGCACCTTCGACTCCTCGAACTTGGCCAGCAGGTCGCGGATCTCGTCGGCGTCGGCTGCGGACTTCGCCTTGCGCGACGACTTGCCGCGCGCGCCCGCCGCCGGCTTCTCGGCCGCCTTGTGCTGCGCGGCCTGCTTGGCGGCCATGATGCGCGCCCTGACCTCCTCGTCGGAGAGCTCGCGGAGCTGCGATTCGAGCGGCGTCCTCGCCGCCTCCCTGGCGGCCGCGGGAGGCGCCGGCGCGGCGGCCGCTGCCGGAGCGGCGGCGGCCGCCGCGGGCGCCGGCGGCGCGGCAGGCGCGGCCGGATGCTTCGCGGCGGCCCTGCCGGCGGCCTTCGGCCCCTTGGCAGAAGCCTTCTCGACGGCCGGCGCGGGCGCCTCCGCGGCGGCGGGCGCGGCCGCTGCGGCCGCCGCGCCTGCCGTTTCCGCCTCCGGTGCGGGCGGGGCCTGCGCCGCCTCCGCGGCCTTCCTGGCGGCGCTCCTGGGCGCCCGTTTGACCTTCTCGGGCTTTTCCTCGACCACGGCGTGCGCCGGCTCGACGGCCACCTCGGCAGCCGCCGCTGCGGGTGCGACGGGAGCGGCGGGCGCGGCCGGTTCCGGTTCGGCCTCCTGGGCGGGCGCCGCGGGTTGCGCCACGGGGGGCGCCGGCGCCTCCGCCTCGGCGGGCGGCGGAACCGGTGGGCGGGCGGCCGGTGCGGAGGCCGGCAGCGACATCGCGGCGAGGTTCGGCACCTCGTCGGGGAGCTCCTCGTCGACCGCACGGCGCGCGGGGCGCCGCCGCTTGATGCCGGCAACACTGGGTGCAGCAACCTTCTTCTGCTCCTCGGCAGCGGTGGGCTCTTTGCGGACGATCACCTCGCGCGGGCGCCGCTGCAGCGTCTCGCCGGTGATGATCGACTTCACGGTCGGGAGGTCGAGGGTGTCCTCCGGCTTGCTGACGTCGACGCCGATCGAGCGCAGCTTGAAGATCAGCTCGTCGACAGTGAGGTTCATCTGCCGGGCAAGATCGCCGACGCGAAACAGTTGCGGCATGCGTCACTCCTCCCGGCTGGTGGCGGCCTGCGCCGCCAGGGCCGCGCGGGCGGCCTCGATCAGGCGGGCCGCGGAGTGCGGCCCGATCCCGGGGATTTCCATGAGCTTGGCGGGGTCGGCGGCGGCGAGGGCGGCGGCGTGCGACAGGCCGTGCTCGAGCAGCCGCTCGCGCATCTTGTCGCCGATGCCGGAGATCTCGTCGAGCGGCAGGTGGGTGTCGTAGTCGATCGCGCCGGCCGCCGGCTCGCCCTCGGGCTCTTCCTCGGTTCCCTCGACCCCCTCGACCTGGCGCAGCATGGCGGCGAGGGCGGCGGCGACCTCGTCCTTGACGGCCTCCTCGCTCTTGATCTCGATGCGCGAGCCGAGCAGGCGCGAGGCGAGCCGCACGTTCTGGCCGCGCTTGCCGATCGCGAGCGAGAGCTGCTCCTCGGAGACGATCACGTCGAGCACCGTCTCGACGCGCTCGTGCACCAGCGGCTCGCCGTTGTCGTCGACCGCCGGCTGGCCCTCGCTGTCGGTGATCGGCACGCGGGTGAGCTGCTCGCGCAGCGCCACGCGGTTGATCTTCGCCGGGGCGAGCGCGCTCTGGGCGAACGTCACGAGGTCGGGCGAGAAGGGGATGATGTCGACCTTCTCTCCCTTGAGCTCGCGCATGATCGCCTGCACGCGCGAGCCCTTCATGCCGACGCAGGCGCCGACCGGGTCGACGTCGCGCTCGCGCGAGGCGACGGCGACCTTGGCGCGCTCGCCGGGCTCGCGCACGCACCCCTTGACGACGACGGTGCCGTCGTAGATCTCCGGCACCTCCATCTCGAGCAGCTTGATGAGGAGCTGCGGCGAGGTGCGCGAGAGGACGACCTGCGGCTTGTTGGCGTCCTTGGTGACGTCGACGATGACCGCGCGGATGCGGTCGCCCTGGCTGTAGCGCTCGTGGCGCACCTGCTGGTGACGCGGCACCAGGCCCTCGGTGCGGCCGAGCTCGACGACGATGCCGCCGGCCTCGAAGCGCTTCACGATGCCGTTGATGAGCTCGCCGAGCTTGCCGATGTACTCGTTGTAGATGTTGTCGCGCTCCGCTTCGCGGACGCGCTGGAACAGCATCTGCCGCGCCGCCTGGGCGGCGATGCGGCCGAGCTGGGCGGTATCGAGCTCGCCGAGCACCAGCTCCTGGTCAACCTCGGCCGACGGGTCGATCGCCCGCGCCTCGTCGAGCAGCATCTCGGCGGTCGGGTCGGTCACCTCCTCGGGGGTGGCGACCACCTTGCGCACGCGGAAGCACTGCAGCTCGCCGCGCTCGACGTCGATCTTGGTGCGCACGCCGCGCTCGCGGTAGTGCTTGCGGGCGGCCTGCGAGATCGCCTCCTCGAGCGCGCCGAGCAGACGCAGGGGATCGATCTCCCGCTCGTGGGAGACCTGTCGGATCAAGGTGCCAAGCTCCATCTTCATCGCTGCGTCCTCTTACCTTTCGGCGCGCGCGCGGCCGGTTTCGCGAACGGCGCCAGGCGCACCTCGAAGATCTCCGAGTGGGGGAGGGCGTGCTCGACGCCCGAGTCGTCGCTGACCCGCACGACGCCGCCGTCGCGACCGGCGAGCGTGCCGACGAGGGTCCGCGGACCGCTCCACGTCGGCCGCATGCGGACCTTCACCGTCTCGCCGGCGAACCGCTGGAAATCAGCGTCTTTGTATAGCTTGCGGTCGAGGCCGGGGGACGACACCTCGAGGGTGTAGGCGCCCGGAAACGGGTCCTCGGTGTCGAGGATCACGCTCGCCTGCCGCGACACCAGCTCACACTCGGCGAGGGTGACGCCGACGGGTCTGTCGATGACGAGGCGGACCACGGGCCGTCTGGCCGATCCGGCCGTCTCGACGGCGACCAGCTCGAGCCCTTCGCTGCGCGCGAGGCGCTCGAGCCGCGCCACCAGCTCCTCGGGCAGGTGCGCCACGGTTTCGTTTCCCTTTCGAAAAAAAAGTGGGACCGTGGTCCCACTTTCTTTCGAAAGCAGCCGGGTCTTTATACACCTCTTTCCTGGCGATTGCAACCCACACGGGAGCGTTTCGGTGGCGCGCGGCCGTCGCGCGCCGGCCGGCGGCCGTCCGCGCGCCGCGGCGCTCCCCGCCCCTTCGCTCCGACAGCGCCCGGGCGGCCATGGTACGGTAGCGACACGGAGGGGCCATGCAGCCAGGAAGCGTCCTGAAGCGTCTCGCCACCGCAGCCGCCGCCGCTGCGGCCGTCGCGGCCTGCGTATCGCGCGGCGTGCCGATGCAGAAGGGGTACACCACTCTCGACGGCGCGCTGTACGACCGCGTCCTCGCCGCGCTCCGCGACATCGGCGGCGAGGTCGTGGCCGAGAGCCCCCGGCGCGATGCCGTCACAGCGCACTTCTCGGCGGAGGCGGCGAGGGTCGACTTTCTCATGGAGGTGTCGCTCGCGCACCGCCTCCAGGACGTGACCTACGTGCAGGTGTCGGTGTGGTCCGAGCTCGAGGCGATGCCGGGAGAGGATCAGGATTACTGGCGCGAGCGCTTCTACGACGCGCTCGACGCGCTCGCCGGCGCGGTCGCCCGGCGGCCGCCCGACGGCGGCCCGGAGGTCCCGCGCTAAACGTTCTCCCCGTCTCCGGCGTCTAAGGGGGCGTGAGGACGCAGAGCGCTTCGGTTGCCCTAAAGGCCGTGCCGGCGATGGCCGACGTCCACGACGAGGACACCCTCGTCCACCGTGCCAGGGGCGGCGAGGTGGCGGCGTTCGAGGGGCTCTACCGCCGCCACGTCGGCCGCGTCCACGCGCTCTGCCTGCGCCTTGCCGGCGACCGCCACGCCGCCGAGGACCTCACGCAGGACGTGTTCGTGCGTGCCTGGCAGAAGCTGGCCTCGTTCCGCGGCGAGGCGGAGTTCGGCACCTGGTTGTACCGCCTGGCGCTGAACGTGGCCGTGAGCGCGCTGCGCTCCGGCCGCGCTGGGTCGCGCGAGGCGCTCACCGACTCGCCCGAGGCGCTCGAGCGCGTCGGGCCGTCCGCCGGCCCCGAGGTCGGCATCGACCTCGAGCGCGCGATCGCGGCGCTGCCCGCCGGGGCGCGCGCCGTGTTCGTGATGCACGACGTGGCCGGGCTGCGCCACGAGGAGATCGCCGGCCAGCTCGGGATCGCGGTCGGGACCGCGCGGGCGCACCTTCACCGCGCTCGCGCCCGGCTGCGGGAGGTGCTCTAGATGATCCGCTGCGACGAGGCGCTTCGAGAGCTCGACGAGCACGTCGACGACACGCTCGGCGCGGCGCGCGCCGCCGAGCTCGCCGCCCACCTGCGGGCGTGCGCCGCCTGCCGCGCCGCCGAGACGCGTACGCGCCGCCTGCTCGCCGCTGCCGCCGCGCTGCCGGCCGAGGTCGCGCCGGCGCGCGACCTCTGGCCCGACATCGCCGCCCGGCTCCGCGCCGCGGTCGTGGCGTCCGCCGCCGCGCGGCGGCGCCGCGGCGGCCGGCGCCGCGTGCTGCTTGCCGCGGCCGCCCTCGCGCTGGTGGCGGTGACCGCCGCGGTGACCTCGCGACTGACGCTGCGCGCGCCGGTGCCGGCGCCGTCGGGCGGCGCCGCCGTGCCGCTCGCCGCGGCCGGCGGCGCCGACCTCGCCGCCGCCGCGGCGGAGTACGAGCACGCCGCGCAGGCGCTGCGCTCGGCGCTCGCCGGGCGCCGAGCCGGTCTTCCCGCGGGCACGCTGCGCGTCGTCGACGAGAACCTCGCGGTGATCGATGCCGCCGTCGCCGAGCTCACCCGCGCGCTCGCGGCCGCGCCCGGGGACCGCACCCTGACGACGCTGCTCGCCGCGACCTGGGCGCGGCGGATCGAGCTGCTCGAGACCGCCAACCGCCTGTCGAACACGTGAGGAAAGGAAGGGAAACGCCATGAACGCCAGGAGAATCGCCGTCACCCTGCTGTGCGCGGCCGGGATCGCGCTGCCGGCCGCCGGCCAGCGGGCAGTCAACGAGACGCACGCCGTTGCCGCCGACGCCACCGTCACCGTCAGCAACATCTCGGGGTCGGTCAGGGTCGTCGGCGGCGACCGGAGCGACGTCCACATCACCGGCACGCTCGGCCGCGGCATCGAGAAGCTCGAGGTCACCGGCTCCGGCTCGCGCCTCGACGTGCGCGTCATCTACCCGAGGCAGTGCGAGGACTGCGGCGGCGCTGAGATCGAGCTCGCCGTCCCCGCCGGCGTCCGCCCCGAGGTCCAGACGGTGAGCGCCGACATCGACGTGTCCGGCGTCAGGGGCGACGCCCGCGTGGAGTCGGTGAGCGGCAGCATCACGCTCGCCACCGCCGGCAGCGTGCGCGCCAAGTCGGTGAGCGGCGAGGTGACGATCAGGGGCGGCGGGCCGCGCCTCCACGCGAGCTCGGTCAGCGGCGACGTCGAGGTGACGATGGACGCGGTCAGCGACGCCGAGCTCGAGACGGTGTCGGGCAACGTCCGCGTCGCCTCGGCCCTCGCGCCGCGCGGCCGCCTCGAGGCGACCAGCGTCAGCGGCAACGTCGAGGTGGCGCTGCCGGCGGGCACCGGCGCCGACGTCGAGGTGGAGTCGTTCTCCGGCGCGATCCGCAACGCCCTGTCGCGCGAGGCGGTCACCGAGGACATGCGCGGCCCGGGCCGCCGGCTGCAGTTCGTCACCGGCGACGGCTCGGCGCGCGTCTACCTCAAGAGCTTCTCGGGCAACGTCCGGATCAACAAGAAGTAACGTCTCTCCAGGGGCGGGCGGCTGCCCGCCCCTCGCCCGCGACGTGAAGTCGCGGGCTTCACCCCACCCGCCGCCGCGCCTGCGGCGCGGCGTCCCAGTTGCGGCTATTTCACATGCGGTCAGCGCAGCAGCCGGCGCGCCAGCCACCACCCCGCCGTTGCGACCGCGGCGGTGAGCACGGCGCCCCAGGCGAGGTCGATCACCGTCACGGCAAGCGGCCAGCCGGCAAGCGTCGCCAGGTTCGTCAGGTCATACGTCGCATAGGCGACCAGCCCGAAGAGGGCGCCGCGCCCCGCCGCCGCGAGGACCCCTGCGTCGCGTGCCGGCGCTACGACGAGGACCAGCACCCCCGCGACGTAGAGGAGGTAGAACGCCGCCGCCGCGCCCCAGCGGACCGACGGCGCCATCAGGTGCCCGAGCTCGCGCGCGTACACACCGCGCGCCACCGCCCCGAGCCACACCGCGTCGAGCGCGAGCAGCACGCCCAGCGTCAGCGAGTACACCGCCAGCCAGCGTGACCTCATGGCGGCGAGACTACCACGGGCTCGTCGCTCGCACTCCTGCATCCCGGACCGCGGACCGCGAACCATCGTTCCGTGGTTGTGAACGGACATTCATGGTGCTATTGTGTCGCGTGCGTCACGCCCCGGGGGGAGGCGCGGCACGGGCTGCTGGCGGGGCGTAAGAAGGACACGCGATGACCTCAACGGTGCGAGAAGCGACGATCTGGAGCGGAGGCCGGGGAGCGCGACCCCGGCCTCTCGTCTTCAGGCCTGCACCTGCGACTCAGAAGGAACTCGAGGGTCGGGAGTCGAGAGTGGGGAGATGGACCTTCGACTCCCGGCTCTCGACTCTCGACCCGTCTTGCACAAGGGGGTACGAATGGCCGAACCCATCACCCACGATGTCCTGATCCTCGGCGCCGGCCTCGCCGGCCTGCGCGCCGCCGTCGAGATCTCGCGGCGGCTCGAGGGGAAGGTGGACATCGGCATCGTCTCCAAGGTCCAGCTCATGCGCGCGCACTCGGTGTGCGCCGAGGGCGGCACCGCCGCAGTGATGCGCCCCGACCTCGGCGACTCGTTCGACCTGCATGCGTGGGACACCGTCAAGGGGTCGGATTTCCTCGCCGACCAGGATGTGGTGTACCGCTTCGTGAAGGCGATGCCGAACGAGATCATGCTGCTCGACCACTGGGGGATCCCGTGGACGCGCGACAAGGAGGGGCGCATCGACCAGCGGCCGTTCGGCGGCCACTCGTTCCCGCGCGCCACGCTCGCCGCCGACAAGACCGGCTTCTTCGAGATGCAGACGCTGTACGACACCCTGTTGCGCCACCGCTGCTTCAAGCGTTACGACGAGTTCTTCGTCACCGACATCCTCGCCGAGGACGGGCGCTTCGCGGGTCTGGTCGGCATCCACGCACCGTCCGGCGAGACGGTGACGATGCGCGGCAAGGCGCTGCTGATCGCTTCGGGCGGCGGCGGCACGCTATACGGGTTCACCACCTACTCGCAGACGGTCACCGGCGACGGCATGGCGATGGCGTTTCGCGCCGGGCTGCCGCTGGAGGACATGGAGTTCCTCCAGTTCCACCCGACCGGCCTGGTGCCTTCCGGCATCCTGATGACCGAGGGATGCCGCGGCGAGGGAGGCTACCTGAAGAACAACAAGGGCGAGCGCTTCATGGCGACATACGCGCCCAAGCTGATGGAGCTGGCGCCTCGCGACATGGTGTCGCGCGCCGAGACCGAGGAGATCCTCGCCGGTCGCGGGTTCCACTCCGAGGCGTGGGGTGACTACCTCCACCTCGACCTCACCCACCTCGGCGCCGATCGCATCAACACGCGGCTGCCGCTGATCCGCGAAGTGTGCATCAAGTTCCTCGGCCTCGACCCGATCACCCACCCGATCCCGATCCGTCCGGTGGCGCACTACTCGATGGGCGGCATCGAGACCGACATCGACGGCAAGACGCGCCTCGACGGGATCTGGGCCGCGGGCGAGGCGGCGTGCGTGTCGCTGCACGGCGCCAACCGCCTCGGCTCCAACTCCACCGCCGAGTGCCTGGTGTGGGGCGGCATCACCGGCGGGGAGATCGCCAAGGCGCTGCCGAAGCTGGCGGCGGCGCCGCCGGTGCCCGAGGCCAGGGTGAAGGCGGCCAGGGCTCACATCGACGGGCTGCTGGCCCGCGACGGCAAGGAGAACCTGTACGAGCTGCGCCGGCAACTGCGCGCGATCATGGACACCAACGTCGGCGTCTTCCGCACCGGGGAGAAGCTCACCGAAGCGCTCGCCACGATCCGCGAGCTGCGTGCCCGGTCGGCGCACGCCCCCGTCGTCGACAAGGGCAGCGTGTACAACTCGAACCTCTTGCACGCGCTCGAGCTGGAGAACCTGCTCGACCTCGCCGAGGTGACGGTGATGGGTGCGTTGGCGCGCCAGGAGTCGCGCGGCGCGCACGCCCGACGCGACTTCGCCACCCGCGACGACGTCAACTGGCTCAAGCACACGCTCGCGTGGAGGACCGACGGCGCGCCGCGCCTCGATTACAAGGACGTCACGATCAACGCGTGGAAGCCCGTCGAGAGAAAGTACTAGGGGACCGGGGAGCGGGAGAAGATCATGATGGAAAACAGGGCACTTCCGAACCGGTTGGGGATCTGGGGATGGTTGGGCGGCGGGCGGTGGGGGTACGAGCGGTACCTGTACACGCTCCACCGGCTGACAGGTCTCGGGCTGCTGGCGTACTTCCTGCTGCACATCGTGGTGACGTCGAGCCGCGCGCTGTCGCCGGAGGCGTGGAAGTCGGCGATGGAAAGCGTCACCGGGCCGGTGTTCGTGGTCGGCGAGTTCCTGGTGTTCGTCGCCTTTGCCTTTCACGCGGTCAACGGCATCCGCCTGGCGATCGTCGAGCTCGGGTGGGGCGTCGGCAAGCCGATCGAGCCGGTGTACCCGTACCGCACCTCGGTGAATGTCCAGCGCCCGCTGGCGGTCGCCGCAATGCTTCTCGCCGGGGTGCTGGTTGTCCTCGGCGGGCTCGACTTCTTCGTTCTCGGACAGCACTAGGAGACCGGCGATGATGAGAGACCAGAAGCTGTGGACGTGGCACATCCTGGCCGGCGGCGTCATTCTCGTGCTGCTCGGCCTGCACATGGCGATCATGCACCTCGATGCGCTGTTGGGCTGGTTCAACGCGCCCGGGACGCACCCGATCGACTGGAGCAACGTGGTGGCGCGCGGCAAGGCGGTGTTCTTCCCGGTTACGTACGTGATCCTGCTCGGCGCGGCGCTGTTCCACGGCCTGTACGGGCTGCGCAACATCCTCTTCGAGCTCAACCCCCCGGCGGGCCTGAAGAAGGCGATCGGCATCGTGTTGCTGCTCGTCGGCCTCGGGCTGTTCGCTTTCGGGTCGTGGGCCGCGGTCGCCAGCCACACGCTGGCGAAGACGCTGTAGGGAGGGGACATGGGCGAGACCAAGACGATCACCTACGGCGTCAGGCTGTACGACCCCAACAAGGACTCCGCGCCACACTGGGAGACGTTCACCATCCCGCTGACCCCCGGCATGACGGTGCTCGACGGGCTGTGGAAGATCAAGGAGCTGCACGCTCCCGGGCTGGCGTGGCGCTCCTCGTGCCGGATGGGCGTGTGCGGCTCGTGCGGGATGCTGATCAACGGCCGGCCGGGCCTGGCGTGCAACACCCAGGTCACGGACCTCAGGTCGCCGACGGTGACGGTCGCTCCGCTGCCGAACTTCGCGATCATCCGCGACCTCGTGCCGGACCTGATGCCGATGGTCGAGCGCCACCAGCAGCTCAGGCCGTACATCGTGCGCGACGACGTCACCGAGCGCGAGAACCCCACGGCCGAGTTCTTCCAGTCGGCGCACGAGCTCGAGCAGTACCTGCAGTTCTCCTACTGCATCAAGTGCGGCTGCTGCATGGCGGCGTGCCCGACCTACGCCACCGATCCCGAGTACTCGGGCCCGATGCCGCTGGCGCAGGCACACCGCTACAACACCGACACCCGCGACAACGGCCTGGCGGCGCGCAAGGACGTCCTCGCCGGCAGCGCCGGGCCGTGGCGCTGCCACTACGCCGGCGAGTGCTCGGCGGTGTGCCCGAAGGGGGTCGACCCGGCGAAGGCGATCCAGCTCATGAAGCGCGAGCTGGTGATGGACTACCTGCACCTGCTCAGGAAGCGCTGCCCGGCGAAGGTGGCGCCGAAACCGAACAGCCCGCGCCGCGAGGGGATCCCCGAGGCGCCGGCGAAGACCGTATGAAGAGGACCCGGTGAAAGAGCACCGAGAGTGAAAGGAGAACCGCGATGCTGAAGAAGATCGGACTCATCGGAGGCGGGTACATCGGCGGCGTGCTGGCGCAGGAGATCGCCGAGCGCGGCCTGGCGCGCGAGATCGGCATGACCGACCCCGCGCCGATGCCCAACCCCAACGATCCCCCGGAGCGGCAGGAGGTCGTCAGGAAGCAGTCGGTGTCGATCGGCAAGTGCCTCGACATCGCCGAGGGGCTGCCGACGATCCGCAGGGACATCACGCTGGTCGGCTCCAAGGACTACTCGGCGCTGGCCGGCGCCGAGCTGGTCATCAACACCGCCGGCGTGCCGCGCAAGGCGCGTCCGGACGGCACCTTCCCGAGCCGCGAGGAGCTCCTCGCGATCAACCTCAAGGTCACCCTCGAGGTCGCCAAGGGGATCCAGCAGCACTGCCCGAACGCGATGATCATCTCGGTCGCCAACCCGCTCGACGCGATCGTCTTCACGCTCGACAAGCGGCTTTCGCCGCCGAAGAGCAGGATCATGGGGATGGCCGGCGTGCTCGACTCGGGGCGCTACTGCTACTTCGTCGCCGAGGCGGCGAAGGTGTCGGTCGAGAACGTCAACGCGATCGTGCTCGGCGGCCACGGCGACGACATGGTGCCGGTGCGCAGCTCCTGCCAGATCGCCGGCATCCCGGTGACCAAGTTCCTCGACAACGACACCCTCGCCAAGATCGAGTCGCGCACCCGCAAGGCGGGCGGCGAGGTGGTCGGGCTGCTCGGCTTCGGCTCGGCGTTCGTGTCGCCGGCGTGGGCGGCGCTCGAGATGGCCGAGGCGGTGATCTTCGACAAGCGCAAGATCCTCCCCGTGTGCGCCAAGCTCGACGGCGAGTACGGCTTCCACGGCCTGTTCGTCGGCGTGCCGGCGATCATCGGCGCCAACGGCGTCGAGAAGGTGATCGAGCTCGACCTGACCCCCGAGGAGAAGGCCGCCCTCGACAAGTCGGTCGCCGGCGTCAAGAAGACCTGCGACGAGGCCGAGGAGATGCTGGCGAAGATGTAGCAGCGGGCGCCGGGTTCCGGGGTCCGGGCTCCGAGAAGACAGGAAAGAGCAGGGGCGGAGGTCGACTCCGCCCCTTGGCTTTCGCCTGCAGGATTGCTGGACTTCCTGCATGCTCCGCAGCGGGAGCCACTGCCCGCATAGCCCCTCGGCAAGGACTGTCATTGTTCAGAAAGTCCCCTTCAGCCTGCGGGAACGGGCGCCCTCGCCCGCGCGGAGGTCCTGCCCTGCGGGCCCGGGCCGGCGAGGGCGCCGGCCCTCCCGGTGACTCTCATGGTCCGGGGTGCGCCGCACGCTCATGGTGATTGCGAGCGAGGCGCCGGTACCAGGCCCAGCCCTTTCGGAATTGAGTAGGCAGACACCGTACGGAACCGGGCCGCTGCCGT
>CAZQLL010000033.1:0-42034 GCA_964594125.1 uncultured Thermoanaerobaculia bacterium | reverse complement strand
CCAGCCCACCAAAGAACCTCCGCCCACGCCTGCCCGCCAATTCCGAAAGGGCTGGGCCGTCCTGGCCAGCGTTGACCCTCGTGTCGGGAGCGCATAGCATCGCGGCTCGTCGCGCTCGCCGCGCGCCCGGAGGTTTCATGTTCCGCTCGCAGCGTCTCGCCGCCGCCGCAACGCTGGCCGTTCTCGCCGCCGCCGCCCCGATGCGGGCGCAGGAGGGGGCGCCGGCCACCCTGAAACGCTTCTCCTACGAGCAGGCGTTCGGCCAGCCGCCGGGGCCGCCCCGCGAGGACGGTCCGGGAGAGGCGGGCGTGCTCGGCCGCCTGCCGGCGATCACTGCGTGGCTCGACGACGCGACCTACCTCGAGACCCGCACGGACCCCGTCGACGGCGAGCGCAAGCTGTTCGCGGTCAGCGCCGCCGACGGTGCGGCGGCGGTGTACCGCGACTGGCCGGCGCTGACCAGGAAGCTTCCCGAGGGGTTCGACGCCCGGCGGTCGGCGGCCTCGACGCCGGACCTCGGCAGGCTCGTGTACGCACGCGACGGCGACCTGTACCTGTTCGACGTGGCGGCGGGCAGTCTCCGCCGGCTCACCGCGACGCCCGCCGAGGAGCACTCCCCGACGTTTTCGCCGGACGGTGCGTGGCTCGCCTACACGCGCGGCAACGACCTGTTCGTCTACGATTTCGCCGCCGGTCTCGAGCATCAGCTCACCGCCGACGGCAGCGAGACGATCCTCAACGGCTACGCCTCGTGGGTGTACATGGAGGAGATCCTCGGGCGCGCCGGCGCCTACCGCGCGTTCTGGTGGTCGCCGGACTCGACCCGTCTCGCCTTCCTGCGCTTCGACGACTCGGCCGTCCCGCAGTTCCCGCTCTTCCGCGCCGACGGCCAGCACGGCGAGCTCGAGATGCAGCGCTATCCGAAGGCGGGCGACCCCAACCCGTACGTGAAGGCGGGGGTGGTGACGGTGGCCGACGGCGTGACCGTCTGGCTCGACTTCGACGAGAAGGCGGACCACTACCTCGCGTTCCCGATCTGGACGCCCGACTCGAAGGCCGTGGTGGTGCAGTGGATGAACCGCGGCCAGGACACCATCCGCCTGTACGCCTGCGACCCGGAGACCGGCGCGAAGAAGCAGCTCTTCGAGGAAAAGCAGGACGCCTGGGTGGAGTTCTTCGAGGACCTGACGTTTCTCGCCGACGGCCGCTTCCTCGTGCGCTCGAGCGCGGACGGGTGGGATCACCTCTACCTGCACCGCCCAGACGGAACACTCGACCGCCGCCTGACGTCCGGCGCGTGGCGGGTGACCTCGATCGAGACCGTGGACGAGAAGGGCGGCTGGGTGTACTTCACCGGACGCCCGAGGCGATCGTGGGACTCGGCGCTGCTGCGCGTCAAGCTCGACGGAACCGGGCTGCAGACGCTCACCCCCGGGGAGGGCACCCATCGCGTGCGCCTCTCCCCCGCGGGCGCGCACTTCATCGACACGTTCTCGACGATCGCCACGCCGCAGCGAATGGCGCTGCGGCGCGGCGACGGGAGCGAGGTGCGCGCGCTCGGCGACGCGGCGACGCCGGCCATGGCCGAGTACGCGTGGGGCAGGGCCGAGCTGTTCACAGTGTTCTCGGGCGACGGCTTCGACCTGCCGGTATCGTGGGTGCTGCCTCCCGACTTCGACGCGGCGAAGCAGTACCCGGTGCTGCTGTCGATCTACGGCGGCCCCGACGCCGCGACCGTCTACAACTCGTGGCCGGGGGTGCAGGCGCACTACTGGGCGCAGCGCGGCGTCATCTTCGCGCGCGCCGACCACCGCGGCAGCGGCCACTTCGGCAAGAAGGCGACGGCGTTGATGCACCGCCGCCTCGGCGCGTGGGAGATCGCCGACTACGGCGCGGTCGCCGCGTGGCTGCGCGGCAGGCCGTTCGTCGCGAAGGACCGCATCGGCATCACCGGCGGGTCGTACGGCGGCTACGTGACGCTGATGGCGATGACGGCGGGCGCGCCGGCGTTCAACTACGGTCTCGCGAGCGCCTCGGTGAGCGATTGGAAGCTGTACGACAGCGTCTACACCGAGCGCTACATGGACGCGCCGGCCGAGAACCCAGAAGGCTACAGGCAGGGAGCGGTGCTCACCCACATCGAGAAGTACGCGGGCGGGCTGAAGATCACGCACGGCACGATGGACGACAACGTCCACATGCAGAACTCGATCCAGGTGATCGACTGGCTGGTGTCGCACAACAGGTCGGTCGAGGTGATGATCTACCCCAACAGCCGGCACGGATTCCTGCCGGCGCAGCGGCCGCACTCGACGCGCGAGACGCACGACTACTGGGCGCGCACGCTGCTCGCCGGCGCGCTCGCGCCGGCGCAGGTGATCGCGCCGCCGTCCGGTCAGCCGCGCCACCCCTAGCCGGCCGCCGTGGTGCGGCGGGCCGAGTGGGTGCGGGCGTCCTGCCTGCACTTTCGAGCAGCGCCGGGGCGCCGACGGCGGGCGAGCCGCTTCACCTGCCGTTCACGGGGGCGCGCTACGCTAGCTCCATGAGCACGCGACCGCTCCTCCGCGCCTCGACGTTCTCCGTCCGTCTGCTGCTCGCCCTGGCGGCGCCGGCGAGCCTGCCTGCCGCCGGCGCACCGCCGCCGGCCGCCGCGAACGAACGGCCGCGGCTGGCGGTTCTCATGGTCCTCGACGGCGTCGGCGCCGAGCGGCTGGAGGCGTTCCGCCCGTGGTACGCCGCCGGCCTCGGGCGGATCCTCGAGGAGGGCCTGGTCGAGACGAGCTGCACCTACCGCCACCTCAACACCGAGACCGCTCCGGGACATGCGTCGCTCGCCACCGGGGCGCCGCCGCGCGTGCACGGGATCGTGTCGAACTACTGGCTCGCCGTGCGCGACGGAGCGCTGAAGCGGTTGTACGCCACCGCGCAGACGGGCGCGGCCGTGCCCGGCGACCCGCCGATGTTCTACCGCGAGGAGCGCGAAGGCGACCGCCTGCTCGTCTTCGCGGAGGCCGCGACGCACGCCGCCTGGAAGGCGGGCCGCGCCCCGGCGCTGCCGATCGTGCGCGAGGATGTCGCAGGGGCCGGCCGGGCCGCGCACTTCGACTCCGCCGACGCCGCCTACCTCTACGCCTTCAGGCACGGCCTCCCCGAGGAACCGGTCGGCGGCGACGACCTCAAGGGCGCCGGCAGTCTGCGCGTCGACACCCTAGCCGACCGTCTCGCGGCCGCCAACCCCGACGCTGCGGTGGTCTCCGTCAGCGGCAAGGACCGCGCAGCGATCTTCATGGCGGGGCGGGCGCGCACGCACGCCGTCTACTGGTACGACCGCGAGACGGGGCGCTTCGTGACCTCGACCGCCTACTCGCAGCGCGCCGGCGCCGGCAGGCGGGCGGCGGCGCTGGTGAAGGACTTCAACCGCGAGCGGGCAGGGCAGCGGCTCCTCGGAAGCCTCGGCACGCTGTGGCGCCCGCTGCCGTTCCCGCCGAGCATCGCGGGGCTGCCGCTGCCCGCGGACCCGCTGCTCGCCGCGGGGTACCAGGTGCCGATCAACGGCCTCTTCTTCGACCACGACCTGGTGCGCAATGCGAGCGGCTACTTCTCGTACCCTTCGCGCTTCTCCGACGACGACGGCTCCGCGGCGGCGGCGGCCCGCCGCAGCGGCTACTTCCACGGCGTCTACCAGAGCCCGCTGATCGACGAGCTCACCGCCGACCTCACGCTCGCGCTGCTCGCCGACGACGCGCTGGCGCTCGGGCGCGACGCCGTGCCCGACCTCCTGTGCGTCTCCTTCTCCGCCCACGACACCGTAGCGCACAACTACGGGCTGACGACGGCGGAAGGCTTCGACGTGATGCGGCGACTCGACCTCCAGGTCGGCCGCGTGCTCGCCGCGCTCGACGAGCGGGTCGGAGCGGGGAGGTGGGTGCTCGCGGTCTCATCGGATCACGGGTTCAACGAGATCCCGGAGCTGGCGCGGCGGCTCGATCCCGCGCGCGGCGGCGGGCGCATCGTCGACAGCACGCGGGCGATGACGTCGTTTACCGACCGCGTCAACCGCGCGCTCGCCGACGAGCTCTGCCTCTCGCCGGGGAGCGAGCCGATCGCCGCGATCGAGGGGTTCTCCCTCTACTACGACAGGCCGCGCCTGCCGCTGGCGACCGTCGCGGGCCGGTGCGGTGCGCCGGGGCGGTCCGTCGGCGCCGCCGAGATCGACGCCGTGCTGCCGCGCGTCGTCGACACGCTGTACCGCGAGGAGATCGCGGGGGTGCTGCTCGCCGGACAGAGAGAGCGCTGGTCGCACGGCGACGGGCCGGCGGAGTTCGTGCGCAACCACTTCGACCCGGAGCGCGGGGGCGACGCGTTCCTGCTGCCGCGCCCGGGCGTGATCGCGAGCGACGATCCCGGACGCGGCACCGGGCACGGCTCGCACAACCCCGCCGACATCCACGTGCCGCTGGTGTTCCTCGGCGCCGGCGTGGCGCCGGGCCGCTCGTCCGCCGACGCGACCCCGTACGACCTCGCGCCGACGCTCGCCGCCCGCCTCGGCGTCACGCTCCCCGCCGCCACCGGCCGCGACCTGCTGGCTGCCGCGCCGCCCGCCGGCCGCTGATCCACGCCGTCCGGACGCCGCCGCGCCGCCCTGCCGGCGGCTCGCCTTGCGCTTCGCGCCCCGTGCCTCCGGGTGCCTGGCGCCTTGCGCCTGCCTCTAGAACGGACCCCAGCGCAGCAGCACGGCCGGGATCAGGGACAGCAGGCCGAACGCCACCCAGATCAGCATCAGCGGCAGGAACCAGCGCGCCCACGCCTCCCAGCGCACGCGGGCGAGCCCGAGCACGCCCATCGTGACGCCTGAGGTGGGGAGGATCGGGTTGATGTACTCGGCGAGCTGGAACGCGTATACCGAGGTCTGGCGGGTGATGCCGACGAGGTCACCGAGCGGGGCCATGATCGGCATCGTCAGCGCCGCCTGAGCGGTGCCGGAGTGGACGAAGAAGTTGATCACGCACTGCGAGACGAACATGAGCTGGGCGGAGATCACCGGGTGGAAGCGCGCGATGGCGCCCTCCATCGCGTGCAGCGTCGTGTCCAGGATGCGGCCGTCCATCGCCACCAGCAGGATGGCGCGCGCACAGCCGATGATCAGCGCGGCGCCGATCATGTCCTTGGCGCCCTCGGTGAACGCCCGCGCCGCCTCCTCGCCGGTCAGGCGCCCGGCCGCCGCAGAGACCACGCCGAGCGCCAGGAAGAGGCCGGCGATCTCGTTGATGTACCACTTGTAGTGGAGGATGCCGACGACCAGCAGCACCATCCCGGCGGCGAAGATGGCGAGCACGAGGCGGTGGCGCGGGAGCACCTCGACCTTCTCGCCGGCGTTCGTGTCGAGCGCCAGCGCTCGCCGCATCTCCTCGTCCTCGGCGAACGTCGCCGAGAGGCGCGGCTCGCGATGCACGCGCTCGGCGTGGCGCATCACGAACGCGATCGCGATCGCCGTGCCGATCGCCCACACCGCGAAGCGGAACCCGAGACCGGAGTAAAGCGGCAACCCGGCGATCCCCTGCGCGATGCCGACCGTGAAAGGGTTGAAGAACGCGCCCGCGAACCCGGCGGCGGCGCCGACGAACGGCATCGCCACGCCGGTGAGGCGGTCGTAGCCGAGAGAGAGCGCCAGGGGCACGAAGATGACGATGAACGGCATCGTCTCCTCGCACATCCCGAACACGGCGCCGCCGAGCGAGAACACCAGCATGATCACCGGTATCAGGAGTCGCCGCAGCCCCGGCCGCCGCGAGAACGAGATCGCGAGGCTGTGAATGACGACCGTGATCGAGCCGGTCTTCTGGATGATCCCGAACGCGCCGCCGACGATGAAGCAGAAGCCGATGATCAGCGCGCCGTCGACGAAGCCGCGAGCGGGCGAGACGAACAGCGCGGCGAGCCCCTGCGGCTGCGCCTCGACCAGGCGGAACGAGCCCGACACGGGGATCGTCCGGCCGTCCTTCTCGACCCGCTCGTAGGCGCCGCCGGGGACCAGCCAGGTGGCGACGACCGTCAAGACGACCATGGCGTAGATCAGGATCAGCGTGTGGGGGAGCCGCAGCGTGCGCGCCTGTGCCATCGGGTGCTTCCCTCCGAACCCGTGCATGGTAGCGCCCCCGACGGCTCCGTCACCCGGCGCGGCGCCGACGTTCTCGACCTCGCGCCGGACGGCAGGATCGCGGGGGCCGTCGGGCTCCGGACGGCGTGATGCCGCCATCGGTTACCATCGCGTCGTGGTGGCCGCTCCGCACCGCCGCCGGCGCTGCCCGCCGCCGCTCCCCGCGGCCCTGCTCGCGGTCGCCGTCGCAGCGGCCGCGGCGGCGCAGGAGCCGGTGACGCTCGACGCCTTCCGCATCCTCTCGGTCGAGGACCCCGCCGCCTGCCTGCGCACCGGCGAGGAGCTGCTCGCCGGCGCCTGGGCGGCGGACCACCCCGACTGGCGGCGCGAGATCGTGCTGCGGATGGCGCGCGCCGGCACGCTGCTCGCCGACGGCGCGGCCGTCGACCGCGCGGCGGCGCGTCTCGAGGCGCTCGCCGCCGGCGGCGACGCCGTCGCCGGCGCCTACGCCGGTCTCGTGCGGGCGCAGGCGCTGGCCGACAGCGGGCGGGTGGCGGACGCGCTCGAGGCGGCCACGGCGGCGACAGCGGCGCTGCGGAGCGCCGGCGACGAGCGCCTGCGGGCGTTCGCCGCCTCCGAGATGTGCGACGTCGCCGCGCGGGCGACGCGCGTCGACCTCGCGGCGCGCCACTGCGCCGAGGCGCGGCGCCTGTGGGAGCCGATCGGCGACCTGTACCAGCTCGGCCGCATCGACAACTACCTCGCGATGATCGCGGGCGAGCAGGAGAACATCGGCGAGGCGATCCGCCTCGCGAAACGGGCGCGGGAGTCGTTCGTCCGCGCCGGCATGCCGTCGCTGGGCAGCATGATGGACGACAACCTCGCCGGCTACTACCTGCAGGCCGGGCAGCCGGAGCAGGCGCTCGCGCTGTCGACCAGCGCGCTGCGCCACGAGGAGGCCGCCGGCAAGCTGCAGCATGCGGTGCTCTCGCGCATGAACATCGCGCACGCGCTGGCGCTGCTCGGACGGCACGCCGCCGCCAGGGAGACGATCGCGCGCGCGATCGACGACGCCAAGCGCATCGACTACGCGGTGGCGCTGCCCCAGCTCTACCTGGTGCAGATCGAGGTCGGCAAGGCGGCAGGCGACAACGAGCTGGTGCAGCAGGCGGCGGCGAACGCGGTCGAGACCGTGGCGCTCCTTTCCGAGGCCGAGCGCGCCAAGGCGCTTGCCGAGGCGGAGGCGCGCTACCGGACCGCCGTGGCGGAAGCCGAGGTGGCGCGGCTCGACGCGTCGATCGCGAAGCAGCGCTCGCGCCTGCTCCTCGTCGCCATCTCGGGCGGCAGCTTCGCGATCATCTGCGTCCTGCTCCTGCTGCTGCTGCGCGCCGGCCGGCGCCGCGAGCGCGAGCTCGCCGTGCTCTCGAGCACCGACTCGCTGACCGGGGCGGCGACACGGCGCGCCTTCATGGCGGCGCTGGAGAACGCCACCGCCGCCGGCGCCGGCGAGCCCGCGGCGGCGCTGCTGGTGCTCGACGCCGACCACTTCAAGCGGCTCAACGACGAGCACGGACACCCGGCGGGGGACGAGGCGCTGCGCCAGCTCGTGGCACGCGTCCGCTCCGAGGTCCGTGCCGCGGACGTGATCGGCCGCCTGGGCGGCGAGGAGTTCGGCGTCATGCTGCGCGGCGTGGGCGACGCCGAGGCAGCGCGACGCGCCGAGGCGATCCGCGCCGCGATCGCGGCGCCGCCTCTCGACCTCGGCGGGGTGCAGATTCCGCTCACCGTCAGCATCGGCTTCGCCGTGCTCGACGCGAGCCGCGCGCCTTCCGTCGAGCGGTGGCTGGCGGCGGCCGATGCGGCGCTCTACGAGGCCAAGCGCGCCGGCCGCAACCGCGTCGTGATGGCGCCGTAGCCGCCGCCGGGCGGCCGGCCGCGCGGCGGCGGCCGCCGAGGCTACCGCCGCACGTCGAGCAGCCCGTTGTAGAGCAGGCGGCCTTTCCCTTTGGTCAGGGTCACCTTGACCTCGTGCACACCGGCGGGGAGCCCCTCCGGCACCGGGAACACCAGCTCGTAGTGGCCCGCAAGCGTGCGCTCCAGCATCTCGAGCGCGATTTCGGGGAACAGGTGCGTCTTCGCGTAGGTGCCGCCGGTGTCGTCCGCAACCTCCTTGAGCCCCTCCTCGAGCGAGTGGTAGTCGGCCTCGGTGACGTCCAGCGCGAACACCGTGGCGTGGGCGCGCGCCAGCGCCGCCAGCGCCGGTCCGTAGCCGGCGGTCTCGCCAACGGCCCCGGTGCGCTGCAGCGCCCCCAGCCCCCAGCCGATCCACAGCACGGTCTTGGGGCCCGGGATCGGCTGCAGCGCCCGCCCTACGGCGAGCAGCGCCGCCTCGGGAGTGGCGGCGGCCGCGGCGGCGCGCCAGTCGAGGGTGGCGGAGAGCGGCGGCGAGCCCGCGGCGCCCGGCCGGCCGACGTCGCGGTGGATGGCGGTCACCGTCACCGCCTCGTCGATCGCCTCGCGGTCCGAGGTGAAGTCGAGCGGCATCCTGAGCTGCGAGCCGAAGGCGAGGACGGCAACGCGGTCGTCGGGACCGAGGGTGTCGAGGAAACGGCCGATGTGCCGGCCCATGCGCACGTGCCCGACGATCCGCGATCGGTCCCACCCGAGCTGGTAGAGGAGGACGATCAGGCGCGCGGGGCGCGGCGCGACGAGCGGGATCTCGCGATCCTCCAGCAGCGCCTGGGCGACCGCCTCGCGGTCATAGGCGGTGCCGACCCACGCCGCCGTCTCGAGCGGCGCCCGCGTGCCGCCGACCTCGACGGCGAAGTCCTCGCGGCCGAGGCCGGTGACCGGCGCGCCGTGCGCGTCGACCACCCGCGTCTCGACCACGACCCGCACGACGTCGACGCGCTCCTCGAACTGCGGCTGCTGCGCTCCCGCCGGCAGCACGCCGGCCAGCAGCGCGGCGGCGAGCGCAGCGGCGGTGCGCCAGGGCGGCGTGGCGCCGGTGTCCCTCATGATGCTCCTCCGGTCGCGACCGGACGGCGGCGGCCTTCGCCTTCCCATACGCTCCCGGTCGGCTTCCGGTTGCCGCGCCGCAAGGGTCTCCTCGCCTCTACGGCTCGCTCTGCGCCGCGGCCAGCGCGGCGCGGGCGGCGGCGAGCAGCGGCGCGGTGGAGACCGGGCCGCCGACGGCGCCGCGCATCCAGGCGTCCGGGGTCAGCCGCCCCTGCCGCGCCATCCGCTCGACCTCGGCGCCGAAGTCGCCGGCGCGCAGGCGGGCGGCGATCTGGAACGCGATGATGTGCCCCAGCGGGTAGTCGGTCAGGTAGAGCGGATACGAGACCATGTGCGAGTAGACCGCCAGGATGTCGCTCTCCGGAACCCCGAACGCGCTCGCGTAGTGCTCGCGCCACACCCGCCGCGCGGCGTCGAGCACGGCCTCGCGCAGCTCGGAAGCGGTGGCGTCGGGGTGGGCGTAGAGCCACTCCCACACCGCTATGTCCACCAGCGCGACGCCGGCGATCTCGTTGGTCGCCCACAGCTCGGCGAGCGCCTCCTCGCCGGCGCCGGTACCCGCCGCGGCGAGGCCGAGCACCTCGAGGTCGCGCTGCTGGAACACCATCGCGAAGGCCTCCGTGAACCCGTTGGCCGGGACCCCGGCGAGCGCCCAGCGGTCGATGCCGTCGAGCGAGAAAACCTGCTCGACGTTGTGGCCGAGCTCGTGCATCGCGACGTTGTACCCCTTGTAGTCCATGCCGCCTGCCGGCACGCGAGTGCGCAGGTGGGCGCGGTCGCCGCGGCGGACGGCGCCCATCGCGTGGCCCGCGCCGCGCGCCGGGTCGACGACGATGCGCTCGGCGAGGAACGCGGCCCGCTCGGGGGCGAACCCGAGCACGCCCAGCACCGCCGGCAGCTCCGCCTGGAACGCCGCCAGGGCGGGGAAGCGCGCGGCCACGGCGCGGTCGAGCTCGGTCTCGGGCGGCCGCGCGGCCCCGCCGAACCCCGCGTACCAGATGTCGAAAGGCTCGAGCGGCCGGCCGAGGCGGCGGCGGATCAGCGCGGCGGTGTCGCGCACCTCGGGCGAGTCGAGCACCGAGACGAGCAGCGCGCGCGCCTGTGCGAGCGGAATCTGGCGTTCGATCTCGAAGCTGCGGGCGATCGCCGTGGGCGCGGTCGGCGCGTAGCGGTCGACCGCGCGCAGCGCGCGGAACACCCGCAGCATCGTTGCGTAGCGGACGTCGTCCTCGCGGGGGGCGCCGGCGAACGCGCCGCCGCTTCCCGCGGGGCGGACGCCGTTGATGTCGGGGCGCCACTCGACAGAGGGGTTGTCGATCGCGTCGCGCGGGATCTCCTGCCGCACGATGCGCTCCATCACCCGCTGGATCAGGCGCTGGCGCGCGAGCCCGCCCGGCTGGCCGTACTGCGCCTTCAGCTCGTCGCGCAGCCCCCAGTGGCTGATCAGGCGCAGCCCCGCGGGAAAGGGCCGCGAGCCGTCGGGGGCGACCACGCGGTCGAGCGCCACGTTGTACCCGGAGATGTACTCGTCGGCGGCCGTCAGCGTGCGCGAGATCTCCTGGCCGACGGCGGCCGGCACGCGCAGCGCGAAGCGGTCCAGCAGGCGCGACCGCGCCCACGTCTCGCGGTCCCACCCGGGGCCTAGCGCGAGCCGCTCGGCGAGCGTGTGGACCGGGAAGTTGAGCAGCGCGAAGAACGCCACACGGGTCGCGAACAGATCTTCGTCGACGTGGGCGCCGAGGTTGAGGTCGGCGAGCAGGCGGTCGACGCGCGACAGCGGCCCGGTATCGAGGTCGAGCGGCGTCAGCAGCTCCCGCCGCACCTCGTGGAGGTGGCCGTCCACCTGCTCGAGCACCGCCTCGATGCGCGCGAACGCCGCCGCGAGCTCGGCCTCCTCCGCGACGAAGCCGGCCTCGCAGAACGCGACGAATGCGGCGTCGTCGCCGTCGCTCTCCCACCAGCGCTCGGCGACCTGCTGGACGCCGCGGCGGATACGCTCGGCCTGCGACTGGCCGTACCTCGCGACCAGCCGGTCGACCGCCTCGCGCACCTTGCCGGCGGGACCGGCGGCGGGGACGGCGGCGGCGACGGCGACCAGCGCCAGCGCGGCGAAGCCGCTGAAAAGCAGCGAACGGAAGGGCATCACGACCTCCGGCCGGGGAGTATAGGGCGGCCGCGGCGCGGCGGCGCGGCGGCGCGGCGGGCGGGACGGTCCAGCGGCCGGAGCGGCCGCACGCCCAATCGGAGCGGGGCGGAACGGCGGCCGGTCCGACGCATCCGGAGGCCGCCGCAGCGGCGCCCGGCGGCCCGCCGCCGCGGTACCCTGCACCCATGCACATCGCCGAGCTGCCGACGCCCTGCGCCGTCGTCGACCTCGACCGGCTGGAACGCAACTGCGAACGGATGGGCGGGCGACTGCGCGCACTCGGGGTGCGGCTGCGGCCGCACGTGAAGACGCACAAGTGCGCCGAGGCGGCGCGGCTGCAGGTGCGCGGCCACTTCGGCGGGATCACGGTGTCGACGCTCGCCGAGGCGCACGCGTTCGCCGCGGCGGGTTTCTCCGACATCACCTACGCGGTGCCGATCGCGCCGGCGCGCGTCGCCGCCGCCGCCGAGCTGGCGCGCCGCGTGGAGCGGGTGACGCTGCTGCTCGACCACGAGGCGGCGGCCGCCGAACTCGAGGCGTGCGCCGCCGCGCAGGGCCTGCGTTTCTGCGTGCTGCTCAAGGTCGACTGCGGCTACCACCGCGCCGGCGTCGACCCGCAGGCCGACTCCAGCGTGGCGCTCGCCGCCCGCCTGGCGGCGTCGCCGTATCTCGACCTCGCGGGGGTGCTCACGCACGCCGGCCACGCCTACCACGCCCGCGACGCCGGAGAGATCGCGGTGGTGGCGGCGCAGGAGCGCGACGTCACCGTCGCGTTCGCCGAGAAGGTGCGCGCGGCGGGCGTCGCGGTCGGCGAGGTGAGCGTCGGCTCGACGCCGACGATGTGCGCGGCGACGGAGCTTGCCGGCATCACCGAGGTACGCCCCGGCAACTACGCGTTCTTCGACGCGTTCCAGGCGGCCATCGGGAGCTGCACGCTCGACGACGTGGCGTTCTTCGTGCTCGCCTCGGTGATCGGCAGCTACCCGGCGCGCGGCGAGCTGCTGCTCGACGCCGGCGCCCTCGCGCTCTCGAAGGACGAGGGGCCGCGACACGTGCGCCCGGACTGCGGCTACGGCGTCCTCCTCGACCCGCTGTCGCGGCGTCCTCGCCGTGGCCTCGCGCTGGCCGCGCTCAGCCAGGAGCACGGCGAGGTGCGGGGCGAGCCGGAGGCGGTCGCAGCGCAGCCGATCGGCGCCAGGGTGCTGGTGGCGCCGAACCACTCCTGCCTCGCGGCGGCGCTTCACGACCGCTACTTCGTCGTCCGCGGCGACCAGGTGGTCGACGAGTGGCGCCCCGCCCGCGGCTGGTGATGATCTACCTCGCGGGCGAGGGGAGGTCGCGAGACCTCCCCACTGATGTAGGGGATAATCCGCCGCAGGAGGTCACGATGGGAAAGCTGATCACCCGCTGGGTCATCATCGTGCTGGCGCTGCTCGCGGCGGCGTGGCTGGTGCCGGGGATCCACGTCGGCGGCGACGCCTGGGTGGCGTACGCGGTGATGGCCGCGGCGCTCGGCGTCGTCAACGCGCTGGTGAGGCCGCTGCTCAAGCTGCTCACCTGCCCGCTGATCATCCTCACGCTCGGCCTGTTTACGCTGGTGATCAACGCCCTCATGCTGCTGCTCGCCGCCCGCATCGCGCAGTCGCTCAGCGTCGACTTCTCGGTCGCCGGGTTCTGGCCGGCGCTGTGGGGCGGGGTGATCGTGAGCGTCGTGACCACGCTGCTGTCGGTGTTCGTCAAGGACAAGGAGTGAGCTCGGGCGCGCGTGCGACGGCGGCCGCGGCGGCGCTGCTCGCCGGCGCGGCGCTCGCCCACTGCCAGGTCTCGCCGTGGCGGGTGGTCGGCGGCGGCTTCAGCCACCGCTTCCTCACCGATGGGGTGCACGGCCACACCCAGGCGTGTACCGACACGGCGTGCGACGACGCCGACTGGGAGCGCGGCAACCTCGACAACGCGAGCGGGCTCCGCCTCGCCGGCGAGCGCGGGCTCGCGCGCGCGGGCGCGCTCCGCCTGGTGGCCGGGGGCGAGCTCTCGGTGCTGTTCACCGAGTACAACTCCAGCCAGCGCGACCTCGCGCTCGGTGCGCTGGCCGCGACCGGCGGCGTGGACCTCGATCTCGGCGCCGTGACGCCCTTGCTGCGCGCCGGCGCGGGCGGCGCCGCCGGCGGCGGCAGGGGCGGCTTCGCGTGGTTCGTCGAGGGCGGGATCGACGTGCGGCTGTCGGCGGGCGCGGCGCTGCGCGTCACGGCGCGGCGCGGCGACTGGGCCGGGCCCCGGACCGAGGAGCTGTCGCTGCTGCTGGCCGCCCGCCCGGACGGCGGGGCCGGGAGCGGCGCCTCGCCGTGGTCGGCCGGCTGGGCGTGGAGCTCGTCGTGGCCGGGCGCGCTCGCCGGCTGCGACCTCGCCCTCCAGCGCGCGCCGCGCTGGCGTCTCGCGGCGCAGCGCGAGCTCGGCGGGCACGGCGACCGCGTCGGCGTGCTACTCGGCGCCACCTCGCACGAGTCCGGGCTGTACTCCGACCTCGGCGGCGTCCCCGGCAACCAGCGCGGCAGGTGGGTGCTCGACGTGGGCGCCCGCTGGGAGCGGGTGCGGCGCGGCGGCGACCTCTGGCGCTGGCGGGTCGGCGCCGGGGCCGCCGCGGGAGGCTGGAGCGACGAGGGCAACGCGCTCCTCGTCGACGAGGCGGGCGAGGGGGTCGATGCCGGCGTCGAGGTCGCCGTCACCGCGCACGCGGCGGTCGACGTCGACCTGACGCCGGCGCTGGCTCTCTCGTTCGAGCTCGAGCAGGCGTACTGGCCGGGGATCGAGCTCGGCGAGGCGAGACTCGCCGTCGGCCTCGAGGTCCGTCTGTGAACCGCCCCCGTGCGCGCCGTGCCGCCGCGCTGGCTCTCGTCCTCGCGGCGGGAGCGGTCCGCGCCGGGGCCGAGGAGCCGCAGGTGGCCGCGCCGGCGGCGCAGGAGCGGCCGTCGCCGCCGCAGGAGCAGGAGCAGCCGGTAGAGCTCGGCTACGGCAAGCGGCTGTGGGCGGACCTGAAGGCGCTCGCCGCCCGCCCCGCCCACCTCGACGGCCGCGACTGGCGCACGCTCGGCGTCGCGGCGCTCGCGGTCGGCGGCACGATGGCGTTCGACGAGGAAATCCGCGACTTCGTGCAGGGCTACCGCAGCGAGGAGGGCGACGACGCCGCCGAGACGCTGCGGCCGCTCGGCCACCGTGTCGGCCCGGCCTTGCTGCTCGCCGGCCTGTGGGTGGGCGGCGCGCTCGCCGACGAGCCCAGCCTGGTCGCAATCGGCAAGGACGGCGTCGAGGCGACGCTGTTCTCCACCGTCCTTATCACCCCCGTGCTCAAGAAGGTGGTCGGCCGCGCCCGCCCGGACGAGGAGCTCGGGCCGACCCACTTCGACCCGTTCTCCGACGACCAGTCGTTCCCGTCCGGTGAGGCGGCGCAGGCGTTCACGATCGCCGCGGTGATCGCCGCCCACACCGAGAAACCCTGGGTCGAAGGCGTCTCGTGGGGGCTCGCCGGCCTGATCGGCGTCGAGCGTCTCTACCTCGACCGCCACTGGGCGTCCGACCTGGTCGCAGGCGCGCTGATCGGCGTGGGCGTCGGAAGCTGGGTGGCGAAGCGACAGATGCGCCGCGAGGCCTCCCCCGCCGGTGTCGCCTGGGTCGTGCTGCCGACGGTCGGCCGCGGCAGCTACGGTGTTTACGGCTCGATCTTGTTCTGACGCCGGAGCGCCTCGGCGAGACCGGGCGGCGGCTCGGGAACGGCCAGCTCGCCGCGCTCGCGGCGGGCGGCGACCTCGGCGGCGACCTCCGCCGCGCGCTGCGCCCCGGGCGCCGCGTCGCGGCCGAGGTAGAGCGTCTGCGACGGGAACGCGAACGACGTCCCGGCCTGCTCGACGATGCGGGCGATCGCGAAGTTGAGCTCCTCGGCGATCGCCGTGAAGACGTGGAAGTCGTCGGCGAGCACCCACGCGAGCACCTCGATGTCGAGCGAAGACGCGCCGAAGCCGGCGAAGCGCGCCCGGTGCGAGTCCTGGAACACCCGCGGGTGGCGGATCAGCGCCTTGCGGATCTCGTCGACGATGAAGGTGAGCTGGTCGGCGGTGGTCTCGTAGCGGACGCCGATCCGCGGGTTGTACAGGAAGCGGTCGCGCTCGGTGAGGTTGACGATCGTCCCGGCCGCGAGCAGGCCGTTCGGGATCGTCACCACCATGCGGTCGAGGGTGCGCAGCCGGGTCGAGCGCAGGCCGATCTCCTCGACGGTGCCGGTGGCGCCGGCGGCGGTGACGAAGTCGCCGACCTTGAACGGGTGGTCGCCGGCGATCGTGACGGCGCCGAAGATGTTCTCGATCGTCTTCTGCGCGGCGAACGCGATCGCGATGCCGCCGATGCCGAGACCGGCGAGCATCGCCACCACATTGATGCCGATCACGTCGAGCCCGATGAGAGCCACGATCAGGGCGATGAAGAACTTCCCGGTACGCGAGATGATCGGCAGGTAGCCCAGGGTGATCGGGCGGGTCTCGTCGGCGCGCCGTCGCACGTTCTCGACGACGCCGTCCCACACGCGGAACAGGAGCCACCCGATGCCCGCGAGTGTCAGCAGACGCCACACCAGGCGGCTGACCGCGGCGGCGCCGGTCGGCAGTCCCGCCCACGCGGCCGTGGTGGTCAGCGTCAGGCCCCAGAGGACGACCGCCAGCGGTCCGTCGAGGGCGCGAACCAGCGCGTCGTCCCACGTCAGCGCGGTGTGCCGTGCGACCGCTGCGAGCGCGATCAGCAGCACTCGCGCGATGCCGCGTGCCAGGGCGTAGCCGAGGGAGAGCGCGATCACGAGCGACAGCCACTGCCAGAGCTGGATGCCGAGGAACGACCACGAGAAGAAGAACGAAGGCAGGTGGTCGCCGATCCAGGCGTAGCCGTGCGCGCGATACAGCGCGTCGATCGTCGCGACCGTGCCGGCCGAGATCAGCCACACGCCTTCGCCGCCCTCGCCGGCGACCCGCTCGAGCACGACCGGGAGATCGCGGCCGCGGGCGGCGGCGACGAGGACCTTCTCGACCGGCTTCCCGTCCTCCGCCACGCCGGAGCCGAGCGGCGCGTTGGAGATCGTCTCGGGGTCGATGCTGAAGTGGAGCAGAACGAGGTAGAGGCGGCGGGCGAGGCGCTCGGGCGCCCCCTGCGGCCGGCGGGCGACGCCCTTGCCGAGGTCGAGGTAGCGCGCGGCGGCGGCGAAGTCGCCGGCCTCGCCGGCGGCCAGGAAGCCGGTCAGCGCGTCGCGCGGCGTCGCGCGGCCGGTCCCGTTCCCACGGGGTTGCGCGGCGGCGCTCGGCGCGGCTGCGGTCGCGGGAGGCGACTGCCCGCGCGCGATCCCGCCGGAGACTGCGGCGGCGAGCAGGAGCAGCACGGCGACAGGCGCCGCGGGCGCGTGCCGGCGGCGGGGTTCGGCGAGCACGGGATCAACCCCGGGGTGCACACTCATGGGGGAAGCGTAGCAGGCGCCCCGCCCGCCGGTACGGCGCCCGCAGGCCTGGCTGCTATCCTGCGGCGCGGGCGAGACTGTGAGCGACACCGACGACGCAGCGGGGCAGGAAACGGGCGGCGGTGCCGCCGTTGACGTCCGCCGGATGCTCGCCGAGACGACGGTGGAGCAGGCGTGCACCACCGCCGAGCGCTACTTCGCGCAACTCGCGTCGTGGGACCACCACCTCGCCAAGCCGTTCTCGGGACCCGAGGACGCGCCGGCGCTGCTCGTCGCCTTCGCGACGCTGCTGCAGGGGCTGGCGCTGGCTCCGGGTCTCGACGTGCTCGACTTCGGCGCCGGCACCGGCTGGACCACGCGCATGCTGTGCCAGATGGGGATGCGGGTGACTGCGGTCGACGTCTCGCGCACCGCGCTGGCGATCGGCGAGGAGCTGCTGCGCCGGCTGCCGCCGATCGGGGGCCGCCCGGCGCCGCGCTTCGTGCCGTTCGACGGGCGCCGCCTCGACCTGCCGGACGCGAGCGCCGACCGCATCCTCTGCCTCGACGCGTTCCACCACGTGCCGAACCAGCGCGAGGTGCTCGCCGAGCTGGCGCGCGTGCTGCGTCCCGGCGGCGTCGCCGGCTTCTCCGAGCCCGGCCCCGACCACTCGCGTTCGCCGCAGTCGCAGTACGAGATGCGCACGTTCGGCGTTGTGGAGAACGACATCCGCATCGAGGAGATCCGGGACCACGCCCTCGCCGCCGGCTTCACCGACCTGCGGCTGGCGGCGTTCAGCGTGCCCGGGCTGCTGCTCTCGCTGCCCGAGTACGTCGAGCTGCTCGCCGGCGGCGAGCCGGCGGCCCGGTTCGCCGCGGCGTCACGGCAGTTCATGGCGGAGCGCCGCACGTTCTTCCTGTACAAGGGCGCGCCGCCGCAGTCGGCCGCCGAGTACCGCGCCGGCCTGCGCGCCCGGCTGGCCGTCGCGCCGGCGGCGGCCACCGTGCGCGCCGGAGAGGAGGTGGCGCTCCGCGTGAAAGCGGCCAACGCCGGCACCTCGACGTGGCGCCCGCACGCCGTGGGCCCCGGCGGCGTGTGGCTCGGCGCGCACCTGTACGACGAGCACGGCGTGATCGCTCGCCACTCCTTCCACTGGGAGCCGCTCGCCGGCGGCGACGGCCGTGCGGTGGCCCCGGGCGAGACCGTGGAGCGCGAGGTACACGTTCCGGCGCCGCCGCCCGGCCGCTGGCTGCTCGAGCTCGACCTCGTCGCCGCCGACGTCCTGTGGTTCGGCCTCAACGGTTCCGGCACCCCGCGCGTCGCGCTCGCGGTGACGCCGGCCGAAGAATAGGGTTGCCGGCGTCTCGACCGACCTCCCGGGCCCGGCGATTCCTCCCTCGCCGCGCCCGCGGCACGGCTCGCTCCCGCAGAACCGGAGCGCCCGCCCATCGTCGGGCGCGCGGGCGCCCGCGCCCGCGCGGGCGGGGTCCGGGCCGGCGAGGGCGCCGGCCCTCCCGGCGGTTTCCCGCCTCGCCCGGCCGCCGCGACGCGGCGTGCCCAGCTCGGAACGACACCCGTGCGGCGCGGCGGCGCATGGCGGTGGGCTGACCGGCCGCCTGCCGTCGGCAGTCAGCGGTTGCTCCTGCTGGTACTCACGCCGAGAAGGCCAGCGCTTCGCGGACGACGCGCACGTCGGCGATGCGGTCCTCGGGGACGCCGGCGGCGGCCAGCAGGGCGCGGGCGCCGGGTGTGGGGCCGTCGGACTGGCGTGCGTTGGCGGTGACCACGAGGTCGCCGCCCTCCACCGTCCACGCCAGCGCGCCGGGGAGCTCGCCGGCCGGCGCGGCGGGCCACCCCTCGCTGCCGCCGGGGCGCGAAAAGCGGAACGTCGCGGTAGCGACGGCCTTGCCGAGCGAGGGCGCACCGTCGGGGAGGCGCTCGGCGGCGAGCAGCGAGAGACCGAGCGGCAGCACCTCGTTGGCGCGCGCGAGCATCGCCGCCGTCACCTCGCCGTGGCACTCGACGTCGAACGGCTCGCCCAGCGCCTCGGCGCCGAGCGGCAGCGCCGGGCCCATCGACAGCCGGATGTGCGGGTTGTACCCCTCGGTGTAGCGCACCGGCACGGCGGCGGCGCGCAGCGCGCGCTCGAGCACGTCCATGACGTTGCGGTGCGAGAGGAAGCGGGCGCCGCCGCGCTTGGCGAAGGTGAAGCGGTAGCGCGCGACGCGCTCGGGCTGGGTGAGCGGCGCCGGCTCGGGGAGCGTGCGCGGCAGCGGTCGCAGGCGGTACGCGGCGTTGCGCGCCCGCGCCCGTTCGGGCGCCTCCTCGCCGACGATGGGGAGCGTCGGCGGCGCGAGCTGGGTGTCGAGGCCGTCGCCGGGTATGCCGCAGCGCATGCAGTCGCCCCAGCGGCAGTCGGGGGTCGCGGACTCCAGGAACGCGCGCCGCCGCTCCGCCTTGAAATACCCCTTGCGCACGCGCGCGTCGATCACGTCCCACGGCAGCACGGCGTCGAGGTCGCGCGGGCCGAGCTCGGCGGCGACGTCGACGCCGTGCTCGGCGAGCGCCTGCTCCCAGGCGTCGAGCTTGAGCCACTCGCCCCAGCCGTCGAACACCGCGCCGAGATCGTGGGCGCGCGCGATCACCGCGCCGAGGCGGCGGTCGCCGCGCGACAGGATCGCCTCCAGCGCCGACTCGCGCGGCGCGTTCCAGGTGAGCGTGGCGCCGCGGATGCGGCGGAACCGGTCGCGCAGCACGCCGATGCGGCGCTCGAGCTCCTCCGGCGGCACGAACGGCTCCCACTGGAACGGCGTCCACGCCTTGGGGACGAACGGCCCCACCGAGACCTTGACCTCGGCGCGCCGGTTGCACACGCGCCGCCCGGCCTCGAGGATCCCCTCGGCGAGCGCGGCGAGCTCCTCGAGGTCGTCGTCGGTTTCGCTCGGCAGGCCGATCATCGCGTACACCTTGATCAGGCTCCAGCCGCGCTGGAACGCCACCTCGGCGGCCTCGATCATATCGGCGTTCGTGAACGTCTTGTTGATGACGCGGCGCAGGCGGTCGGAGCCGGTTTCCGGCGCGAAGGTGAACCCCGACTTGCGCACCCGGCTGACCGCGTCGGCGACCGCGACCGAGAACGACTCGGCGCGCAGCGACGGCAGCGACACCCCGACCCGCCGCGGTGCGAGCTGCTCGGCGAGGTGCCAGGCGAGCGGCTCGATCTGCGAGTAGTCGGCGGTGGACAGCGAGAGCAGGCCGACCTCCTCGTAGCCGGTGGCGTCGACGTGGGCGGTCATCGTGCGCAGCACGGTCTCGGGGTCGTGCTCGCGCACCGGGCGGTACCAGAAGCCGGCCTGGCAGAAACGGCACCCCTGCGTGCAGCCGCGCACCACCTCCATGCCGAGGCGGTCCTGCACCACCTCGACCGCCGGCACCAGCGGCGCCGGCGGCACGTCGGCGGGGTCGAGGCGCTCGACGAACACGCGCTCGACGCGGGCGGGCGCGGCCGGGTCGAGCGCCTCCCACGCGCCGCCCCGCGCCGGTGACGCGCCCGGCGTCCAGCGGTGGAGCCGCGGCACGTACAGGCCCGGCGCCGCGGCGAGCGCGAGCAGCAGCTCGGAGCGCGCGGCGCCCGAGGCCTTCGCGTCGCGAACCGCGTTCAGCAGCGCACGCAGCAGGACCTCGCCGTCGCCGATCGCCAGCACGTCGAAGAAGTCGGCGACCGGCTCGGGGTTGGCCATGCACGGGCCGCCGCCGACGACGAGCGGGACACCGCCGCCACGGTCGGCGGCGCGTCTCGGGATGCCGGCGAGGTCGAGCAGGTACGGCACGTTGACGTAGTTGAGCTCGCTTTGCAGGGTGATCCCGATGACGTCGAACTCTGCCGCCGGGCGGTACGACTCGAGCGAGTACAGCGGCACGCCGCTGCTCCGCATCGCCGCCGCCATGTCCGGCCAGGGGGCGAACGTCCGCTCGCACAGCGTGTCGGCGCGCGCGTTGGCGATGTGGTAGAGGATGCGGGTCCCCTGGTGCGACATGCCGATCCCGTACTCGTCGGGAAAGGCGAGGAGCAGGCGCACGCGCGCCGCGTCCCACGGCTTCACCGTCTGGTTGCGCTCCAGCCCGAGGTAGCGGCCCGGCCGCTCGACGTGCGGCAGGATCGCCTCGAGCGCCGCGCGGATCTCCTCTGCTCGCATCCTCGGCTTCCCTCCTCGACCGCGGTGCGGACGGTCTCGCGATGATCTCGTCCCCCGGTGACAATGCATCTTAGCGGCGTGCGATTCCCCGGCGGCGGGAGATCCGCCGGGGCACTGCTACCATTTCCCGCCATGAGCGACGTCGCCCCGCCGGTCGCGGCCGCCATCGGGCCGTCTCCGGAGCCGCCGGACGCGCCCGGTGTCTTCCCGGTCGCGGCAGCCCTGCCGTCCGGCCTCGCCGCCGCCCGCGGGGCGGCGCTGGCTGCACCCGCGGCGTTCGCGCTCCTCGCCGCGGTGCTCGCGGCGATCGCCGCGGTGCCGCCGGTCGAGGCGGCGTGGGCGTCGGCCGCCGCGCTGATCGGCTTCGGCGCCTCCGGCTGGTGGGATCCGGCGGGGTGGCGGCGGCGCGCAGCCGAGGCGCTGCTGATCCCGCCGGCGTTCGCGCTGACGCTGGTCGCCGACCCCACGATGCGGCGCATGCTGGTGCCGCCGCTGCTCGTGCTGGCGCTGCTCGCGGCCGCGTCCTCGGCGCTGGCTCGCGCCCGCAGCGGCGAGCGCGAGCGCCGCGCGGTGGTGATTGCGCTGGCGCTGGCGGCGCGCGCCGCCACCGGTCTCGGGCTGGTCGGGCTCGGCGCCGGCGCGGCGCTGGTCGCAGCGGGAGCCACGGCGCTGATCGCGTGGTCGGCGGCGCGCTGGCGGAGCACCGCGGCGGCGATCGCCGCCGCCGCCCTCGCCGGCACGCTGCCGTTCGAGCGCCACGCGCTGCTGGCGCTGACGGCTGCGCTGGCGGCGTGGGCTTCGACGCTCTTCGGCACCGCGCTGCCGCGCGGCGGCGAGCGGGTGGCGCGCGGGTGGCTGCCCGCAGCCGCGATCGCGGCGCTGCTGTCCGCCTCGCTGGCGCCGTGGGGCGGCCTCGGCCTCGGCCGGGCGCTGCCGCAAGCGGGGCTTCTCGCACTGCTCGCGGTCGCCGGCGCCGCCGCGCTGTCGCCGTTGCTGCCGCCGGCGGGCGCCGGGGCGGTGTGGCTGCTGGCGACACTCGCGCTCGGTCCGCTCCACCCGCCGCCGCCCGACCGGGCCCAGGTCGAGCTCACCGCTGCCGCGCCGTCGCTCGAGCTGCCGCCCGGCGAGGATGGCCTGTACATCGCGGAGATCAACCTCGCCAACGCGGCGGCGCTGCGCCAGGGGACGGTGGTGGCGTTCATCGAGGTCGGCGCCGGTCGGGTGCCGGTGCGGCTCGGCGTCGAGGCGGCGGAGTGGGCGCACGAGCGCGCCGATGTCGTCGGCATCGTGGCGCATACGCTTCCCGAACGGCCTGTGTGGCGCCCCACGGGGATCGGCGGGGAGACGGTGTGGGCGGTTTCAGGGCAGCTCTCCGGGCCGGTGGGACGCGGGGTGAAGCCGGTTGTGCGGCGGCAGCCGTCGCTGCCGCCGAGCGTCGTGCTGTCGGTCGCCACCGCCGGGCCGTCGGCGCCGACGCCGCCGCGCGACTGGGCGCTGCCGCTGTGGCTGCTCGCCGCCGCCACGGCGGTGGCGCTGCTCCAGGGGGTGTCCGGGACGTGGCGGGCGCCCGGCGCCTGGGTGCCCTGGGCGGTGCTGGCGCTCGGCTCGCTGGTGGCGCGCATGCCGGTGGAGCCGCTGCGCCTGCTCGGCGAGCGCCATGCGGTCGACCTGGCGATGGCGGCGCTGCTCGCCGCCTGGGCGCCGGCGGCGCGGCTGTGGCTGGTCCGCGGTCGCGTGGCGCTGGCCGCGACGGCGCTGTTGGTGCCGCTCGCCGCAGCGACGCCGCACCTCACGCCGCCGGTCGGCGACGAGGGGTACCACCTGCTGCTGCTCAAGTCGCTGCGCCAGGACCTCGACCTCGACCTCGCCAACAACTACGACGTCGAGCGCCACCCGGAGAACGCGATCTTCGTCACGCCGAAGGGGTGGTTCCTGCACTCGCCGGTGCTTGCGATGCTGCTGCTGCCCGGCTACCTCGTCGCCGGGCGAGCGGGCGCCGCGGTGCTCCTCGGCGTCGCCGCCGCGCTCGCGGCGGCGCTGCTGGCGCGGCGGGTGCGGGCGCTCGGCGTGCCGGGCAGCCGCGTCACGATCGTCGTCGTCCTGATGCTGCTCTCGTACCCGCTCGCCACCTACGCCACGCAGGTATGGGCCGAGGTGCCGGGCATCCTGCTGGCCGCCGTCGCGCTCACGCTCGCCGCGGCGTCGCCGCCGCGGCCGCTGCTGGCGTCGGCGGCCGCCGTGCTCTCGGCGTGGATCAAGACGCGCCTGGTGCTGGTGACGCTGCCGCTGGCGATGGCGGCGTGGCTGCCGCGGCGGCTCGCGCTGCGCTCCTCCCGCAACGTCGTCCTCGCCGCCGTGCTGACCGCCACGGCCGCGATCGCGCTGTCGATCTTCTGGTTCGGCGCCGCCCTCGACACCATCCCGGGGCGGCGGCAGGCAAGCCACCTGGTGCCGCGTAGCCTGCGACAGGTCCTCACCTCGGTCGGCGGGCAGGCGCTCGACGCCGCGGGCGGGCTGGGGTTCTCGGCGCCGCTGATGCTGGTGGCGCTCGCCGGACTGCCGTTGCTGTGGCGGCGCGGCGGGCCGGCCGACCGCGCGCTGCTCATGGGCGGGTTGCTGACGCTGCTGTCGCAGCTCTCCAACCGCGAGTGGCGCGGCGGCGACTCGCCGCCCGCTCGCTATCTGGCGGTGCTGCTGCCGATGGCGGCGCTGGCCGGCGCGCTGCTGCTGCAGTCGGCGCGGCGGTGGCGGTCGGCCGCCTCGGTGCTCGTGCCGCCGACGTTCGTGGTGTGGTGGGTGTTTCTCACGAGGCCGCACCTGGGGTTCAACCCGGGGGACGGCGGGTTCTGGCTCTCCGACATGCTGGCGGCCCGCTTCGCGGCGTCCGCGCTGCACATGTTCCCGTCGTTCCTGCGGCCGTCGCCGGCGACGATCGCGTGGCCGTTCATCGCCGCAGTGCTGGCCGCCGCGGTGGTGTGGCTGTCCCGCCGCTCGCCGGGGGCCGTCCGGTTGGCCGGCCGCGGCGCTGTCTCGCTGCTCCTCCTGCTCGGCGCCGGGCTGGTCGTTGCGCTCGCCACGCGTTACGACAGCATCGTCGAGCTCGAGGACCCGCAGGTCGTGGCCTACGGCGGGACGCTGCACCCGCCGCTGGGGCAGATGTCGCGGTTCGCTTTCCGCAACGGCTGGCGCCTGTGGAACCAGGCGATGGTCGAGGTGCCGCTGCGCACCCCGGGGAACGCCGCGCTCGCCCTCCAAGGGTGGCTGGAGGGCGGCGCCGAGCGCGGTGCAACGCTGGCGGCGCAATGGCGCGGCGCCTCCCCGGTCCACGTTCCGGTGAAGGGAAGCAAGGACTGGGTGATTGCGCTGCCGCCGCCACCGGGACCGGGGAAGCACTGGCTGCGGCTGACGCTGATCGCGCCAGGCGGCGGCTCGACGGTCCTCGACAAGATCGTGGTCTCGCGGTGAGCCGCGGAGCGCGCGGCGCAGGGAGGTGCCGTACCGCGAGCGGATGCTCGCCGGCCGCGGAGCGTGCCGACGGGTCCGGGGCCGGGTAGGGCAGTGCGCGCGGACGTCCTCGTCGTCGGCGCCGGGCCGGCCGGGAGCGCGGCGGCCGCGGTGCTCGCCGCCGGCGGCGCCCGCGTCGTGCTCGCCGACGCCGCCGTCTTCCCGCGCGACAAGGTGTGCGGTGACGGGCTCCTCCCCGATGCGGTGGCGGCGCTGGCGGAGCTCGGCGCCGAGCGCGAGGTGCGGCGGGCCGGCCACCCGATCGCCGCGCTGCGCCTGCGCGACGCCGGCGCCGGCGCCGTGCGGGTGCCCGCCGACGGGGCGGTGGTGCGGCGCGCCGTGCTCGACGCGCTGCTCGCCGGGCGAGCCGCCGTCGCCGGCGCCGAGCTGCTCACGGGCGCGACGCTCGTTGGATTCGAGCGCAGCGGCGGCCGGTTCGTGGGAGCGCGTCTGCGTACGGCCGCGGGCGAGACGACGGTCGCCGCGCGCGCCTTCGTGCTCGCCACCGGCGCGGCGCGCGGCCCGCGCGAGCTCGCCGGCCTCGGCGGCGGCGGGCGGCCGGCGGTCGCGGTGCGCGGCTACGCGCGTCTTTCCGGGCTGCCGCGCGACGAGCTCCTCCTCGACCTGCGCGCCGACCTCACGGGCGGCTACGCCTGGGCGTTCTGCACCGGCGGCGACGAGTGGAACGTCGGCTGCGGCCTGCCGCACGACAGCCGCCACGCCGGCTCCCTCGTGCAGGCGGGCGGACGGTTCCTGCGCGAGCTCGGCGGCGCCGCGTGGTCGTCGCCGCCGCGCGGCGCGCCGCTGCTCACCTCGTTTCCGGCGCTTCCGCTCGCGCGCGCCAACCTCGTCGCCGTCGGCGACGCCGCCGGTCTGACCCGCCCGTTCTCCGGCGAGGGGATCGGGCCGTCGCTGTCAAGCGGCATCGCCGCCGGTCGTTGCCTGCTCGCCGACGCCTCGGCCGGCGGCGCGGCGGCGTACCGCCGCACGATGCTGCGCCGCTACCGCGCCGACTTTCGCGCCTGGCGCTTCGGCGAGCGGTTTCTGCGCTACCCGCGCCTGGTGCGCTGGCTGGTTGCCAGGGCGCAGCATCCTGGGGCGCAGCGGCGGGTGGCGGCGGTCATCGCCGGCACGCTCCCGGTCGAGCGCGTCGTCTCGCCGCTCGGCCTGCTCCGGCTGCTCGTCGGACGATAGCTACGGCTGCGCGCCGTCGCGGATCCAGCGCTCGATGAGGTCGAGCTGGGCCTGCGGCAGCTTCTCGGCGCCGAACATCGTGCGCGGCATCCCCTTGCCTTCGGACGACGAGTGGGTGAGCTTCTGCCAGAGGTAGGAGCCCGCCGGGTCGCCGGCCCTGAGCAGCGGCACCCCGTCGACCTCCCGGCTCGGGCGGTCGAGCATGTTGGCGAGGCCGTTGCCGGCCGAGAGGTCGAGCCCCTTCTTCGGGTTCTCCGCGCCGTGGCAGTCGCCGCAGCGGGCGAGGAAGATCGGCTCGACGTCGCGCGCGTACGACAACGCGCCTTCCTGGGCCGAAGCCCACGCGATCGCGACACCCAGAACCGCCGCCGCGATACCGAGCTCACGGACTCTCACCAGCAGCCTCCTTGAGGGCCGAGAACGGCCGCCCTCCACCGGAAATCACGTGCGATGGCCGGGGCATTCCCGGCGGCCCTCGCGCCCCGGCTCTCCCGGCGCCGCGGCGCTCACCGCAGCGCGGACGCGGTGAACCGCGGCACCGCCCGCGCGGACGCCATCTCGACCGTGACCCGGTGCTCGCGGCCGGCCTCGAACTGCAGCACGAACGTCTGTTCGCCGAGGATGTTGCCGCGCTCGTTGACGAGCGTCACGAGCACCTGGTGGGTGCCGTGCGGCATCTCGTAGGTGCGCTGCACGCTGCCCAGCACGCCGCCGCCTTCGGCCGGCGGCAGGTCGATCGCGATCGCCGGCAGCGGCCGGTGGTCGACGGACAAGCGCACCTCGCCCTTCGCCAGCGGCGAGCGGAAGAGGACGTGGAGGAGCCGCTTCGGAGCTTCGGTCGGCGCTACCCGCTGGCGCACCGCCGGTGCGCCGCCGCCGGCCGCCGGGGCGCCGCCGGGAAGGCCGGGCGCGGCGCGGTGCTCCGTGAGCTCGTCGAGGCGGTCCCTGGCGTCGACGTACTCGGGATCCACCTCGAGCACAGCGTTGAAGCGCTGCCTGGCCTCCTGCACCTTCTGCTGGCGCGCGAGCGCGACGCCCTCTGCGTAGAGGCGGTCCGCCTTGGCCGACCTGAGGTCGCGCGCGCGCTTGCCGAGGTCGAGCACGCGCTCGTCGAGCGGACTGAGCTGGCGGAGCGCGGCGAGATGGCGCTCGGCCCTCCGGAAGTCCTCCGCGCGCAGGGCGGCCTCGACCTCGCCCGCCAGCCGCTCGACGTCGGCAGGGGAGGCCGTGGGAGCGGCGGCGACCGGCGCCGGAGGTGCTTCAGGGCTCCGGAGCACGAGGAACGCGACGGCCGCCGCGATCACGACGGCCGCCGCGCCGGCGGCCAGCGCGACCTGGGGCACGCCGCGGGGCGGCCGCGCCGCGCGCGCGGCCGGGGTGTGCGCGGCCGCCGCGCCGGCCGGCGGCGCGGCGGCCGGCGTCGGCGCGTGGAGCAGCCGCTCGTGCAGCGCGCGCAGCGACTGCGCAACCTCAGCGCCGCGCGCCGGGCGCTTGGCCGGGTCCTTCTGCAGCAGCTTGAAGAGGACGGTGTTGTAGCCGCCGGGGGTCTCGGGGCGGATCTTGCTCGGCAGCGGCGCCTCGTCCTGGACGATGCGGTCGCGCACGTCGCGCGGCGGCGCCGCGAGGAACGGGTGCTGGCCGGTCACCGCTTCGAAGAGGATGAGCCCGAGTGAGAACAGGTCGGAGCGCCCGTCCACTACCCCGCCGATGATCTGCTCGGGCGAAGCGTAGCTGCCGCTGCCGACGGCGTGCCCGCGCATGTCGGTCCGCGAGCCGGGGACGGGCTCGATGCCGAACCCCGCCAGCTTCGCGCCGCCGTCCGGGGTAACGATGACGCAAGACGGCGTGAGGGAGCCGTGGACGAAGCCGGCCGCGTGGGCGTGGTCGAGCGCGTCGGCGACCGCGGCGCCGGCGAGCGCAAGGTCGGCGTCCGCCACGCGGCGGCCGCGCGCGGTGAGCTCGTGCAGGTCCTTCCCCTCGACCGCCTCGTAGGCGATGTACGGCATGCCGCTTGCCTGGTCGTGCCCGATCTCGCGGATGTCGAGGATGCCGGGGTGGTGGAGGGCGCGGACGCCGCGGGCGCGGGCGATGAAGCGGTCGCGGAAGCGCGCCGCCTCCTCCCACTCCTCGGGCATCGCCGGCACCAGCAGCAGCACCGGCTCACCGGTCGCGGTGCGGTGCGCCCGGTACATCAGGCTGTCGCTGGTCTGCAAGAAGATCGAGTCCAGCGTGAATGCGGCGAAAGTGCCGGCGGTTCCGCTCATCGCTCGCGCCTCCCGTGCCCTCGGACGAGTCGGCGGCAAGGGTCGCCCGGCGCCCGCTCGTTGTCAACCGCCGCACGCGTTCCGCCGCACGCGTTCCGGCGCAACGTCGGAGGGCGGGGGCGCGAACCGGGCGCGGGTAGGCGGCGGGCGACGCAGTACACTGCAAGGCGTGCGGATCATCACCACGCACCTCGGCGCGGACTTCGACGCGCTCGGCGCCGCCGCCGGCGCGCTGGTGCTCGATCCCTCCGCGCGCATCGTCTTCCCCGGCTCGCAGGAGGCCGGCGTCCGCCGCTTCCTCGCCGCCGAGCCGGCCGAGCTGCGGGAGGTGCGCCTCCGCGACCTGCGGCGCGCGCGCATCGAGCACGCGACGGTGGTCGACTGCTCGTCGCTGCGCCGCCTCGGCGAGGTCGGCGAGCTGATAGCGGCGGCCGGCTGCCCGGTGCGCGTCTTCGACCACCACCCCGACGGCGCCGACGGCTTGGCACACGCCGAGCTCGTGACGGCGCCGGTGGCCGCCACCTGCACCGTGATGGTCGGCGAGCTCGAGCGGCGCGGCGTGACGCCCGACGCCCACACCGCCTCGCTCCTGCTGCTCGGGATCTACGAGGACACCGGCGGGCTGACGTACGCCGACACCACGCCGGCGGACATCACGGCGGCGGCGTGGCTGGTCGAGCGCGGCGCCCGCCTGGAGTGGGTGCGGCGCTACGTGCTGCGGCCGCTCGAGCCGGCGCAGCTCGAGCTGCTCAACCAGCTCGTCGAGGGGGCGGCCGAGCACCGCGTCGGCGGCGCCCGCGTCGTGGTCACGGTCGCGCGCCCGAGCGAGCACGTCGAGGAGGCGGCGTACGTCATCCACCGCTACGCCGAAATCTTCGACCTGCCGCTGGTGCTGGCGCTGCTCGAGGCGCCGCCGCAGATCGTGGTGATCGCCCGCTCCACCCATCCCGCGGTCGACGCCGGCCGCCTCCTTGCGCCGCTCGGCGGCGGCGGCCACGCCACCGCCGCGGCCGCGCGGGTGCGCGGCCGCGGCTCCGTCGAGATCGCCGAGGCGCTGCTCGCCGCGGTGCGCGAGGCGCTCGGCGCCGGCTGGACGGCCGCGGCGCTGGCGACCCCGTACCTGCACACCTGCCCGGCCAACGCCAGCGTGGCGGCGGCCAAGGAGCGGCTGGTTCGGCTGCGCATCAACGCGATGCCGGTACAGGGCGACAGCGAGCTGGTCGGCGTCGTCACCCGCCAGAACCTCGACAGCGCGCTCTCCCACGGCCTCGGCGAGCGCCCGGTCACCAGCGTGATGCGGCCGCACGTGCCGCGCGTCGCGCCCGACGCGACGGTCGCCGAGATCGAGCAGGTGTTCATGGAGGGGCACACCCGCTTCGTGGTGGTGCCGCTGCCGTCCGGGTGGGGGATCCTCACCCGCATGGACCTGTTCCGCCGCCTCTACGACCGCCAGCTCCAGGAGGGCGCGCGCGTCGACCGCCGCCACGCCGGCGCCCGCGCCGCCGTCCACGACGTCGGGCACCGCCTGCGGCGCGTCCTCCCCGAGCGGGTGCTGGCGGTGCTGCGCGCTGCCGGGGAGGTCGGTGCGTCTCTTGGCATGCGCGCGTACCTGGTCGGCGGCGGCGTGCGCGACGTGCTGCTCGCGCGCGCGCTCGAGGACCTCGACGTGGTCGTCGAGGGCAACGGCCTCGAGCTGGCGGCAGCGCTGGCATCAGCACTCGGCGGCCGCGCACACCCGCACGAACCGTTCCTCACCGCCGCCGTCCGCCTGCCCGACGGCATCCGCCTCGACATCGCCACCGCCCGCACCGAGTTCTACCGCTCACCGGCGGCGCTTCCGGAGGTCGAGACCTCGGCGATCCGGCTCGACCTCTATCGCCGCGACTTCACCATCAACGCGATGGCGATCCACCTGGCGCCAGACGGCTTCGGCGAGCTGGTCGACTTCTTCGGCGGCCAACGCGACCTCGTCGGGCGCCGGATCCGCGTGCTCCACTCGCTCTCGTTCCTCGACGACCCGACGCGGGCGATCCGCGCGGTGCGCTTCGCCACCCGCCTCGGCTTCGAGATCGCGGCGGAGACCGCGCACCTCGCGCGCGTGGCGGTGCAGGAGGGCGTCTTCGACCGTCTCTCAGGCGAGCGGCTGCGCGAGGAGCTCGCCGACCTGCTCGACGAGATCCGCGCGGTCGAGGCGCTCGCCGAGCTCGACCGCCTCGGCGTCTTCGCCGCGGTGCTGCCGGGTCAGCGCTGGTCGCCGACGCTGCGCCGCTTCCTCGCCGAGCTCGACGCGGTGCTCGCGTGGGCGGTGCTCGAGGACGTCTACCAGGGGCCGCGCTGGCTGCTGTTCGTCGCCGCGCTGGCGCAGCGCGCCACCGAGGCGGACGCCGCCGCGCTGGCGCGCCGCCTGTCGCTCTCCGGCGCGGCGGCGCGCGCCGTCGGCGAGGCGCGCGCCCGCACCGAGCTGCTCCTCGGCACGGCGAGCCGCACCGACGCCCGGCCGAGCGAGCTCGTGGCGGCGCTCGATCGCAGCGAGCCGGCGCTCTGGCTGGTGGCGATGGCGGCGGCGGACGCCGGCGCGCGCCGGCGTCTTCGCCGCGCGCTCAAGGAAGGGCTGCGCACGCCGGCGCCGGTGACCGGCGGGCGGCTGGTGGCGGCCGGTGTGCGTCCCGGCAGGGCGGTAGGCGAGGCGGTGCGGCGCACCCGCGCCGCCCTGCTCGACGGCGTGGTCGACGCCGAGCACGCCGAGGCGTACGCGGTCGAGCTGGCGCGCGCGATCGAGGAGGGGCGGGCATGAGGGCCCGCGGCGAATCCACAGGCTCTCGCGCGGCGCTCCGCGGGTGCGGCGGCGGGCGGGGAGAAGCCCGTGACCTCACGCCGCGGGCGCGGGGCGGGCGGTTGCCCGCTCCTGGTAGATGGTCAGAGCTTGTGAAGCGGCTCTCTCTCCAAGCTCCGGGCCTTGCCGCCGTCGCGTTGGCCCTAGCCGCCGCCGCGCCGGCACCGACGTACGTCGTCGAGCGCGTCACCACCGTCGGCGAGAGCACCCGGCGGGTCAGCGTGTTCCGCGATGGCACCGCGGTGCTGGCGGTGCGCGAGGGTCTCGGCGAGCCGGTCGTCATCCGCCACGCGCTCGCCCCCATCGAGCTGCAGGTGGTGATCCAGGTCGTCGAGGAGTGCTACGAAGAGCTGCGCGCGCTGCGCCCGCCGTCCTACGCGCCGGGCGGCGCGTGGATCGAGCTGCGCCTCGCGCCGGCCGGGCGCGAGCCGGCGATCGTCCGGCTGCCGGTCGCCGGCACGCCGCACTCCGAGGTGGTGCGCATCGCGCAGGCGCTCGACGGCATCGAGAACCGTCTCAAGGACTACCCGGGAGAACGCGAGGACCTCTCGCAGTGGATGCCGCAGCGGGGCGAGCGGGTGCGCCTGGTCGACGGCCGCGTCGTCGACGTCACCAGCGTCACCGACTCCAACATCGGCCCGCTCATCGCCGTTCGCGTCGTCGACAACCCCGTCGGCCAGGTCCTGACGCTCGACGAGATCCGGAAGCTGGCGGCGGCGCGGGTGAAGCGGTGAGGATCACCGGCGGCGAGTGGGGCTCGCGGCGCCTGCTCGGCCCGCGCGCCGCCGATGAGATCCGGCCGACCCCGGACGCGCTGCGCGAGCAGGGGTTCGCGGTGCTCGCGCCGGCGCTCGCGGGCGCCGCGTTCCTCGACCTGTTCGCCGGCACCGGCGCCGTCGCTCTCGAGGCGCTCTCCCGCGGCGCCGCCTTCGCCGTCGCCGTCGAACGCGACCGCCGCGCCGGCGAGCTGATCCGCCGCAACGCCGAGGCGCTCGGCGCCGGCCGCGACCGCTTCGAGCTGCACCCGTTCGCCGCCGCCGCCGCGCTGCCGCGCCTCGCCGAGCGCGGCCGGACGTTCGCCGCCGGCTGGTGCGACCCGCCGTTCGCCGCCTGGGACGAAGGCGTCCGCGACCTCGAGCGCGCCGTCGCCCTCGGCCTGTTCGCCCCCGGCGCCCTCATCGTCCTCGAGACCCCGCCCCGCCGCCGCCCCTCCGTCGCCGGCGCCGAGGCCGTCCGCGAGCTGCGCGGCGCGTTCCTCCTGCGCGTCGCTCCGCCCTGAGCACGGTGATCGCGAGAGTCGACGCCTCGCCCCCTCGGTCGCCCGGAACGCCGCCGTCCATGCTCGACGGGCGGGTCCTGTTGGAGGACGCGATGCCGGCAGCAGACAGCATCGACATCGGGCACTACATCAGGCGTTCGCCGTCTGCTTCTCACGTGATGGACCGAACCTTAATCCGCCTGTCGCCTCCGCGGGCCCCCCGGCCGGTGGTCAGCCAGACCAGTGCTTCGCGTCGCCCTCAGCGCGGCGACGAACCGCGAACAACGCTGCAGCTCTCTCAATCGAGGCACTTGCAAGAGTCGGTGTCATTGCGGGCCCCGGCCTGCGTCCCGCGGGTCGGGGCGAAACAATCTCCACGCGCATCTCGTTGCGCTGCATCGGGATTGCCTCGTCGTCCGACTCGGCCTGCGGCGGTGTCGGACTCCTCGCGATGGCCCTCCTTGCGGGTTGTGCAAGAGGCTCACGAGGCAGATGGTGTGATGGTGATACCCGACACGGATAAGGAGCGCTCGCTCGAGCTCGCCGACACGAAGGCGACGCCGTCCGGCCTCATCTTCAACGCGTGGCCGGTCGCGGGGCCGCTGAAGGCCGCGTAGCCCGGCGCGTCAGGCCGGCGACCGCGCGGCGTGGCGCTCGCGCCTCAGGACGGACGCCGGGCCTATCGTGAAGAACAGGTAGACGAGGGCGATGCCCCAGGCGAGCACGTTCAGCACGTGCGACGCGATCGCGTGCACGGTGATCACGACGCCGATGCCGTCGTAGACGAGCAGCGCCAGGAGAATCTCTCGGCGCCCGCCGGACGGCGGCGTGTCGCGCGCCAGCCAGGTGAGCACGAGGATGCCGCACATCGCGGCGCCGTACTCGCGGGCGGGAAAGGCGCCCCCGGGGCCGAGCGACGTGCCGAGCAGTGCGAAAAGCCAGCCCGGGGCGAGCAGCAGCAGCGGGCCGAAGAAGAGGCACACCGCCGCCTTCAGGATGAGAAGGGTCTTGAATCGCATGGCCGCCTCCGCTTCTTGAGAGCGGCTCAATCGTAGCACGACGCGACGCGCTGCGCGCTGCGGGGCCTGCGCGCCGGCCGCGGAGCATGGCGGGCTGGAGGCGGAGCCGGGCGCCGAGCCGCCGTCAGTTCGTGAACCCCTTCACGAGAGAGAGCTTTCGGGAGAGAGACTGGGCGTCGGGGAGGGGCTCGAAGCCGAGGAGGGCGCGCTCCCAGGAGCCATACATCGGGTTGGGGAGCACGAACCAGCGCCGGCCCCACCACGCCGCGTGCCCGTGTGCGGCGGCGGCGCGCTCGGCGGGGGACAGGCGCGCCGGCATGAAGTCGCCGAGGTCGTCGCCGACGAGCAGCACGATGCGGTAGCGCTCGGCGACGGCGCGCCGCCGCGCCGACTTCTCGCTCGGCCAGTCGTTTTCGCCGGCGCAGAGGACGTCTTCAGGGGCGACCTCGACGCCGAGGGCGGCGAGATTGGCGATGGTGTCGGCTTCCTCGGCGGCGGTGCGGTTGGTGACGAACACGACGGCGGCGCCGGACGCGCGCGCGGCGGCGAGGAAGGCGGCGGCGCCGGGCACCAGGCCGGCGCGCCGCTGCGCGACCCACTCGCGCCACAGCGCCGGCGTGTAGACGAGGCGGCGGCGCGCCAGCTCGCCCTGGAAGAGGGAGTTGTCGAGCACGGTCTCGTCGATGTCGAGGACGACGGCGGGCGGCAGCGCGGAGGCGTCGCCGGCCTGCTCGATCGCCGCCGTCCAGGCTCCGTCGGCGAGCGCCGGCGCGAGCGCGGCGGCGGCGGCGCGGTAGACGGTCTCGCACACCATGCGGTACTCGACGGAGGTCTGCACCCACAGCGCGCCCTGGAGCTGCTCGTGGGTGTCTCGCAGGGCGGCGGCGGGGGCCGGCGTGGCGGGCCGCGCCGCCGCGGCGCCGGCGGGCGGGGGCGCGCCGTCGGGGGCGGGAGCGTGCGTCGAGGCGCAGCCGGCGAGGACGGCCGCGAGCAGTGCAAAGGCGGGCATCGGTTTGGTCACGGTGCAGTCTCCGCGCGCGGCGCGCGCTACCGCCGCGCCGGCGAGTCGTGATGATGCCACAGGGCGGCCGGCCGCGCGCGGCGGCGGTCGTCGGCGGCCGGCGCCCGGGCTATGCTTACGCGATGGCCGCACGATCTTCCGGCGGCGCGGCGCCGCCGCTGACGCAGCGGCGCATCCTCGCCTTCTGGCTGCCGCTGGCCGCCACCTGGCTGATGATGTCGCTCGAGGGGCCGTTCCTCACCGCGCTGATGGCGCGGCTTCCGGAGGCGACGTTCAACCTGGCGGCGTTCGGCGTGGCGTTCCCGCTCGCCATGCTCGTCGAGGCGCCGATCATCATGATCATGAGCGCGGCGGCGGCGCTGGTGCACGGCCGCGCCTCCTTCCTCGCGCTGCGGCGGTTCATCTCCGCCTTCAACGGCGCGATCACCGCGGCGATGCTCGTGCTGCTGGCGCCGCCGGTGTTCCGCGCGCTCGCGCGCGGCGCGCTCGGGCTGCCGGAGGACGTCGCGGCGCTCGCGCACCTCGGCCTGGCGCTGCTGTTGCCGTGGCCGGCCGCGATCGGCTATCGCCGCTTCTACCAGGGGGTGCTGATCCGCCACGGCGACACGCGGCGGGTCGCCTACGGCACGGTGGTGCGGCTGGCGACGATGGCGGCCGGCGGCGTCGTGCTGTTCGCCCGGACATCGCTGCCCGGGGTCGCCGTCGGCGCCGCGGCGCTGTCGCTCGGGGTGGTGTGCGAGGCGGCGGCGAGCCGGCTCATGGCGCGCCGCGCGGTCGCTCGCCTGCTCGCGGGAGATGACGGGCCGGAGCTGCCGCTGGCGGCCATCTGGCGCTTCTACTACCCGCTCGCGCTCACCTCGCTGCTGACGCTCGGCACGCAGTCGATCTTCACATTCTTCCTGGCGCGCTCGCGGCTCGCCATCGAGTCGCTGGCGCTGCAGCCGGTGCTGCACGCGCTGGTGTTCGTGTTCCGCTCCGGCGGGCTCGCGTACCAGGAGGTGGTGATCGTGATGATCGGCGAGCGGCGCGCCAACGCTGCGCCGCTCGCCCGCTTCGCGCGCCGCCTGGCGGCAGCCAGCACGGCGGCGCTGGCGGCGCTGGCGTTCACTCCGCTGGCTGCGGTGTGGCTGCGCGGCGTCGCCGGCCTCGACGCCTCCCTCGCGGCTCTGGCGCGGGCGCCGCTGGCGATCCTGGTTGCGATGCCGGCGCTCGAGGTGCTGCTGTCGTGGCAGCGGTCGCTGCTCGTCGTCGACCACCGCACCTCGCTGGTGACCGCTGGCACGGCGGTGGAGATCGCCTGCATCGTCGCCGCGCTCTCACTCGGCACCGGTGCGCTCGGCCTCGTCGGCGTGGTGGCGGCCGCGCTCGCGATCCTGATCGCGCGCACCGCCCAGAACCTCTTCCTGAGCTGGCGGCTCGACCGGCGGCAGGGCCTCTCGGGGTGACACGGCCGGGCGCGTGCGGCGCCGCCGGGCAAAGGCGATGCAACCGAGCGCCGTGAGCGTGATCGCGACGCCGGCCGAGTCCTCCGGGAGCGCCGCCTGCCGCAGCCGCACGTCGTGCGCGCCCGCTGGCACAGCGACCGCGACGAGGCCGTCGGCCGAGCGCCATGCGGTGGGCACGCCGTCCACCGTTGCGCGCCACGCGGGGTCGACGAGCAGGGGAAGGTGGACCTCACGGGCGGCCGGCAACGTTACCGCCCAGCGCCACTCCCTGGGCCCGTCGGCGAGCGGCGCCGGCAGGGCGGCGCGCGCCTCCCTGCCGGCGGCGAGCGCCTCGCCGAGGTCGACGCCGCGCGGCAGATTCGCCGGGTACGACGGCAGGATCGCCGGCACGCCGAAGCGGGCAGCCGCCCGGGCCGCGACCGCCGGCGCGTCGGACGGCCGCAGCGGCTCGCCCCCAGGGAGGCGTCGTCCGAGCAGCGGCGTCGCGAGCAGCGGTGCGATCACGAGCACCGTCGCGGCGCGCCGCGCCCAGACGCGTTGCGCGCACGCCGCCGCGATGACGACCAGACATGTCGCCGGCGCCAGCCAGCGCCACGGGAACTGCAGGAACGCCATGCCGGGGACGAGCTCCCACAGCGGCCGCGCGAGCGGCGTCGCGAGCAGCGCTGCGCCGAGCCCGCCGGCCGCAAGCGTGCGCGGTGCGTCGCGCTCGGCGGCCGCGAGGAGAACGGCGGCGGCGGCGACGGCGACGAACGCCGGCAGCAGCGCGGCCGCGAGCTCGGGGTCGGGATCGTCGCCGCCGAGAACGAAGCGCCGCCGCCAGTCGACCCACCCGCCTGTCCAGGCGTCGCTCGCCGTGTAGCGCAGTGCCGCGACGCTCGGCAGCCACGAGACGGCGGCGAGGGCGAGCGCGAGGGCGACGTCGCGGGAGGCGGCGGCGAGCCGGCGCGGCGAGGGGAGCGCCGCGGCGAGCAGCAGCGCGCCGGCCATGGCGGCGACCAGCAGGTGCGTGGCGATCAACAGCGCCAACAGCAGCGTCGGCGCTATCCGCGGTCGCTCTCCCGGCGCCCGCGCCGGGTCGAGGACAGGGGCGAGGACGGCGGGGAGCAGCGCCAGCGCCCACGCCTCCTGCAGCGAGGCGCGCGTGTGCACGGCGAGCAGCAGGTACGGCGCGAGCGCCCAGGCCGTACCGGCGAGCAGCGCCGACTCGAGGCGCGCCGCGCGCCGGCGCACTGCGAGGAACATCGCCACGCCGGCGAGCGGCGGGATCAGCGCGCTGGCGAGCGCCAGCGCGCCCACCGCGTCGTCGAGCGCGACGGCGAAAGCCGCCTGCACGAGCAGCGGCGCGAGCGCGCGCGTACGCGGCTCCGGTCCGCCGAGACCGGCGTTGAGTCCGGGGTACCAGCGCGGGTGGACGACGCCGTGCCGCCAGCACCAGGAGTGCTGCTGTGCGTTCATCGCGTGGTAGTAGGCGTCGTCGCCGCCGGGCGGGCCGACCAGCAGCGGCACGACGCCGGCGGCTGCGCCCGCCGCGGCGACGACGAGCGCGGCGGCGAGCGTCCGAGCCCGCTCAGCGCGCACGCGTGGCCTCCCTGGCGGCGCGGCGTCGCCGCCGGGCGGCGTACAGCGCGACGGCGCCGAGCGTGGCGGCGGCGAGCGACTGCCCGGCGGCGGCGAGCGGGTTGCCGCACCACCGCGCCGCCACGGTGTGCCGCCCGGCCGGGACGCGCGCCGCGAGCACGCCCCAGCCGCCGGCCGCGGCCGGCACGCCGTCCACCGTGACCTCCCAGAACGGGTACGCGAGCACGCGCAGCTCGACGCTCGTGCCCTCCACCGACGAGACGAGCACCTCGCGGCGGGTCGGCGTCCAGCGTGCGAGGCGCCAGGCCGTGCCGGCAGGCTCGACGCGGACAGGGTGGGGGCCGAAGCGCTCGACGTTCGCCGCCAGCATCCGGAAGGCGGGCGGGCGGTTCTGCTCGGCGTCGACCAGCAGCGGGTTGCCGCCGAGGCTCCGCCACACCCGCTCTCCCGCCTCGCTGCCCGCGGTGGCGCGGCCGAGACCGGGGTCGCGGACCGGCGGCGGCAGCGGCAGCAGCGCCAGCGGCGCCAGCAGCAACGCCGCCGCGGCGCGGCCGCGCCGCGCCGTCAGGGCGCGCGCCGCCGGCGCCGCCGCCAGCACCGCCGCCGGCAGCAGCCAGCGCCACGGGAACTGCAGCAGGTCGAGCGGCGATGGCAACCGGTACAGCGGCAGCGCGAGCGGCGAGGCGAGCGCGGCGCACGCGGCGACGAGCGCGGTGCGCGCCGGGTCGGCGCGCCACCAGCCGCCGGCGAGCGCGGCGGCGAGCAGCGCCACCGCGCACCAGCCGAGCGCGACGTTCTCGTCGAGCGCGTGCGCCGCCGGCGAGCCGAGGACGTTGCGCGCGGCGGTGAAGATCCCGCCGACCAGCGCGCCGCGGTCGGCCAGACGCATTTCGGCGAGCAGCGGCAGCCAGTGCCACGCCGTCAGCGCCGCCGCGAGGACGCCGGCGAGCACCAGCGAGCGCGCCGCACGGCGGTCGCGCCGCAGCGCCGCGGCGGCGGTGAGCAGGGGCGCCGCCATGAGCGTGGTCGGTGCGTGCAGCAGCCACAGGCAGGCGAGCGCGCCGCCGTCGCGCAGCGGACGGACGCGGCCGGCGAGCGCGGCGTCGAGCAGCCACCAGAGCAGAGGGATCGCGAGGAACTCCGACCATGCGCCACGACCGACGAGCGAGTGGACGGCGAGCGGCGACAGCGTCAGCAACACCCACTCCGCGGCGCCCGCGCGCGCGCCGCGCACCCGTCGCAGGACGAGCAGGAACGCCGCCCATACAAGTACCGGCGCGGCGCGCAGTGCGGCGCCCGCGCTGCCGAGCGCGAGCCCGAGCGCGCCCTGGAGCACCGGCCCGAGCGGGCTGTAGAGGCGGATGCCGGGCGAGCCGAAGCCGGCGTTGAGGTCGGGCAGCCACACCGGGAGGTCGGCGGCGCCGAGGCAGCGCATCACCTGCCACGCCCACAGCAGGTGGACGTAGACGTCGGCGCCGCCGGGGAGGTACGGCACGGCTGCCGCCGCGCCGGCGGCGGCGAGCACCAACGCCGCGATCAGTGCGGCGCGCAGGCAGGGCCGGTCCGAGCCGGTGGGTTGCACGCCGGCATCATGCACTCTCCGAGCGCGGGGGCGAAAGAGCGCGGGTGCGATGCCAGACCTCTATGGCTGCGGAGGCACGGCCGCGTTCCCCGGACTGAAGGCGCTCACGACCGGTGCCGATGCAAAGGAGCTGTCAAGCCAAGCTGGGTTACGCCGCGGCGTGCTTCGGCTCGCAAGGACGCGGCTTCCGAGCACCAAGCAGAACGGATGTGGGGCCGGCGCTCCGCGCCGGCTGGTCCTTGTCTGCAGGGCCGCACCAGCGCGCGCTCAAGCGCGCCCCACACCCGCGCTCGTCATTCTTGCGGTCACCGCCCGAGGCCGGCGCAGCACTGCTGGCACTCACCTCGAGCCTGCGGCGCACCCCGGACCATGAACTTCACCGGGAGGGCCGGCGCCCTCGCCGGCCCGGGCGCCGCATGGCAGGACCTCCGCGCGGGCGAGGGCGCCCGCGCTCCCGCAGAATGAAGGGGACCTTGGAAACAATGACAGCCGGGGCCTGGCGGCCGGCGATGCCGACACACCGCCAGACCCGCGCAACGAACCCCGAGCCTCGCTCCTCACGCCTCGCTCCTCACGCCTCGCGCCCCGAGCCCTGCGCCCCGCGCCGCGGGCCTCCCGACTACTTCCACTCCGGCAGGCGGCCGGGGGTCCACGGGGCGCCGGCGGCCTCCATCGCGCGCTCGAGCGCGGCGAGGTCCGTGGCGACGAGGGTGCGCAGCTTCGCGAGCTCCTCGGCGAGCGCGGCGCTGGCGATCGCGTACGCGTCGCGCTGCGTCTGCGTCGGGGCGGCGGTGGAGGCGAAGCCGTCGTCGACGATGCTCTGCGCGCGCTCGACGATCGCGGTCGGCACCGGCTCGTTGCGGCGCGCGAGCGCGCGGTCGCCGCGCAGCGCGCGCAGGATCGCGTCGAGGCGCGCGGCGAGCGCGCCGGCCTCGGCGCGCAGGTGTGGCGGCGCCGCCGGCGTGTCGGCGAGCGCGAGCGTGATCATGTCGAGGCGCTTCTCGGTCTCCTGGGCGGCGCGCAGGGCGCCGGTGGCGGCGCGCTGCAGCGACGCGGCCTGGCGCTGGAACGCCACGAGCGCCGCGCGGTCGGGGGCCGCGAGCGTCGCGTTCTGCAGCGCCACCACGGACACGTCGACCGGTCCGGCGAGCACGGTCTCGACGCCGCTGACGCGCCTGGCGAGCGTCGCGCGGTACGGTCCCGGCTTGACCAGCGGTCCCACGGCCGGCTCGCTGAAGAGGTTCTCGTCGGCGTCAGGGTTCCACGGCTTGGCCTCGGTCGGGGTCGCTTGCGGATAGCGGAGATCCCACGCGACGCGGTGGAACCCCTTGCCGCGGTCGCCGGCGATCCGGCGGACGACGGCGCCGGCCGCGTCGGTGACGGTGAGGTACACCTCGGGGGCGTCCTCTTCCGCCTCGGCGCGCAGCTCGTCGAGTGTCGGGTAGGGCAGCGTCTCGCCCTTCTTCGCCGCCTCCTTCTCGCGCTCCTGGCGGGCCTCCTTGCGCGAGCGCACCTTGTCCTTGAGGTGATAGGTCAGCACGGCTCCGAACGGCGGGTTGGGGGCGGTGAAGAACGTCTCGCCCATGAAGCTCTTGCCGCGCAGCTCGAGCGGTCGCGCCGGGACGTAGAGGAGGGCGTCGCGGGCGGGGAACAGCGTCGCCTCGCGCGCGAGCGTCTCCTGCGCCAACCCGCGCAGCGGCGAGTAGTCGTCGAGGACGTAGAACCCGCGTCCGAAGGTGGCGAGCACGAGGTCGCTCTCGCGCTTCTGGATCGCGATGTCCCTGACGGCGATGACGGGCATGCCGCCCTTGAGCGGCACCCAGTGCGCGCCGCCGTCGGCGGAGAAGAAGGCGCCGAACTCGGTGCCGGCGAACAGCAGCCGCGGGTCGACGTGGTCCTCGGCCACGCAGTAGACGCTGCCGCGCGCCGGCAGGTCGCCGGCGACCGACGTCCAGGTGCGGCCGCGATCGCCGCTCCTGAGCAGGTACGGCTTGAAATCGCCCATCTTGTGGTTGTCGAAGGCGGCGTAGACGACGCCGGCGTCGTGCTGCGACGCGCACAGGTCCGACACGTAGCTGCGGTCGGGCACGCCGGGGAACGAGCCGACGGTGCGCCAGGCGCCGCCGCCGTCCTCGCTCACCTGCACCAGGCCGTCGTCGGTGCCGGCGTACAGCACCCCCTCGGCGCGCGGCGACTCGGCGAGCGCGACGATGCTGCCGTAGAACGACGTGGAGTTGCTCTTCGCGACCGCGTCCGGCCCCCACACCCTGCCCATCACCGGCAGCGTGTTGCGGTCGATGCGGCGGGTCAGGTCGCCGCTCACGGGCTTCCAGGTGTCGCCGCGGTCGTCGCTGCGGAACAGGCGCTGGGCGGCGAGGTACAGGCGCGTGTGCGAGTGCGGCGAGATGAGCAGCGGCGAGTCCCAGTTGAAGCGCAGCGGGTCCTCGCCCGGCCGCTCCTGCGGGCGGATGCCGACCTTCTCGCCGGAGCGCCGGTCGAAGCGGACGACGCCGGCGTGCTGCGACTCGGCGTAGACGATGTCGGGGTCCTCGGGGTCGATCGCCGCCCAGAACCCGTCGCCGCCGACCACCGCGTACCAGTCCTGGTTGGCGATGCCGTGGATCGTGAGCGTGCGCGACGGGCCGCCGAGCGTCATGTTGTCCTGGGTGCCGCCGTAGACGGTGTAGAACGGCTTCGCGTCGTCGACCGCGACGCGGTAGAACTGCGTCACCGGGAGGTTCTCCTGGAAGCGCCATGTGGCGCCGCGGTCGAAGCTTTCGTAGAGGCCGCCGTCGCCGCCGACCAGCAGGTGTGTGGTGTCCGCGGGGTCGATCCACAGCGCGTGATCGTCGACGTGGCGGGCGCGGTTGCCTAGGGTGGCGAACGTCTTGCCGCCGTCCTCGCTGACCTGCAGGTAGGTGTCGAGCGAGTAGACGCGGTCGGGGTCGCGCGGGTCGGCGACGAGCTCCTGGTAGTACTGCGGGCTCGAAGAGACGTAGTCGCTGCGCTTCTCCCACGTCTCGCCGCGGTCGGCGGAACGGAAAAAGCCGCTCTTGCCGTCGGCCGCCTCGACGACGGCGTAGACGATGTCCGGGTTGGCGGGCGAGATGTCGAGACCGATGCGGCCGAGGTCGACCTCGGGCAACCCCTTGACCACCTTGCGCCACGTCGCGCCGCCGTCGGTCGACTTGTGGATCGCCGACTCCGGGCCGCCGTCAATCAGCGTCCAGACGTGGCGGCGGCGCTGGTAGGCGACCGCGAGCAGCGTGTCGGGATCGCGAGGGTCGAGGTGGATCTCGGAGACGCCGGTGTGCTCGGAGATCGTCAGCACGGCCTTCCACGTCGCGCCGCCGTCGGTGGTCTTGTACAGGCCGCGGTCGCCGCCCGGCGCCCACAGCGGTCCCTGCGCCGC
>CAZQLL010000032.1:0-42406 GCA_964594125.1 uncultured Thermoanaerobaculia bacterium | reverse complement strand
GTCCGCTCGCCACCGCAGCGACGAGCACGACCGCCAGCACCGGCAGCCAGTTGCGGATGCTCCTCATGGTTCCCCTCCTTCGCAAGTTCCTTTAGAAAGGCAGCTCTGAGTTCCTTCTTCTCCCGTTCCGCTCCTTCCCTGAGGTTCGTCCTGTTGCGGCGCTCCTCGACCTCACAGGTAGCATCCACACGCCGAGGTCACGTGTCAATGTCCCCCCAACGACTGAGCAGGAGTATCTCAAGAGGCGGCGGTGTAACCGTATCGCCACGGGGCGCGGGGACGGCGACCGCGTGGCGACCCGCCGCACCGGCGAAGCGATGCTCCTGCCCGGTGCTCCCGGCGCGCGCCGCGTACCTCGCGCCTGTCGCCTAGAACAGGGAGCTTCCGGTGAGAATGACGACCGGGCCGGAGCCGTCGTCCCCGAAGCCGACCTCGAGGCGGACGGTGCGCACGATCGCGGCGCGTGTGAGTTCGGCGGCGAGGCCGGCGCCGGCAGCGACGCGGACGCCGCCGGTGTCGGCCCCCACTCGCGGGTTCCAGGTTCGGCCCGCGTCGGCGAACGCCGTCATGCCGAGGATCCCGAGGTGCAGCACCTCGCCGGTGAGGTGGCGGCGGTACTCGAGGTTGGCGACGGCGCGCGACGTGCCGTCGAAGGTGAGCGGATCCCATCCGCGCAGGCCGCTGTCGGCGCCGAGGGCGAGCTGGCGCTCGCCGTCGAGCTCGTGGCCGAGATCGGCGGCAATCCGCGCCCGCCACCCCTGGCGGCCGGTGCGAACGGTGCCGAGCTCGGCGCGGAGCACGACGTTGGCGGCGCTGCCGTGGTCGAGCCGGCCGGAGGCCGCCGCCGAAAGCCACGAGTACGGCGGGCCGCGCCGAAGCCCCAGGACCATCTCCGAAGAGAAGATGAGCCGGTCCGACTCGCCTCCGAGCGCCGGCAGCGAGATGCCGGCGCCGACCCGCCAGTTGGGACCGAGCGGCACGTCCTCCTGGCGCGACCAAGCGCGGAACCCCTCGATCACCTCCCAGCGGTCCGAGTGGCGCTCGATTCCCACCTCGACGCCGGCCAGGTCGCGGTCCGCCGGCGCGGGGTACGGGCGGCCGTCGAGCGAGGACCACCCCGCGAACCGCGCGCGATCGCCGAAGACCCCGGCGGTGAGGCGGATCGCGGAGCGGCCGCCGGTCGGCAGCCCGATCCCGCTCCACAGGCGGAACGTCTGCACCTCGGCGCCGCCGGCAACCTGCTTGTCGCCGCCGGCCCACAGGTACTCGACGAGCGACTCCCGTTCCCACGCGCCGCCGCCGGCGCGGCGGGTGGCCACGGCGAAGAACGGCCGCTCGACGCGCAGCCTTTCGGCGCTGCCATCGGAGGTGTTGCTGTACGCGGCGTCGAGCACCCACCGGCTGCCGAGCACGAGGGGGTCGTGGTAGAGCGCGGTGAGCGACTCGCGCTCTTCGTCGCGGCGCCACACCCCCTCGACGCGCTTGCCGCGGCCGGCGAAGTTCTGCTCGGTGAGGGTGACGCCGTACCTCTGCTGCGAGCCGGCGACGCCGAGGTTGAGCCCGATCTCCGTCGTCCATTGGTCGCGCGTCCGCACCACCACCTCCGCGCCTCCCGGCGCCGGGCGCGTGACGATCGTCACCGGGCTCAGGAAGCCGGTGGCCCGCAGCAGGCGCTCGCTCTCGGCGAGCAGCGCCGGGTCGAGCGGGTCGCCCTCCCTGAAGAGCAGCAGCGAACGCACGAACGACTCCCGGGACACCACGTGCAGCGCGTTGGCGGCGCGGTACGGCCACGACGAGGTGCCTGGCTCCGACACGTCGAAGACGTCCGAGCGGAGGATCGTGATCGCGACGATCGGCGTGCCGACGGCCACGGTCTCCGGCGGGAGAGCCGCGACCGCGGCCCACAGCGCGACCGACAGCACCATGCCGTTGGATTCTACGGCCGCCGGTGTGGCCGTATACTGAACGGGTCGGAGGGGCGGCGCCTGCGATGGCGCCGACTCACGCGGGGAGGAAACATGGCGCAGCGCGTTGCGGTGATCATCGACGACGAGCCCGACATCACGACCTATCTCGCCACGTTGCTGGCCGACCACGGCTGGGAAGCCCGCACCGCCAACAGCGTCAAGGACGGCCTGGCGCTCCTCGCCAAGGGGCGGCCGGATGTCGTCCTTCTCGACTTGATGATGCCGGAGCGCGGCGGCCTCAACGCGCTGGTCGAGATCCGCAAGACGGAGGCGGTCAAGGACGTGCCCGTGGTCGTGGTGAGCGGGATCCAGGACAAGCTGAACGCCGATTACCACGCCTACCTCGAGCGCTTCAAGCACTACCGGCCGGACGCCTTCCTCGACAAGCCCGTCGACCCGGCGCTGCTGCTGAAGACCCTCGACGAGCTGGCTGCGGTGAGGGCGTAGCCGGACCGCGCCCTCCGCCCTGCGGGCGCCCGCCATGCGCGTGGGCGCACTCGTCGGGAGACCGCGTCACCATGGTCGACCTTGCCGTCCCTGCGATCCGCGTCACGGCGGCGAACCAGCGGCCGCTGCGCGACGACGGCGAGTTCGTCCTGTACTGGATGATCGCCGCCCGCCGGGCGCGCGCGAGCTTCGCGCTGCAGCGCGCCGCCTGGTGGGCAGCGCGCCTCGGGCGGCCGCTCGTGGTGCTCGAGGCGCTACGCTGCGACTACCCGTGGGCCAGTGACCGCCTGCACGCCTTCGTTCTCGCCGGCATGGTCGACAACGCGGCGGCGTTCGCCGCGACGGCGGCGACCTACTACCCGTACGTCGAGACGGAGCGCGGCGCCGGCAAGGGCCTGCTGGAGGCGCTCGGCGAGCGCGCCTGCCTCGTGGTCACCGACGAGTTCCCTTCGTTCTTCCTGCCGCGCATGGTCGCGGCGGCCGCGGCGCGGCTGCCGGTGCGCGTCGAGGCGGTCGACGGCAACGGCCTGCTGCCGCTGCGTGCCGCCGAGAGGGTGTTCCCGACCGCGTTCGCATTCCGTTCGTTCCTGCAGGACGAGTTGCCTCGCCATCTCGGCGCGGTTCCGGTCGAAGAGCCGCTCGCCGGCCCGCTGCCGCCGCGCCTGCCCGCGCTCCCGCAGGAGATCGCCGGACGGTGGCCGCCGCTCGACGTGCGCGCGGCCGGACCGCCGCTGCTCGCCAGGGTGCCGATCGACCACGAGGTGCCGCCCGTCCCCGGTGCCGGCGGCAGCCGCGCCGGTGCGGCGGCGCTGCGGCGCTTCGTCGGCGAGCGGCTCGCTGCCTACGCCGCGCGGCGCAACGAGGTCGTCGACGAGGTCGCCAGCGGGCTTTCGCCGTATCTTCATTTCGGTCATGTCGGTGCGCACCAGATCTTCGCCGCCGTGGCCGCGCGCGAGGGGTGGACGGAGGACCGCCTCACCGGGCGGGCGGGCGGCCGGCGCGCCGGCTGGTGGCGCATGGGCGAGGGCGCCGAGGCGTTCCTCGACCAGCTCGTCACCTGGCGCGAGCTCGGCTTCAACATGGCGCACCTGCGCGACGACCACGACCGCTTCGAGGCGCTGCCGCCGTGGGCGCGGCTCACGCTCGAGCGCCACGCCGCCGACCCGCGGCCGGTCGTCTACACCGTGGACCAGCTCGCCGCCGCCGCCACCCACGACCCGCTGTGGAACGCCGCCCAGGTGCAGCTCCGCCGCGAGGGGCGCATCCACAACTACCTGCGCATGCTGTGGGGGAAGAAGATCCTCGAGTGGTCGGCGACGCCGCAGGAGGCCGCGGCGGCGATGATCGCCCTCAACGACCGCTGGGCGCTCGACGGCCGCGACCCCAATTCGTACAGCGGCATCTACTGGACGCTCGGCCGCTACGACCGCCCGTGGGGCCCGGAGCGGCCGATCTTCGGCACCGTCCGCTTCATGTCGAGCGCCAACACCGCGCGCAAGCTCGACGTCCGCCCCTACCTCGCCGCCTACGGTCCCTCCCACCGCGACCCTGCGCCCGGGGACGCGGGCACCGGGCAGGGGTGAGTGGCTTCGGCTGCTGGAGAAACGGCCGTGCGACCTCCCCGCAGGACCCGGAGGAGTGAACCCGCCGCCCGCACCTCTCCGCTCCGCCGGCCCGCGCGAGCCCGCAGGCGGGGATTCGTGGGCACCGTGTCCGGGATCCCGGCGGGAGCGCGTTCTTGTCGGCGATGCGGCGCGGTGATAGCGTGCGCAGGCTACGGAGGGAGTCTCTCATGACCGCCTACACCGACCGCATCCTCGCCCTGCTCGGCGAGCGCAAGCCCGAGGAGGTCCTCGCCGATACCCCGTCCCGCCTCGAGGACGCCTACTGGGAGCTCAAAGACAAGAAGCTCGGCGTGCCGTTCGGCGAGGGCAAGTGGACCGCGCGCCAGATCCTCGCGCACCTGGTCGACGTCGAGGCGGCGTTCGCGTTTCGCGTCCGCCTGGCGCTGACCGCCGAGCACCCGACGCTGCAGCCGTACGACCAGGACGCGTTCGTCGGCCTCTACAAGGGGATCGACGCCAGCCTCGCGGTCGAGGTGTTCCGCTCGCTGCGCACCTGGAACCTCGAGCTCGTCCGCTCGCTCACCCCCGAGCAGACGGCGCGCGGCGCATTCCACCCCGAGCGCGGCGAGGAGCCGGTGTCGCTTATGCTCGCCCTGCTCGCCGGCCACGATCTCAACCACCTCGCGCAGCTCGAGGCGATCGCCCGGGGATGAGCACGGGTCTGCACCCGCATGCGCCGCGGCGCGCCGCCCGCCTGGCCGCGGCGGCGCTCGCCGCCGCCGCGGCGGCGGGCGCGCAGGAGGCCCCGGCCCCGCCGGCCGGACTCGCGGAGCTGATGGCGGCAGCCCGCACCGATACGCTCGCCATGCCGCGCCTGGCCGAGCTCTCCGACGACATCGGCGCGCGCCTGTGCGGGTCGCCGGAGTTCGAGCGCGCGGTTGCCTGGGGCGAGCGCGTGCTGCGCGAGGACGGCCACGAGAACGTGCGCGTCGAGCCGGTTCCCGTGCCGCACTGGGTGCGCGGCGAGGAGCGTCTCGAGCTGCTCGCGCCGGTGCGCCGACCGCTCGCAATGCTCGGCCTCGGAGGCTCGGTCGGCACGCCAGGGATCGAGGCGCCGGTCACCGTCGTGCACTCGTTCGACGAGCTTTCGCCCGCCGTCGCCGGCACCATCGTGCTGTTCTGCGTGCCGCCCGCTCCCGGCGACACGGCCGGCGCCCACTACGGCAGGACCGCCCGCTACCGCGCGGCTGGCCCCTCGCGTGCCGCCGCGCTCGGTGCCGTCGCAGCGCTGGTGCGCTCGATCACCGTGCGCTCGCTGTACACGCCGCACACCGGCTCGCTCTCCTACGACGAGCTGGCGCCGCGCGTGCCCGCTGCCGCGGTCGCCGCCGAGGACGCGGACTGGCTCGACCGCCTCGCCGCCCGCGGCGTGCCGCTGCGCGCGCGCCTCGAGATGGGCGCGCAGACGCTGCCGGACGCCCCCGGGCACAACGTCGTCGGCGAGATCGTCGGCAGCGAGCACCCCGAGGAGATCGTCGTGGTCGGCGGGCACCTCGACTCGTGGGACGTCGGCCAGGGCGCACAGGACGACGGCGCCGGCATCGTCCACACCATCGAGACGATGCGGCTGATCCGCGCCCTCGGCCTGAAGCCGCGGCGCACGATTCGCGCCGTGCTGTTCGCCAACGAGGAGAACGGCCTGCGCGGCGGTCTCGCCTACGACGCGACGCACGCCGCCGAGTGCCACGTCGCCGCGCTCGAGACCGACCTCGGGTCCGGCCGGCCGCTCACCTGGTCGGCGACCGGGTCGGAGCACGACCTCGCCTGGCTGCGGCGGCTCGCGCTCCACACCGGGCTGCCGCTCGCCGGTGGCGGCAGCGGCGCCGATATCTCGCCGCTCGAGCGCCGCGGCGTCCTGTGCGTCGGTCTGCGCCCCGACCTCGAGGCGTACTTCGACATCCACCACACCCGCGCCGACACCCTCGACAAGGTCGACCCGGCGCTGCTGCGCGAGGGCACGGCGGTGGTCGCCGGTCTCGTCTGGCTGCTCGCGAACGAGCCGCGGTGAGGTCGTAGGTCGTGGTTCGTTGGTCGTGGGTCGTGGGTCGTGGTTGGCGCAGACCGAAACGCAGCCGCACCTGAAATCGGACGGCGCTGGCGCGCACACGCCGGTCGCGGCGCCAGCGGGAGGTGGCCGTGAGCGATCAGCCGTACTTCACACCCGAGCTCTTTCGCTTCCTCGCCGAGCTCAGCGTGCACAACGAGCGGGCGTGGTTCGACGCGAACAGGGCGCGCTACCGCGCCGCCGTCCAGGAGCCGCTGCTGCGCTTCATCGCCGACTTCGCACCGGAGCTCGCGAAGATCAGCCCGCACTTCGTCGCCGACCCGCGGCCGCAGGGCGGCTCGATGTTCCGCATCCACCGCGACGTCCGCTTCTCGGCCGACAAGAGCCCGTACAAGACGCACGCCGCGGCGCAGTTCCGGCACCGCGCCGCGAAGGACGTGCACGCACCCGGGTTCTACCTCCACCTCGAGCTCGGCTCCTGCTTCGTCGGCGTCGGCATCTGGCACCCGGACGGCCCGACGCTGGCCGCGCTGCGCGCCGCGCTCGTCGCCGATCCCGACGCGTGGCGCGGCGCCGTCGGCGACCGTGCGTTCCGGCGCGCGTTCACGCTCGGCGGCGAGTCGCTCAAGCGCCCGCCGCAGGGGTTCGACCCGGCGCACCCGCTGATCGCGGACATCAGGCGCAAGGACTTCGTGGCGATGGCTGACCTCGACGAGGAGCAGGCGATGGCGCCCGACCTCCTCGCCCGCTTCACCGGCCTGTGCCGCACCGCCGCGCCGTTCATGCGTTTCCTCGCCGGCGCCGTCGGGCAGCCGTTCTGATCGACCCCGAGGCACTCCCGTGAGCCGTCTTCATCGCATCCGCTGGAGCCTGTACGCGCCGTTCTACGACGCGCTGGTGCGGCTCGACCGCCAGCGCCGCCGCTCGATCGCGCTGCTGCGCCTGCAACCGGGAGAGCGGGTGCTGCTGGTCGGCGCCGGCACCGGCGCCGACCTGCCGTTCCTCCCCGCCGACCTCGACGTGGTCGCCACCGAGTTCACCGCCGCGATGCTCGCCCGCGCCGCCGGCAAGCGTCCGGGGACCCGTCTCGAGGTGATGGACGGCCAGAACCTGGCGCTCCCCGACGCGGCGTTCGACGCTGTCATCCTCCACCTCGTCCTCGCCATCGTGCCCGACCCGGTCGCCTGCCTGCGCGAGGCGGCGCGAGTGCTGCGCCCCGGCGGGCGCATTGCGGTGTTCGACAAGTTCCTCCCCGATGGCGCCCACCCGTCGGTGTGGCGCCGGGCGCTCAACCTCGTCACCCGCGCGATCGGCACCGACGTCAACCGTCGGCTCGCCGACATCCTCGGCGAGAGCGGCGCGCGGTTGACCGTGACCCACGACGAGCCAGCCCTCCTCAGTGGCGTCTTCCGCATCGTGACGCTCGAGAAGAAGACGGCAGCCGAAGCCTAACCGACCCGCGCGCCATGGCGGAGCAGCTCTGCCAGAAAGCCCTCGGCGTCGTCGGGGGTGACGAACACGCGCCGCGCCCCGTCGATGAGCACGCCGTCCGTCAGGCGCGTCGCGTACACCCGCGCGCTCGCGCCCTCGACGCGGAACAGACCCGTGTAGTAGCCGGGCAACCCGTTGCCGGCGACCTTGAGAATCCGACCGGGCGTGAAGCGGCGAGCCGATGCCCCGGCGAGCGGGAAACGGCGCGTCGCGATGAGCGTGCGCACCGCCAGCTCGCCGTGCTCCACCGCGTACCGCAGCCGCCCCGGCGCGACGAAGAACGTCGCGACGAGCAGCGGGAGCAGCAGGAGTGGGACGAACGAGAGCACCTTGACCGCCGTCCACCCCGCCATCGGGGTCCCCGGCGGCGGCGAGAATGTCGCCTCACGGCCTTCCACCAGCGCCGCGAGGAACGCGTCGCGGTCGGCGGGAGAGATCACCGTCGGCCGCGCCTGGCCGGCGGCCTCGACGAGCACGGCCCGGCGCCCGCAGGAGGTGGCCAGCCACACCGGCCCGAGATCGTCGAAAGTGAAAGCGCCGACGCAGTACCCCGGAATCGCGCTGCCCACCCTGCGGCGGCCGCGCCCGAGCTCGACCGGCCGCACCGCGGTGATCGCGGCGCGCGGCACCTCACGGCCAAGACGCCACCAGCCGGCGCGCAGCATGACCGTGAGCGCTCCCGGCGACACCTCGTAGCGGATCGCGCGCGGCAGCCAGACGATCGCCGGAACGACCACCCCCAGCGCCGTCACCAGCGCGAGCATCACCGCGCCGAGCACCAGGCGCGCGGTGCGGGGCGCCGCCGCAGGCCGGAACTCGCGCGCGCCGCCGGCTGCCGTCACGTATCCCACGCCGGCCAGTCTACCGCCCGAGAGGACGCGGCGGACGAGATCGTACGGCCCCACCCGCCGTGCCGGCGAGGAGCGGCGGCGAGGTCACGCTTCCCCCCCGGGCTACACTTGCAACCGTCATGACGGCGGCGAACGGCACCCGCACCCCGCTGTCCGTGCCTGCAGGGCCGGTGCTCGGCGTGTGCGGCTGGAGCGGCTCCGGCAAGACGACGCTGCTCGAGGCGGCGATCCCGCGCCTCGTGGCGGCCGGGCTGCGCGTCGCCGTCGTCAAGCACGACGTGCACGGACTCGACGTCGACCGTTCGGGCAAGGACTCCGACCGGCTGTTCCGCGCCGGCGCCGACGTCATCCTGATCGGCCCGGGCGAGTCGATCGAGCGCCGCCACGGCCGTCACCAGCGCTCGCTCGCCGCGGCGCTGACCGACCTCGCCGCCCGCCACGACCTCGTGCTCGTCGAGGGGCACAAGGCGACGCCGCTGCCGAAGGTGTGGCTGGCGAGCGAGCGCGAGCCCGAGCCGCCGCCCGACGTCACCGGCGTGCTCCAGGTCCTCCCGTGGGGCGCGCACCGCGACGCGATCTTCGCCGGCGTGCTCGACGACTGGCTCCCCGCGGCGTGGTCGTCGGTGCCGGTGTGGGCAGGGATCCTGATCGGCGGCGGCAGCACCCGCATGGGGAGTCCGAAACACCTGCTCCGGCACGGCGGGGCCACCTATCTCGACCGCCTGCTCGGCGCCGTCGCCGGTCACGTCGCCGGCGTCGCGCTGATCGGCAGTGGCGAGGTGCCGGCGCGTGCCGCGGGCCTGCCGCGTCTGCCCGACATCACCGACGTGATCGGCCCGCTCGCCGGCATGCTGGCGGCGATGCGCTGGCAGCCGCATACGGCATGGCTCTTCGCCGCCTGCGACCTGCCGTACGCCGACGCGGACACGGTGCGCTGGCTGCTGGCCGAGCGCCGGCCGGGCCGCTGGGCGGCAGTGCCGAGCCTACACGACGGCATGCTCGAGCCGCTGCTCGCACTCTACGAGCCTCAGGCGCGCGAGCTGCTCGAAGAGGTCGCGCGCGGCGCCAGCCCGGCGCCGCGCCTCGTCGCGCCGCACCCGAAGGTGGCGACGCCGGCGCCGCCGGAATCGCTGCGCCGCGCGTTTTACAACGTCAACGCGCCGGCCGACCTCGTCCGCCTCGGCGATGAGTGACCTCCGCCGCCAGTCGCTCCGGCCAGCCGCCACCGTGTCATCCAGTCGCTCCGGGAAGCCGCCACCGTGTCATCGCTCAGGAGGATCCTCCCGAAAGGCGGGGAGCGCGGGCGCCCCCGCCCGCGCGAGGAACCGCCTTGGCGGCGTCCGGGCCGGCGGGGGCGCCGGCCCTCCTGGTCTCCTACACGCTCCAGGGGGCGCCGCGGCTCACGGGGTTTCCGAGGAGGGCGAACCCCGAGGACGAACCCCGGGACGGCTGCAGGACGCTCGACGACTCGCGCCTGCCGCCGACGCAGGCGACCATCGGTACCGCTCGACCTCGATGGTGCCGTCGAGGCGGAACTCGACCCCCTCGGCCTGCAGCAGAGCGCGCTGCGTTCCCGGCGGGATGTCGGGCATGCGGTCGGTCGAGCAGCCTCCCGCGGCGTTGACGACGCGGTGCCACGGCACGTCGGCGGGGCTGCCGTGCATCGCCCACCCCACCGCCGCCGGCGAGATGCGGCTGCCGAGCAGCACCGAGATCTGCCCGTAGGTCATCACCCGCCCGCGCGGGATCGCCCGCACCAGCGCGTGTACCGCCGCAAACACGCTGCCCGCCCGCCCCTGCACCTCGCCGTGCACCCGCGCCGATCGGGAGCTGCGCCTGCCAGTGCTCCTCGCCCCGCCCATCGCATCAGCTCCCGGCTTCCCCTCGCAGCAGGGTCCACAGCTCCCGCGGATCGACGATGCGGATGCCCGTCTTCCCGGCGAGCACGAGGAGATCGCGGTCGCCGGTCACGAGAACCTCGGCGTCCGCGGCGAGAGCGCAGGCGAGCACGGCAAGGTCGTCCTTGTCGCGACAGCGGATTCGCGGCAGCGGCCCGGTCGCCGCGGCCACCGGGAACTCGCGCAGGAGATCGAGGGCGGCGGAGATCACAGCCTCTGGGACGCGGAGCCTCACGCGCATCACGCGCTCGAGCTCGACGAGAACAACCTGCCCCAGCACCAGCTCGTGCTCGGCCAGTACGATCCGGAGCAGGTCCGCGCACAGGCCGCGCGTCGCGAACGCGGCGACGAGTACGTTCGTGTCGGGAAAGACCTTCACGAGACGAGCCGGAACACGTCCTCGTCGGTGAGCAGCCCCCGCGCCTCGGCGAACGGCATCACGCGCGAGCGCAGTTGGTCGAAGAGCACGATCGCCAACTGGCGACGCAACGCGTCCCGCGCCACCTCGCTGCGGGTGCGGCCGGAAGCGCGTGCCGCCGCCGCAAGCCTGGACGCCAGCTCACCGTCGAGACGGATGGTCAGGGTGTCGCTCATGTAAGACAATGTACGACACTCCTGGGCGAGACGCAATGGCGATGGGAGAGCTCGATCGCTCCGGTGCCGTCCCGACCGAGGCCTCCTGAGCCCGGCAGGCCGTTATCGCGACCCGCGAAGGCGCCGGCTTGGGGTTGGCGGGTGACAGTCGCGGCGCAGCGTCAGCCCGGCCTCGCCCACCGCGAGCTCGATTGACACCCCCTCCGCCGCGCCGCTAGGATCGAGCCAATGAGGAAACAGATCGTCGGGATGGTGCTGGCGGGCGGACGGGTCGACGAGCTGTCGGTGCTCACCGCGCAGCGGCCGAGGAGCGCGGTGCCGTTCTGGGGGATGTACCGCTGGGTTTGCGCAATTCCGCATCTGGGCGCTGTCGAGCCGACGTGCGGGCAACCCACCCCTGCCGATGAGGCAAGACGACAGGCCTGACCCGAAACTGCCGGCGCACCTGCGACCAGTGACAGGCTGCACCCGGCGAAAGCTAGCTACACCGCACGGGATCTCGCCCCGCCGACAGTGGCGCCAGCGTCCCTGCTAGGGCGCTGGAGGGGCCACCTGCGGGTTCTTCCTGACCTTGAACTCCATCTGCTGCTCCAACGAGCATGGCTCGCCGAACCACGCGTCGAAGTCGCAGTCCGGCTTGCCCCGTGGCCTGATGAGCTCGTCGGCAGACCTGAACGACCGCTCGTAGTCACCCAACATCGGGAGGGCAACCAACTCGCAGGCCATCTGCAGCTCAGGCAGACCAAACCCGGCGGTAAGAACAAGGTTGAGAGCGGTCTTGAGTCGTCCGTCGACGGCAGCTTTGAGCCACTCCTTGTCCTCGCTCGAGAAGAGGCCGCGTCGCCAATCTTCGACCGTCAGCATCCACTTTCGTCCCGAGTAGTCGACGGTCACCAGGAGCTGACCGTCGGCAGCAAGGGACCCCTTGCGGCGAGCCTCTGCCGCTGCTGCAAAGTAAGAGTCGAAGTCCCGCCCGAGAATGGGGTACTCCACGGACAGACGGATCTCGTCCCGCACCAGCGTGGGATAGTAAACGAGGAGAGCGTAGTCCGCCCTGCCTTTCTCGAAGTCGCGCTTCTCCGCCCACGAGAACCGTATACCCTGAGATGCAGGATTGACAAGTACGATTTTCGACCTCCGAATCGCTTCCCCGGCCGCCGGCGGATTGGCCTTCGTGATCAACGGGAACTCACTCCTCCGGATGATCGTGATCTGTGGGATCTCCGTTGCGGAACGGAGCTCGCGCTGCTTTTCCGCGGGTAGTCTCTCAATCGAATCAAGCATCGTCCAGTGGACGCGCGTCTCGCGCGGCACATCCGTTGCACCAGAGGACACCGACAAGGCGGTGAGCCAGAGCACCAGCAAAACCACGCGTATGACGGAGCTTCTCACTGGTCTTCCTTGCTACTCTAGCAGTTGAAGTCTGAAACGCAGCTCGTCTCGCAGCTTTCCAAGGCAACCTCGCAGCTCTCGTAGCCAGCAATGCCCTCCGCCGCACCCCTGCATACCGCGTATTGGTCCTCGCACCACTGCATGCACTCCCTGCACAAACGGGTCGGGTCCGTGGCGCCGCCTCCGCCTCCACCCACCGTGTGGCACTCTGCGAACATCCAGCAGAACCAATTGTCAAATGGGCACCACGAAGGAGGTTCGCAGTCGATGTTGATTGGAGCGTTCGCCTGGATCGCCCCTGGAAGAGTCCCCAAGACGAGCGCTATTAAGCCAGCAAGTAGCAGTCTGTGGGTCTTCCTGACTCGCATCGTCCGCATCTGGGCCTCCTTGCTTGTTGGGGAGGATCGCAGATTGGGGGGCTTGTCAAGACGCGAGGCGACCCTGCGACACGGCTCTGTCAGCAAGCGCGGGAGTTTGGGCTCAAGAGAGTCGGCATGCGAGAGCTCGGAATCTCCATCGCGGCTAAGCGCCATCTCATGGGGATTCTGATAGCATCGCCTTGATGAAGAAACAGATCGTCGGGATGGTGCTGGCGGGGGGGCGCGTCGACGAGCTCTCGGTGCTCACCGCGCAGCGGCCGAAGAGCGCAGTCCCCTTCTGGGGGATGTACCGCATCATCGACTTCGTGCTCTCCAACATGATGCACTCGCGCATCGAGGTGGTCGGCGTGCTGTCGCAGTACCGCCCGTACTCGCTGCAGACCCACCTCGGCGGCGGCGAGCCGTGGGACTACGTCGGCCGCACGCGCGAGCTCAAGGTGCTCTCCCCGTTCCAGGGGCTCTCCGACTCCGACTGGTACAAGGGCACCGCGGATGCGATCTACCAGAACTTGAACTTCATCGAGCACTACGGCCCGGAGATGGTGCTGGTCGCCGCCGGCGACCACATCTACTCGATGGACTACCGCCCGATGATCCGCGCCCACGTCGCGAACCGGGCCGAGTTGACGATCGCGCTCAAGCGGGTGCCGCGCGAGAAGGCGCACCAGTTCGGCACCGCCACGCTCGACGGCGACGGCCGCATCGTCGGCTACCAGGAGAAGGCGCCCGAGCCGGAGAGCGACCTCGCCTCGCTGACGATCTACGTGTTCGACACCCGCACGCTCGTCGCGCGGGTGCGCGAGAACCAGGCGGAGAGCACCGGGTTCCACCTCTACAGCGAGGTGATCCCGCGCATGGTGCGCGAGGGTGCGCGCGTGTACGGCCATGTCTTCGACGGCTACTGGGCGTACGCGCGCACGCTCGACGCCTACTACGCCGCCAACATCGACGCGATCGGCGAGGATCCCCCCGACTTCGAGCGCTGGCAGGTGCGCACCAACCTGCGCGCGGGCACGCTCGGCGACCCGCCGCCGGCGCTGCTGCGCCCGGGCTCGCGCTGTGTGTCGTCGCTGGTGGGGGCGGGCGCAACGATCGAGGGCACGGTCGAGCGCTCCATCCTCTCCCCCGGGGTGGCGGTCGAGCGCGGCGCGGTGGTTCGCGACTCGGTGCTGATGCATGGCTGCCGGGTGGCGGCGGGCGCCGTGGTCGACCGCGCGATCCTCGACAAGGGCGTGGTGGTGGGCGCCGGCGCGCTCGTCGGCGACGGCGAGGCGGCGCCGAACGGCACCCTGCCGCGCTCTCTCTCCTGCGGCGCGACGGTGATCGGCAAGGGGACGCGGGTGCCGGACGGCATGGCGATCGGCCGCGGCTGTCTGGTGGCGGCCGGCCTGCCGCCGGGCCGCTGGCCGGCGCGAGTGGCGGCGGGAAGCACGGTGACGGCATGAGGTCGGCGCGCGACACTTTGGTGATGCTGCTCGCCGGCGGCGTCGGCAGCCGCCTCAACATCCTCGCCTCGCGGCGCGCCAAGCCGGCGGTGCCGTTCGGCGGCGCCTACCGCATCATCGACTTCACGCTCTCCAACGTGATGCACTCGGGGCTCGAGCGGGTCGGCCTGCTGACGCAGTACAAGCCGTCGTCGCTGATGGACCACGTGCGCGGCGGCGAGCCGTGGGACCTGTCGGGGCGCGAGCGCGGGATCAAGATCCTGCCGCCGCACACCGGCGAGCACGACTCCGACTGGTACAAGGGCACCGCCGACGCGATCTGGCAGAACCTCTGGTTCATGGAGGACTACAGGCCGCAGCGGGTGCTGATCCTCTCCGGCGACCACGTCTACCGCATGGACTACGAGGCGATGATCGCGGCGCACGAGCGCGCGGGCGCGGCGCTGACGATCGCCGCGATGCAGGTGCCGTGGGAGGAGACCCACCGTTTCGGCATCATGGTTACGGACGGGAACGGCCTGATCACGCAGTTCCAGGAGAAGGAGAGAAACGCCGCCTCCAACCTCGCGTCGATGGGGATCTACGTCTTCGACTACGAGGTGCTCGTCGAGGAGCTGCGCGCGGTCGTAGGCACGAAGCAGGGGTTCGACTTCGGCAAGGACATCATCCCGGGGATGGTCGGCCGGCGCACGCTGCTGTGCTACCCGTTCGCGGGGTACTGGCGCGACGTCGGCACGCTTTCCTCTTACCTCGACGCCAACATGGACTGCCTCGACCCGGCCTCCGGCCTCGACCTGCCGAGCTGGAACATCTGCACCGGCCCGGACGAGAAGGGGCTCGGCGACCGGCCGCCCGTGCGCTTCGGACCGCGCGCCGTCGTCAGCAACGCCCTTGTCGCCCGCGGCTGCGTGATCGAGGGCAGCGTCACCGAGAGCGTGATCTTCCCCGGCGTCCGCGTCGGCCCGGGCGCCTGCATCCGCCGCTCGGTGGTGATGCAGGACTGCGTGCTCGGCGACGGCTGCTCGATCGAGGAGACGATCCTCGACAAGGGGGTGACGCTCGGCGCCGGCGCGATCATCGGCCACGGCGACGCGGCGATCGCCAACCGCCGCTTCCCCACCCACCTCGACTCCGGCATCACGGTGATCGGCAAGCAGGCGGTGATCCCGCCGCGCGCGGTGATCGGCACCAACTGCCTGGTGTACCCCGGCCTCGACCTCGTGCAGCTCGGCCGCGCGTTCGTGCGCGACGGCGAGACGGTTGCGCCGTAGGGCCCGCCGAGCTGGCTTCCGCCCTGCCCCTGCGAGAGCGGCGCGCGATGTTGATCCCATCGCCACGGGATTCCTCGCTGCGCCACCGCGTGCCGCGACGACGTCCGGAAGGTGCGGATCACAAGCACCATGAGGCGCCGGCGCACCCCGGATCATGAGATGCACTTTCATTCGCAGGGGTCACGCCGCGGGCGGGGCGGCGAGGCAGTCTCCCGCATGCGGGGCAGATCGCGTGGTACACGTGCGGCACGCGCCGCTTTCCGCCTCGCCGCACCTGGCCGCGGCGGCGCTCTCCGGCGGCGGACGACGAACAGGCGCCTCACCGACCACACCGGCTCATCGCGGACGCTCCCCTCGCAACCGCAGCCGGCTGCGCTCAGTCGCCCTGCTGCCGTCGCCCGGCGCCGGGGTCCCGGCGCGCCGGCCATGGCGGCGCCTTGCGGTCGAGCAGGATGATCCTGAGCGTTCCCGTGGCCAGCGAGCCCAGCACCCGGCCCGCCGCGGCCAGGTGGCGGCGTGCCGCCCGGCGCGGCGCGGGTCCCTCCAGCATCCCCGGCTCGAGCACGAAGAAGAGCCTCCGGTTCTCGGGCGGAGCGGCGGCGAGCATGGCCGCGACACTGACCCGGCCGCGGTCGCCGGCGTCGATGCCCAGCGACGACAGCGTGTAGGTCGGGATGGCGCTCCCGCCGTAGTAGTGCCAGGCACGGAGCTGCTCGTCGCCCTGCAGGATCGCCGCGTCGCCCGGCCGGGAGAGGGCCAGCGCCCACTCGGCGAGCTCTCGCCACTGCCCGCGGCTGCGCACCGGCGAGTGAAAGGCGAGCGCACCGGCCGCCGTCAAAGCGAGCAGCAGCGCGCCGGCGGCCACGCCGGCCAAACGGTGCCGGCGCGCCGCCGCCGCCGCGCCGAGACCGCATAGCGCCGCCAGCAGCGGGGTGAGCGCGTGGAAATACCGCACCTCCCAGAACGGCGGCGCCGCCTGGGAGTAGACGTAGCTGCCCGCCGCCGCGAGCACCAGGCAGGCCGCCAGCACGAGCGCCGCCGCCTGCGACACTCGGGGCGGCGTGGTCACCGCGAGAGCGCCCAGTGCCGCCAGCGTCATGCCGAGCAGCGTTGCGAGCGTGCGGAAACCGGCCAGGTTCAGGGTGTAGCCGGGGAACGCGGCGAGCTGACGCGCCGGCCAGCCGAGCAGCTCGGACGCTCCGGGCGCGCTGGCGCGGACAGCCGCCCCCTGCATCGCCGCCATCGAGCCGCGGTGGCGCCAGACGTAGGGGGCGGCGGCGACGGCGAGCAAGACCAGGGGACCCATGAGCGCGGCCTGCCGGCGGGGCGACCGCCGCGCGCCGGCGAGCGCAACGAGCACCGCGGGAACCGTCAGCAGCAGGGTGGTCGGCGTGGCGGCGGTGGCCGCGGCCAGCAGCGCGACGGCTCCGAGCAGCGTCGCCGCGCGCGGCCGGTCGTGCCAGCGCCACAGTCCCCAGACGCTGGCGAGCGCCAGCATCGTCCCGAGCGCGTACATGCGGATCTCCTGGGCGCGCGCCAGCTCGCTGGCGGCCAGCGCCAGCGAGCAGGCGGCCAGGGTCGCCGCGGCGCGGCCGCCGACGCGCCGCGCCAGCACGTACAGCAGCGCCACGGCGGCGGCGCCGAACACCGCGGACGGAGCCCGCAGCCATGCGACGTCGCTGCCGACGACGGCCTGCCACCCCCGCAGGAAGAAGTAATAAAGGGGCCGTAGGAACGCGTTCACCGACAGCGCCTCGGCGTCGCGCAGGCTGTAGATTTCGTCGATCCACAGCGACGCTGAAGCGAGGTTGACGGCGCGCAAGAGCAGCGCGCCGCCTGCAACGGCGGCGACCGCGAGCGTGTCTCCCCGCGTCCACGCCGCCGCGGCGGCCGGGTCCGCGGTGGCGCGCGGATCCGGCGAAGGCAGACTCCCTGCGGCCGCGGTCACGGCCGGATTCTACCCGCTGTCGGGTGCGCAGGCGGACGCGGTAGGATCGCCGGCATGCGCATGAGCCCCGTTCGCCTCGCGGTCGCCGCCGTCGCCCTCGTCGCCGCCGCGGCCGGCGGCATCGTGCTGCTGTCATCTCGCGGCGCGCGGGCCGTCGCGAGCGCGCCGTCCGACCGCGAGGCCGGAGCGCGGCCGCGGAAGGCGCGGCCGGCGCCGCAGCCCGACGATCGCGGCGAGCTGCGGCGCGTGCTCGCGCGGACCCTGGCCGCGCGCGAGCGCGCAGGCGACCACGCCGGCGCCGCCGAGATCGCCGCGCTGCTCTCCCAGGAGGCGTTCGTGCGCGCCGCCCGCGTCGTCGACGCTTGGATGACACAACCGTTGCCCCGTGCGGGACTCCTGCCGCGCGCATGGCGGCCGGGCGCCGCGTCCTCCGTCTGGAGCTACCGGGACACTGCAGCCGACTGCTTCTCGCACTTCGTGATTGCGGCGCACCTCGTGGCGCCCGACCACCGCGCCGCTCTCGACGCGATGCTGCGCACCGAGCGGTCGCTCAATCCTGAGCTGCCGCGCACCATCGACGTCACCAGCGGCGCACCGGTTCGCGAGAACGACGTCGAGCGGGTGTTCGGCGCGGTGGAGTACGCCAAGGACGGCCTGCTGCCGATCGTCGAGGCGACCGGAGATGCGCTCTACCTCGAGCGGCTTCACGCGGTGGTAGGACAGATCATTCGCCACCTGCCGGTCGCCTCGCAGTACGGCCCGCTCCCCTCGGCGGGAACCGAGAAGAACGGCGAGATGCTCCAGGTGCTCGCCAGGCTCGCGCGCCGCCGTCCGACGAAGGAGTACCTCGAGCTCGGGCGCCGCATCGCCGACGCTTACTGGCTCGAGGTGATCCCCGGAAACGGCGGGCTGCCGGCCGATACCTGGGACTTCGCCGCCCATCGGCCGCTGGCGCCCTGGCTCAGCCTCCGCGACCACGGCAACGAGATCGTCGCCGGCCTGGTGGAGTGGACGCTGCTCGAGGTGGAGCTCGGCGGCGATCGCGAGCGCCTCGGCCGCGCCGCCGTCGAGGGCGTGCTCGACCGCATCCTCGAGATCGGCGTGCGAGCCGACGGTCAGTTCTCCGAGCTCCCCCTGGGCGCCGCGCCGCCCGCACGCGCGCAGCCGACGCTCAACGACAACTGGGGGTACGTCGCGGCAGCCTACGCGGCGTACGCGCGCTCGCTGCCCGCGGGCGCGCCGCGGCGGGAGCGTTACCTCGGCGCGGCGCGGCGCGCGCTGGCGGCGGCGACGGCCACCCGCGCCGCCTCCTGGGGCGGCGGCACCTTCGACGGGCACGCCGACGCGATCGAGAGCGCCCTGTACCTGCACGAGGTGTTTCGCGACGGCGAGACACCCGAGTGGCTGGACGGCGAGATCGGCGTCATGTTCGCAGCGCAGAAGCCGGACGGGTTCGTCGGGCGCTTCTATCTCGACGGCAACTTTGTACGCACCGCGCTGCTCTACGGTCTGTTCCGCACCGCCGGCGTGCGCGCGAAGCCGTGGAGCCCGGCGCTGCGCCTCGGCGCGGTCGTCGCCGGGAACGAGCTGTATCTCCATGTCGAGGCGACCGAGGCGTGGCAGGGGGTCGTCTCCCTCGACCGGCCGCGCCACGCGGAGCACCTCGGTTTGACCGCGAGCTACCCCCGGCTGAACGCCTGGCCGGAGTGGTACGCGGTCGCCGGCGGGCGGCGCTATCTGGTGGTGACCGAGGAAGGCGGCGAGCGGCTCGCCGACGGCGGCGAGTTCTCCGGCGCGGGGCTGGCGCTGCGGCTCGCCGCCGGAGAGTCACGCCGCCTGCGCATCCGCCCGGCGGATCCTGTGCGCCCCCAGTGAACCGGGCGGCCCGCCGGCGGGACAGCCGGGAGCGTTGCCGGCATCGCCCGTTGAGCCTGACGCCCGGCGCCGCTGCTCGCCGCTCGCCCGAGCACGACTCCGCTACACTTGCCGGCACGAGAGCACGCCGAAATCGAAAGGGGACCCACCATGGGCATCTTCGGAAAGTCGTTCGAGGAGACGGTCGAGGAGGCGATCGCCGGGTTGCGGGAGAAGTTCCCGACCGTGCGCGGCCTCGCCGCGCGCATCAGCGGCAAGACGGTGACGCTCGAGGGCGAAGCGCCCTCGATGGAGGTGAAGACTGCGGTGATGGCCGCGTTCAACGCCACGGTCGAGACCGACAACACCGTCAACACGATCCGCGTGAAGGCCGCCGCCCCCGCGCCGCCGCCCGGTCCGCGCCCGCCCGCCGAGGCGCCGCCGGCGCCCGCCGCGGGGCCCGCCGGCGGCGAGACGATCCACGTCGTGGTCGCCGGCGACACGCTCGGCGCGCTGGCCAGGAAGTACTACGGCAAGGCGAGCCTGTACATGAAGATCTTCGAGGCCAACAAGGACATCCTGAAGAACCCGGACGTCATCAAGGTCGGCCAGAAGCTGCGCATCCCGCAGTAGCCGCGCCCCGGCGCGGGCGTTTGCTACGATCCGGCGGTGCGCCGAGCCCGCCTCGCCTTCGCTGCCCTGCTGCTCGCCGCGGCGGCCGCCGCCGAGACGATTCCGTTCCGTCTCGCCGCGACGCCGGACCCGCTGCGCGCCGCCAGCCTGCCGCTCGACCTCGCCCCGGCGGCGCCGGTGGCCGCCGGCGCCTGGCGCGTCGAGGCGTCGTTCGCCTACGCCAACCTCTGGCAGGGGACGTGGGAGATCCCGGCGATCCACCAGGAGTACGGGCGCGCCGGCGAGCCGGTCGGCGCCGACGAGCTGCGCGAGATCGAGGCGCGCTACCCCACGAACGACATGTACCACGTGGACATCGAGTCGTGGCGCGCGGACCTCGTCGTCCAGCGCGGGCTCGCGCACGGCCTCGTGCTTTCCCTCCAGGTGCCCTGGATCGAGGTCGGCCGGCCGCACTGGGACGGCATCGCGGAATGGTGGCACGAGGCGTTCTCGTTCCCCAACGCCGACCGCGACCTGTTCCCGCGCGGCGAGACGTTCTTTTACGCGCACACCCCCGGCTCGACGCTCGAGCTGCGCGACGAACTCGTCGTGTCCGGCCTCGGCGACGTCACGGTCTCGCTCGCCGCGCCGGCGGGGAGGTTCGCGGGCGCCGAGCACCGGGCCGTGCTCAGCCTCGACGCCCCCACCGGCGACGCCGATACGCTGCTCGGTTCCGGCGGGTGGGACGTCGGCGTCCGTTGGTTCGCCGCGTGGCGGTGGCGCACCACGTCGCTGGTCGCAGGCGCCGGCTACACCTGGCTCGATGACGCCGGTGACCTGCTCGGCGTCGAGCGCGACGACACCTGGCATCTGGCGGTGTCGCTCGAGCAGGACCTCGGGAAGGGGTGGGGGGTCACCGGCTCCGCCGCCTACGAGAGCTCGCCCCTCGCCTCTCTCTCCGCCGCCGCCCTCGGCGACCCGGCGGCGTACCTCAGGCTGGGCGTGGTCACGCACCTGTCGCGCGGCTCGTGGATCGCCCTCGAGACCGGCCAGGACTGGTACGGCACCGGGGTCTCGCCCGACTACGGGTTCCGTCTGACGTTCGGCAGCGGCGGGGGTGTGCGCCCGTGAGCCGGCGGTGGTGGCTCGCGGCGGCGGCCGGCCTCGCCGTGCTCGCCGCGCTGCTGCTCGCCGCGCGGGCGCGCTACCACGGGCCGGTACGCGTGGTCGAGGCCGCTCCCGGCCTGCTCGTCGCCGGGCAGCCGGAGGCGGAGGAGTGGCGCGAGGTCGTGGAGCAACGCGGCGTGCGCGCGGTGGTGAACCTGCGCGGGTCGCGCCCGAGCGAGCGCTGGTACGCCGACGAGGTGGCGGCCTGCCGCGAGCTCGGCGTCCAGCGCGCCGACGTCCGCATCAAGCTCGACGACTGGCCGCCGCAGCACGAGGTGCGGCGCTTCGTGGCGCTGCTCGACGCGCTGCCGCGCCCGCTGCTGCTGCACTGCAAAGACGGCTTCGACCGCAGTGGGTGGGGCGCCGGGGTGGCGCTCGCGCTCGCCGGCGCGCCGCTCGACGCGGCGCTCGCGTGGCTGGCGCCGGCCGCCGGCCACCTGTGCCGGCCCGACGCCTGCCCGCTCCACCGCTTCTTCGCGGAGTACGAGTCCTGGCGGCGGCGCGTCGGCCGCTCGCACGACGCCGCGGCGTTCCGGCAGTGGCTCCTCGCGGCGTACTGCCCGCCGCCGTACGACGCCGGCATCGCGCTCGGGGGCGAGGCGCCGGCGCGCGTGCGGCCGGGTGAGGGCATGGTGCTGCCGGTGCGCGTGGTCAACCGCTCGCAGCAGCCGTGGAGGCTGTCCTCCGACCGGCAACGCGGCATCCGCCTCGGCGCCCGCGCGCTCGGCCCGCTCGCCGCCTGGCCGGCCGACCCGGTGGCGGAGTTCCGGCGCAACGACGGCCGGGCGCACGACCTCGCCCGCGCCGGCGTCGAGGACGGCGAGGTCGCGGCGGGGGGGGAGCGCACCTTCGAGCTGCGCTTCCGCGCCCCGGACGGCGCCGGCAGCTACGCCGTCCACGTCGACATGGTCGACGAGCACGTCCACTGGTTCTCCGACCTCGGCGGCCCGGGCGTGGTGCTCCGCCTCGACGTCGTGCGCGACTGACGTTGCTATTGCGGCGTCTCGCCGACCAGCACCAGGCCGCAGTCGCGCGCCAGCGCGCGGCCGCCGACCGTGCCGCGGATCTCCTCCCACCACGCCGCCGGCACCACCGCGCGCGCCGGCGCAGCCGCCGCGAGGGCGCCGCGCAGCCGCTCCATGTCGTCGCCGTTCCTCGGGTCGAGGTAGACGACGGGGCGCCCCGTGGCGATCGTCGGCGTCACCCGGTGGTTGAGGCGCACCAGATGGATGGCGGTGCCCGCGGGCAGCTCCGCCGCCGCCCTCTCGGCGAGCGCGACCAACGGCGCGATCGTCGTGACCTGCGCGACGTGGCCGAGCCCCGCCCACACGCCGCACCACCCGACCGCCCCGGCAACCCCGAGGGCGCGCACCGCGGCCAGCGTGTCGCCGCGCAGGCCGCGCCGCCGCGCAGCGGCCGCCCCCGCGAACAGCGCCGCGGCGGCCGGCAGCAGCACCCAGCGCCAGCGCGCCGCCCCGAGGCAGACGAGGCCGGGGGCGTCCCGCAGCACGTCCTCGCCGAGCAGCGCGGTCGCCCTCGCGAGGACGACCGGCACGGCGGCGACCAGGCCCGCCGCGAGCGCGCCGCCCGCCAGCGTGGCGTGCCACGAGAGCCGCCGCCACGGCGCCGGGGAGGCGGTCGCCGCCCAGGCGACAAGCAGCGCCAGCGCCGGCGCCGCCGGCGCGATGTACTGCGGCAGCTTGGTGGCAGCGAGCGAGAACGCCGCCAGCGGCACCGCCGCCCACACCGCGGCGGAGACGGCGGCGTCGTGACCCGGGGCGTGAGCGCGGCGTTCGCGCCACAGCGCGGCGACGGCGCCGGGGAGCAGTGCGGTGAAGGGCATGAGGCCGACCGCGAGCACCGGCAGGTAGTACCAGAGCGGGCCGCCGTGCCCCTGCAGCGGCTCGGCGAGGCGGCCGAGCGTGTGCTTGCCGACGAACTGGGCGAGCACCAGCGGCCCGTCGACGCGCCAGGCCAGCACGTACCACGGCACTCCGACCAGGAGCAGCAGCGGCGCACCCCACGCCACGCCGCTCGCCCGCAGCGTCGCCATCATCCGGCGCCGCCGCGCCGCATCGGCGAGCAGGACGGCGCCGATCAGGAGGGGAAACGCCGGCCCCTTGACGGCGAGCGCGGCGCCGGCCGCGGCGTATCCGGCAGCGAGCCAGCGCCGCCGTTCCCGCCCCGGCGGCGACTCCAGCCCGCGGCGCAGCGCCAGCAGCGCCGCGGTGGTCGCCGCGACCAGCAGCGCGTCGAGCAGGCCGAGGCGGCCGAGCGAGAACGGGAGCAGCGCCGCGCCGCCGGCCCACACCGCGACCTCGGCGGCGGCCTCGCCCCAGCGGCGGCGCGCCTCCGCCGCCGCCATGGCGAGGGTCGCGAGCGTCGCCGCCAGGCTCACCAGGCGCGGCGCCGCCGGCGTCACACCCAGGAGCGCGTACAGCGAGGCGGTCAGCCAGTAGAACAGCGCCGGCTTCTCGTAGAACGGCCGCCCGTTCCACTGCGGCCGCACCCAGTCGCCGGAGGTGAGCATGCCGCGCGCCGCCTCGGCGTACACCGCCTCGTCGAAGTCGAGGAACCACGGCGTCGCGAGGCCGGCGGCGAGCGCCGCGCCGACGAGCGCGAGCGCGAGCGCGACACGGCGCCGCGGATGCGCCGCACCCCCGGAAGCAGCGGCGAGATCGCTCACGCCTCCCGAGCATACCAGTGCGCCGGTGGGCCGCCGGCGTCCCAGGGGCGACGGCGCCGCAGTGCCGTCACCGTTCCCGCAGGTGCAGCGGGGCAGGGGTTTCAGACCTCATCGCGGTTCCCCACGGCGAGCGGATTGGGGGAGATCGCCGGCGCCGGGTGGTTGCTGCCCGGCCCGCCGGTCCGATACAATCGTTGCCAGGACGTCTCGGAGGCCACATGGTGGTGTTCCTGTCGCTGGCGGCGATCGGCCTCTTCTTCCTGCTCGTCTCGGCGCTGTTCGGCGACCACGCGGACGCCCACGCCGAGGTCGAGGCTGGCCACTTCGGGTTCCTGTCGACGCGCATGGTGGCCGTCTTCTTCACCGCCTTCGGCACCGTCGGCGCCATCTGTCGCTGGTACGGGCAGTCGACCTTGGCGTCGTCGGTGTGGGGCGCCGTCACCGCGGTGCCGCTCTCCGTCGTCTACGTCGCCGCGATGAAGGCGCTGCGCTCCCAGCAGGCGTCGTCGCTGATCGACGACGGCGAGCTCGTGGGGCTTCTCGGGCGCGTCACGGTGCCGATCGCGGTCGGCGCGCTGGGCGAGATCTCGTGCTCGTGCAAGGCGCAGACTACCAGGAGGATGGCCAGGTCAAGGTCGTCCCAGGCGATCCCCGAGGGCGCCGTGGTGAAAGTCGTCGAGGTGCAGGGGGACGTCGTCGTCGTCGAGCCGGTTCGGTAGATGTCGGCCGCGATGAGACCGCGGCCGAAATCTACATCGAGGGAACGTACGTAGAAACGGCGGCACGAGGACTGCAGGGATTCGGGAGCCTTTCGGCGCGTCGACCCCGAACACCCCGAGACTCACGATATCGCGGACGCGTCGCGGAGGTCCTGCCATGCAGTTCGGGCTCACGCTGCTCCCGGTTCTCCTGGCGCTGGTCGCGCTCGTCGTCTTCGTCGTCTTCCTCACGGCCGCGCGCAACTACATCAAAGTGCCGCCCAACAAGGTCGCGGTGTTCTACGGCCGCAAGCGCAGGACCGCCGACGGCAAGGAGATCGGCTTCCGCCTGATCACCGGCGGCGCCGGCTGGCGATGGCCGGTGCTGGAGTCGGTCACCTACCTCGACCTGACGATCTTCCCGATCGACCTCGACGTCCGCGACGTGCCGAACGTCGACGGCGTGCTGGTCTCGGTGCAGGCGGTCGCCAACGTCAAGATCCGCTCCGACGGCCAGTCGCTGATCGCCGCCGCGGAGCGCTTCCTCGGCCGCAGCCCGCAGGAGATCAAGGAGATCGCCTACAAGAACCTGGAGGGGCACCTGCGCTCGATCGTCGGCCGCCTCACCGTCGAGGAGATCGTCCGCGACCGCGCCAAGTTCAACCAGGAGGTGCTCACCGAGGCGGCCTCCGACCTCGCCAAGATCGGCCTCTCGGTCGACGTGCTGACGATCCAGAAGGTGTTCGACGCCGAGGGGTACATCGAGGCGCTGGGCAAGCGGCGCACCGCCGAGGTCAAGCGCGACGCGCAGATCGGCGAGGCGCTGGCGTCGCGCGAGGCGACGATCCAGTCGACCACCGCGCTGCGCGAGGGGAAGGAGCGCGAGAACGAGAACCTCGCGCTCGTCGCCCAGGCCGAAAAGGCGCGCGACGTCCTCAAGGCGACGTACGAGGCCGAGGTGCTCTCGCAGCAGGCGCGCTCGCGACAGGCCGGGCCGCTCGCCGACGCCCAGGCGCGGCAGCAGGTGGTGCAGCAGGAGGTGCAGGTCGAGCTGCTGCGCACCCAGAAGCAGACCGAGGTCGCCGAGGCCGAGGCGACGCGGCGCGAGAAGCAGCTCCTCGCCGAGGTGGTCAAGCCCGCGGCGGCCGCCAAGCAGCAGGTGATCCTGCAGGCGGAGGCGGCCAAGGAGCGGGAGATCCTCGAGGCGGAGGGGCACAAGACCGCGGTGATCACCGTGGCTGAGGCGGAGAAGCAGAAGCTCGTGATGGAGGGCCTCGGGCAGGCCGAGGCGCTCAGGGCGAAGCTGCTCGCCGAGGCCGAGGGCGCCAAGGCGAAGCTGCTCGCCGAGGCGGAGGGCAACCGCGCCAAGCTGCTCGCCGAGGCGGACGGCGTCAAGGCGAAGCTGCTCGCCGAGGCCGAGGGTGCGATGAAGAAGGCGCAGGCGTTCGCCCAGCTCGACGAGTCTGCGAAGACGATGCTGGTGCTCGAGCGCTTCCCCGAGGTGATCCGCTCTTTCGCGCCGGTGGCGGGCGCCGTGGCGGCGCCCCTCGGCAACATCGACCGTCTGGTGATGGTCGACGGCGGGGGAGGTGGCGAGGGTGCGTCGCCGCTCTCCCGCCTCGCCGGCGCCGTACCCGCCACGATGTTCAACCTGATCCAGAGTGCGCAGGCGCTCGGCCTCGACGTCTCGGCGCTGCTCGGCAAGGTCGGCGTCGCACAGGAGAAGAAAGGTGAGTAAGAACGTGGCCCGTGGCGCGTGGCCCGTGGCCCGCTCGCGGGCGAGGGATCGGTCGCGCCGGCCGGCGGGGAAGGCACGATGAGCCAGGCCGTCTTCCGTGCGCATGCGACGGTGCGCCCCGCTCCGGCCGAGACGCTGGTGGTCTGCTGCTCCTCCAGCCAGTATCTGCCGGCGACGCTGGAGTTCGTGCACACCCATCTCGGGCTCGCAGAGGGCGAGTTCTTCCTGCTCGCGGTGCCCGGCGGCGCACAGCTCGTGCTCGCCAGCGAGTACCTGCCGAAGTTCGCCTGGGTCGGGCAGCGCTGGATGAAGTATTTCGCCGAGCGGCTGCCGATCCGCCGCATCGTCGCGATCGGCCACGACGAGTGCGTCTGGTACGCGACCAGCCACGCCGTGCCGGCGTTCCTCCACGGCGTGCTCGGCGTCGACGACGAAAAGCGCGAGCGCCGGGACATGACGCGCATCGCCTCCGCGCTGCGCGAGCTGCACCCGGGCGCGGCGGTGGAGGCCTACTTCGCGGCGCGCGCTGCCGACGGCAGCGTCGAGATCTCCCGCGAGGCGTAGTGGCAGGCAACAGGCAGAAGGCACGAGGCAGGAGGGATAGGAAAGCGGCGCGGGTTCTGGTATTCCTGCGCGCGCCATGAAGCGTGTCCTCACAGCATTCGCGCTCGCGGCCGCTGCGGTCGTGATCCGGCCGCTCTCTGCCCAGACGGTCCGGCCGTGGGACGCCCCGTACGTGGAGCCGCTGCGGCTGGCCTCGCTGCCGATGGAGCTCGCGGAAGGCCGCGACCTCGCCGGCGGCGAGTGGGAGCTCACCGTCACCCCCGGCTACTTCAACCTGTGGTCCGGGAGCTGGCACACCGCCACCATCCACCAGGAGCTCGGGCTCGAAGGCGAGCCGCTGGTCCCGGAGGAGCTGCGCATCCTCGAGCAGCGCCACCCCGGCGACGACATCCACCGCTTCGACGTCGAGGGCGTGGTCGCCGAGCTGCGCTTCGCGCGCGGTCTCGGCCACGGCGTGACGCTGACCGTGTCCGTCCCGTGGGTCGAGATCGGCTCACCGCACTGGGACGCGATCTCGGAGGAGATTCACGAGACCCTAGGATGGGGCGTCGGCGGACGCGAGGTGTTCGCCCACTCGCAGACGCTCGCCTATGTCTGGAACCCGCAGGAGGGGCGTGCGATCGAGCGATGGGACGAGATCGAGGGGTCCGGCGTCGGCGACGTCCGGCTCGCGCTCTCGGGACGGCTCGGCGCGGCGTGGGGTGGCGAGCACCGGTGGATCGCTGCCGTGGAGGCGCCGACCGGCGACGAGGGCACGATCGGCGGCAGCGGCGGCTGGGACGTCGGCGTGCGCTGGCTCGGCGCCTGGGGCCTCGGACGCGGCGCGCTGCGCGCGGCGGCCGGCTACACGCGCCTCGACCGCGGCGGCTCGTTCCTCGGCGCCGCGCGCGACGACACCTGGCACCTCGCCGCCGAGTACCGCCAGCCGTGGGGCGTACGCGGCGACTGGCTCGCCGGGGTCCGCTGGGACACTTCGCCGCTGGCCTCCTTCTCGGGCGGCGAGCCGGGGAAGCCCGCGTTCATGTTCACCTTCGGCGCCCGCCGCTGGCTTTCCGACACCGTGTACCTCGCCGGCGCCCTCGGCGAGAACCTGATCCCCGACGGCGTCAACCCCGACTTCACGCTGCAGCTTCAGATCGGCGTCCGCGGCCCCTGGAGGTAGGAGCGCCGCCGGCGCGGCGGGGCCGGCGCGGGCGTTGGATTCGAGACGCCGTCGCGATACCATCGTCGGGTGAGCGAGCGGCGCGGACCCGTGCGGGAGGCGCTCCCGGCGCGCGAGGACCGCCGGCAGGAGCGTACCCCGGCCGAGCCGGCGCGCACCTGCCCGAACTGCGGCGCGGCGCTGGCCGACCGCTCCTGCAAGCTGCAGTGCCCGACTCCGGGCTGCGGCTACTACCTCTCGTGCTCCGACTTCTACTGACTTCCCGCCGGGTCCCGTGCGCGGCGTCGTGATGCTGCAACGCGGCATCGTGCAAGCTTTACAGAGACGCGGCTTGAGCTCTACACTGCGGTCGTGAGCGCGTCCGGTAGCCGCAGCGCGGCACAGTGGGGCGTGACCCCGGCGCGGCTGGCCCGGCCGCCCGGCTTGCTCGCGAGCCTGGGGCGCGGCGTGCGCCGGCAGGCGCGGCGGATCGAGCACCGCGTGCGGCCGCCGCGGGTGCGCTTCGTCTACGAGCCGAAGTACGAGCGTCTGGTTTCCGGCGTGCCGATGGACCCGCTGCGCGCCGACCGCATCCTCGCCTTCCTCGCCAACGAGCGCCTGGTGCACCGCGACGAGATCTCGCTGCCGCGCCCGGCGGCGATGAAGAACCTCCTGCTCGTCCACGCCCCGGAGTACCTTGACTCGCTGCAGCGGCCGGAGACGATCACCGCGATCCTCGGCGTCCCGGTCGGCGAGGCCGACATCGAGCAGGTGCTCGACTACCAGCGGCTGATGTGCGGCGGGACGATCCAGGCGACACGTCTCGCGCGCTCCACCGGCTGCGTCACTGTGCACCTCGGCGGCGGCTTCCACCACGCCGGTCCCGACCGCGGCATGGGGTTCTGCGTGTTCAACGACGTCGCTGTCGCGATCTCGCGGCTGCGCGGGCGCGGCTTCACGGAACCGGTGCTGGTCGTCGACCTCGACCTCCACGACGGCAACGGCACCCGCGCGATCTTCGCCGCCGACGAGACCGTGCACACGTACTCGGTGCACAACCAGTCGTGGGGCGGAGAGGAGGCGGCGGCCTCGACCGCCATCGCGCTCGGCACCGGCGTCGGCGACGAGGTGTACCTGGGCACGATCCTGAAGACGCTCCCCGGCGTCGCCGAGGCGCACCGTCCGGGGTTGATCGTCTATATCGCGGGATGCGACGTGGCCGCGGACGACCGGATCGGCGACTGGAACATCTCGTCCGACGGGATCTTCGCCCGCGACCGCTTCGTCGTCGAGCTCGCCCGCCGGCTGGGGTCGCGCCTCGTGGTCGTCCTCGGCGGCGGCTACGGCGACGGCGCCTGGCGCTACTCGGCGCGCTTCCTCGGCTGGCTGGTCTCCGGCAGCGACATCGCGCCGCCCGACAACGAGGAGCTGACGCTGCTGCGCTTTCGCGAGATCAAGCGCGGCCTCGATCCGGCGCTGCTCACCCAGGGCAACGGCGGCGGGGGGTGGGAGCTGACCGAGGAGGACCTCGTCGGCATCCTGCCCGGCATCCCCCACCAGACGCGCTACCTGTCGTACTTCTCCAAGGTCGGCGTCGAGCTGCTGCTCGAGCGCTTCGGCATCCTGCAGCAGCTCCGCGCCCGCGGGTTCCGCAACCCTGTGGTGACCCTCGAGCTGGAGCACCCGCTCGGGCAGACGCTGCGCATCCTCTCCGATCCGGTGGAGCGCGCGGTGCTGGTCGAGCTGCGCGTGCAGCGCTCGCCGCGCGTGGTGCCCGAGATGGAGGTGCTGATCGTCGAGTGGCTGCTGCTGCAGAACCCGCGCGAGCAGTTCTCCGAGACGCGACGGGCGCTGCCCGGCCAGCAGCACCCCGGCCTCGGCATGCTGCGCGAGGCGTTCGGCTGGCTCGTCGTCATCGCCGAGACGCTCGAGCTCGACGGGCTGTTCTTCTACCCGAGCCAGTACCACCTGGCGGCTGTGTCGCGCCGCTACGCCCGCTTCCTTCACCCCGAGCACGAGGCCTCCTTCCGTGCGCTCGAGGCCGCGTTGGCCGGGGTGGCGCTGGCGGACGCCTCGGCGGCGGTGGCTGCCGGCCGCGTCGTCAACGCCCGCGACGGCGCCCCCGTGACCTGGGAGCCGTACCCGCTGGTCGTCCCGGTCTCCGAGCGGCTGCGCCGGCGCGTCTCCGACGAGGCGTACGAGCGGCGCGTCGAGCAGGCGCTGGCAGGGCTCGATCTGCGGTTGCGCTGATCCGCCCCTCCCGCGGATCGGCCGGTGAGCGGCACCCTGCCGCACGCGGTGTGACACCCCCTTGACATTGCACACGTGCGGCCTTACGCTGATGTAAGTGATGGTTACTGGGCGCCGTTCACGACCTCGCTGCCACGCCTCGCCGATGTCGGCGGTGCGCGCCCGCGGGGGCCGTCGAGGGGCCTGAGTCGTTGTTTCGCGGCGCGCCGCCACGGCGTGCCGGGGGGAAAGGGGTGGGACAATGGTGATGCACAGTCTTGGCATCGTTCTGGTGTCTGCGGCGGCCGCGGGGACGCTGCCGTCGCATCCGCCGGTGGGGTCGGTGAGGCAGCCGCTGCGCTCGCAGCCGGCGGCGCTGTACACCGCCCACCAGATGGAGGCGTACCTCAGCACGCAGCAGACCGCGTACATTCGGCCGGGGTTCAACATCACGCTGGTGAGCTTCCAGATCCCCGCCGACCGCCGCCCGGTCGCCGAGGTCAGGTTCACCGACGACATGAACCAGCCGCTCGACCGCCTCGGGCAGGTGACACCCGGCGCGATCTCGGCGTCGTTCGTGCTCGCGTGGTACGACGCGGCGAACCGGGATTACGTGGCGTACACCAAGCGGACCGTCTCGAGCTCGATCACAGGCAAGTCGGCCGTGCAGGCGACCGCCGACTCGGGCGGCGCGTGGACCGAGGTCACGCTGGGCACCTACCGGTACCGTTTCGGTACAGCGTTGCCGGCGGGCTTCGACCAGACAAAGACCACCACCCTCGGCATCTACGCGACGCGCAACCTCACCGCGATCATCGGCAAGAACTACTACGAGAACCTCCTGCACGACTTCCGCCCGGACGGCGCTGCGGTGACCGAAAAGTGGGACGCCGTGGCGACCGCAACATGCAACACCTGCCACGACCCGCTGGCGTTGCACGGCGGCTCACGCCAGGAGGTCAAGCTCTGCGTGCTGTGCCACAACCAGACGCAGTCGGTCGACCCCGACACCGGCAACAACGTGCAGATGGCCGAGATGACGCACAAGATCCACTTCGGCCCCAACCTCACCAAGGGGTACACGATCATCGGGTTCGGCGGCGCCGTGCACGACTACTCGCACGTCACGTACCCGCAGGATGTGCGCAACTGCACCACCTGTCACGTGGCCTCGTCGCCCGAGGGGCACATCTGGTACACCAACCCGTCGCGCCAGGCGTGCGGTTCCTGCCACGACGCGGTGAACTGGGAGACCGGCGAGAACCACGTCGCCGGCCCGATGTCCGACGATGACGCCTGCCGCTTCTGCCACCAGCCGCAGGGCGAGTTCGAGTTCGACGCCTCGATCAAGGGCGCCCACACCATCCCGACCAAGTCGGCGCAGCTCAAGGGCCTCAAGATCGAAATCCTGAGCGTGAGCGGCGCGGTCCCGGGCGGCAAGCCGACGGTGCTCTTCAAGCTCAACAACGGCGACGGCTCGCTCGTTGCTCCGTCCTCGCTGAACAGCCTGAACTTCCTGTTCGGTGGCCCGACGACGGAGTACGCGAGCTACTTCCGGCAGGATTGCAGGTCTCTCGCGGTGGCGAGCGGCGACGCCTGGAGCTGCGCGTTCGCCAACGCCATCCCCGCCGACGCCAGCGGCACGTGGACGCTCTCGGCCGACGTCTACCGCAACGTGACGCTCAACCCCGGCCCGGCGGCGGCGATCCGCGAGGCGGCCATGAACCCCATCTTCCACGTCGCGATCACCGACGCGCAGCCGGTCGCACGCCGCGCCGTGGTCGACCTTGCCAAGTGCAACGACTGCCACAACACGCTGGCGCTGCACGGCGGCCAGCGCTTCAAGGTCGAGGAGTGCATCATCTGCCACCACCCGAACGAGAACGACCGCTCGCGCCGCCCCGCCGACAAGATGCCCGCCGAGTCGGTCCACATGAAATACATGATCCACAAGATCCACACCGGCGAGGAACTGGAGCTCGAGTATACGGTGTACGGCTTCGGCAACACGCCGCACAACTACAACGAGGTCCTCTATCCCGGCGACCGCCGCAACTGCGAGGCATGCCACAACCCCGGCACGTACGACCTGCCGCTGCCGAGCGGCGTGCTCGGAACGCCGACGCCGCGCGACTGGTACACGCCGATGGCGCCGGGTGCCGCGAGCTGCCTGTCCTGCCACGGCAGCGTCGACGCCGCGGCGCACGCGTACGTCAACAACGCGCCGTTCGCCGAGGCCTGCGCCTCGTGCCACGGCGAGGGCGCCGAGTTCGCGGTCACCAAGGTGCACGCCCGCTAGGCACGGGAGACCAGGGGCGGGCCGACCGGAAAGCCGGCGGCCCGCCCGCATGCGGAAAGGTGGATGCGATGAGATTCCTCGCAAAGACGGCAGCCACCCTTGGCATCCTGGCTCTCCTCCTGCCGGCGGCGGCGCTCGCCGAGCAGAAGGCCCAGGAGGCGCTCCCCTGCGCCGAGTGCCACGACACGGTGGCGGCCGAGTTCAAGGCCAACCCCCACGCGCTCGCGCTGGGGCGGGAGGCGGCGGAGGGCGCGGTGTGCGCGTCGTGCCACACCGGCGCCAGGGAGCACGTCGAGGCCGGCGGCGACACCGCGCTGATCGGCAAGCCGGCAGGGACCGCCGGCGCCATGGTGTGCCTCTCCTGCCACGGCGGCACGAGCTACAACGACATCGAGCCGCGCGGCGCGCACGCGCTCGCCGGCGTCGACTGCGAGTCGTGCCACGCGATCCACGGCGCCAAGCCGTCGCCCAAGCTGCTGCGCAGCGCCGGCAGCGAGCTGTGCGTCTCGTGCCACCCAGCGACCCGCGGCACCTTCGGCAAGCCCTACACGCACCGGATGCACTCAACCGTCGGCCAGGGCGGCACCGCGGCCGGCATGCAGTGCTACGCCTGCCACAACCCGCACGGGCGCGGCGACGGCAACATCAAGCAGACCGCGGCCGGCGAGCCGGCGTGCCTGGGGTGCCACACCGAGACGCGGGGGCCGTTCGTGTTCACGCACGGCGCCCTGATCGCGGGTGACTGCCGCTCGTGCCACGAGCCGCACGGCTCCGTCAACCCGAAGATGCTGACGCGCTCGACGGTGGCGCAGCTCTGCCTCGAGTGCCACTCCAACATCACCGGCACGACGCTCGGCTCGCAGCCGCCGTCGCTGCACGACCTGCGCAGCCCGCGCTACCAGAACTGCACCACGTGCCACACAGCCGTTCACGGGTCGAACGTCTCGCCCCGGCTGCTGCGCTAGGAGGCCGAGATGAAAACACGCGCGATGCTCCTCGCTCTCCTGCTCGCGGCGGTCGCCGGCGCCCCGGCGCTGGCGCAGACGACGCAGTTCGATCTCGGCATCGGCTACCAGTGGGACGACGTTTCCGGCAACGAGGACGTGTACCGCACGCAGGCCAAGGGCAAGGAGGGGTTCCTCCTCGACACCCTGAGCGTGACGATGACCGACCCCAAGGGCGAGCTGTTCGACCGCATGACGGTGGACGCCGCCGGCATCGGCGCCAGCCCGGACACCCGCTTCCGCGCCCAGGTCGGCCGCGCCCGCACCTACACCCTGCGTTTCGCCTACACCCGCGCCGACCTCTACTCGGCGCTGCCGGCGTACGCCAACCCGTTCATCGCGAGCGGCGTCATCCCCGGCCAGCACACCTACGATCGGCGCCGCGACGTCATCGACCTCGACCTCGAGCTGCTGCCCGGCGCCGTGGTCTCGCCGCTCGTCGGCTACACGAACCAGCGCTACTGGGGCCCGGGCACCACGACGTTCGCCTTCGGGCAGGACGAGTTCGCGCTCGCCAACGACGTCGAGGAGAAGACGAGCGAGTTCCGCCTCGGCCTCGCGTTCACGCTCGGCGCCTGGCGCGCCACCGTGCTGCAGGGGTGGCGGAGCGTCGACACCAGCTACGACTACCAGCTCCTCACCGCGCCGAGCGGCGGCAACAACTCCCGCCCGGTGCTCGGCCGCGACGTCAGCGCGTCGCAGCTCGCGGGGCACAGCCGCACGACCGGCTCGGCGCCGTTCACCAACGCCTTTGTGACCGGTACGGTCGGCCGCCGGGTGCGCATCGCCGGCTCCTACGTCCGCTCCAACGGCAACGACAGCGAGACCGAGGAGACGTTCACCGCTCGCGGGCAGTTCGCCTCGTTCGCTCTCCAGCGCTTCTTCTCCGGCGCCAACGACACCGCCTACGGCGACGCCTCGAGCGACTCCCGGCGGGGCAACGTCCGCGTCGAGCTCGAGGTCACCCGCTGGCTCGACATCGTCGCCGGCGTCACGTCGGCCGAGCGCGCGCTCGCCGGCAGCGCCCTCGTCTACACCGTCTACCTCGACACCGTGACGTTCTCGGGCGTCTCCACCGGCACCATCGCGGCGCTGCTCTCCGCCGACACCGCATGGGAGCGCTCCGACGACATGGCGGACGTCAAGGTCGTCGTGCGGCCGGTCAAGGGCGTGAACGTGTGGGTCGGCGGCGGCTCGATCGACCAGCAGCTCTCGCTCACCCCTGCGGCAGCCGAGATCGTGGTGCCGGGCGGACAGGGCGGCGTCTACGACCGCGCGATCCAGCGCCGCTCGGCCGGCGCCGACGCCAGGCTCGGTCCGGTGACGCTCGGCGTCGACTACCTCGAGGACGAGACCGACGACGCGATCGTCCGCACCGACTACCTCGACCGCGAGCGCCTGCGCGCCCGCGCCGGCCTGAAGCTCGGAAAGTACCTCCACTTCCTCGGCACCGCGGAGTGGATCGACCTCGCCAACCCGACCGTCGGCATCGAGTACGACGCCCAGGTCGAGCACTACGGCGCCGCGCTCGAGATCACCCCGATCGAGGCGCTCACCGTGCGCGCCGGCTACGACACCTACACCTCCGACTCGACGATCCTCGTGCGCGCGCCGCAGGACTTCTCGACCTCGCCCTCGCTCTACGCCGAGGACGGCGAGAGCATCGACGGCGGCGTGTCGCTCAAGCTCGCGCGGTTCCGCCTCGACGCCGGCGTCAGCCGGTACTCCAACGAGGGCGACATGCCGTTCGACCTCGACCGCGCCTACGGCCGCATCGACATCGGCATCACCGACGAGATCGGTGTCTACGCGCAGTTCGAGTCCCGCGACTACACCGAGACGCTCCTGCCGGTCGCCGACTACGTGTCCGACCGCTACGGCCTGTTTCTTCGCTGGTCGAGCCGCTAGGCCCGACCGGATCATTCCTTCGCGGCCCCTCGCGGGGCCGCTTTCTTCTTGCCTGGAATAATCTCTGAGTTTTCGGACTCTATTGATCGTGAATGCCACCGACACCTACCGCATCGAGGCGCTGCTGGAGATCGCCGCGGCCTACCCGGAGCCCCTGACGGCGGCCGAGGTGGCGCGCCGGCGGCGCATCCCGGGGCCGTTCCTGGGGCGGCTCCTCGCCGCGATGGCGCGCGCCGGCACGGTGCGGACGACGCGCGGACGGCGCGGCGGCGTGCGCCTGGCACGTCCGCCGGTGGCGGTCACGCTGGCCGATCTCGAGCCCGGCAGCGGGGCCCCGGCGCGCGGGCGCGGCGCCGCTGCCTGGCTGGCCGACGCGCTCGCCGACGCGCGCCGCGCGGTGCTGGAGCGCACGACGCTCGCGGACCTCGTCGCCATCGAGCGGCGCGCCGCGAACGCTGAAGACTGGATGATCTAGGAGGGATCCATGCGCATTGCCGACGACATCACTGCTCTGATCGGGAACACGCCGCTGGTGCGGCTCAACCGCGTCACCGCTGGGTGCGCCGCCACCGTCGCGGCGAAGCTCGAGTTCTTCAACCCGGCGCACTCGGTGAAGGACCGCATCGGTGCCGCGATGGTCGCCGCCATGGAGGCGGACGGCCGCCTGAAGCCGGGCGAGTCGGTGATCGTCGAGCCGACCTCGGGCAACACCGGCATCGCGCTCGCGATGGTCGCCGCCGCGAAGGGTTACCGCTGCATCCTGACGATGCCGGAGACGATGTCGGTCGAGCGCCGCAAGGTGCTGCGGCTGCTCGGCGCAGAGCTGGTGCTGACACCGGCGGGCGAGGGGATGAAGGGCGCGATCCGGCGTGCCCTCGAGCTGCTGCAGGAGATTCCGGGTGCCGTCATGCCGCAGCAGTTCGAGAACCCGGCCAACCCCGAGGTGCACGCGCGCACCACCGCCGAGGAGCTGTGGCGCGATACCGACGGCGCGATGGATGTCTTCGTCGCCGGCGTCGGCACCGGCGGCACGCTGACCGGCGTCGGCCGGGTGTGGAAGCAGCGCAAGCCCGCCCTGCGCATCGTCGCGGTCGAGCCCGCCACCTCGCCGGTGATCTCGGGCGGCCAGCCCGGGCCGCACAAGATCCAGGGGATCGGCGCCGGCTTCATCCCCGCCAACCTCGACACCCGCCTGATTGACGAGGTGGTCCCGGTGAGCTTGGACGAGGCGTTCGCGATGGCGCGCCGTCTCGCCCGCGAGGAGGGGATCCTCGCCGGGATCTCCTCCGGCGCCGCCTGCCACGCCGCCCTCCACGTCGCCCGCCGCGCCGAGAACGCCGGCAAGCTGGTCGTCTTCGTCGCCCCCTCGACCTCCGAGCGCTACATCTCCACCGACCTGTTCGCCGGTCTGGAGTAGCGGCCGCCGCCTGGGCGGCCGTGGTGCGAGCCTGCAGGATTCACGAAAGGCCGACCGCCCGGCGGGCGGCCGCTACTCGGTGATCTCGAGGTCGTCGCGCTTCGCGAAGTTGACGATGCGCTCGCGCGGCACGCCGGCCACCGCGGCGAGCGCGACGGCGGTGGCGTCGAACGCCAGGTGGCGCGGGTGGTGCGCATCGGAGGCGAGGAGAAACGAGCAGCCGGCCTCGCGCGCGAGCGCCAGCAGCGTCGGGTCGAGGTCCTGGCGGCGCGGGAAGCCGTTGACCTCGAGCAGCACCCCGCGCTCGGCGGCGGCGCGAAACACCACCTCCCAGTTGGCGCGCACGCCGGCGCGGCGGTTGAACAGCCGCCCCTGCGGGTGGGCGAGCGCCCACACGCCCGGTTCGTCGAGCGCGCGCAGCAGGCGCGGGGTCTGGTCGTGGCGGTCGGCGAGGCCGGTGTGGACGGCGGCGATGAGGACGACGCCGGCGCGTTCGGGCCGCGGCAGGTCGAGGGTGCCGTCCTCGAGGATCTCGACCTCGAGGCCCTGCAGCAGCGTCAGGTCCTCGGCGTGCCGGCGGTTCCACGCCGCCACGGCCCGTCGCTGCAGCGCGATCCCCTCGCCGTCGAGGCCGTTGACGCAGGCCAGGCCGCGCGTGTGGTCGGCGACGATCGCCCACGACGCGCCGCGGCGCTGGCAGGTACGCGCCATCACCTCGAGCGGGGCGGCGCCGTCGGAGGCGCGGGTGTGCCAGTGGACGGCGCCGCGGAGCTGGCGCGGGTCGAGGTCGGGCGCCCCGTCCACCACCTGCGCCGCGAATGCCGCCGACAGGAACCCCTCGCGCGTCGCCCGGCCGCGGATCGCGTGCGGCCCGGCGAGGCGCTGCACGACGGCGGCGAGCGCGTCGGCGCCGGCCGCCCCTTTCAGCATCTGCACCGTCGGCAGCGCCTCGAGCGGCACCGACTCCGGCAGCCGGCGCGACCCCGCCAGCTCCCGCGGGTGGTCGAACACGGCGTAGGCCGCCCGCAGCAGCCCCACCCGCTCGTCCCCCGGCGGCTGGCTCTCGGCGAGCGCGAACAGCGCGTCGGCGAGCTCGGCGTTGGTCACCACGCACGCAGCGTACTACGGTGAGTGTGACGGTGAGGGTGAGGAGCCGGCGGTGCTGGTCAGCGACGGGGTGTGCAGCGGCCGCAGTCGGCCCGAGGCAACTCCGCCCCTGATCGCCCCCGCCCGCGCCTCCAGCCCTTCCTCCTGTTGCCTCTTGCCTTTTGCCTTCCTCACGCCTTCGGGTGCGCCTTGCGGTAGGTCTCCATGAGGTGGGCGAGGTCGAGGTGGGTGTAGCGCTGGGTGGTGGACAGCGAGGTGTGGCCGAGCAGCTCCTGGATCGCCCGCAGGTCCATCCCCGCCTCGAGCAGGTGGGTGGCGAAGGCGTGGCGCAGCGCGTGCGGGTGAAGCTTGTGAACGAGTGCGCAATGGTGCACGGCGGCGTCGAGGATGCGGCGCAGCGAGCGGTCCGACAGACGCGTGCCGCGCTGGTTGACGAGCAGCGGCTCCTCGCCGTCGGACACCTTTCCCTGGTGGCGCCAGGCGGCGCGGTCCGGCAGGTAGCTGCGGATCGCTGCTTCGGCCTTCTTTCCGAACGGCACCACCCGCTCCTTGTTCCCCTTGCCGAGCACCCGCACCAGCCGCCGCGACAGGTCGACGTCGTCGAGGTCGAGGCCGACCAGCTCGCTCACCCGCAGGCCGGCCGCGTACAGCAGCTCGAGCGCGGCGCGGTCGCGCCGCCCCGCCGAGGTGGCGGGGAGCGCGTCGAGCAGCTCGGCGACGTCGGGCGCGCCGACCACCTCGGGCAGCGGCTTCGGCGCCCGCGGCGTCGGCACCACGCGCGCCGGGTTGGCCTCGACCACGCCCTCGCGGCCGAGGAAGCGCATGTACGTGCGCAGCGCCGCCAGCGCCCGCTGCACCGACACCTTGGCGAGCCGCCGCGAGTGGAGCTGCGCCAGATACGCCCGCACCGTCGCCGGCGTCACCTCGCGCGGCTTGCCGAGCCCCATCTCTCCGCAAGCGAACTCCACGAACGCCGCCACCTCGCGCTCGTACGCCCGCAGCGTGTGCGCCGACAGGTTGCGCTCGTCGCGCAGGTACGAGGTGAAGTCCGGCAGTCGCCAGGGCATGGGCAATCATAGGCCGTCGCGCGGCAGCGACGACCGGGAGCCGGCCCGCGGATCGGGTGGAGCCTGATCCGTGGGCTCGGCGGGCGGCTCACTCCCCGCGCAGGTCGTTGCGCGGCACCCGCGCGGCGAAGCACAGCGCCCCGAGCGCCGTTGCCATGGGCCCGATCGCGACCAGCGCTCAGTGTTAGTAATCGTAAATTCGATTGACAGATTGTACCGATGCAGCCTATCCTCATAGTGTGATTGCACGTACGCTCGGTGAACAGGTGGCCCGGCTGGCGCAGTACTTCCCGGTGGTGACGGTCACGGGTCCTCGGCAGTCCGGCAAGACCACGCTGTGCCGTACCGTCTTCCCCGAGCACCGCTACGTCAGTCTGGAGGTCCCGGACATCCGCTCATTCGCACGCTCGGACCCGCGCGGCTTTTTCGATTCGCTCCGCGGCGGTGCGGTCATCGACGAGGTGCAGCGAGCTCCCGACCTGCTCTCCTACATGCAGGGCGAGGTGGATGCCGACCCGCGCCCGGGCAGGTTCGTCCTCACCGGCTCGGCCAACCTCGCGCTCCTGGAGACGATCAGCCAGTCGCTGGCGGGCCGTACCGCCGTCCTGCACCTCTTTTCGTGCAGCCTTGACGAGCTGCGGCTGTTCCCGGGGGCACCGCTCGACCTGCTGGCGACGGTGTGGACGGGCGGCTACCCGGCGATTTTCGATCGCGGTGTGCCGGCGGATGACTGGCTCGGCGCCTACGTGGCTACCTACGTCGAGCGCGACGCCAGGCTCCTTCTCAACATCGGCGACCTCGAGGCGTTCCAGGCTTTCCTTCGGATGTGCGCCGGCCGGGTCGGGCAACTGCTCAACCTCTCCTCGCTGGGCGCCGACTGCGGCATCACCCACAACACGGCGCGTGCGTGGCTTTCGGTGCTGGAGACGAGCTTCCTCACCTTCCGCCTGCACCCCTACCACGCCAACATCGGCACGCGCCTGGTCAAGACGCCCAAGCTCTACTTCCACGACACCGGTCTCCTCTGCTTCCTGCTCGGGATCCGGCGCCCCGAGCAACTTCGCGAGCACCCCCTGCGCGGCGCGATCTTCGAGAGCTGGGTCGTGAGCGAGATCCTCAAATGGCGCGCCCACCGCGGGCTGCGACACGACCTCCACTTCCTCAGGGACCACAAGGGCTACGAGGTGGACGTCGTGGTGGCCGACGGCGAGCGCTGGCTCGCCCTCGAGGTCAAGTCCGGCAAGACCGTTGCCACCGACTTCTTCGCTGCTCTGGAGACGCTGCCTCGCCGGATCACCCTGCCCCCCGGTGTGCGCCGCCTCGACCGGGCCGTGGTCTACGGGGGCGACGAGGCCCGCCTGCAGCGGGACATCCGTGTCGTGCCGTGGTCGGGTATCGCCAGCCTTCTGGACGACCAAGCCACGGCCTGGTGAAGCGGGGGCACTCAAGCGCAGCTCAGCCCGCGAGCGACCGCAGCCACACCGGCAGGCTCGCCACCAGCAGCTTCTCCGTCTCGATCCTGCGGGCGATGCGGCAGACGAGCACGCGCCGGCTCGCTCCGATGAGGTCCGCGGTGCGGTTGAGGCGCTCGACCATCGCCGGGGTTGGGTTGGACGTCAGCTTGACCTCGACCGCCCAGCGCTCGGCGCCCCAGTCGAGAACCAGGTCCAGCTCCCAGCCGTCGGAGGTGCGAAAGTAGTATGGAGTCGCGCGCCGGTCCACCGCCGAGAGCGTGCCGAGCGTCTGCTCGATGACGAACCCCTCCCAGCTCTGCCCGAGCCACGGCTGAGCGTAGAGGTGGTCGAGGCTGGCGACCCCCATCAGGGCATGCAGCAGGCCGGAGTCGCGCCACAGCACGCGGGGTGTCCTGACCAGGCGCTTGCTGATGTTGGTAGCGTACGGCTGCAGCCGGCGGATGAGGAACGCGCCCTCGAGGAAATCACAGTGGCTCAGTACCGTCTTGTGGTCGAGGGCCATCGATGCACCGATCTGAGAGGCGTTCAGGGGGAGGCCGTGGCTTGCCGCCAGCATTGCCAGCAGGCGCACCGTCTGCCGCGGCTTCGCCGGCAGGCCCCAGTTCGGGAGGTCCCGCGCGGTCAGCAGCTCGAGGTAGCTGTCCTGCCACTGCGGGAACATTGCGGGATCGAGGATCCCGCCGTCGGGGTACCCGCCGCGCAGCCAGAGATCGTCCATCTGGCGGGCCTTCAACTCGGGCAGCAGGAACGGTGTCATGTGGATCAGACCCAGGCGCCCGGCGAGCGACTCCGAGACGTCCCGCATGAGTGCCGGCGCCATCGACCCCAGCAGCAGGAACCGTCCGCAGCGCTTGCGGTCGTCGTCGATCGCGCCGCGCAGGCGCGGGAAGATCGCCGGGGCGTTGTGTGCCTCGTCGATGACGACGAGCCGGCTCCCGGCGACGAGCGAGTCCCACTCGGCGTCGAGCCGCGCCTCGCTCCCCGCCGTCTCCATGTCGAAGTAGACGCCGCCGAGCTGTCGCGCGAGCGTCGTTTTGCCGCACTGCCGCGGCCCGATCAGCGCCACGGCCGGGAACCGCTTGAGTCTGTCCTCTACCTGGCGGCGATGGACTCGCTCGATCATGCTTGCATTATGGGATTCAATTCCCAGATTGCAAGAGTGAGCGCCTACAGTGTGCAACTCCAGTGCGGGGGAATGGTCCGCGGGCGGTCAGAGGTGGTTGAGCTCCGTCACCACCGCCGCTGCCGGCTTCCGGAAGGCCTTGCGGATCACCACCGGATCGGAGAAGAGCTGCCCCTTCATGTACTCGGAGGGCGACGGGGCGTCCGCGGGCATCGCGTGGATCGTCCGCACCACGTCCATGCCGCGCACCACCCGGCCGAACGCCGCGAACCCTTGCCCGTCCGGGTTGCGGGTGGCGCCGAAGTCGAGCGCCGGCTGGTCGCCGACGCATATAAAGAACGCCGCGCCGCCGCCGGTGCCGGGCGCGCCGCGAGCGAGCGACAGCGTGCCGTCGAGGTGAGTGATGCCGGTGTCGCGGGTGGTCTCGTGGGGGATCGGCGGCAGCGCCCTGGTCTCGTCCACGAGGCCGCCCTGGATCACCGCAATCCTAGGGTTGCCGCGATCGTTGTCGGCGCGCACCGTGCGGTAGAAAGCGGCGCCGTCGTAGCGTCCCTGGTCGACGTAGCGCAGGAAGTCGGCCGCCGACAGCGGCGCCCTGTCGGCGAACACGGCGACGTCGATCTCTCCGGCCGCCGTGTCGAGCGTGATGACCACCGGCGTCGCCTCCGCGGTGCCTGCGGCGCTCTGGGCTGAAGCGCTTCCGTTCACCATCGCAACTGCGACGAGCGGGAAGACAGCGATCCTCAGGACTCTCATCCGCACCTCCGGCGAGCCATCAACCACAGCAAACGGGGGTCATCCTGAGGAGGCCGAAGGCCGACGAAGGATCCCGCGGTGTCGGGTAAGCCGGGGAGGTTGCCCTCCCATATGCGCTAACTTTGCCTCTGCTGGTGCTCGGCGAAGACGGCGAGGGCATTGAGGAACCTGCGTTGTCGGACACGGGGCCGGTCGCACAGGAAGCGATGGAGGGCGTGGAGATGAGCGTTCAGCGATGCCAAGGGGA
>CAZQLL010000031.1:0-44508 GCA_964594125.1 uncultured Thermoanaerobaculia bacterium | reverse complement strand
GCTGCGTCCAGGGTCTCAAGACAGGCGACGATGTCCAACGGCGCACCCGAACGCGATTCGAGAGGGAAGCTCTGCCAGTTCCCGCGAACGACCACGTGGGCACCGCTGAAGGTGCGGCTTTGCCGCTCAGTGGCGGTGCCGCCGCAGGAGCGCCCGGAGCCGGTCGGCGGCCTCCGGCGCTTCCTTGAGTTCGAGCAGGGGTGTCACCTCGGCGAGAATCAGCTCCTCATCGAGGCCCTTGCCTTGCCGAGTGACGATCCCCTCGACGTCAAGCCAGTCCTTGTCCCTTCCGGCGAAGACCTTGAAGACAATGAGGTCCTCGGCCGAGCATGTGAGCAGCGATGCGCCCTCTCCGACGTCGAACGGGGTGGCGCGTACAACGGCCTTCTCCTCAAAGGGGACCGCGCCGAGCGCCACGTCGGCGGGAATACCGTGCGAGGTCAGGAGAAGCAAGACCCGGTAGGTGAGAGCGAATTCTCGCGCATCCTCCCGCCGCGGCGAGTACTCAGCGAGGAGCCGGTCAACGAATATCACCTCGTTGCCGAAGCCGGTGATGACGGTGAGATCGACATACTGCGTCAGACGCGGCTCGCCCCAGCGCTGCACTGCCACACCGCCGATGAAGCAGAAACGCCATTGCTGTCGCAGGCAGGTGGCCTGGAGCTCGAGCGCGGCGGCGAAGATCGGGTTCACGTCCTGCAGCGCCGCAAAGCCGCCTGCTCATCAACGAAGCCGGAGGAGTTCCAGCGCTGCGACGACAGCCGGGTAGGATCGGCAAGCGCGAGCAGCGCCTCGCTGGCGGCCAGCGCCAGCGCCGGGGTGAGCACCCGCAGCTCCGACTCGTGCTGCTCCGCAAGGGCGGCTGCCGCGGCACGCCACTGCCGCGCCCACGCTTGCTCCGTATCCGTTTTCATCTAATGATTATAGCGCCGCACCCAGTCATTCTCATGAGGATGGAAATCGAAGCGGCGAAGCTCACGCCATGGCTTGGTGCGGCAGCTCAACGGGAGGTGTCGAATGACGAGGTGGTTGCGGTTATGGCTGCTGGTACTCGCGCTCGTTGCCCAGGCGTGGCCTGCCCTGGCCCAGGGCGGAGCGAGCAGCGGCGAAGTGCCGGACGCCGAGGTCCCGAGCGCCCCTGTCGAGGTCGACGGCCGGGTGCTGTTCTCGGTCCGGGGATCGGTCTCGTATCCGGCCGAAAAGCGAGCCGCCACGGTCGCCGGGCGGATCGTGGCGGTGGCCGCCGACGGTTCGTTCGACCCGCGTGCACTGAGGGTCGTCGATCTCGGGGGCATCCCCGCCGTGATGGCCGGCGACCGGAGGATCATCGGGGTGTTCGCCGCCGACGCAGAGCACGAGAGCATGACGCAGGACGAGCTCGCCGCGATGTACCTGCCGGCGATCCGCGACGCCATCGTCGCCTACCGCGACGAGCGCGGCGCCGACGCCATGGCGCGCGGCGCCTGGCGCGGGGCCGCCGCCGCCGCCGTTCTCGCCGTCGCGCTGGTCGCCCTCTGGTGGCTGCGCCGCCGCGTCGACCGCGGCCTGGAGAAGCACGTCAGGGCGAGGGTGCAGTCGGTCGGCATCTCCTCCTTCGAGATCGTCCGCGCCGAGCGGCTGTGGGGCATCGTGCGCGGGCTGCTGCGCGCCGTGGAGGCGCTCGCCGCTCTCGTGCTGCTCTACGTCTTCCTCGAGTACGTCCTTCACCTCTTCCCGGGGACGCGGGGCACCGCCAACCGGCTGGCCGGGTGGGTGGTCGGCCCGGTCGAGACGATCGCCCGCGGCGTCGTCGCCTTCTTCCCCAACCTGATCTTCCTCGCCATCCTCTACGTGATCGTTCGCTGGGTGCTGCGCACGCTCCGGATGTTCTTCGCGGGCGTCGGCGAGGGACGCATCGAGCTCGGCTCGTTCGAGCCCGACTGGGCCGAGCCGACGTACAAGTTGGCGCGCATGGCGGTCGTCGCCTTCGGCCTGGTCGTGGCCTACCCCTACATCCCCGGCTCGCAGTCGGCCGCCTTCAAGGGGATCTCGCTGTTCGCCGGCGTCGTCTTTTCGCTCGGCTCGTCCTCGGCGATCGCCAACGTGATCGCCGGCTACAGCCTCACCTACCGGCGGGCGTTCAAGGTCGGCGACCGCGTGAAGATCGGCGAGGTGGTCGGCGACGTCACCGCCGTCCGCCTCCAGGTCACCCACCTGCGGACCGTCAAGAACGAGGAGGCGGTGGTGCCCAACTCCTCGATCCTGTCGAGCGAGGTGACCAACTACTCGACGCTGGCGCGCACCAGGGGGCTGCTCCTGCACACCACCGTCGGGATCGGCTACGAGACGCCGTGGCGGCAGGTCGAGGCGATGCTGCTGCTCGCCGCCGAGCGCACGCCGGGACTGCTCGCCGAGCCGAAGCCGTTCGTGCTGCAGCGCGCGCTCGCCGACTTCTGCGTCACCTACGAGCTCAACGTCGCCACCGACCAGCCGCAGCGCTCGCTCGAGCTCTACCACCTGCTGCACCGCAGCATCCTCGACGTGTTCAACGAGTACGGCGTCCAGATCATGACCCCGGCGTACGTGGCGGACACGCCGGTGCCCAAGGTGGTGCCGAAGGAGCAGTGGCATCTCCCGCCCGCCGCGTCGCCGGAGCACGGGCCACGAGACGGAGGACCCGCCAAGGCCTGATCCGGTGCTCCCGAACGTCGTCGGGGCACGCGCAGTGTCTCGGCAGCAGCGGCACCGCGGCGGCCCGGGGGGCTGTCGGCGCGGTTGGGTGCAGGCGCCGGATGGCCTCGAAAGTCCCCGTATTCGGGAGCGTGGGCGCCCTCGCCCACGCGGAGGTTCTGCGTGGCGGCGTCCGGGCCGGCGAGGGCGCCGGCCCTCCCACGCACTTTCATCGTTCGCGGGTGCGAGTGCACCCGCATGGCCAGTCACTTCGGCGGCTGGCGGGGTGAAGCCGACGCCGCGAACGCCGCGGGGGAGGGGCGGGCGGCAGCCCGCCCCCGACGCGAGGGTCAACGGACGGGAATCGGGGGTTTGCTACAGTCTCGGCATGCGTCTTCTCGCCCTCGTTCTCGCGATGGCGCCGGCGCTGGCGCACGGCGAGCAGGTGCTGCGCGCCGGTCCGATGCGGGCGTGGACCGAGCTGCGCTCGGCGGCGGTGTGGGTGCAGAGCGAGCGGCCGGCCGACGTGCAGCTCCGCTACTTCCCGGCGGCGGCGCCGGCGGCGGCGCGGCTGACGCCGGTCGTCACGACGACCGCGGCGCGGGAGCTCACCGCGACGTTCGTTCTCGCGGACCTCGAGCCGGGCACGCGCTACGGCTACGAGGTGTACGTCGACGGCGCGCGCGTCGAGCGGCCGTACCCGCTCGAGCTCGTCACCCAGCCGCTGTGGCAGTGGCGCGGGCCGGCGCCCGACTTCGAGGCGATGTTCGGCTCGTGCCTGTACGTCAACGAGGACCCCTACGACCGCCCCGGCAAGCCGTACGGCAGCGAGTTCGAGATCCTCGCAGCGATGGCGGCCCGCCGCCCCGACCTGATGCTGTGGCTCGGCGACAACCTGTACTTCCGCGAGGCCGACTTCTTCTCGGCCCAGGGGCTGGCGGCGCGCTACCGCCACGACCGGGCGTTGCCGGAGTTGCAGCCGCTGCTCGCCGCAACCAGCCACTGGGCCACCTGGGACGACCACGACTACGGCCCCAACAACTCCGACTTCACCTACCCGCTCAAGGGCGCCGCGCTGGTGCTGTTCGGCCTCTACTGGCCGGCGCCGGCGTACGGCACGCCGGAAACGGCGGGGGTGTTCCAGAAGGTGTCGTGGGGCGACGTCGACTTCTTCCTGCTCGACGACCGCACCTACCGCACGCCGAACGACTGGCCGCCGGGTCCCGACAAGACGATGCTCGGCCGCGCGCAGATGGAGTGGCTCAAGGCGAGCCTGGTCGCCTCGGGCGCCGTCTTCAAGGTGGTCGTCAACGGCAACCAGGTGCTCAACGCGAACAGCCGGCACGAGACGATGACCGCCTTCGCCGACACCGGTGAGATCCTCGCCTGGATCGCCCGCAACCGCATCGAGGGCGTGTTGTTCCTCTCCGGCGACCGCCATCACGCCGAGCTCGTCCGCATCGCGCGCCCCGGCGGCTACCCGCTGTACGACTTCACCAGCTCCTCGCTCACCGCCGGTGTCCACGTCATGCAGCCGGACGACCCGGAATACGCCAACCCGCTGCGCGTCGACGGCACCCTTGCGATGGAGCACAACTTCGGCGTCGTGCGCTTCTCCGGCCCGCCGAAGCAACGGCGCGCCACGCTGCAACTGTGCGGAGCCGACGGCGGCGTGCGCTGGGAGCGCACGATCACCCGCGAGGAGCTGTCGTTCCCGCAGCAGGAGAGCGGGAAGAAACCGGGCACCCCGCGCCGGTGAGAGCTGCAGGCGTTCCCCGCGTCCTCCTTCTCCACAAGCCGCGGGGCGTGCTCGTCTCGACGGTGCCCGAGGGAGGCGTGCCGATGGTGTACTCGCTGCTCCCGGAGGAGAAGCGCTCGTGGTGCTGCGTCGGCCGGCTTGACAAGGATTCCGAGGGGGCGCTCTTGGTCTGCACCGACAGCCTCCTGGCACAGCGCCTGATGGACCCCGGCGGCGTCGCCACGACCTCTCTCGTCACCGTCCGCGGCTTGCCCGCGGAGACCGATCTCGAGCCGATGCGGCGCGGCGGCCTCGAGGTCGACGGCCGTCCGCTCGCCCCGGTCGCGGTGCGCCGCCTCGGCAAGGCGCCGCGCGGCGGCACGCGCCTCGAGGTGGTGCTGCACGAGGGGCGCAACCGTTAGATTCGCCGCCTCTTCGCCGCCGCCGGGTTCAGGGTGCGCCGTCTGCTGCGCGTGGCCGGTCGGCTCGATCGCCCTCGGCGACCTGCCCCCCGGCGCCAGGCGGGAGTTGACCGCCGCCGAGGTCGCCGCGCTGGCGGCCGGGGCGGCACGCTGACCAGCTATTTCCGCGAGCCTCTATGGCTTCATCGCTCCAGGCCTCCCGGGAACTGACCACGGGAACGCCGCGCGCCAGGCGCGGATCGCGGCGAGCGCGGACGCGGCGGCGGCGCGCCGGCGCTCGCTCTTGCCGCGCGGCAGCTCAATCGGCGGGTCGAGCATCAGCCCCCATGAGGCGTTGGCGGGCTGGAAGCGGTGCGGCGGGCGCTCGGTGAGGTGACGGACGAGGCCGCCGTGCGCGGTCCAGCCCGGGAGGGCAGGCGCGGCGATGCCGTACCGCTCGGCGGCGAGGAAGACGGCGGCGGCGAGGCCGGTCGCGGCCGACTCGACGTACCCCTCGACGCCGGTGAGCTGGCCGGCGAGCCGCAGCTCGGGTCGCGTCTTCACCCGCAGCTCGGCGTCGAGGTGGCGCGGCGCGCACACGAAGGTGTTGCGGTGGATCATCCCGAAGCGGGCGAAGCGCGCCTGCTCGAGGCCGGGGACCAGGCGCAGCACCTCGCGCTGCGCGCCGGCCGTCATGCGGGTCTGGAAGCCGACGAGGTTCCAGTGCTCGGCGGCGAGGTCGTCCTGGCGGAGCTGCACGACGGCGTGCGGCAGCCGCCCGCTGCGCGGGTCGGGGAGGCCGACCGGCTTCATCGGCCCGTAGCGCAGGGTGTCGAGGCCGCGGGAGGCCATCACCTCGATCGGCAGGCACCCCTCGAAGTACGGCACGCCGCGGTCGGCGTCGCTCACCGGCAGGGTCTCCGCGGCGAGCAGCGCTGTCACGAACCGCTCGTACTCGGCGCGGTCCATCGGCGCGTTGAGGTAGTCGTCGCCGCCGCCCTTGCCGTAGCGCGAGGCGCGGAACAGGCGCGCGTGGTCGAGCGAGTCGTACGCGACCACCGGCGCGATCGCGTCGAAGAAGGAGAGCGACCCCTCGCCGAGCAGCGCCTCGAGCGCAGCGTGCAGCGCCTGCGAGGTGAGCGGGCCGGTGGCGACGATCGCTGGTCCCTCGGGCAGGCCGGCGTGCTCGCCGCGCACCACCTCGATCAGCTCGTGGCCGGTGATCGCCGCCGTGATCGCCGCCGCGAAGCCGGCGCGGTCGACGGCGAGGGCGTCGCCGGCCGGCAGGGCGCTGCCGCGCGCCGCCGCGATCACCAGCGAGCCCATCGCCTCCATCTCGCGCTTGAGCAGCCCGACCGCGTTCTCCGGGTTGTCCGAGCGCAGCGAGTTCGAGCACACCAGCTCGGCGAGGTCGCCGGTGCGGTGCGCCGGCGTCGTCACCGCCGGCCGCATCTCGTGCAGGCGCACGCGCACCCCGGCGGCCGCGAGCTGCCACGCCGCCTCGCACCCCGCGAGGCCCCCGCCGACGACGGTGACGCGGTCGGTCACGCCCGTTCCGGTCCGCCGTACCGTTGTGGCCAAACCTGCTCACCGAGGCGCGGGGTCCGGGCACCGGGAGCCGGGCACCGGCCCCCGCCCGCGCCGATCATGACTCGGAGCCCGGAGCCCGGGACCCGGAGCCCGCTTCTTCCGCCGCGGCGCGATAGTTGCACCCCTCGCGCGGGCACGACCAGGTGGCGCCCTTCTTGACCGACGTGCGCTCGAGCAGGTACGGGTGGCCGCACGTCGGGCAGGGGCGGGAAACCGGCTTCGCCGGAATGGTGTGCTTGCACTTCGGGTATCGGTTGCACCCCCAGAACGAGCGGCCGCGGCGCGAGCGCTTCTCCACCAGCTCGCCCTCGCCGCACTCCGGGCAGGCGACGCCCGAAGGCGTGTTGGGGCTGGCCCTGCCGCTGACGATCTTCTTCACGCCCTTGCACGCCGGGTAGCGCGTGCACGCCCAGAACGGGCCGAAGCGCGAGCGCTTGAGCACCATCTCGGCGCCGCACTCGGGGCACGCCGGCGCCTCCTCCTCGACCGACGCCGAGGGCTCGCGCGTGGTCTTGCACGTCGGGTAGTCGCTGCAGGCGAGGTACTCGCCGTACTTGCCGAAACGCAGCACCATCGCCTTGCCGCAGCGCGGGCACACCTCCTTCGTTTCCACGCCCTCGCGCTTGACCGCGGTCATCTCCACCTTGGCCTTCGCGAGGTCGGCGGTGAAGACGCCCCAGAAGCTCTTCAGCGAGGCGCGCCACTCGACCTTGCCCTCGGCGATGGCGTCGAGCTGCTCCTCCATCTGCGCCGTGTACTTCTCGTTGATGAGATCGCCGAACGACCCGGTGAGCGCGCGCGTGACCAGCTTGCCGAGCTCGGTCGGGATGAACGTGCCCTTGAGGCGGTTGACGTAGTCGCGCACCGACAGGGTGGCGATGATCTGCGCGTACGTCGACGGCCGGCCGATGCCGCTCTCCTCGAGCGCCTTCACCAGCGTCGACTCGGTGAAGCGCGGCGGCGGCTGGGTGAACTTCTGCGCCGACGTGAGCTCCTCGAGGCGCAGCTCCTGACCTTCCTCCAGCGGCGGCAGCCGCTTCGACGTCGCCTCCTCGTCCTCCTGCTCCGCCGGCGGCTTGTCGGCGGGCGTCTCGTCCTCGCGGTAGACGCGCAGGTAGCCGGGGTCGACCTCGACCTCGCCCTTCGCCTTGAACGAGTAGCGGCCGGCGTCGACGACGACGTCGGTGATGTCGAACAGCGCCGGGGTCATCTGCGAGGCGACGAAGCGCTGCCACACCAGCGTGTACAGCTTCAGCTCGTCTGCCGCCAGGTAGCGCGCCATCGCCTCGGGGGTGCGGGCGACGTCGGTGGGGCGGATCGCCTCGTGCGCGTCCTGCGCCTCCGAGCGGTTCTTGAAGAAGTTGGGCTTCTCGGGCAGGAACGAGGGGCCGTAGCTGGTGGCAATCAGCTCGCGGACGGCGGCGAGCGCCTCGTCGGCGACGCGCACCGAGTCGGTGCGCATGTAGGTGATCAGACCGACGCGCTCGCCCGCCCCGAGGTCGACGCCCTCGTAGAGCTTCTGCGCGAGCTGCATCGTCCGCCGCACCGGGAAGCGGTAGCGCTGGTAGGCGGCCTGCTGCAGCTTGGCGGTGACGAACGGCGGCGGCGACTTCTGCTGCCGGCGCCGGCGCGCCACCTTAGAGACCACGTAGCGCGCGCCCTCGATCTCGGCGCGGATCGCGGCGGCGGTGTCGCCGTGGTGGACGGTCAGCTTCTTGCCGTCGCGGGCCGCGAGGCGGGCGACGAACGGCGGCGGCGCGTCGCCGGCGAGGCGGGCGTCGAGGTGCCAGTACTCCTCGGGGATAAACGCCTCGATCTCCGACTCGCGGTCGCAGATCATCTTCAGCGCCACCGACTGCACGCGCCCGGCGGACAGCCCCCGCTTGATCTTGTCCCACAGCAGCGGCGACAGCGTGTAGCCCACCAGCCGGTCGAGCACCCGCCGCGCCTGCTGCGCGTCGACGAGGTTCTGGTCGAGCGGGCGCGGGTTGGCGATCGCGTCGCTGACGCCGCGCTTGGTGATCTCGTGGAACAGCACGCGCTCGACCGGCTTGCCGCTCTCGCGCAACAGCTCGGCGAGGTGCCAGCCGATCGCCTCGCCCTCGCGGTCGGGGTCGGTGGCGAGCAGGATCCGGTCGGCGTGGCCGGCGGCGGCACGGATCTCGCCGATCACCTTGCGCTTCGCCGGCATGAGCTGGTAGCTCGGCTCGAAGCCGCGCTCGATATCGATGCCGAGGTCGTGCTTTGGCAGGTCGCGCACGTGCCCAACCGACGCCACCACCGCGTACCCCTTGCCGAGGTACCGGCCCAGCGTCCGCGCCTTGGCGGGCGACTCGACGATGACGAGGGATTGAGTCAGAAGCACCTCCGGCGGGCACAATAGCAGCGCTGTCAAGGAAGCCGCCGCGAGTATCACTGCGAGCTTGAGTGTGAGTCGGAGATCGACACTGCTGTTGCCGGCCGACCTGCCCGGCGCCGAGGCGCCTGCGGCGGCGGCAACGGGCTGGTGGGGGCTGCGCGGCCCCTCGCGCCTGCGGCGCACCAATGCACGAGCGAGAGCGGTTTTTCCCCGCCGGCTGCGGGCGGCGAGGGCGCGGCCGTACTAAGCTGAAGCGATGGCAGGGAGGTCGGGCGGTGCGCGGGGGCACGGGGGCAGCGCGGCGGACGTGCGCGTCCACCTAGCGCTGCTGTTCGTGCAGGTGACGTTCGGCGCCTTCCACGTGATCTCGAAGGGTGTGCTGCTCCACCTCTCGCCGCTGGCGCTCGCCGGCGTGCGGGCGCTGGTGGCGGCGCCGCTGGTGCTCGCGTTCGCCTGGCGGATCGAGCGGGTGGTGCCGCGGCGCGGCGACATGGCGGTGCTCGCCGGCCTCGGGCTGCTCGGCGTGGTCGGCAACCAGGTGCTCTACATCGTCGGGCTGCAGCTCACCACCGCCGGCACCGCCGGGATCCTGATGCCCTCGATCCCGGTGTTCGCGCTGGCGTTCGCGGCGGCGCTCGGCATCGAGCGCCTCGACCGCCGGCGGATCGCCGGGGTGGCGCTGGCGGTCGCCGGCGCGCTGGTGCTGCTCGGGCCCGGGGGGATCTCGGCCGGCGGCGGCAGCGCGCTCGGCAACCTGCTGATCCTCGGCAACTGCGCATCGTACGCCGCGTACCTTGTGCTGCAGCGGCCGCTGCTGTACCGGCTGCCGCCGCTGACCGTGGTGGCGTGGGCGTTCCTGTTCGGCGGCGCCGCCATCGTCGCGATCAGCCTGCCGGCGATGATGCGCGTCTCGCCCGCGGCGCTCCCGGCGTCGGTGTGGGCGGCGATGGCGTACATCATCCTGATTCCCACCGCGGTCAATTACGTGCTCAACTCGTGGGCGCTGCGGCGCTCGTCGCCGGCGCTGGTGGCGACGTACACGACGCTGCAGCCGGTGATCGCCACCGGGCTCGCGTTCGTGTTCCTCGGCGAGACGCCGGGCGCCCGCGAGCTCGCCGGGTTCGCCCTGATCGCCGCCGGTCTCGCGGCCGTCACGTTCGCGGCGAGCCGGCGTGCCGGTCGGCGGGAATCATCCGCGGGCCGGTTCCCTTCCCAACCACGAGGAGGCCCCGATGAGTGAGCTGGCGAGCCGGGAATGCGTGCCGTGCAAGGGCGGGGTGCCGCCGCTCGCGGGCGAGACGCTGCGGGTGCTGCTCGGACTGCTCGGCGGCGGCTGGCGCGTGGTCGGCGAGCATCACCTGGAAAAGGAGCTCGCCTTCCCCGACTTCCGCACCGCGCTCGAGTTCACCAACGACCTCGGTGAGCTCGCGGAGCGCCAGGGCCACCACCCCGACATCCACCTTGCGTGGGGCAGGGTGAAGATCGAGCTCTGGACGCACACGATCGACGGCCTCACCGAGAGCGATTTCGTCCTCGCGGCGAAGATCGACCAGCTTCAGATCCCCTCGCTGGGCGGATCGCCGGGCGAGGGGATCTGAAAGGACAAGCAAAGAAGCACGAGGACGTTAGAATCCGGCGGATGGCGGACCTGCTGGAGTGCCTGGCGCAGATCAGAGCCCTGGCCGAGACCGCGCCGCGGCTCGCGGCGCTCGTCGGTGCGGCCGATGACGCGCGATGGCACGCCCGCCCGGAGGCCGCCGTGTGGGCGCCGGTCGAGGTGCTCGCGCACCTCGCCGACCTCGAGCTGATCTACGCGGCGCGCCTGCGCGCCATGCTCACGCTCGACGAGCCGGCGCTGCAGACCGTCGACCAGGAGGCGCTCGCGCAGCTCGCCGACTACCTCCACTGGCCGGTAGCGGACGCCCTGGCGCGCTTCACGACCCGGCGGAACGACACCCTCGAGCTGCTGCGGAGCTGTTCGGCGGCCGAGCTCGAGCGGCGCGGCCGCCACCCGCGGCGGGGACCGATCACGGTCGCCGACCAGGTGGCGATCATGCTGGCGCACGACACCGCCCACGTCGGACAGATCCGACAACGACTGGCGCCGCCCGACGGGCGCCCAGACCGCCCGGAGGAACAATGGCCACGGTGAGCATGACGAAGGACTTCCCGCGCACCTTCTGGGTCGCGAACGTGATGGAGCTGTTCGAGCGCGGCGCCTACTACGGGCTCAACTCGGTGCTCGCCGTCTACCTCACCGGCAGCCGCGAGAGCGGCGGCCTGGGGTTCGGCGAGCAGTCGGTCGGCTTCCTGCAGGGGATCGTCTACGCCGCCACCTACGTGCTGCCGATCCTCGGCGGCGCGCTCGCCGACCGCTACGGGTACCGGCGCATGCTGCTGGTCGCGTTCTCGCTGCTCGCCTCCGGCTACTTCGCGGCGGGGCACATGTCGGCGTATGCGCTGGTCTTCCTCGCGCTGCTGGTGATGGCCACGGGCGCCGGGCTGTTCAAGCCGATCATCTCCGGCACGATCGCCCGCACCACCGACGAGCGGACGTCGGCGGTGGGGTTCGGGATCTACTACTGGATGATCAACCTGGGCGCGTTCCTCGCGCCGCTGGTGGTCAGCGTGCTCAAGGGGTTCTCGTGGCAGCACGTGTTCACCGCCTCGGCGCTGTACACCGGGCTGATGCTGCTGCCCGCCGCCTTCGTGTTCCGCGACCCGCCGCGGCCGCAGACCGCCACGTCGCTGCGCGAGGTGCTCCTCGGCGCCGCCGAGGTGCTCTCCGACTCGCGCTTCATGCTGATGATCGTAGTCTACTCGGGGTTCTGGATCCTCTACTTCCAGAACTTCGGCTCGGTGCTGTGGTACCTGCGCGACTTCGTCGACCGCGAGCCGGTCTCGGCCGCCGTCACCTCGCTGCTCGCCGCCGTCGGGCTGCCGTGGAGGTTCACCTTCGACGCCGAGCACGTCACGGTGATCAACGCCGGGATGATCATCTTGCTGCAGGTGTGGGTCAGCCGCATCGCCAAGGACCGGGCGGCGCTGCCGACCATGGTCAGCGGCATGGCGCTCGGCGCAGTGGGGTTTGCGACCCTCGCGGTCTCGCACAGCCCCTGGGTGTTCGTCGCCGGGATCGCCGTTTTTTCGATCGGCGAGATGACCGCTCACCCGCGCTACTACAGCTTCGTCGGACTGGTTGCGCCGGCGGACCGCAAGGCCGTGTACATGGGGTACGCGTTCCTCTACGGCGTCTTCGGCTCGCTGCTCGGCTCCAACCTCGGCGCGTTCATGTACGAGCGGATGCTCAAGCCGGTGGTCGGGCGGCCCGGCGCCGGCAGTCGCACGACGTTGTTCTGGCTGTTGTTCGCCGTCCTCGACGTCGTCGCCACCCTCGGGTTGATCCTGTTCGCCCGCGCCTTCACCGCCGACACCCCGGAAACCCGGGCACGCGCCACCCGGATCATGAGCGGCGTCTACGCGCTGATCGCGGTGCTCGGGCTGGCGTTCCTGGTCATGGCGGCGAACGCCGACCCGTTCCAGTACCGTACCGCGGTGCAGGCCGTGATCTTCCTCGTTCTCGGCGGCGGCGGGCTACTGATGAACCGGCGCCGGCGCGCGGCGTGACGCTTCCGGCACCGCCGGCCTCGCAAGCGCCGCGCGCGTCAGCGTCGGGCCGGACGGCGGCTCGGCGGCGGCGTCGAAGGCGATGAAGACCGCAGCAACGAGGCGCTCGCCCTCCGGCAGCGGCTCGTCGAGATCGTCGGGGATCGCCGTCTCCTCGATCCCGGCGAGCAGCAGCACGGCGTCGGCGCCAAGGCGCGTGGCGAGCTTCGCCAGCCGGGCCATCGCCGCCGGCTCGGGCTTCGCCAGCGGCGCCGGCAGCGCCTGCACGGCGAGGATGAAGTAGTCCTCGTCCGGCTCGACGAGAAAGAACTCTACGCCGTCGACGACCGCGGCGGCGGCGCCGGCGTCGGCGGGCCAGACTCCGAGCGGGATGGCGGCGGCGAGCAGCAGGGTGGCGAGCATCGTCCCCCTCACCCCTCGGGCGCCAGCAGCTCGCGGCCGCCGAGGTAGCGGCGCAGCGGCACCGGCACCGCCACCGTGCCGTCGGAGCGCTGGTAGTTCTCGAGCACCGCGATCAGCGTGCGGCCGACCGCCAGGCCGGAACCGTTGAGCGTGTGCAGCAGTCGCGCCCTGCCGCCGCCGGCGGGGCGGAACTTGAGGTCGGCGCGGCGCGCCTGGAACTCCTCGCAGTTGGAGCACGACGAGATCTCGCGGTAGCACCCCTGGCCGGGAAGCCATACCTCGATGTCGTGGGTCTTGGCGGCGGCGAAACCCATGTCGCCGGTCGACAGCGTCACCACCCGGTACGGAAGTGCAAGCGCGCGCAGCACCGCCTCGGCGGCGTCGGTGAGCGCGTCGAGCTCCTCGTAGGAACGCTCGGGGGTGGCGAGATGGACGAGCTCCACCTTGTCGAACTGGTGCTGACGAATGAGGCCGCGCACGTCGCGCCCGTAGCTCCCCGCCTCGGCGCGGAAGCACGGGGTCCAGGCGCAGTAGCGGCGCGGCAGCGAGCTCTCATCGAGCACCTCGCCGCGGTGCAGGTTGGTCACCGGCACCTCGGCAGTCGGCACCAGGTAGTACTCGGTTCCCTCGACGTGGAACAGGTCCTCGGCGAACTTGGGGAGCTGCCCGGTGCCCTCGAGCGCGCGCCGGTTGACCAGGAACGGCACGTACACCTCGCGGTAGCCGCGCGCGAGGTGGAGGTCGAGCATGAAAGTGACGAGCGCCCGCTCGAGGGCGGCGCCGGCGCCCCAGAGCACGGCGAAGCGTGCGCCGGCGACGCTCGCGGCGCGCTCGAAGTCGAGGATGCCGAGCGCCGGCCCGAGGTCCCAGTGCGCCTTGGCCTCGAAGTCGAAACGCGGCGGTTCTCCCCAGACGCGCTCGACGCGGTTGGCGCTCTCGTCGGCGCCGACCGGCACCGAGGCGTGCGGCAGGTTGGGCAGCGTGAGCTCGAGCGCGCCGACCTCGGCGGCCAGGCGCGCGGCGTCCTGCTCGGCGGCGGCGATGCGCTCGCCGAGCGCGGCGAGCTCGGCGCGCCGGCGCTCGCCCTCGTCGCGGCGACCGCCGGCAAACAGCGCGCCCACCTCCTTGGAGCCGCGGTTGCGCTCCGCCTTCATCGCCTCGACCTCGCCCTGGAGCTCGCGCCAGCGCGCGTCGGCGGCGAGCAGCTCGGCGAGGAGAGCATCCGACCGCCGTGCCGCCAGCGCGCCGCGGACACGGTCGGGATCGTTGCGCCACAACTCTCGGGAAAGCATGAACACCCTCCGAAGCGGCCATTGTTGGCGCGCGGCGGCGGCGAGTCAACCGCGGGCGCCGGCGGCGCCGGGCGGGAGGTATCGCCCGCCGGCGGCGACCGTCTCGGCGAACGGCCGCGGCGGCGCGAACAGGTACCCCTGCGCGAGATCGCAGCCGAGCTCCCGCACGAGCTCGAGCTGCTCCGGCGTCTCGACCCCTTCGGCCACCGTGGCCAGCCCCATGTCGGCGGCTAGGCGCGCCACCGCGCGCACGATCGTGCGGCTGCCCGCGGCGGCGCGCAGCCCGCCGACGAACGAACGGTCGATCTTGAGGACGTCGAGGGGGAGCTGGTGGAGATAGGCGAGGCTGGAGTAACCGGTGCCGAAGTCGTCCACCGCCACCGACACGCCGCGCTCCTTCAAGCGCAAAAGCCCCTGCGCCGCGCGCTCCGGGCTCTCCATCAGGACGCTCTCGGTCACCTCGACCTGGAGGTGGCCGGGGTCGACCGGCGCGGCGGCGAGCGCCGCGACGAACGCGTCGACGGCCCGCGGGTCGCCGAGGTCGCTCGCCGACAGGTTGAAGCTGACGTAGGCGGGACGGGCCGCCGGGCAGGCCGCCGCCACGGCCGCCTGCAGGCGCGGCAGCGCGGCGGTGGCGCCGGCCAGCACCTGAAGCGTCAGCCGGCCCATCGCGCCCGCGCCCTCCGCCAGCGCGATGAACGCGTCCGGCTTGCGCAGGGCGCCGTCCGGGCGGCGCCAGCGCAGCAGCGCCTCGAACCCTGCGGCGCAGCCGCTGGCGAGGCTCACCATCGGCTGGTAGTAGACCACGAACTCGCCGCCGGCCAGGCCGGCCGCGAGCTCGTTCTCGCGCTCCACCTGGTCGATCGCCTGCCGGCGCAGGCGGAACAACCCGGTGTCCTCGCCGTCCGCGTCGCCCGGAGCCGCGACGCCGTCCGCGAGCTCGCCGACGAGACGGCTGGTGCGCCGCAGGCGGCGCAGCACGACGCCCAGGAACAGCCGGATCAGCGGGTCGGCGGCGGCCAGCTTGCGCTGCACCTGGTCGCGGCCGATGACGATCAGCGAGGTAGGCTCGATCGCGGTGGCGGTGGCCGAGCGCACCGCGGCGTCGAGCAGCGCCATCTCGCCGAGCGGCTCGCCGGCGCGCAGCGTCGCCAGCGTCACCCGCGTGCCGCCGCGCGACGCGGTGATCGTCACGGCCCCGCTCTCGATGACGAAGGCGCAGTCCGCTTCGTCGCCTTCGCGGAAGACCACCTCGCCTGCAGCGGCGTGCCGGCGTTGCGGCGTCTCGGTCATGCTCCCCCCGCGAGTATCGCACGACGCCGGGACGCCGGCGCCTGCCCGGCTATACTCCGGTGCGTGACGCGCGCGCGTGTGCTCGCGGCCTCGTGTGTGGCGGCGTTCGCGGCGCTGGCGCTCAGCCTCGGCATCGCCGGCGCGGTTCCCGCCGCCGAGCTGCTGTGGGCGGCCGCCAGCGTGGCGGCGGCGTTCCTTCCCACGGCATGGATCGCGCCCGGCGGGTGGCGGCGGCGCGCCGCCGAGCTGGCGCTGCTGTTGCCGGCGCTCGCGCTCGCGCTCGTCGCCGACCCGACGATGCGGCGGATGGTGGTACCGCCGCTGCTGGTGCTGGCGGCGCTGGCGGCGGTGGGCGCGGCGATGCGCACCGCGCCGGCGGCGCGCCTGCCGCACCTGGCGGTCGGGCTTGTGCTCGCCGGCCGCCTCGCCGGCGGCCTGGGGCTGGCGGGTGCACCGTGGCTCGCCGTCGTGGTCGCCGTCGCGGCGCCGGCGGCGGTCGCCTGGCTGGCGACCGCAGCGGCGGGGCGCCACATCGGGACCGCCGTGTCGCTGGCCGTGCTGGCGCTCCCGCTGCAGCGCTCGCCGCTGTGGGCGGTGATGCTGGTGGCCGTGGCGGTGCTCGCAGCACCGTCGCTGCGCCCGCTGGCGCGCGGCGGCGAGCGTGGCGGCTGGCTGGTCCCTGCCCTCGCGATCGCCCTGGTCGGCAGCGCCTGCAGCGCCTGGGGAGGGCTGCGGCCGGCGCTGGCGCTCCCCGCCGCCGGGCTGCTCGCCGCCGCAGCGGCCGCGGCCGCCGCCGTCGCGACGGCGCGCGCGCCCGCGGCGCTCGCTGGCGCCGTCTGGGTGGCGGCCACCTTCGCCTTCGGACCGGCGCAGCCGCCGCCGCCCGACCGCGCCGGCTTCCAGCTCACCCCGGCGGCGCCGTCGGTCACCCTGCCCGTCTCGGACGGGCGCGCCTACGTCGTCGAGCTGTCGCTCGCCAACGCCGCGGCGCTGGCGGCCGACACCCCGGTCGCCGCGCTCTCCGTGGGCGACCGTACGCTGGCGCTGCGCGCCGGCGTCGACACCGCCGAGTGGGCGCACGAGCGCGCAGACGTGCGCGCGATCGTCGCGCACCCGCTGCCGGCGAACCCGGTGTGGCGTCCCGGCGGCGTCGGCGCCGAGGCGTTCTGGGGAGTCGCCGGGCGCACCGTGCTCGCGGTCCCGGCCGGTGTGGCGCCGGTGCTCACCCGCCAGGTGCCGGCCAGCGTCGGCGTGGCGGTCGCCACCGCCGGACCGGCGCGGCCGACGCCGCCGCGCTCCTGGTCGCTGCTGGCGTGGGTGCTCGCGGGCGCGCTCGCCGTCGCCGCGGTGCAGCTCGCCGCCCGCACCTTCAGCGGCGCCGCCGCGGCGCTGCCGTGGGCGCTGCTGGCGACCGCCTCGGTGGTCGCGCGCATGCCGGTCGAGCCGCTGCGGCTGATCCTCGAGCGCCATGGTCCCGACGTCGCGCTGGCGGCGCTGGTGCTCGCGTGGCTGCCGGCGGCCCGCGTCTGGTTCGCCGCCCGCCGCCACTTCCTCGCCGCCGCGATGCTGCTGACGCCGATCGCACTCGCCACGCCGCACCTGACGCCGCCGATGTACGGCGATGAGCCGTTCCACCTCGTGGTGCTGTCGTCGCTGGCCCAGGACTGGGACCTCGACCTCGCCAACAACCTCGACCTCGAGCACCAGCCGTACAACCGCATCTACATGTCGGGAAAGATCTTCCTGCACTCTCCTGTGCTCGGTGTGCTGCTCCTCCCGGGTTTCGCGGTACTCGGCCGCAGCGGCGCGCTGGCGCTGCTGGCGCTCGCCGGCGCCGGCGTCGTGGCGTTCGTCTGCCGGCGCGCCGAGACGCTCGGCGTGCCCCGCGCGCGTGTGTCGCTGCTCGCCACCGCGCTGCTGCTCGGCTACCCGCTGGCGACGTTCTCCTCGCAGGTGTGGGTCGAGGTGCCGGGCGCGCTGGCGACCGCCGCCGGCCTCGCGCTGCTGGCGGCGGCGCCGCGACGGCGCGGCGCGATCGCCGCCGCAGCGGTGCTCGCCGGCGCGATGAAGCTGCGTCTCGCGCTCACCTCCCTGCCGCTCGCCGCTCTCGCCTGGTGGCCCGCCGGCGGCGATCGCAGGGCCCGCGCCCGCGCGCTCGCCGCGGTCGCCGCGATGGCCGCCGCGGTGCTCGCGACCGCGTGGGTGTTCCTCGGCGGGCCGCTCGGCCTGCGGCGCCTCGGCGATCTCGTGCCGAAGCGCCTGGCGCAGCCGTTCATCGTGGTGGGCGGCCTGCTGTTCGACCCCGCCGGCGGGCTCGCCTTCACCGCGCCGCTGCTCGTGCTCTCGCTCGCCGGCCTCGGCCTGCTGTGGCGCCGCGGCGGCGCCGGGGAGCGCGCGGTGCTGCTCGGCGGCGCTGCCACCGTGCTGGCGCTGCTGCACTCGCTCGAGTGGTACGGCGGCGGCGCGCCGCCGGCGCGCTACCTGGTGCCGCTGCTGCCGGCGTTCGCCCTCGCCGGGGCGCTGCTCCTGCGCTTCGCGCCGCGCTGGCGCTCGGCGGCGGCGCTGGCGGTGCCGCCGACGCTGCTCTCGTGGGCGGTGCTGCTGGCGCGGCCGCACTTCTCGATCAACCCCGGCGACGGCGGCTGGTGGCTCGCCGACGCCCTCGCGCGCCGCTACGCGGCCGGCGCGCGCCACCTCTTCCCGTCGTTCCTGGCGCCGTCTCCGGCGACGTGGATCGTGCCGGCAGCGCTGCTCGCGGCGGCCGCCGCGCTGGCGCTGCTCGCCCGCCGCGCCGCGGCCGCCCGCACGCTCGGCCGCGTCGCCGTCGCGGTGTGGCTGCTCGTTGCGGCGCTCGTCGTCACCCTCGTCACCCGGCGCCTGGACGGTGTCGTCGAGATCGAGGAGCCGCAGGTGGAGCGCCTCGGCGGCGTCATCGAGCCGCCCGAGGGCACGTTCTCGCGCTTCCTGCAGCCGAACGGGTGGCGGATTGCCGATGGCGACGGCGTCGTCGTGCCGCTCAACCTGGCCGCCGGCGATACCGTGACGCTCGCCGGGTGGATCGACGGCGCGGCTCAGCGCGGCGCGTGGCTGCGGGTGCGCTGGGACGACGGCTCGACCACCGAGATCGGGATCTCCGGCGGCGGTCGCGCCAGCGGCCAGCTCCCGTCCCCGCCCGGCGCCGGGCGGCGGCGTCTGCACGTGGGGTTGCGCTCGCCTGCGGGCGGCTCGGTGGTGCTTGACCGCGTCGTCGTCAGCCGATGACCGGGATCGACGCCTTCGTCGTCTCGCACCACCACGAGCGCACGCTGGCGGCCACCATGGCCGGCCTGGCGGCGCAGACGCTGCCCCCGGACCGCGTGCTGCTCATCGACAACGCGTCGGCCGACGGCTCGGTGGCGGCGGCGCGTGCCGGCGCCGGCGCCATGCCGCTCGAGGTGGTGGCGAACCCGGAGAACCGCGGCTTCGCCGCAGCGGCCAACCAGGCCTTGCGAGTTACCGCCGGCGCCTGGGTGCTCGCGCTCAACCCCGACTGCCGGCTCGAGCCGGACTTCCTCGCGCGGCTCGCAGCGGCGGTTGCAGGGCGTCCGCGCGCGGGCGCGGCCACCGGGCTGCTGCTGCGCGGCGCCGGGCCGCAGCTCGCGGTCGAGGCGGCGGTGGACTCGGCGGGGATCGTGGTCACCGCCAGCGGCCGCCACCTCGACCGCGGTTCCGGCGCGCCGCTGCGCGGTGCGCTGCTGTCGCCGGCGTGGGTGTTCGGCGCCACCGGCGCCGCCGCGTTGTACCGGCGCACGGCGCTCGACGACGTCGCCTACCCCGGCGGCGAGGTGTTCGACGAGGGGTTCTTCTCCTACCGCGAGGATGCCGACCTCGCATGGCGGCTGCAGCGCCGCGGATGGTGCTGCCTGTACTGGCCGGAGGCGCGCGCCGCCCACGGGCGCGGGCTCAGGCCGGAGGCGCGGCGCCGCGGATCCCCCGAGGTCAACCGCCACTCGGTGCGCAACCGCTTCCTGCTGCGCATGGCCAACGCCGACTGGCGCTGGCATCTCGCCTGCTTCCCGTTCTGGCTGCTGCGCGACCTGGCGGTGGTGGGAGCGTGCCTGACCGTGGAGCGCACGTCGCTGCCGGGGCTCGCCGAGGCGTGGCGGCTGCGCCGGCGGCAGCGTGCGCGCGGCCGCGCCAACGCCGAGCGCGCCGTCGTCTCGGGGTGGGCGATGGCGCGCTGGTTCGTCCCCGGGCGCCGCATCCAGAGGCTCGACTGATGCGCGTGGCGCTGCTCGGCACCCGCGGCATCCCGGCGCGCTACGGTGGTTTCGAGACGTTCGCCGAGGAGCTCTCGGCGCGCCTCGCGGCGCGCGGGCACGAGGTGACGGTGTACACCCGCCGCCACCTCGCGCTGCCCGGCGTCGCGGAGCACCGCGGCGCCCGCGTGCGTGTGCTCCCGGCGCTGCGCGGCAAGGCGGTCGAGACGCTGTCGCACACCGCGCTCTCGGCGCTCGCGGTGTCGCGCGCCGTCGCCGACGTCGTGCTCCTGTGCAACGCGGCGAACGCGCCGCTCCTGCCGCTGCTGCACGCCCGCGGCCTCAAGGTGGCGCTCAACGTCGACGGTCTCGAGCGCAAGCGGCGCAAGTGGGGACCGGTCGGGCGCGCCTACTACCGGGTGTGCGAGGGACTGGCGGCGCGCTGGGCCGATCGCCTGGTCACCGATGCGCGGGCGATCCAGCGCTACTACCGGCGCGCGTGGCGGTGCAACTCGGCGATGATCCCGTACGGCGGCGACCTGCAGCCCCCCGCCGGCGACGCGGCGCTGCGCCGGCTCGGCCTCGAGCGCGAACGCTACCTGCTCTACGTGTCGCGCCTCGAGCCGGAGAACAACCCCGACCGTGTGATCGCCGCCTACGCCGGCGTTCCCGGCGAGCTGCCGCTGGTGCTCGTCGGCGGCGCCCCGTACGCCGCCGCACTGCGGCGACGCGTCGCCGCGCTCGCAGCCGCCGACCGCCGCGTCGTGCTCGCCGGCCCGGTGTACGGCGACGGCTATCGCGAGCTGCTGTTCAACGCCGCGGCCTACATCCACGCCACCGAGGTCGGCGGCACCCACCCGGCGCTGGTTGAGGCGATGGGCGCGGGGCGGGTCGTGCTGTTTCTCGACACCATCGAGAACCGCGAGGTCGCGGGCGGCGTCGGCGTGGCGTTTCGCTTCGCCGCTCCGTATACCCTCGCGGATGCGCTCAGAGAGCTCCTCGCCGAGCCGTCGCGCTTCGCCCGCCTCGCCGCGGCGGCGCGCGCGCGGGTGGCCGAGCGCTACCGCTGGGACGCCGTGACCGACGCCTACGAGACGCTGCTGGAGGAGCTGTGCTGCGCGAGCCGGCGAGGCTGATCGCCTACCGCCGGCTGCTGGTCGACACCGCGCTGACCGCGGTGAGCTTCCTGGTCGCCCATCAGCTCCGCTCCCACCTGCTGCCGCGTATCGTGCCGGAGCTCTTCCCGGCCGGGATCTACCCGCTCGCCGACTACCTGCCGCTGCTGGCCGTGGTGATCACGCTGTGGGTGCTCCTCCTCGCCGGCCAGCGTCCCGGGTCGGTGGACGTCTTCTCGCTGCGCCGCGAGGTCAGGCGCGTGCTGCGCGCGGTGGCTCTCGGAACGGTGCTGCTGGCGAGCGGCGACTTCCTGCTGCGGCTGCAGTTCATCTCGCGCCCGTTCCTGCTGCTGTTCGGCGTCACCAACGCGTCGCTGCTCGCGGCGGCGCGCATCGTGGAGCGGCGCACCGCGTGGGGGCGCAGGCTGCTCGAGGCCCCGGAGCGCATGGTGGTGGTCGTCGGCTGCGGCGATCAGGCGCTCGAGATGGCGCACCTGGTGGTGGCGCACCGCGAGTGGGGCCTGACGCTGCGCGGCCTGGCCGACGCCGACGGCTGCGGCCGCAGCGAGGTCGGCGGCTTTCCGGTGGTGTGCGCGGTCGAGGCGCTGCCCGAGTACGTCACCCGCGAGGTGGTCGACGATGTGGTGCTCGCCGTGCAGACGCGCCAGCTCGCCAATCTCGAGGGCACGCTGCTGCGCTGCCGGGAGCTCGGCGTCCGTGTCCGCCTCGCGCTGCGGCCTTTCCCGCACGTGCTCACGCGCGTCGAGGTGGAGGACCTCGACGGCGTGCCGCTGCTCACCTTCGCGACGACGCCGGCCTCGCCGGCGGGGCTTTTCGCCAAGCGGGTGATCGATGTCGTCGTCGCGGCCCTGGGGCTTGTGGCCACCGCCGTGGTGTGGCCGCTGATCGCCGTGGGGATCCGGGTGTCCTCGCGCGGGCCGGTGCTCTTCCGCCAGGTGCGCTGCGGGCTGCAGGGGCGCCGCTTCGAGCTGCTCAAGTTCCGCACCATGGTCGAGGGCGCCGATCGCCTGCAACCGGAGATGGCGCACCTGAACGTGATGGACGGACCGGTGTTCAAGGCGCCCGACGACCCGCGCGTCACCGGCGTCGGGCGGTGGCTGCGGCGCTGGTCGCTCGATGAGCTGCCGCAGCTCGTCAACGTCCTCAAGGGCGACATGTCGCTGGTCGGACCGCGCCCGCCGCTGCCCGAGGAAGTAGAGCGCTACGAGCCGTGGCAGCGCCGCCGCCTGGCGATGAAGCCCGGTTTGACCTGCCTGTGGCAGGTCTCGGGCCGCTCGGAGCTCGACTTCACGACGTGGATGGAGATGGACCTCGCGTACATCGACCACTGGTCGCTGTGGCTGGATTTCAAGATCCTGCTGCGCACCGTCCCGGCGGTGCTCGGCGGAAGAGGTGCGTCATGAAGACGCTGGCCGTGTTCCTGCTCGCAGGCGCCGCCTCAGCGCCGGCCGCCGCACAGGCCGTCACCGAGTGGCGTGCCGCGTCCGGCCTCCCCGTCGCGGTCGTCGAGGTGGCAGGCGGCGACCTCGAGCACCTGGCCGCCGTCGTCCCCATGCGCGCGCCCCGCCCGGCCGCGGTCGCGGGGTGGCCGCTCGCCGTCGCCGAGCGCGAGGGTGCGGCCGTATGGTCGCTGCGTGTCCCCGCGGCCGCCGCCACCCAGGCGGCGGTCGAGCTGGCGCCGCTGCTCGCCGCCGCGGGGTGCAGCGCGCTCGCCGCCGTCGGCCCGGCGCCGGTGCGCGAGCTGCGCGGCCCGCTGGCCGCGCTCGACGCCGTCGTTGCGGCGGCGCTGCCGCCGCCGTGCGCGCTCGCCGACGGCCGCTCCGAAATCGTGCGCGGAACCCCGGAGCGCGTCGAGCTCGTGCACGCCGTGCCGCCGCCCGCCGACCCCCGCTTCGACGGGCTGCCGCTGCTCGCCGCGGTGCTCGAGCGGCGGCTCGCCGGGCCGTTCCCGGGAGTGCGTGTCGCGGTCGAGCGCCGCGACGGCTGCTGGCGGCTGGTGACCCGCCTCGACCCCGGCGAGGAGGCGCCGCGTGCCGCCGCCCGCCGGCTGCGCAGCGCCGTGGCGGCCGCCGGCGCGGCGGCGCCCGATGCCGGCGAGGTCGCCGCCGCCGCCGCGCCGCTCCGCCGCGCCGCGATGCGGCTCGTTGCAGACGGGGCCGAGGCCGCCGTCGCCGTCGCCGAGCGCCTCGCACAGGGGGGCCGCGCGGCCGGGACGCTGGCGCCGCCGCCCGCCGCGCCGGATGCCGTCGCGGCGCTGCTGCGCGAGACGATCGCGGCACGCGCGGGCCTGGCCGTGCTCACCGAGGCCGAGCGCCGCACCCGCCTCGAGGAGCCGGAGACGTTGGCCGGAGGCGCCATCCTGACGACGCGCTGGCTCGTGGAGGACCTCGGCGTCCTCGCGCTGGCGCTCGGCGGGGTCGACCCCGGGAGCGGCCGGCGCGTCGCCGGCGCGGCCGCCGAGCGGCTCGCCGCCGCCGGGTGGCGCGCCGCGGCCGCGGAGGTCGTCGGCCTCGCGACGGTGAAGGCCGTCCTGCCGCCCGAGGATCTCCCCGAAGCGCTCGAGGCGCTCGCCGCGACGCTCGTCGAGAACGCGCCGGCGGCCGCGGAGCGGGACCTCGCGGACGACGTCGCGGCCGCGCTCGGGCTTCTCGGGGCGCCGGCCGCCGAGTCGGTGTCGGTCGCGCTCGCGCTCCCCCCCGAGGTGGACGAGGGCGTCGAGGCGGGGCGCAAGTTCCTCGCCACGCTGCCGGCGGGCGGCGTCCGGTCATCGGCCCCGCTCACCGGCGCCCCGCTGGTGTGGTCGCAGGACGCGGGCTCGCCGCGCCTCGCCGCGGTCGCCGAGCTGCCGCCGAGCGCCGACGGGTGGCTGGCCGGCGAGGTGCTCGCCGCCCGCGCGGCACGCGACGGCACGCTGCGTGCCGCCTGGATGTCGCCCCCCGGCGGCCTCGCCCTGGTGATCGCCGGCGAGGGCGAGGCGAGCGTCCCGGAGCTCGACACCCGCCTCGCGCGGGCGTGGACCGGTCTGCGCTCGCCGGCGGCGCCGGAGGAGGTCGCCGAGGCCGGCCGCCGGCTCCACGCGGCGCTCTACGGCGACCTGCCGGAGGCGATGGTGCGGGCGGCGCTGCGTCCCTTCCTCCCCGCCGTTCCCGCGGAGATCGAGCTCCTCGCCGCGGATGTCCGCGCCGTCAGCGCGGCCCTGGGCGCGCTGCCGCCGTGGCAAGCGCTGCGGCGCGTCGCGCGCGGCCCGGCGCCGGCGCCGCCGCCTGTGAGAAAATCCCGCCAGAGCTCGTCGCGGCAGCCCGGGGCGGCCGCGACGAGCTCACCACGAGAGGACGAATGACGACGACATACCCTCCGGTACGGGAGCAGATGGAGCTGCTGCTGAAGGGGTGCGTCGACGTGGTGCGCCCTGAGGACCTCGAGGCGCGCCTGACGCTGGCGCAGCGCACGGGGCGGCCGCTCACGGTCAAGGTCGGCTTCGACCCTTCGGCGGCCGACCTCCACCTCGGCCACACAGTGGTGATCCGCAAGATGCGCCACTTCCAGCAGCTCGGCCACCGCGTGGTGTTCCTCATCGGCGACTTCACGGGCCTGATCGGCGACCCCACCGGCAAGAAGGCGACGCGGCCGCAGCTCACCCGCGAGCAGATCGTGGCCAACGCCGAGACGTACCGCCACCAGATCTTCAAGCTGCTCGACCCCGAGGCCACCGTGGTCGACTTCAACTCGCGCTGGCTCGGCGCGCTCACCAGCGAGGATTGGATCCGCCTCACCGCGAAGGTCACGCTGGCGCAGATGCTGGAGCGCGACGACTTCCGCCGCCGGCTCGAGGGCGGCCAGCCGATCTCGCTGCACGAGCTGCTCTACCCGGTGTCGCAGGCGTACGACTCGGTGGCGCTCAAGGCCGACGTCGAGATGGGCGGCACCGACCAGCTCTTCAACCTGCTGGTCGGCCGCGACCTGATGGAGAAGCTCGGGATGCCGCCGCAGATCGTCATGACGCTGCCGCTGCTCGAGGGGCTGGACGGCGTCGAGAAGATGTCGAAGTCGCTGGGCAACTACGTCGGCGTCCTCGACGCTCCGGAGGAGATGTTCGGCAAGCTGATGTCGATCTCCGACGCCCTCATGTGGAAGTACTGGACGCTGCTCACCGACCGCACGCCGACCGAGATCGAGCGCGTGAAGCGCGCGGTCGCCGAGGGCTCGCGCCATCCCATGGACGTCAAGTTCGAGCTGGCCCGCACGGTGACCGCGGACTTCCACGACGCCGCGGCCGCCGATGCCGCCGAGGCGCACTTCCGCGCCCTGCACCAGAAGCGCGAGGTGCCGGAGGAGGTGCCGGAGGTGACTCTGACCGCCGCGCTCGAGCCCGTCCCCCTTGCTGGCGCGCTGGTGCAGGCCGGGCTCGCCGCGAGCAACTCCGAGGCGCGCCGGCTGGTACAGGGCGGCGGAGTCAAGGTGGACGGCGAGGTCGTCCGCGACCCGCGCGCGAGCATCCCGGCCACCGGCGAGCACCTCCTCCAGGCCGGCAAGCGCCGCTTCGCCCGCATCGTCTTCCGCGCCTGACGCCCGCCGCGAGCTTCATCGACTTCCCTGGCTTTCCCTGGCCTCGCGCCTGCAGCTCCGGATGCCCTGCAGGCCCCACAGCGCGGGCTCACGCCCGCCGCGGGCGTGTGTTGACGGCCACGCGAACCTGAGGGAACTTGACACACGCCGGAATCGGGCAGCAGCGGCATCGTCCGTGCCTGAAGCGCCGGAGCAAACCCGCCGCCTTCACCCCACTGCGCCGGCGGCCCTGCCGGGCCGGCGGCCGCTGCTGCTCCCGAAAACCTGCGCGCGCCGCGACGACTTCCGGGATCCGTGGATCAGCGTGAGGCGAGCGAAAGCAGGCAGGCGTCCGCGCACAGCTCGCAGCGGCCGTCGTGGGGGCAGTCGGCGAGGGTGCGGCGGAACTCGGCGAGGCAGGCGGCCGCCGCCGGGTGGCCGGAGCGCAGGAAGCGCACCCAGCGCACCAGCGCGGCGCCGCTCTCCTCCGACAGGAGGTGCTCGACCTTGCAGGCGTCGAGCTCGGCGACGTCCTCGGGCACGTCCAGCACCTCGGCGAGGAACACCTGAAGGATCTTGCGCTTGCTGGCGATGCGTGAGACCAGGTCGAGGCCGGCGGCGGTCAGGCTCAGGTGCCCCTGCTCACCGGCGGCGACCAGCCCGTGCTCCTGCAGCGATCGCAGTTGCAGCGAGGCGGCGGCGCGGGAGACACCGAGATAACGGGCGACGTCGGCGGCGCGCGGCGGCCTGCGGCGGGCGAGCCCCGCGATCGCGAGCAGGTAGTGAGCTCCCGAGTGGGTAACCTCGTTCGCCTCGAAGGCGCGCCAGAGCGGAGCCCCGCCCACCTACCACTCCGTCAACGGGCGCAGGTAGATCCCCTGCGCGACCTCTTCCTCGACCGCCAGGAGGGTGCGGTCCACTTCGAGAACCAGTGACGGCCTGTGTTGGCGCAGCGTCAGCACGGCGCCTGGCGTGATGCCGAGGTCGGAGAGCTGGTCGAGGCGCTCGCGGTGGCGCGGCGCCACCAGGACCACGCGGCCGCGCTGCCCCGGCGCGAGGTCGACGAGCCGGCAGATCAGCGGTGCAACGCGCCGCGTCACCGTTGCGCAGCAGTCCCCCGGCGGGATCGGCCGCCCATGCGGACACTGCGGCGGGTGACCGAGGAAGGAGCACACCGCCTCGGTGGACTGCGGGGTGAGCACGTGCTCGACCCGGCAGGCGTGCGTCTCGGTGGCCTCCATCGGCAGCTCGAGCACCTGGTTGAACAACACCTCGGCGAGACGGTGGCGGCGCACCATCTCGCGGGCGATGCCGGCGCCCTCCTCGCTCAGGCGCAGCATGCCGTCGTCGATCGCCACCCACCCCGCCTCGACCAGCTCCTGGACGACGCCGCCCCACCCCTCCGAGGCGCCGGCGTGGATGGTGCGCTCGAGCTCGCCGATCGTGACGGCGCCGCCGCTCTCCCGCACCGTCCACAGCTCCTCGAGCACCTCCTCGCGCGCCGCCGCCGCGGAGCGCCCCCCGAGCATGCCGTTCTCGTTCACGATCTCGCTCCCTTCAGCAGGCGCTCCAGCCACCCGGCGACCGTGGAGGAGGCGGCGGTGACGAAGCGGTAGTGGCAGTGCGGGCAGCACACCGTGCGGCAGCTCCCGGCGAGCGGGCAGCCGCTGGCGCACCCGGCGGTCGCCGGGAAGCGTGCGCCGCACAGCGGGCAGTGGAGCTCGGGCACGGCGCTCACAGCGCCACCCCGAGGGCGCGCAGCGCCGCGTTGAGCGCCGCTCCGACCGCGAACGCGAACGGGATGATGAACGCCACCTGCGCCGTTGCGACGAGGGCGCCGCGCTCCTTGATCATCATGAAGTAGTTGGCGATGCACGGCACGAACAAGGTGATCACGACCAGCGAAACGAGCGCCTGGACGCTGTCGAGCAGCCCCTGCTCGCGCAGCACGAACAGACCTGCGGCGCCGTAATCGCGCCGCAGGAAACCGATCAGGAAGGCGTCCGCCGCCTTCTCGGGGAGGTCGAGCAGGCCGACGACCACGGGGCGCGACGCCTGCTCGATCCACGGCAGCGCCCCGGTCGCGTCGAGGACGAACAGCAGCAGGGTGCCGAGGACGAACAGCGGCACCGCCTCCTTGAGGTACCACTCGGTGCGCGCCGCGGTCTTGATCACGATGTTGGCGAGGCTCGGCGCGCGCAGCGGCGGCACCTCCATCAGGAAGTCGGAGCCGCGCCCCGGCAGCACCTTCGCCGCCGCCCAGCCGACGCCGACCAGCGTCCCAGCCACCACCCCCGCCCAGATCAGCGTGGCCAGCGGCGCCATCGATGCGAGCATCGCCAGGATCACGCCGAGCTGCGCCGAGCACGGCACGCCGAGGGCGAGCAGCAGGGTCACCACGACCCGCTCCTTGCGCGTCGCGAGGATGCGCGTGGTGAGCGTCGCCATCGTGTCGCAGCCGAGCCCGAGCACCATCGGCAGCACCGCCTTGCCGTTGAGACCCATCAGGCGGAACACCCGGTTGAGCATCACCGCCAGGCGCGGCAGATAGCCCGAGTCCTCGAGCACCCCGAAGAAGAGGAAGAACGTGCCGACGACCGGGAGGACGATGGCGATGGCGTAGGTGAGCGCCATGGTGACGACGCCGTACGGCCCGACCAGCAGGTCGCGCGCCCACGCCCATGGCACCGTGCTCTCCACCAGTGCCCGCGCCGCCGGGTTGACCACCGTGCCGAACAGCCCGTCTTCGACGAGGTCGACGAGGGTGCCGGCGCCGAACACGCCGACCAGCCAGTAGGCCGCGAGCAGCACCCCGAGCAGCACCGGGACCCCCCAGAACGGGTGCATCGCCAGCGTGCCGAGGCGCTCGCGCAGGGAGCCGCGCGGCGCCCGGTCGGCGCGGTAGACGGCCCGCAGCAGCGCGGTGATCGCGCGCAGCCGCGCGGTGGTGAGCGCGCGGGCCACGGTGTGACCGAGAGCGCGCTCGAGCTCGCGGCGCAGCGCCTCGACGCGGTCACGCGCGCCGCCGTCGAGGTTTTCCTCCGCCCACTCAGCGAGCGTGCGGTCGCCGGCGAGCAGCATCGCAGCGAGGCCGCGCCGCTGCGCCCCGTAGCGTTCCGGGATCGCCGCCGCGACCTCGACGGCGGCGCGCTCGACCGCAGCCGGGTAGGCCACCGGCAACCGCGCCGGCGCCGCCTCGCGCAGGCGCCGGGCGATGTCGGCGATGCCGGCGTTGCGCGTCGCCGTCGTCTGCACCACCGGGATGCCGAGGCGGGCCTCGAGCGCCGCCGCGTCGACCGTGACGCCGAGGTCGCGCGCCTCATCCTGCAGGTTGAGGACGAGGAGCTGCGGCCGGCCGAGCTCGGCGAGCTGCGTCGTGAGGTAGAGGACGCGCCGCAGGTTCTTGGTGTCACCCACCTGCACCACGACGGCGTCCGGCTCGGCGAGCACGATGTCGCGGGTGACCCGCTCGTCCTCGGACTGCGGCGTCAGCGAGTTGGTACCGGGCGTGTCGACGATCTCCGGAGCGCCGGGGACGGCACGCGCGACGCCGCGTGTCACCTCGACGGTCGTCCCGGGGTAGTTGGACACCGTGACGTAGCGGCGGGTGAGCGCGCCGAAGATGACGCTCTTGCCCACGTTGGGGTTCCCGACCAGGAGCATCGGGGGCGGCGCGGCGGCGGTGGCGGTTCCCTTCATAGCGGCGACGGGCGGCCCGACGCCGGCATCCTAGGAAACGTGAGCGGTGTTGTCAAGTATGCTTAACAAGGGCGGGCGCAGGCAGCTTCAAGGGGGGTTCGAAGCGATGCCGCGGGGCTGACGTGCGGGGCCGTCCGAAGCTACTCGTTCTCCTGGCACTCGGCGCACAAGCCCTGGATCTGCAGCGAATAGAACGCCGGGCGAAAGCGGTGATCGAGGCACACCCGGCGCTGGCGTTCCTCGAGCTCCGTATCGTAGAACTCGAGGATTTTGCCGCAGCCGGTGCACACCATGTGGTCGTGGCGCTTGCCGGGGGTGACGCGCTCGTAGACGTAGTGCTCGCGGCCGAGGCGGGACTTGCGGGCGAGGCCGCACTGCACCAGGAGATCGAGGGTGCGGTAGATGGTCGCGCGAGACACCCGCTTGCCCTGGTTGCGGAGCTGGAACAGCAGCGAGTCGGCGTCGAGGTGGCCGTTGGACGTGAACAGCTCGTCGAGCAGCATCAGCCGCTCCTTGGTCACCTTGAGGTTGTTGTCGCGCAGGTACTGGACGAAGAACTTCTCGACCCGCTTCATGCCGCCCTCCCAGCGAAGCGTCTCAATATCACCGTCGCGCACGCTAGACCGTTCGGCGCTTCGTGTCAAGCTCCCAGCGTGGGCTGGCGCCCGCAACCCAACGCGCGGGCGCCAGCCCGTGCTGACCACTCCCAAGGGGCGGTCTCGCGACCTACCCTTGGGCGCCGGAGTGAACCCGGCGCCTTCACCCCTCCGCGCGGCGCCCCTCGAGGGTCGCCGCTGATCGACATCCCGGAAATCTGCGCGTCGCGCGCAGATTCTCGGGATTAGCAGATCAGCGCGGGCGGTCAGCGGCGGGCGGCGGCGCGGTCATGTGGACGATGCCTTCCATCACGCCGCCCTCGTCGACCACCAGCGTCGGGGCGAACACCTCGGCGAGCACCTTGCCGGAGCCGTGAACGACCAGGCGCTCCTTGACGCGCACCGTCCCCTTCACGGTGCCGGCGACGACCAGCCGCCCCACCTCGACCTCGCCCTCGACCAGGCCGCCCTCCCCGACAAGCAGCTCGTGCTCGCCGGAGACCCGTCCCACCACGTGGCCGTGGATCCGCAGGAGTTCCGCGAAGGCGATCTCACCGGTGATCGTGCACCCCTGGTCGAGAAACCCGTTGAGCGTCGCCTGGGTCTTCTTCATCGACCTTCCCCCGCGAGCAGACGGAATACGCGGATCAGCTCGCCCTCGCTCGTGAAGCGAATGCGGATCTCCCCTCCACGCCGCCGCCGGTGGATCGCCACCGGTGCACCGAGCCGCAGCGACAGGGTGTCGGCCGCGGCGGCGGTGTCCGGGTCCGGAGCGGCCGCTTGCCGCCGCGCCGCGGGCGGGCGCAGGCGGCGTTCGAGCTCGCGTACGCTCCACCCTCCGGCGACGCAGCGGTGCGCCATCTCTTCCTGCTGCGCCGCGTCGCCGAGCGACAGCAGCGCCCGCGCATGACCTCCCGAAAGCGTCCCCGCGTCCACCATCGCCTGGACGGAGAGCGGGAGCTGCAGCAGGCGGAGCGAGTTGGCGATCGTCGAGCGGTCCTTGTGGATCCGCGCCGCGATCTCCTCCTGCGAGAGCCCCGACTCGGCGCGCAGGTGGTGGTAGGCCCGGGCCTCCTCGATCGGCGTGAGGTCCTCGCGCAGGACGTTCTCGATCAGCGCGAGCGACAGCCTCTCGTCGTCGCTTCCGACTTCCCGCACCACCGCCGGGATGCGCTCCAGACCCGCGAGGTGCGCCGCCCGCCAGCGCCGCTCGCCGGCGATGAGGTAGTAGCCGCTGCCCGCCCCTCGGGCGACGACCACCGGTTGCAGCAGGCCGTGCTCGCGAAGGGACGCCGCCAGCTCCGCGAGGCCGGCCGGGTCGAAGTGGCGCCGGGGCTGCAGCGGGTTCGGCGCGACGTCCTTCACCGCCACCTCGCTGACCCCGCCCTGGCGCAGCGGCGGCGCCTCCGGGATGAGCGCCGAAAGACCCCTACCCAGCGCTGACCGCTTCATGGCGCTCCCTCCGCCGCAGCAGCTCCTCCGCCAGCCGCAGGTACGCCTGGGCGCCGCGGCTGCGGATGTCGTACTCGAGGATGGTGCGCCCGAACGACGGCGCTTCCGCCAGGCGCACGTTGCGCGGTATCACCGTCTCGAACACCGCCTCGCCGAAGAACGCGTGCACCTCCGAGACCACCTGCTGCGCCAGCGACAGGCGCTCGTCGTACAGCGTCAGCACGACGCCGTCGACCGTCAACCCGGGGTTCCACGCCCGCCGTACCCGCTCGATCGTACGCATCAACTCGCTCACGCCCTCGAGCGCGAAGTACTCGCACTGCACAGGGATCAGCACCGCATCGGCGCCGGCGAGGGCATTGGCGGTGAGGATCCCGAGCGACGGCGGGCAGTCCACGAGCACCCACTGGTGCCGGCTCGGGTCGGCGCCCAGCGCGGCGCGCAGCCGCCGTGCGGCGTTCTCGTCGCGAACCAGTTCGACCTCTGCGCCGACGAGGTCGCGGTTGGACGGCACCACGTCGAGTCGCGGGAAACGCGTGTGGACGACGGCGTCCGCCAAGCTCGCGCGGCCTTCGAGCACGTCGTACGACGAGACCTCCGTCGCGGCGCAGCCGACGCCGGACGTGCAGTTCGCCTGGGGATCGAGGTCGACCAGCAGCACCTCCTGCTCGAGCGCGGCGAGGCCCGCACCGAGGTTGATGACGGTGGTCGTCTTGCCGACCCCGCCCTTCTGATTCGCGACCGCGATAACCCGCTGGCTCGTCACGACTTCTCCCGGATGTTTCACGTGAAACACCGGCGCCAGACGGCGATCACCCCCCGTTCGGACACCGGCAGCGGCGAGGGTAGCACACGCTCCATGCCGGCCATCTCGAGACCGGCCGCGGCGGCGCGGGTCGTCCACCATAGCAGGGTCCCGCCCGGCGCGAGCACCTCCGCCGCCCGGCTGCGCCACGACTCGGCGCCCAGCGCCCGCACCGACAGGTGGTTGTACCCCCTCCCCACGTGGTCACCCACCCGCTCGCGCCGCACCTCGCACGCCAGACCGAGCTCCCGCACGGCCTCGCAGAGAAACGCCCAGCGCCGCTCCCTCGGCTCGAGCAGCACACCGGCGAGGCCGCGCCGGGCGAGCAGAAGCGGGAGCGCCGGGAAACCGTTGCCGCTGCCGGCGTCGAGCAGCCGCCCCGTCTCGCCGAGAAGCGGCGCTCCCGCCAGCGACTCCAGCACGTGGCGGCGTAGCAGCTCGCCGGCGTCGACCCGCCCGACCAGGTCCACCGCCCCCTCCCAGCGGGCCAGCAGCCCGAGGTATGCCGCGAGCTCGTCGGTCAGCGGCGCGGCGACACCCGCCTCGGCGAGGAGACGGCGCCACGACGCATGATCGAGCCGACGCCACCCGCTCGCAGCCTGTGAAGAAACCGGTTCACGCGCTCCGGCCGTCTCTCGTGCGGACGGGCGGCCGCCCATCCCTCGCCCGCGACGCCGCGGCGAGGGCCTCACCTCACCCGCCGTCGCGCCCGTGCCGCGGCGCCCGGACACGCATGGTCTCTCCCTGCGCCCTCACGCCGCCGCACCCGCCGGCTTGGCCGCGAGCAGGCGCTCGGTCAGTACCTGCTGGCCGATCGTGAGGATGTTGTTGACCAGCCAGTAGAGCACCAGACCGGAAGGGAAGTTCATGAACATGAACCCGAAGATGAACGGCATCAGCATGAACAGGCGGCGCTGCGCGGGGTCGCCGACCTGCGGCGCCATCCGCTGCTGCAGCACCATGCTGGCGGTCATGAGGATCGGGGTGATGTAGGTCGGGTCCTTGATCGAGAGGTCGTGGATCCACAGCGCGAACGGCGCGTGGCGCAGCTCGATCGCGTAGGCGAACAGGGTGTACAGGGCCCACAGGATGGGGAGCTGCACCAGCGTCGGCAGACAGCCGCCGAGCGGGTTGACCCCCTCCTGCTTGTAGAGCTGCATGACCTCCTGGTTCATCCGGGCGCGCACGTTGGGATCCTTCTTCGCGCGCTCCTGATAGCGGTCCTGGATCGCCTTCATCTTCGGTTGCAGCGTCTGCATCCGTTTCATCGCCACCGTGCTCTTGTGGGTCAGCGGGAACAGCAGCACGCGGATTCCGGCCGTGAGCACGATGATCGAGACGCCCCAGTTGCCGGTCCACGCGTGGATCCAGCGCAACGCGGCGAGGAAAAGCACGGAGAAGAACCCGAAGAAACCGAACGAGGTGGTCTCGTCCAGCCGGCGCCCGTAGCCGCGCAACGTGTCGTGCTCCTTCGGTCCGGCGTAGAGGGTGCCCCGCACCACACCCCCCTCTCCCACGGCCGCCACCCGCGCGCTGGCGCCGGTCTTCGCGCCGACCGCCTCCACGCGCACGCCGGCCAAGTTGCCCTCCGGCAGCAGCGCCACGAGGAAGTACTGGTCCTGCACGCCGGCAAACTCCACCGCGCCGCGCAGCTCCTTCGCACCTTCGAGCTTCGCCGGGTTGATCTGCTCGAGCGATCCGTTCACCCGCACCACCGCTCCGCCGACCCCGAGCGCGCCGCGGTCCGCCGCCTTCTCGTGCCCGCCGATGCCGCCGCTCACCGCCACGCCGAGCCGCGCCGGCTCTCCCCCCGCGCGTACCTCCGCCTCGATCGCGTACCGCCCGGCGCCCGCGGCGAGCACCTTCTCCACCCAGTTCCCCTTGCCGTCGCTCCACCGCAGCCGCACGCCGCTCGTCAGGCGCTCCACGGCGTACACTTCGTCGTTCCACGGCCCGGGACCGGCGACCGCCAGCATCCCCTCGGGGCCGGCGAGGTCGAGCGCGCCGCCGCCGTCGGCCGCGTACGCGTCGAGCACAAGCGAGCGCACGATGCCGCCGCGCGAGCTCACCCAGCCGCTCCACCCCTCGCCCCGCAGGTCGATCCGCTCCTCGGCGATGCCGGCGATCGCCTCGCGCGGCGCCTCCCGCGGCGGCGGCGGTGCGGCCGCCTCGGCCGGCGGCGCGGCCGTCGGCGCCGCGGCCGTCGCCGCGGGCATCCCTGCCTCGGGCGCGCCGGGCGGCTCGGGGCGCGGCGGCGGCGCCGGCGTGAAGAACGCGTACCACGCCACCAGGACGACCCCGGAAAGCAACGCTGCCAGCAAGGCTCTCTTCTCCATCGTTACGTCCTCTCTCGGCGCGGCACGGGATCGAACCCGCCGGGGTTCCATGGGTGGCAGCGCGCCAGCCTGCGCACGCCGAGCCACGCACCGCGGACCAGGCCGTGCTCCAGCACGGCGCCGGCCATGTACTCGGAGCAGGTGGGGTGAAAGCGGCACGCCGGCGGGAGCAGCGGCGAGATGTACCGCTTGTAGGCCCTCAGCGTCCCGATCAGAAGACGCGCAGGGGGAGACGGCGGCGCAGCGTCGTCACGCACCGCTCGAAGTCCGCGTCCAGGCTCGCCCAGGAAACGTCGTTACACCCGCTGCGGGCGTTGACGACGACATCGACAGGAAGCGCGTCGAGTGCCGCGGCGTGGCGCCGGAAGAGCTCGCGGATCCGCCGCCGCGCCCGGTTGCGGACGACCGCCCCGCCCAGGCGCCGCGTCGCGGTGATGCCAAGACGGCACCCTTCCCCTTCACGCAGCAACCCGAAGACGACCACGAACCGCCCACTGACCTTGACGCCCTGTCTGTAGACCGTCTGGAACTCGTTGCGCCGGCGCAGCGTCGCGACGCTCACGAGGCCGTCAGACGGTCAGGCGCTGGCGTCCCTTGCGGCGGCGCGCCGCGAGTACCCGCCGGCCGCTCGGCGTGCTCATGCGCGCACGGAACCCGTGCGTCTTCTTCCGCCGCCGGTTGTTCGGCTGAAACGTCCGCTTCATGACTCACCCCTTGCCGTGCCCGAACCCCCGGGCGACCGGGAACGGGAAGTGTACGCCGATTGCGCCTCGCGGTCAAGGCTCGGAGTGTGCTACCTTCCAGTGCCGTCAGGGTGAGCCCACGATGGAGCGGTCCAACCTCTGGTCCCGGGTCGAAAAACTCCTCCGCGCCCGCTTGACCGCCGAGGAGTTCGAGGCCTGGTTCGCGCCACTGGAGCCGCGGTCGAGCTCCGACGGCCGGCTCGTGCTGGTTGCGCCGTCGCGTCTGTACGCCGACTACATCCGCGACCACCATCTTCCCCTTCTGCACGAGCTCGCCGCGGCGGCCGCGCGCCGACCGGTCGCCGTGGCTCTCGAGCTCGAGGAGGGCGTCGCTCCCGCTCAGCCTCAGGAACCTCCGGCCGGCCAGCGCGCCGCCCTCAACCCCAAGTACACCTTCGCCAGCTTCGTGCCCGGCCCGTCAAACCAGTTCGCGCGCGCCGCCGCGCAGTCGGTCGCCGACAACCCGGGCCGCGCCTACAATCCCCTCTTCCTCTACGGCGGCTCCGGGCTCGGCAAGACGCATCTCCTCCACGCCATCGCCAACCAGGTGCTCGCCCGCTCCCCGCAGGCTTCGGTCCGTTACGTGCCGACCGAGCAGTTCGTCAACGAGTTCATCAACTGCGTGCGGCACCAGCGCATGGCGCAGTTTCGCCAGAAGTACCGGCCCGTCGAGCTGCTCCTGCTCGACGACGTCCACGTTCTCGCCGGCAAGGAGGGGACGCAGGAGGAGTTTTTCCACACCTTCAACGCGCTGCACGAGGCGGGTCACCAGATCGTGCTCACGTCCGACACCTCGCCCGCCTCGATCCAGGGCCTCGAGGAGCGGCTGCGGAGCCGGTTCATCTGGGGGCTGGTCGCCGACATCCAGCCGCCCGACCTCGAGACGAAGTGCGCCATCATCCACGAGAAGGCGCACGCGGAAGGGTTCGATCTCCCCGACGAGGTGGTGCTGTTCATCGCCAGGCGCGTGAAGGAGAACGTCCGCGAGCTCGAGGGCTACCTGAACCGGGTGATCATCTACTGCACGCTCACGGGCATCGCTCCCACCGTGGAGACCACGCGGACCGCGCTCAGCGCTCTCCTACCGGAGGAGCGCCAGGTCACCCCTTCCGAGGTGATCCGCTTCGTCGCCCACCACTACGGCATCCGCGTCGCCGACCTCAAGGGCCGCGACAACCGGCGCTCCGTCGCCTTTCCCCGTCAGGTCGCCATGTACCTCATCCGCGAGCTCCTCAACGCCTCGTACCCGGAGATCGCCAAGCTCTTCGCCAAGCACCATTCCACAGTCATGTACTCGGTGGAAACCATTAGCGAGCAACGACGTTCCAATCCAGCGCTGGATGCCACCCTGACCACATTCATGGAGCACTTCCGCTGACGCCCGCCGCTCCACAGGGAGTCAACCGAGTTCCGCGCAACCATCCACACCTCCGAACACCTCCAACCCCTTCCGGCGCCGCATGCTCCATCGCCGTTCCGGAGTTTCCACATGCTCGACTGCTACTGCGATCATGTGTAGAATCTTCGTGTTTCTAGTAGCCGTCGGGAGAGGAAGACCATGGACCTGACCCTGAACCGCAGCACCCTGTTGGAGGAGCTGCAGCTCCTGCAGGGGGTCCTCGAGCGGCGCACCACCATCCCGATTCTCTCCAACGTCCTCCTCACGGCGGAAGGGGATCAGCTGCAGATCGCCGCGACCGATCTCGACGTCACGGTGTTCTCCCGCTGTGCCGCCAACATCCGCCGCGAGGGCAGAGCGACCATCCAGGGGAAGGTGTTCTTCGATCTCGTCCGTTCGCTCCCCGCCGATACCTTCGACCTCACCTACCTCGAGAACCGCGTCGAAGTGCGCTCCGGGCAGTTCACCTCGAAACTCGCCAGTCTGGACCCGTCCGACTTTCCAACGTTGCCACAAATACCTCCTGCTCAAGGTTTTGCTCTGCCGCTGCCGCTGCTCCAAAAGATCATCGACCGCAGCGTCTTCGCCGTCTCGAGCGAGGAGGGGCACTTCCAGTACAACGCTGCACTGCTCGTGCTCGGCAACGGCGCCGTGGAGATGGTGGCGACCGACGGGCACCGTCTCGCCTACGTCACGAGCGCCTTGAGCGCCGGCTCCCCGCCGTTCGATCAGCAGCTCCTGCCGCGCAAGGTGCTGTCGCAGCTCCGCCGTTTCGATGGCGGCGAGGGGACGGACGTCTACCTCGCGCGGGGCGAGAACCACCTGGCGTTTCGCGTCGGGGAGCGGACCCTCATCTCCCGCCTGCTCGAGTCGCGCTTCCCGCAGTACGAGCGCGTGCTCGTGCGCGACAACCCGCATCGTCTCCGGGTCCACCGCCAGGAGTTCACCGCCTCGGTGCGGCGCGTGGCGCTGCTCGCCAGCGAGCGCACGCACGGCATCCAGCTCCAGGTGGACGCCGACACGATCGCGCTCGCGTCGGTCGGCTTCGACATCGGTTCGGGCGAGGAGAAGATTGAGTGCGAGTACCGCGGCGAGCCGATGAAGCTCCTGGTCAACGCGCAGTACGTGCTCGACTTCCTGAACGCGTTCGGGTGTGAGAGGGTCGAGATGCAACTGCGCGACGCCGACGGCCCGATCGTCCTCACGCCGGTCGGCGACGACGAGGCGATCGCCGAGTGCCTCTACGTGATCATGCCGATTCGATTGTAGACAGTTGGCTCTCACCACCATCGAGGTTCGCGGCTTCCGCAACCTGGCGCCCTTCACCCGTGACGTTCCGCGCGGGACGCTGCTCCTGCTCGGCCCCAACGGCGCCGGCAAGAGCAACGTGCTCGAGGCAGTGGCGCTGCTCGGGAACCTGGTGTCGTTCCGCCATTCGCCGGCGTCCTCATGGCCGCAGCGGGGTGCGAGCGGCTTCTCCCTGGCCGGTACGGTGGAACGCGGCGGTGCCGCCGTGACCCTGCGCCAGGATGCCGTGGTGCGGCGCAACGTGGTCCGTTCGCTGTTCCGCGGCGCCCGCCGCGTGGACGCCGCCGAGTACCTCGAGGTCTTTCCGGTCGCCACCTTCTCGAGCCACGACCGCGAGCTGCTGTGGGGAGGGCCCGAGCACCGGCGCCGCTTCATCGACCGGCTGGCGTTCCATCTCCATTCGGAGACGCTGCTAGTGCTGCAGCGCTACCGCCAGGCGCTGCGGCAGCGCAATGCGGTGCTGCAGGCCGCGGGAAGCGACGGCCAGCTCGACGCGTTCGAGCATGATCTGGCGGTCCTGGGGGGTCGTCTGGTCCACCTCCGGCTGGGCGCCGTCGCGGAGCTCGAGCCGGCGCTGCAGGATGAGCTCGCAGCGCTCGGCTGGTCGCTTTCGCGCCTCAATCTGGGGTATCATTGTGACGAGGGCGAGCTGGCCGGCGATCCGGCGGAGACAGCGGCTCGCCTCGCTGCAAAGCTCGCGCGAATGCGGCGTGCGGAGCGCGCGCGCGGACACACGGTGGTCGGTGCACATCGCCATGACCTGCGCCTGACGGTCGCCGGGCAGCCGGCGCGCGACGTGGTCTCGGCCGGGCAGGGAAAACTGCTGGCCATCGCGCTGAAGCTGGCGACGGTGGCAGTCGTGGCCCGTACGCGCGGGTTCCGCCCGACGGTGGTCTTCGACGACGTCGACGCGGAGCTCGACGCCGAGGTCCTCCAGCGGGTGCTGGAGCGGCTGCAGTCGGGCGGGCAGGTCCTGCTGTCGAGCGCGCATGACGATGTCGTCGTGCCGCGGGTGGCGGCCGACGCCATCTGGCGGATCGTGGGTGGGATGCTGGCGCCTGCCGCGCCGGCGGGGAGCGACGGTTGACGATCAAGAGCTACACCGCTGACAGCATCCAGTTGCTGAAGAACCGGGACGCCGTTCGCAAGCGCCCCGGGATGTACATCGGCGACACGGATGACATCTCCGGTCTGCACCACATGGTGTGGGAGGTGGTCGACAACGCGGTCGACGAGGCGCAGGCGGGCTTCGCCACGCGGATGATCGTGCGCGTCCACTCGGACAACTCGGTGAGCGTCGAGGACAACGGCCGCGGCATTCCGGTGGACATCCACAAGGAGACCGGCCGGCCGGCGGCCGAGGTCATCATGTGCGAGCTGCACTCGGGCGGCAAGTTCGACGGCCAGTCATACGAGGTGTCGGGCGGCCTCCACGGCGTCGGCGTCTCGGTGGTGAACTTCCTCTCCGAGTGGCTGCGCCTCGAGATCCGCCGCGACGGCGGCGTCTTCGAGCAGGAGTACCGCCAGGGCGAGCCGGTGACGCCGTTCCGCAAGGTCGGCAGCTCGACGAAGAGCGGCACCATCGTCACCTTCAAGCCCGACAGCGACATCTTCTCGGTGCTCGAGTTCCACCATGACGTGCTGGTGCAGCGGCTGCGCGAGCTCGCCTTCCTCAACCCGGGCCTCACCATCAGGTTCGTCGACGAGCGCAACGGTCAGGAGCACGAGTTCGTCTACAAGGGCGGCATCGCAGCCTTCGTCGAGTACTTGAACCGCGCCAAGAACACGCTGCACAGCAAGCCGATCGAGCTGGTCGACAGCAACGGCGGCGAGCAGTTGGCGCTGGCGCTGCAGTGGCACGACGGCTACAACGAGAACGTGCTGGCGTTCACCAACACCGTCTTCAACCCCGACGGCGGCACCCACCTGTCGGGGTTCCGGTCGGCGCTCACCCGCACGATCAACAATTATGCGGAGTCGTCGGGCCTGCTGAAGAACGCGCCGGAGGGGCTCTCGGGCGAGGACGTGCGCGAGGGGCTGACCGCGGTGCTGTCGGTAAAGATCCACGATCCGAAGTTCTCGTCGCAGACCAAGGACAAGCTGGTCTCCTCGGCGGTCAGGGGCTGGGTGGAGTCGGTGGTGTCGGCGCGCCTCGCCGAGTACTTCGAGGAGAACCCGACGATCGCCCGCCGCATCGTCTCCAAGTGCGTGGACGCGTCGCGCGCCCGCGACGCCGCCCGCCGCGCGCGCGAGCTGACGCGGCGCAAGGGAGCGCTGGAGAGCTCGTCGCTGCCCGGCAAGCTCGCCGACTGCCAGGAGAAGGACCCGTCCGGCGCCGAGCTGTTCCTCGTCGAAGGCGACTCCGCTGGCGGCTCGGCCAAGCAGGGGCGTGACCGCCGGTTCCAGGCGATCCTGCCGCTGCGAGGCAAGATCCTCAACGTGGAGAAGGCGCGCTTCGACAAGATGCTGGCCAACGCCGAGATCCGCACCCTCATCCAGTGCCTCGGCACCGGCATCGGGGCCGAGGACTTCGACCTCGCCAAGCTGCGCTACCACAAGGTCATCATCATGACCGACGCCGACGTCGACGGCGCGCACATCCGCACGCTCCTGCTGACGTTCTTCTTCCGCCACTTCAGGCAGCTCATCGAACGCGGCTTCCTGTACATCGCGCAGCCGCCGCTGTACAAGCTCGCGGTGAAGAAGGAGGAGCGCTACGCCAAGGACGAGGCGGAGCTGTCGTCGCTGCTGCTCGACCGTCTTTCCGACGACGCGCTGCTCACCGTCGCCGGCTCCGGCCGCACCTACAGGGGCAAGGAGCTGAAGGAGACGATCCGGAAGCTTGAGCGGAAGATCGAGCACCTGGCGCGCCTCGACCAGCGCGGGTGGCCGCGCGACCTCGTCGGGGTGCTGCTCGCCCAGAACTTCGCCGGCCGCGACGCCCTCAGGAGCCCCGAGCAGCTCGAGGCGCTGGTCGAGGAGCTGCGCGCCGAGGGGTTCGAGGATGCCGCCCGGCACGCCGACGAGGAGCACGGCGTCGAGGTGATCCGGGTGGGGTACAACCGCAACGGCCGGCGCCGCGAGGTCGAGCTCGGCTACGACTTGCTGCGGACCTACGAGTACACGCAGCTCGTCGAGCTGCGGCGTGCGCTCAAGGACTTCGAGGTGCCGCCGTTTCACCTCGAGCTCGCCGGCGAGCTGGAGACGTTCGGGTCGGTGGAGGACCTGGTGGCGCGCGTCTACGCCAGCGCCCGCCACGGCCTCGCGATCCAGCGCTACAAGGGACTCGGCGAGATGAACCCGGAGCAGCTCTGGGCGACGACCATGAACCCCGAGACGCGCCGGCTGCTGCAGGTCCGGATCGAGGACGCGGTGGAGGCGGACGAACTGTTCACCGTGCTCATGGGCGACGCCGTCGAGCCGCGCCGTGACTTCATCGAGCGGAATGCCCTCGAAGTCGTCAACCTGGACGTGTGAGATGAGGCCGGACGAAGCGCCTGCGGTGAGCATTGCGGCGGCGGAGAAGGGCATTTCGCATGGGTGACATCCTGTTCTCGCGCGAGGAGCGCATACCGATCGCGATCGAGCAGGAGCTCAAGCGCTCCTACCTCGACTACGCGATGAGCGTGATCATCGGCCGTGCGCTGCCCGACGTGCGCGACGGCCTCAAGCCGGTGCACCGCCGCATCCTCTACGGGATGTGGGAGCAGGGAAACACGGCGGGCAAGCCGTACCGCAAGTCCGCCCGCATCGTCGGCGACGTGATGGGCAAGTACCACCCCCACGGCGACAGCGCGATCTACGACACCGTCGTGCGCATGGCGCAGGAGTTCGCGATGCGCCACGTGCTGGTGGACGGGCAGGGGAACTTCGGCTCGGTCGACGGCGACAACGCGGCGGCGATGCGCTACACCGAGGTGAGGCTGTCGCGGCTCGCCGAGGAGATGATCGGCGACGACCTCGAGAAGGACACGGTCGAATGGCAGCCGAACTACGACGGCTCCCTGCGCGAGCCGTCGGTGCTGCCGGCGAAGCTGCCCAACCTCCTGATCAACGGCTCCGCGGGCATCGCGGTCGGCATGGCCACCAACATCCCGCCGCACAACCTCGCCGAAGTGATCGATGCGTGCATCGCGGTCGCACGGCGGCCGGAGATCACCGTCGAGGAGCTCGTCGCCATCGTCCCTGGCCCCGACTTCCCGACCGCCGGCATCATCCGCGGCACCGCCGGGATCCGCCAGGCGTACGCCACCGGCCACGGCAGCGTCCAGATGCAGGCGCGCGCCCGCATTGAGCACGCCAAGAAGGGCGACCGCGTCTCGATCATCGTCAGCGAGCTGCCGTACCAGGTGAACAAGGCCAAGCTCGTCGAGCGCATCGCCGATCTCGTGTCGAACAAGGAGATCGACGGCATCTCGGACCTCCGCGACGAGTCGGACCGCGACGGCATCCGGGTGGTGGTCGAGCTCAAACGCGACGCGGTGCCGCAGGTGGTCCTCAACCAGCTCTTCAAGCTCACGGCGATGCAATCGACGTTCGGCATCACGTTCCTGGCGATCGTCGACAACCAGCCGCGGGTGCTGACGCTCAAGCAGATGCTCGAGTACTTCCTCGAGCACCGCAAGGAAGTGGTGACGCGGCGCACGCGCTACGACTTGGCGCGCGCCGAGGAGCGCGCCCACATCCTCGAGGGACTGGTGATCGCGCTCGACCACCTCGACGAGGTGATCCGCACGATCCGCGCCGCCGCCGACCCGCCGGCGGCGAAGAACGACCTGATCGAGAAGTTCGGCCTCTCGGCAGTGCAGGCGCAGGCCATCCTGGACATGCGCCTGCAGCGTCTCACGGGGCTCGAACGCGACAAGATCGTCGCCGAGTACAAGGAGGTGCGGGCGTTGATCGACCGGCTGCGGGCGATCCTCGCGTCGCCGGCGCTAGTGCTCGACATCGTGGTCGCCGAGCTGGAGGAGATCAAGCGGCGCTTCGCGCAGGCGCGCCGCACCGAGATCCTCCCCGAGGAGAGCGAGCTGTCGATCGAGGACCTGATCGTCGAGGAGGACGTGGTCGTCACCGTGACGCGCGCCGGCTACATCAAGCGGACGCCGGTCTCGACATACCGGGCGCAGCGGCGCGGCGGCCGCGGCAAGCGGGGCGCGGCGGTGCGCGAGGAGGACCCCGTCGAGCGCCTTTTCATCGCCTCCACGCACGACGTGCTGCTGGTGTTCACCTCGATCGGCAAGGTCTACGCGCTCAAGGTGCACGAGGTGCCCGAGGCCGGCCCGTCGGCGCGCGGCAAGGCGATCGTCAACCTGTTGCCGGTCGCGCAGGACGAGAAGGTGGCGGCGCTGGTCGCCGTCAAGGAGTTCGACGAGGAGCACTACCTGCTCTGCGCGACGGTCCGCGGAAAGGTCAAGCGGACGGCGCTGTCGGAATACCAGAACATCCGCTCCACCGGCATCATCGCCGTCGCGCTGGAGGAGGGGGACGGCCTGCTCGACGTGCGTCTGACCGACGGCAAGAGCCACGTGTTCCTCGGGACCCATCTCGGCATGGGCATCCGCTTCGAGGAGACCGACGTCCGCCCGATGGGCCGGGCGACCGCGGGGGTGCGGGGCATCTCCCTGCGCAAGGGCGACTTCGTAGAGGTCATGGCGGTGGTGGCGGCGGACGACGCGGGCGACATCCTGGTGGTCGCGGAGCTCGGCTTCGGCAAGCGCACGCCGGTTTCCGAGTTCCGGCTGCAGGGTCGCGGCGGTTTCGGCGTGACGCTGATGAAGATCGGCGCGAAGACGGGCAACGTCGCGGGGATGCGCTACGTCCTGCCGGACGACGACATCCTGCTGGTGACGGCGCAGGGGATGCTGATCCGCACGCGCGCCTCAGAGGTCCGCCGCAGCGGCCGGATTACGCAGGGCGTCAAGGTGATCGGCGTCGAGGCCGGCGACCATGTGGTGGCCGTCGCGCGGCTGGCCGAGCGCGAGGAGGCGGAGGCCGAGGAAGGCGACGGCGCCGGGGAGCAAGGACAGATGTTCTGAAGCAACGGTCGAGAGTCGAGCGTCACGCGTCGAGAGGCGGGCATCAGGAGCGCTGCGGGGAGCTCGGCGTGACGCTGGCTTCTCCGCCGTCTTGACTCTAGACTCTCAACCCGGGGCAGACGCCCTGGCGGTGGCCGGGGCAGGCGCGACGGACGGAGGCAGCCCATGAAGCTCTTCATCGATACCGCAAACGTGGCCGAGATCCGCGAGGCGGCCTCCTGGGGGATTCTCGACGGTGTCACCACCAACCCCTCGCTGGTCGCCAAAGAGGGACGCTCCTACCGCGACCTGGTGGCCGAAGTGTGCGCGATCGTGAGCGGGCCGGTGTCCGCGGAGGTGATCGCCACCGACGTCGAAGGGATGGAGCGCGAGGGCCGCGAACTCGCGGCGATCGCCGAGAACGTGGTCATCAAGCTGCCGATCACCAAGGAAGGGGTGCGGGTGTGCGCCACCTTCGCCGACGAGGGGATCGCCACCAACCTCACCCTGTGCTTCTCGCCGGCGCAGGCGCTGCTGGTCGCCAAGGCGGGCGCCACCTACGTCAGCCCGTTCGTCGGCCGCCTCGACGACATCGGCCACGACGGCATGCAGCTCATCCGCGAGATCGTGCAGATCTACGACGCCTACGAGTTCCCGACGCAGGTGCTGGTCGCCTCGGTGCGCCACCCGCAGCACGTGATCGAGGGCGCGCTCGCCGGCGCCGATGTCGCCACCGTGCCGTTCAAGGTGCTCGAGCAGCTCTTCCACCACCCTCTCACGGACTCGGGGCTGCAGCGCTTTCTCGCCGATTTCCGCGCCGCGAAGGACGTTCACTAGCCCGAAGTTCCCAGGCCGCGAGACGTCCTTCTGAAGCGTAAGGCGAGGT
>CAZQLL010000030.1:0-46181 GCA_964594125.1 uncultured Thermoanaerobaculia bacterium | reverse complement strand
CTGCCACGACCACGGGAACCCGTCACCCAATTTGCAGAGCTTGACAGACACAACTATTTCGAACGAGCACCGCGCAGCGGGGCTCGTGAGAAACCCCGTGGCGCCGGGAGCGCACTGGCGAGCTGCACCCGAGCGATGTGGCCGCTCAGTATGCGTCGCGGCGCGTGAGGATGGCGTACAGGCATCAGTGAAGGAAGTGCAAAAGGAGCGCGACGCTAATTCACTCCTCGGCCACTCAACACCCGAGGAGTTCGGTCCTTCCGTGCTTCTCGGGAGGCAGGCTTGCGTCCCGGCGGGGTGGTCAACGGGTGTGCTTCGGGCGCTGCGAACGGTGCTTGGCGATGAGCCGCCGGATCGTCGGCACGAGGTCGGTCGGCACCTCGATCACGGTGTGAGGCTCGTCCGCGAAGGCAGCTTCGTCCTCGGCCGCGGCCTCCTCCTCGGTCTGGCACTCGTAGTGCGCCAGCACCCTCTGCACCCGCTGCTCGTCCCACCCGGGTGGGTACGTTGGCTTCTTCTTCATCGTCCTCTCCTGCGTCGCCGACGCATGTACGCCGCCAGGGGCTTGCCCGCGAGCTCGTAGGCCGTGATGACGAAAACGCTGCCGGGTTCCGGATCACTGACGTAGATGACGCGTACCGTCCGGCCGGCCTCGGTCTGCCCCACGGCCACCCGCGAGCCCTCACGCCCGCGGCGGTCCTCTCCCGGCTTTTTCAGGACCTCCACCACCTCGTCCTCGCTGACGCCGTGGCCGAAGATATGTGGCTCGTCGGTCTCCGGATCGAGGTAGAAGCGGACCCTCACCACCTCTATTCTACGTCCTCGGAGAGGTCGAGGATCACTGTCGGGGCCAGGTAACACCGCACGAAGATCGCGACGTGTCGTGTTGGGAGGGGAATCTGGCTCCGCAGGAGGGACTCGAACCCCCAACATTTCGGTTAACAGCCGAACGCTCTACCATTGAGCTACTGCGGAGCACGGGCAGAAGGGCCTGCCGAACGCTCTTTTTACACCACGGGCCGGCTTTCTGTCAATCCGCTTTCTTGCCCGCGTTCTCGCCCGTCGACAGCAGCGTCCACGACAGCCGGCGGGTGTCGGCGGCGTCCCAGGCGGCGCGCAGCGCCTCGTCGGAGGGGAAGGAGCGGGAGGGGAGCAGGCGCGCCTCGGCGTGGACCGCGAGGCGGCGCCCCTGCAGCGGCCAGGGGCGCAGCCGGTAGGTGCGCTCGCCGGCCGGGCGCAGCACCAGCGGCACCTCGCCGGCGGCGGTCGGCAGGGCGGGGAGCTCGACGGTCTCGGCGGCGCCGAGGCACAGGAGCACCGCGACGGCGTCGGCGAGGCGGACGATGGCGCGGTTGGCGTCGTCGCCGCCGGTGGCGAACGCCTGCCCGTAGCGCTGGTCGGCGGCGAGCGCGGCGCGCAGGGCGGCGCGCCGCCGCTCCTCGGCCGTTTCGAAGGCAGGGTGGCGGCCCGAGCGGGCGGCGAGCGAGGCGACGTGGTGCGACACCAGGTACTCGACGTAGCGGCCGCGCAGCGCCGCCCGTTCCACGGCGGCGGCCCACAGCGCCTCGCGCTCGGCCTCCGGCCACGAGTCGAACGCCAGTGGCACGCCGTCATCGCCGCGGCGCGGCGGCGCCTCGGTGCCGTCCCAGCCGGCGTCGTGCAGGAGGACGGCGGCGAGCACATCGGGGCGCGGCGCCGGGCGGCGGGCGACGCGGTTGCCCCAGTGGTCGGCGAGCTGGAACGCCACCATTGCGTGCGCCGCCTGCGGGATCGCGGCCCAGCCGCCGGGGACGGGGTGGAGGATCATCGCGGCGATTCTACGCGCCCGACGGCGGCGGCACGGCGAGCTCCGCGGCGCGCGCGGCGGCGAGCAGCTCGGGGTGGCCGCCGGCGGCGAGGACGAAGGCGAGGTCGGCGACGTTGGTGCCGGTCGGCCCGGTGACGATCGCCTCCTGCATGCCCGCGAAGAACCCCCACGAGTCGTTGCCGGCGAGCGCCAGCGTGGCGTCGCGCCCGCGCGCGGCGGCCTTCGCCAGGGTGTCGCCGTCGACCACCGCGCCGGCGGCCGGCGCGGCGCCGTCGACGCCGTCGCTGCCGGCGGCGAGCACGCAGCGCTCGGGCACGCCGGCGAGCGCGCAGGCGGCGGAGAGCGCGACCTCGAGGTTGCGTCCGCCGACGCCGTCGCCGCGCACCGTGACGGTGGTCTCGCCGGCGGCCAGCAGGGCTACCGGCTCGCCGCCGCCGAGCGTCGCCGCGAGCGCTCCGAGCGCCTCGCCGAACGCCCGCGCCTCGCCGCGGAACGTGCGCGTGAGCACGTGCGTGGCGAACCCGGCGGCGTGCGCCGTCTCGGCGGCGGCCGCGAGCGCCTCGCGGCTTCCCCCGAGCAGGTGGGCGGCGCTCGCTGCCAGGCGAAGGTCCCCCGGCTTCGGCGACTCCCCGGCGCCGGCCGCGAGGAACGCGGCGATGTCCGGGAAGCGCTCGGCGAGGCCGCGGCGGCGCAGCACCGCAGCGGCGTCGGCGCACGTCGTCGGGTCGGCGACGGTGGGGCCGCTGGCAATCACTGCGAGGTCGTCGCCGGGCACGTCGGAGAGCGCGAGGGTGAGCATGCGCGCCGGGCAGGCGGCGGCGAGGCGGCCGCCGAGGGCGGCGAACAGGTGCTTGCGCACCGTGTTGAGCTCGTCGATGCGGGCGCCGGCGAGGAGCAGCTCCCGGGTGACGGCGGCGGCCCGCTCGCGCTCGACGCCGGGCAGCGGCGCCGCGAGCAGCGCCGAGGCGCCGCCGGAGAGCAGCACGACGACGCCGTCGTCGCGCCCGAGGCCGGCGACGAGGTCGAGCAGCTCGACCGTGGCCGCCTCGCCGCGCGCGTCGGGCGCCGGATGGCCGGCGCGCCGCACGTGCGGCGCCACGTCCGCGCTCGCCGCCACGCCGTCGGTGGTCAGCACGAACAGCGCGTCCGGGTGCCGCTGCGAGCGGTGGACGAGCGCCGCCGCCAGGCCGGGCGCGGCCTTGCCGAGCGCCACCGCGACGAGGCGGCCGGCGGGGACGAGGTGGGCGCCTCCGAACGAGACGCCGGCGGGGCCGAGCTCGACGCGCCGCAGCAGGCTCGCCGGCTGCACGGCGGCGACCGCCGCACCGTACATGGCGCGCGCGAGCTCCGAGAGCGCGCTCACGAGCCGGCCGTCGCCCCCAGGTTGAGAAACTCGCGCATCTGCCGCTCGAGCGCGGTGCGCGCCTGCGGGTCGATGAGGTTCAAACGGTACTCGTTGATCAGCATGACCTGGACGCCCAGCCACTCCTTCCAGCACGCCGGGCAGACGCGCGCGTGCACTTCCTTCCCGGCGGCGGTGGGCAGCGGCGGCTGCGGCAGCGGCTCCGTGACGGCGCCGCAACGACTGCAGGTGATCGGCATGGCTCCTCCGTTTCCTTCCGGCGGCGGGTAGAATAGCGCGGCAGCGGTCGAGCCCGTGCAGGAGCCCTCGCTCATCCCCGACAGCCGCGTCGCGGCGGCGTTCCTCGACGTTGGCGGCACCCTGATCGAGTGTCGCCCGTCGGTGGCGGCGGTGTACGCGCGGGTGCTGTCGCGCTGGCAGCCGGTCGACGAGGCGGCGGTGGCGCCGGTGTTCCGGCGGGTGTGGGCCGAGATGACGCAGGAGCACCCGGCCGGCCTCGACCGCTACCACGAGCGCAAGGGCGGCGAGCGCGCGTGGTGGAGCCGCTTCGTCGCGCGCGTCCTCGCCGAACTCGGCCACCCGGCGCCGGCGCCGGCGGCGTTCGCGGAGCTGTTCGCGGCGTTCGCCGAGCCGGAGCTGTGGCACGTCTTTCCCGAGGTGCCGGAGGCGCTCGCGGCGCTGCGCGCTCGCGGCCTGCGTCTCGCGGTGGTGTCGAACTGGGACGGAAGGTTGCCGGCGCTGCTCGACCGCCTCGACCTCACGCGTTTCTTCGACGCGGTGCTGGTGTCGGCGCTCGAGGGTGTCGAGAAGCCGGCGCCCGAGATCTTCCGGCGCGCCGCGGAGCGGCTCGGGTGCGAGCCGGGGCGCTGCATCCACGTCGGCGACTCGCCGCTCGACGACTACCGCGGCGCCGCGAGCGCCGGCGTGCGGCCGGTGCTGCTCGACCGCTCGGGGGCGTTCGACGGCGGCTTCGTCAAGGTACGCGACCTGAGAGGTGTGTGTGAGCTCCTCGACTGACCGTCCGGCGCTGTACGCGGTGATCATGGCCGGCGGCGCCGGCACCCGCTTCTGGCCGCTGTCGCGCCGCTCGCGTCCCAAGCAGCTCCTGCCGCTGCTCGCCGGCCGCTCGCTGCTCGCCGCCACCGCCGCGCGGCTGCGTCCGCTGGCGCCGCCGTCCCGCACGCTGGTGGTTACGGGCGCCGAGGTCGCCGCGGCGGTGCGCGCCGAGCTCCCGGAGCTGCCGCCCGGCAACCTCCTCGTCGAGCCCGCCGGCCGCGACACCGCCGCCTGCATCGGCTGGGTGGCGTGGCGGCTGGCAGCGGCGCACCCCGAGGCGGTGATGGTGGTGGTCCCCTCCGATCACGTGATCCCCGACGCCGCCGCTTTCCGGCGGGCGCTCGCTGCCGCCGCGGCCACGGCGCACGCGCGCGGCGGCCTGGTGACGATCGGCCTGCGGCCGACCCGCCCGGAGACCGGATACGGCTACCTCGAGCTCGGCGAGGCGTCCGGCGCCGCCGGCGGCCACGAGGTGTTCCGCGTCGCGCGCTTCGTCGAGAAGCCGGCGCGGGAGGTGGCGGAGGCGATGCTCGCCGAGCGCCGTTTCCGCTGGAACGGCGGGATGTTCGCCTGGACCGTGGCGGCGATCCGCGACGCGATCCGCACCCACCTGCCGGGGCTCGCCGCCGGCCTCGACGCGATGATGGCGGATGCCGCGGCGATCGGCGAGGACGCCGCGGTCACCCGCCACTTCCCGGCGCTCGAGCGCGTCTCGATCGACTTCGGCGTGATGGAGAAGGCGCGCGAGGTCTGGGCGGTGGCGGTCGACTTCGAGTGGTCCGACGTCGGCTCCTGGCTCGGGCTCGCCGAAGTGCTGGCGCCGGCGGGCGGCGAGGTGCGCCTCGGCGACGTGCTCGCCGCCGACACCGCCGGTACCGTCCTGGTCTCCGACGGGCCGCTGGTCGCGGCGGTCGGCGTCCGCGATCTCGTCGTGGTGGCCACGCGCGACGCCGTGCTGGTGGTGCCCAGGGAGCAGTGCCAGCGCGTCAGGGAACTGGTGGAAGCGCTGCGCGCCGCCGGCCGGACCGATCTGCTCTAACAGTCGTCGAGGATCCAGTAGAAGTCCTCGCCGGCGGCGAGGTCGACGCTGCGCCGCTCGATGACGTTGCCGCGTGCGTCGAGCGCCTCGAACACGTGGCGCCCGCTGCCGATGTCGTCGAGCGTGCGGTCGGAGCCCGGATCGATCGGGAACGCCTCACGGCCGTCGACGTAGATCACCACCTCGCAGACGCTGTCGTTGAGCACGACGAGGTCGCTCTCGGCGTCGAACATGTCCTCGCTGCACGCCAGCAGGAGAAGCGCCGCGCACGCGCACAGGAGAGCGGGTCGGGCCGAATGCCGCCGCATGGTATCAGCCATCGTACGTCATGGCCCGTGCGACGGCAAGCCGGCCCGGCCTGGCGGGCCGGCTACGCGCTCTCGCCGACGATGCCGGCGAGCCCCGCGGCGGCGAGGCGGTGCTGCAGCACCGAGCGCTGCGCGGCGAACGAGAACTCCAGCCCCTTCTCGGCCAGGTCGAGGAGCGCGTCGAGGGTACGGCGCGAGAAAGGCTCGCGCTCGGCGGTGCCCTGGATTTCGACGACGCCGCGCCGCGCCGTGCCGATCAGGTTGAGGTCGACCGCCGCCCGCGAGTCCTCGTCGTACGCGAGGTCCAGGAGATGGCGGCCGCCGACGACGCCCACCGAGATCGCCGCCACCTGGTCGCGAACCGGCCACCCGGGCAGCGCCTTCTGCTCGCGCAGCTTCAGGAGCGCCAACACGAGCGCGGTGAAGGCGCCGGTGATCGCGGTGGTGCGGGTGCCGCCGTCGGCCTGCAGCACGTCGCAGTCGACGATCAGCGTTCGCTCGCCGAGCAGGCCGAGGTCGAGCGCGGCTCGCAGCGAGCGTCCGATCAACCGCTGGATCTCGGCCGAGCGCCCGGAGACCTGGCCCTTGGTGACCTCGCGCTGCGTGCGCTCCTCGGTGGCGCGCGGCAGCATGGCGTACTCGGAGGTGAGCCACCCTTCGCCGGTGTCGCGCAGGAACGGCGGCACCCGCCCCTCCACCGAGACGTTGCACAGCACCTGGGTGTCGCCCGCGCGGGCCAGCACCGAGCCCTCCGGGTACTTGACGAAGTCGAGCGTGAGGGTGAGCGGCCGGGGCTGGTCGTCCCGGCGGCCGTCGCTGCGGGGTGTGGCGAGCTCGATCACGGCGCCTCCGGAGCGGACACCTTACGCGACGCCCGCCGCCCCGGCAAGTCCGCATCGGGAAGATCCACCAGTTCCAGCGCGACGGCGGGCTGATCGAGGATGAGGGCGGCGATCCGGCGCACGCGCGCGGCGGCGTCGGTGACCAGCACCTCGACGCCGCCGCCGGCGCCGGTGCCGGCGCACGGCAGCGTGTGCGCGACGGCATCGGCGACCGCCTGCGCCGAGTCGACGAGCGCCACGCCGTGTCCGATGCCGGCGGCGATGGCGGCGCGCAGCAGCGGGTAGTGGGTGCAGCCGAGGATGAGCGTGTCGACGCCGGCGGCGGCGAGCGGCGCGAGGTAGATCGCCGCCACCTCGCGGGTGACAGGGTGATCGAACCACCCCTCCTCGGCGAGCGCCACGAACAGGGGGCATGCCGCCGCGGTCACCTCGAGGTCGGGGCGCACGGCGAGCAGGGCCCGGGTGTATGCGCCGGAGGCGATCGTCGACTCGGTCCCGATCACCCCGACCCGCCCGAGCGTGCGCCGGGCGGCGGCGGCGGCGCCCGGCTCGACGACGCCGATCACCGGCACGGGGAGCGTTGCCGCGAGCGCCGGCAGCGCGGTCGCCGATGCGGTGTTGCAGGCGACGACGAGCAGCTTGATGTCGCGCGCGGCGAGGAAGCGGCCGGCGCGCAGCGCGTAGCGCGCGACGGTCTCCGACGACTTGGTGCCGTACGGCAGCCTGGCGGTGTCGCCGAGGTAGACGAAGCGCTCGCGCGGCAGGCGGGCGCGCAGCGCACGCAGCACCGTGAGACCGCCGATGCCGGAGTCGAAGATGCCGATCGGCCGGCTGTCGGCCGCCGCGCGCGCCGCCATCCCCGGCACCTACTGCGCCACCAACTGCGGCTGCGGCGCCAGCGGCCGCGACAGGTCGAGGTTGCCGAGCGTCGGCACCTCGCGGCCGCCGAACAGGAGCTGGACGCGCTCGATCCCCCGGCAGTTGGCGATCACGGTGTTGACCACGGCGTAGGCGAGCATCACCTCTTCGCTGCTGCCGCCGAAGGCGTCGGCGGGCGGCGGCGAGAAGTCGACGTATGCGTTGCCGGCGCCGTCGACGAACACGTTCTCGACGGTGGCGGCCCACGGGAACGCCGGCGCCCAGCCCTCCTGCGACCCGGCGAGGAGCTCCTCGACGACCGTGCGGATGCGCGCGGCGGTGGCGTCCGGCAGCTCCGCGAGCGGCCGGATCTCGCGGTGCAGGAGGGTGTCGTCGCCGGGGAAGAACAGGAAGACCCGCGCCAGCACCGGCGTCGGCTGCGCCGGCGCCGCCTGCGGGAGCGCCGGGTGCGCGGCCTCGCGCCGGCACCCGCCGCCGAAGAGCGCGAGCGCCAGTGCCAGCGCGACCACCGCGGGTGGCGGCCGCAGCGCTCCGGGAGCTCGCGGAGCCAGCCCTCCGCGAGCCCCGGCCATCACGTCGCCGGCGCTCATTGCACCGGCCCGGAAGGCGCCGGCGAGGGCGTGGGCGCCGATCGCAGGAAGTCCGCGATCCCCTCCGCGAGCGCCGCCGCGATCTCGCCCTGGAACGCGGGCTGCAGCAGCCGCTGCGCCTCTTCGGGGTGGGAGAGGAAGCCGACCTCGACGAGCGCCGCGGGCATCGTCGCGCCCGTGAGGACGACGAACGGCGCCTGCTTGACGCCGCGGTCGGCGATCGCGTGCAGCGTGTTGAGGCGCCCCTGCAGCGCGCGGGCGAGGCGCGAGGAGGCCTCGAGGTTGGCGGTGTGCGCCAGGTCCCAGAGGATGAGCTGCACCGCGTCGCCGCCCGCGGACGCGTTCTCGCGCTCGGCGGCGCTCGCCGCCTGCGCGTCGGTGGCGTCGGCGCTCATGAAGTACGTCTCGGCGCCGCGCGCGCCGCGCGCCTGCGAGGCGTTGAGGTGGACGGAGACGAAGACGTCGGCGCGCAACCGGTTGGCGATCGCAGTGCGGTCGACGAGCGCGAGCGTCTCGTCACCCTCCCTGGTCAGGCGGGCGGCCACGCCGGCGGCCTGCAGCCGCTGCGCGGTGAGACGGGCGACGGCCAGGGTGATGGCCTTCTCCTCCTCGCCGCCCGGGCCGCGGGCACCCTGGTCGTCGCCGCCGTGCCCGGGATCGAGCACCACCAGCGGGCCGGTGCGCTCGGCGAGCTCGCCGCGCGGCTCGGCGCGCGCCGAGGCGAGCCGCAGGACGAAGCGCGGTGGGTCGGCAAGCGGGTAGGACGACGCCACGTCGACGCCGGGCGCCAACCGGACGGCGAGGACGCTGCCGCGCGCCTCCACCGCGAGCACCTCGTCGTGCGGCGCCGGCGCCTGCGCGAGCTCGACCGGCGCCTGGAACTGCAGCTCGACCTGGCCCGCGGCGGTGGTCACCCGCGGCCGCTGCCCGGTGCCGCGGACGACCACGAGCGTTCCCGCGGGAGACGGGACGATATCGACGGTGACGCGCTCGCCGCCGCGCGCCGGCACCAGTCGCGGCTCGCCCGGCTGGCCGGTGATCTCCCAGCCGAGGGGGCCGAGAAGCGCCGCGGCGGTCGCGAGGGAGCCGACGACGTGTCCTTCGAGCTGGCGGATCGGGCCGGGCAACGGCGTGAGGGCGCCGTTGACGACCGCGAGCGAGCCGCCGGGAGTGAACTGCACCTCGCGGTCGCCGAGCACGGCCGTGTACGAGCCGGCGGCCGGCGCGAACGCTGCCTCGGCCCCGATCAGGCGGAGCAGCGCCAGCAGGTCGACGAGGTCGCCGCGCGAGAACACCTCCTGCGGGCCCTGCGGCGTGGCGACGGTGATCGCCGCCGCGGGGGCGGCGGCGAGGAGGGCGAGCGCGAGCGCGGCGGCGAGATGGCGCGGCATGATCTCTCTGGCCTGCCGCCGTCGGCGGCGGCGGCGGCAGGCAGGGTACTAACGCAGCGCCCCGGGCGCAAGGGGCGCTGCACGCGGCGCTTGCAGGGCCGGCGGGCGCAGGAGTGCGGCGGCCATCGCCGCCGCCACGGCCGCCGCCGTGACGCGATGGCCGGCCGCCGCAAGAGAGGTCACGAAGTCGCCGTGGCGGCGCCCGGCGCGGTAGGCCGGCGCCAGCGACGGCTCCCCGAGGTAGCGATCGAGCAGCGACAGGTCGGGGTCGACCAGCACCGACGCCTGGAACAGCACGCGGCCGCGCCACAACCGCAGCGAGGTGCCGGCGACCTTCCGATCGCCGAGCGCGAGGTCGGAGGTGCCGCGGCGGGCGGCGCCGGCGACGCCGCACGCCGCCAAGGCGGCCTCCATGGCGGCACAGAAGTGGGCGAAGTACCGGTCGGGGAGCAGGCGGTCCGGCGCCGCCGCGTGCAGAGCCGAGGCGACGGCGACGCCGGGCGCCAGCACCACCGCGCCGCCGCCCGAGGGCCGCTGCACGACCGGGACGCCGTCGCGCCGGCAGGCATCGAGGCGCACCTCGCGGGCGGGGTTGCGCGAACGCGACACGACCACCACCACCTCCTCGGCGGCGAGCGCCGCGACGAGCGGCGGCGCGCCCTCCGCCAGCGCCACGCCGGCGAGTGCGAGCGCGTGCGGCGAAGGCGCCGGCAGTCCGGGAGGAAGCTCCATGCGGCCCGATTCTAATCGCCGCACGGCATGCGGTCGGATGATCGGCGGCGCGCGGCGGGTCGCCGCCCCGCTGCCGAACCAGCCTCCTGGAGAGCTTCGCACATGATGTGGTCCCGAGCCCCCCACGCTGCGGCGCGGCGATCGGACGAGACAGGAAACCCCCGGGAGGGCCGGCGCCCTCGCCGGCCCGAACCCCGCTGGCAGAACCCCCGCGCGGGCGAGGGCGCCCGCGCTCCGGTCTCGATAGGTTTCCTTGGAAGCGCTGCTCGCAGGGATGTCCGCCGGGAACCCGAGACGGCAGCGCGCCTCCCGCACGAGACGCCCGGCGCCGGTGAGGCGATGCGCCGGCGCAGGGGTTGAATTCGGCGAACTCGACGTATACTCACGCGATGGAATGGCAGATCCTGGGCAGCTTCGGTGGCATGAGCCCCACCTGTCGCATGACGTCGTTCCTGATCAACGGCGAGCTCGCCCTCGACGCGGGGTCGATCACCCAGGCGCTGCCGATCGAGGCGCAGCACGAGATTCGCCGCATCGTGCTCACCCACTCGCACCTCGACCACATCGCCTCGATCCCCTTCTTGGTCGAGAACACGTTCTCCAAGCTGCAGGAGCCGCTGGAGATCCTGCTCACGCCGCAGGTGCTGCACACCGTCAAGCGGCACCTGTTCAACAACGACACCTGGCCGGACTTCACCCGCATCCCGAACGACTTCCCGGCGCTCCAGCTCACGCAGGTGGCGCCGCGGTCGCCGTTCGAGGTGCTCGGGCTGCGGCTCACGGCGATCCCGGTCCGCCACACCGTGCCGACGCACGGCTACCTGGTGGAGGACGCCGGTGGGTCGGTGCTGTTCACCTCCGACACCGGCCCTACCGAAGAGGTGTGGCACGTCGCCAACCGGACGGGGAACCTGCGCGCGATCATCGTCGAGCTGTCGTTTCCGAACCGCCTGCAGGAGGTCGCCGACGTATCGCTGCACCTGACGCCGCGCACCCTCGCCGGCGAGCTTGCCAAGCTCACGCGCGACGTCCCCGTGTACCTGTACCACTTCAAGCCGCCGTACGTGGACGAGCTGCGCGAGGAGGTGCGGACGACCGCCTTCCCGCACCCGGTCGAGGAGCTGCGGCAGGGCGACACGTACCGATTCTAGGAAGTGCGGGTCTGAGCGAGAGCACGAGCACGGGAAAGACGCTTGCACGTGGGTGGGTGTAACGGAGTCGCGGCCGGTTGCGGCCCAGATACCGTGAGCCTACCGGAGCACCAGGCTTCCGCCTGCTTACTCACACCCGCACCTCACTCCGAGCGCTTCACCGCTTCATCTGCGACAGCAGCGCGCCGATGCGGTCCTGCGTATCGGGGTCGAACCAGCGGTCGAGGAAACGCTCCAGCCCGGCGGCGTCGCGTTCGGCCATCAGCTCGCCGAGGCCGTGGCGGAGGAACGCCTTGGCGGCAACGAACGCCGCGGCCGGGCGGGACCCGAGGTGAGCGGCGAGCCGGCAGGCGTCGTCGACCACCGCGCCGGCGTCGGCGAGGCGCTCGACCAGCCCGAGCTCGAGCGCGCGCTCGCCGCCGAGGCCGTCGCCTTCGAGCACGAGCTGCTCGACCGAGCGGGTGGGGAACAGCGCCAGCAGCATCGCCACCGCGCCGGCCGGCACCGGGATGCCGAGGTTGATCTCCGACAACCCGAGGCGGGCACGGGCGCGCGCCATCACGCGGCGGTCGCAGGCCATCGCGAGCAGACAGCCGCCGGCGATCGCGTGCCCGCCGATCGCCGCCACCATCGGACCGGGATAGGTGGCCACCCGCCGCAGCAGCGCCAGATAGCGGACGATCACCGCGCGGACCTCCACGCGCGAACGGCCGTCGAGCTTCTTGAGGTCGAGGCCAGGGCAGAAGACGCCGGCATGCGCGCTCGCCAGCACGACGGCCGGCGCGCCGTCGCCGGCGAGCGCCGCGAGCTCGTCCTCGAGGGCGCTCATCAGCTCCTCGTCGATGGCGTTGGCGCCGTGGGCGAGCGTCACGACGCGGACGTGCTCGTGGAGCGTGACGGTCACGGGCCGTTGGCCGCTCACCTCGCACCCCCCGCGATGTGCAAGAACAGGTCGATCACCGGCGATCCTCCGGACAGCTCGGGGTGGAACGTCGCGGCAAGGATAGCGCGTTCGCGGACCAGCACGGGATCGGCGCCGCGGGTGGCCAGCACCTCGACCCCCGGCCCGGTCGCGACGATGCGCGGCGCACGGATGAACACGCCCTCGAGAACGCCGGGTTCCAGGCCGTGCCCCGGGCGCACCGCGATCGGCGCCACGGTCGAGTCGATCTGGCGGCCGTAGGCGTTGCGCTCGACGGCGACGTCGAGGGCGCCGAGGCATCCTTGAGCCGGGTTGCGCACCTCGCGTGCGACCAAGATCACCCCGGCGCAGGTGGCGAGCGCCGGCGTGCCGCCGGCGAGCAGCTCGCCGAGGCGCTCGAACAGGCCGCTGCCGTTCATCAGCCGCAGCATCGCGGTCGACTCGCCGCCCGGCAGCACCAGCGCGGTCACGCCGTCGAGGTCGCGCGCGTGCCGCACCTCGACGGCGGGCACGCCGCGGCGCGCGAGCGCCGATGCGTGCGCCGCAAAGTCGCCTTGGAGCGCGAGAACGCCGACCTTCACCGCTACCACCCGCGGCGCGACAGCATCTCCTCGGGGGTGAGCCTGGCGATGTCGAGGCCGCGCATCGCGCCCTCGAGCCCGCGCGACAGCTCGAGCACCACCTGCGGCTCCTGCCAGTGGGTGACCGCCTTCACCACCGCCCTGGCGCGGCGCGCCGGGTCCTCGGACTTGAAGATCCCCGAGCCGACGAACACCGCCTCGGCGCCGAGCATCATGCACAGGGCCGCGTCGGCGGGAGTGGCGACGCCGCCGGCCGCGAAGTTGGGTACCGGCAGCTTCCCGTGCTCGCGCACCCAGCGCAGCAGCTCGAGCGGCGCCTGCAGCTCCTTGGCGAACGCTCCCAGCTCGTCGGCGTCGAGGGTGGCGACGCGGCGAAGGTCGCGGCGCACGGCGCGCAGGTGGCGCACCCCCTCGACGATGTTGCCGGAGCCCGCCTCGCCCTTGGTGCGGATCATCGCGGCACCCTCGCCGATGCGCCGCAGCGCCTCCCCGAGGTTGCGGCAGCCGCACACGAACGGCACCTTGAAGTCGTGCTTCCAGACGTGGTTCTCGTCGTCGGCCGGGGTCAGCACCTCGGACTCGTCGATGAAGTCGACGCCGAGCGCCTCGAGAACGCGCGCCTCCGCGATGTGGCCGATGCGGCACTTGGCCATCACCGGGATCGACACCGTCTGCATGATCTCCTCGATCTTGTCGATCGCGGCCATGCGCGCCACGCCGCCCTCGGCGCGGATGTCGGCCGGCACCCGCTCGAGCGCCATCACCGCGGCGGCCCCCGCGTCCTCGGCGATCTTCGCCTGCTCGGCGGTGGTCACGTCCATGATCACGCCGCCCTTGAGCATCTCGGCGAGCCCCACCTTCACCCTGAACTCATCGCTCTCGAAGTGCATCGTCCTTCTCCAGTTCTCCTCTTGTCCTGCCTCTGTCCTCGAATTACGAGCCACGAACCACGGTCTTCAAACCATCGCCAGCGTCCGCACCGGCGCCGCGATCGCCGCCAGCAGGCGGTCGACGCCGTTGCGCAGGCGCTCGCCGCCGACCGCGGCAAACGCCAGGCGGAGCACGTCGTCGCGCCCGCCCACCGACATCTGCGGGCCCGGCAGCACCCACACCCCCGCCGCCGCCGCGCGCGCCGCCGCCGCCCGCGAGCCGACCCCCTCCGGCAGCTCGAGCAGCACGGAGAACCCGCCGCGCGGCTCGCTCCACGCCACGCCGCTGCCGCTCGCCGCCAGCCGCTCGCGGACGGTCGCCCAGCGCACCGCCGCGGCGCCGCGCAGGCGCGCGGTCTGCGCCTCGAGCTGGCCGCGCCGGCACAAGGAGAGCGCGGTCGCCTCGAGGAACGAGCTGCCCGACAGGTCGGTGGCGCGCTTGACGGCGGCGAGGCGCGCGATCGTCTCGCGCGGCCCGGTCACCCAGCCCACCCGCAACCCCGGGAACAGCACCTTGGAGAACGAGCTCACGGCGATCACCCGCGGGTCGCGCGCGGCCAGCGGCTGCGGCACCTCGCCGCCGGTCACCAGCGCGGGATCGAACACCTCCTCGATCACGGTGACGCCGGCGGCGAGCAGCGAGGCGAGCACCTCGCTGCGCACCGCGTCGGCGAGCACCGTGCCGGAGGGGTTCTGCAGCGTCGGCGTGAGCACCGCCAGGCGCGGCCGCTCGCGCCGCACGCGCTCGGCCACGTCCTCGGCGGCGAGGCCGGTCCGCCGCAGCGGCACGCCCACCGCGCGCAGGCGGTGGATCGCCAGCAGCGGCGGCAGCCCCGGGTAGGTGGGGTCTTCGACCAGCACCGCGTCGCCCGGGCGGGCGAGCGCGCGCAGGACCAGGTCGAGCCCGTGCTGCACGCCGGCGGTGAGGAGGATGTCCTCGACGGGAGCCGCGATTCCCCAGCAGGCCAGCCGCCCGCTCAGCCAGTCGCGCAGCGGCGGGTACCCGTGGGCGTCGCCGTACTGCGCCACCGCCTCCCCCTCGCCGCCGCCGAGCCCGAGCCACCGCAGCACCTTCCCTGCGGGCAGGAGCGACGCGTCGGGGACGTAGCGCGCGAGGTCGAGGGTGCTCGCGGGCGGGGCGTCGAAGCCGCCGTCGCCGCGCCCGCCGGCGGCGCGCTTGCGTCCCGGCCGCCCGGGCCGCAGCACCACCAGGCCCTGGCGCGCCAGCTCGCGGTACGCCGCGGTCACCGTCGCGCGGTTGAGCCCAAGGCCGGCCGCGAGGGCGCGCGCCGGCGGCAGCTCGCCCTCGCCCGCCGCCACCGAAGCCGCCAACCGCTCGGCGAGGCGCAGGTAGAGCGGGCGCCCCGACGACTCGGCGCGCAGCGCGCCGGCGAGAGCGGCAAGGCTGACATCCACACCGCCACGCTACGTCTGGCCGTGCCATTTGTCAATTTTGGCTGAGCCATTATTTTGAGGGGAGGTCTCGCGACCTCCCCTCGGCGCCGAGGTGAACTCGGCGCCTTCACCCCTTAAGCGCCGGCGGCCCTGGCGGGCCGCCGGACCGCCGAAGAACAGCGCTGGCGCTCGAGGGGGAGGTCCTGCGACCACTGCCCTTGGAGGGGAGGTCTCGCGACCTCCCCCTGAGCGGCTAGCGCTCCTTGGCTTCCGGGCGGACGACCGATGCCGGCGACGTGGTGACGTAGCGGGCGCCGCCGAGGTACATCAGGGGGGCGCAGCGGTCGAGACGGAGGACGCCGTCGGCATCGAAGGCGGCGGTGGCGGCGTGGATGAGCTGCACCTCGCCTATGAACAGCGTCTGGTCGCCAACCTGGTGGCGCTCGACCAGCAGGCACTCGGCAGAGACGTAGGCGCGGGCCAGCGACGGCGTCTGCAGCGCCTCGCCGGGCTCGAGCTCGAGCCCGAGCGCTTCCACCTTGTCGATCTCGCGCCCGGAGAGGTGGCCGAAGTCGGCAGCGAGGCCGGCGTCGTGATGGTCGAGGAAGCTCACGGTGAACTCCCCGGTCTTGAGCACGAGATGGTGGGTGTGGGTGCGGGGCGACAGGCACACGCCGAACAGCGGCGGGTCGGAGGACAGCGGCGACGCCCACGCGACGGGTGCGAAGTTGGTCGTCGCCCGCGCGTCGTCGCGCGCCCCGACGACGACCACCAGGCGGGGGTAGTAGAAGTAGCACGACCCGGGGGACATCGCCTGCCTCTGCATCGCTCCCTCCCGTCAACACGTCATGATACCCGCTGGCGCCGCCAGATAGGCGTGAAGAATTTCACTTGACACCTTGGAGGGCCTTTCTGTAGCGTTACCGGTCCGGGCGCCTGAAGGAGGACCGCTGTGGCGCGACTCACCGAGTACCAGGGCAAGCAGGTGCTGGCCGCGGCGGGGCTCGCGGTGCCGCGCGGCGCGGTGGCGGCGAGCGCGGCGGCGGCCGGCGAGATCGCGCGCAGCCTCGGCGGCGCGGTGGTGGTCAAAGGACTGGCGTGGACCACGGGCCGCGCCGGCCAGGGGCTGATCGCGTTCGCCGCCGACGCGACCGCGGCCGAGCGCGCCGCCGCCGGAATCATCGGCCTAACGGTCAAGGGGTTCGCGGTGAGCGAGGTGCTCGTCGAGGAGCGCCTCAATTTCGCCGGCGAGCGCTTCACCTCGATCATCCTCGACGACCGCCGGCGCTGCCCGGTGCTGCTGGTCTCGAGCCGCGGCGGCACCGGCATCGAGGAGGTCGCGAAGGAGCACCCCGGAGCCGTGGCCGAGCTGGCGCTCGACCCGGTCGCGCCGCCGGAGGTCGCCGCGCTCGCCGCCCTCTGGCGCGGCACCGGCGTCGCCGCCGCGGAGGCGAACGCGCTCGCCGAAGCCACCGCCGCGCTGTGGCGGGTGGCGCGCGGCGTCGAGGCGCGCTCGGCGGAGATCAACCCGCTGGTCGTCACCCGCGACGGGCGCATCGTGGCGCTCGACTGCCGCATCACGGTCGACGACGCGGCGGTGTTCCGCCATCCCGAGCTCGGCATCGACGTCGCGCGTGACCTCGGCCACCCGCCGACGCCGCTCGAGCGCATCGCCTGGGAGGTGGAGCGCGACGACTACCGCGGCACCTTCTACTTCATGCAGATGCGCGACGGCTTCGCGCGCGGCGAGCGGGTGGTGGCGTTCCACGGCGCCGGCGGCGGCGGCTCGATGATGGCGATGGACGCGCTGCAGCGCCGGGGCTTCGCGGTCGCCAACTTCTGCGACACATCGGGCAACCCGCCCGCCTCGAAGGTGTATCGCGCGGCGCGCGTGCTGCTCTCGCAGCCGAACGTCGACGGTTACTTCGGCTCGGGCTCCGGAGTCGCTTCGCAGGAGCAGTTCCACTCGGCGCGCGGCCTCGTCAAGGCGTTCCTGGAGGAGCCGCTCGCGGTCCCCGCGGTGGTCCGTCTCGGCGGCAACGGCGAGGAGAAGGCGATCGAGATCCTCACCACGTACACCCGCTCCCTCGCCGTCCCGGTGGAGTGCTACGGCAAGGACACCCCCGTCGACGACTGCGCCGCCCGCCTCGACGCCCTCGTCGCCGAGCGTACTGCGCCTGCGAGCCACGAACCACGAACCACGAACCACGAACCACGCGGCCGCGCAGCGGCCGTGGCCGTGCAGCGACCGTACTCTTTCGCCACCCCAACCGGCGCCATTACCCTCGACCACGCCGTCTGCGCGACGTGCGAGTCCAAGGTCTGCGTCGCCGCCTGCGTGCCGCAGATCCTCTCACTCGACGAGGGCGGGCTGCCGGTGCTCAACGTCACCCGCGAGGACGCCGCCAAGGGGCGCTGCATCGAGTGCCTGGCGTGCGAGGTCGACTGCCACGCCCTCGGCGCCGGCGGCGGCCGCGCCACCCTGCCGATCCCGGGCCTGGACGAGTACCGCCGCGGGCGGGGGATGGAGTAGGTCATGGCGATCCTGGTCAACGAGCACACGCGCGTCGTCGTTCAGGGGATCACCGGGCGCGAGGGGCGCGCGCGCACCAGGCTGATGCGCGAGTACGGCACCAACGTGGTCGCCGGCTGCACGCCGAAGCGCGGCGGCGAGGCGGTCGACGGCGTGCCGGTGTACAACACGGTGGCCGAGGCCGCCGCCGCCCACGGCGGCTTCGACGCCTCGGTGATCTTCGTTCCGGCGCCGCTGGTCAAGGGCGCGGCGCTCGAGGCGATCGCGGCGGGCGTGCCGCTGGTGGTGCTGGTCGGCGACCGCGTGCCGGTGTGGGACGTGATGGAGGTGGCGCGCGCCGCCGAGGCGGCGGGCGTGCACTTCCTCGGCCCCAACACGCTCGGCGTGCTGTCGGTCGGCAAGGGTGTGCTCGGGATGATCGGCGGCCGCGCCGCGTCGGCGCGCGCGTGGTTCAAGCCGGGGACGGTCGGGGTCGCCTCGCGCTCCGGCGGCATGACCTCCTCGACCGGCTACTACCTGTCGCGCGCCGGCCTCGGGCTGTCGACGCTGGTGCACGTCGGCGGCGAGTCGATCGTCGGGCTGCCGCTGCCCGACGTGGTGCGCCGCTTCCAGGACGACCCCGACACCACGTGCATCGCGATGTTCGGTGAGATCGGAGGCTCGCAGGAGGAGCGCGTCGCCGAGCTGATGTCCGCGGGTGTGGTCACCAAGCCGGTGGTCGCCTACATCGGCGGGCGCGCCGCCGCCTCGGGTGTGCGCTTCTCGCACGCCGGCGCGATCGTCGAGGGCGGTCGCGGCACCCACGAGGGAAAGGTCGCGGCGCTGCGCGCGGCCGGCGGCGTCGTGGTCGAGCGCTTCGACGAGCTGCCGGCGGCGGTGCGCCGGGTGATGGAGGGCTGACGATGGCCGACAACGGCTGGAAGACCGCGATCACCGCGATCGCGCCCAACGAGATCCGGGTCCGCGGCTACCGCATCGACGAGATGATGGGCCGGGTCTCGTTCGGCGAGGCGATGTACCTGATCCTGCGCGGCGAGCTGCCGGGCGAGGCGGTGGGCAGGGTGATGGAGGCGATCATCGTCGCCTCGATCGACCACGGCGTCACGCCCCCCTCGGCGCTCGCGGTGCGCAACGCCGCCGCCACCGGGGCGCCCCTGAACGCCTGCCTCGCCGCCGGCGCGCTGGCGGTCAACCGCCACCACGGAGGCGCCGTCGAGGACTGCATGAAGCTGCTCGCGCGCGGCGCCGCGAAGGTCGCCGCCGGCGAGAGCCCGGCGGCCGCAGCGGCGGCGCTGATCGCCGAGGAGAAGGCCGCCGGGCGCCGCCTGCCCGGGTGGGGCCACCGCGTCCACACCGACGACCCGCGCTCCGGCCGCCTGCTCACCCTCACGCGCGAGGCCGGCGCCGCCGGGCCGCACGTTGCGGTCGCCGAGGCGATCGCCGCCGAGCTCGCGAAAGCCGGCAGGAAGCTGCCGCTGAACGTAGACGGCGCGATCGCCGCGGTGCTCGCCGACCTCGGCTTCCAGCCTGAGCTCGCCAACGGGTTCTTCATCCTGGCGCGCACCGCCGGGTGGATGGCCCACGCCGCCGAGGAGGTCGGGCGCGAGAAACCGATGCGCCGCATCGACCAGGCCGCCGCCGAGTACGACGGCCCGCCGCCGCGGTCGTTGCCAAAGGCCCAGGCGAGTCCGGGATGACGGCGTTTACACGGGCGAAGAGGGTGGTTCGTGGATCGTGGGTCGAGAGGACCCCGAAACGAAGCCTGCGAACCACGAACCACGATCCACTGACGGGACAAGCTGCGGCGGAACAGACCGGGAGCGCAGCGGGAAGAGGAAGGACGACGCAATGGCCAACTACCGCATCGCCTGGCTGCCTGGAGACGGCATCGGCAACGACTGCATGGAGGCGACGCGCCTCGTGCTCGACGCGCTGCGCTTCGACGCGGCGTACATCCACGGCGACATCGGCTGGGAGCTCTGGCGCCGCGAGGGCGACGCCCTTCCGGCGCGCACCGTCGACCTGCTGGGCAGCGTCGACGCCGCGATGTTCGGCGCCATCACATCGAAGCCGGTCAAGGAGGCGCAGGCCGAGCTCGTCCCCGAGCTGCAGCCGAAGGGGCTCGTCTACCGCTCGCCGATCGTCCGCATGCGCCAGCTCTTCGACCTCTACATCTGCCTGCGCCCGTGCAAGGCGTACCCCGGAAACCCGCTCAACTACAAGGAGGGAATCGACCTCGTGGTGTTCCGCGAGAACACCGAGGGGCTCTACTCCGGGGTCGAGTTCAACCCGATGGACGCGCGGTTGCGCGACACCCTGAAGGAGATCTCGAAGCCGTTCGCGCCGTTCGCCGGGGTGCCGCTCGAGGACTACGCCATCACGTGCAAGATCAACACCCGCAGGGGGTGCGAGCGGATCATCCGGGCGGCGTTCGAGTACGCCAAGCTGCACGGCTACCCGAAGGTGACGATCATCCACAAGGCGAACGTGGTGCGCGCCACCGAAGGGCTGTTCCTGGAGACCGGCAAACAGGTCGCGAAGGAGTTTCCCGGCATCGCGTGGGACGACGCCAACGTCGACGCGATCACCATGTGGCTGCTGAAGAACCCGGAGAAGTACGGCGTCCTGGTCGCCACCAACCTGTTCGGCGACATCATTTCGGATCTGTGCGCGCAGATGGTCGGCGGCCTGGGTTTCGGCTGCTCCGGCAACATCGGCGAGAAGCTGGCGGTGTTCGAGCCAACGCACGGCTCGGCGCCGAAGTACGCGGGCCAGTACAAGGTCAACCCGATCGCGACGATCCTCGCCGCCAAGATGATGCTCGACTGGCTCGGCGAGAAGGCGCTCGGCGAGCGGCTCGAGAAGGCGGTCGCGGCGGTGATCGCCGAGGGGAAGGTCCGCACCTACGACATGGGCGGCCCCGCCTCGACGATCGACATGGCGAAGGCGATCGCGGCAAAGCTGTAGGAGTATCCCTCCTCAGAGGAGCCAGACGTGCAGGCGGGGGGCGCGGCCGGTGATGAGCTGCCACAGCTCGGCGAGGCTGTCACCGCCGCGGCGGCTCGTCATGCTCACCCATTCCACGGGCACGGCGCGGCCGTCGGCGTGGAAGCGGACCCCCCACAACGGCTCGAAGCCCTCGGTGGACAGCGAGTAGCGCATGTCCCCGAGCACCGTCGGGTCGGCGGGGTCGCGGGCCACGAAGCCGTCGGCGAACCACGCGAAGCGGCCGAAGTCGCGTGCCCGGCGCGCGCGGAGGGCGGGCGGGACGTCGTCCGGCAGGGGAGGAGCGTCGACCAGCGCGATGCTGTCGCCGCCGAGCACCGCCGCCGACGCCCACGGGGCGACCCGGATGGCGTCGGCGTGGATCGCCCCGTCGGCGACGTACACCGAGCGCCATACCAGCAGGTTGCCGAGCGTCGGCATCACCCGTGCCTGTGCGACCGCGTGACCGCGGGTCGCCGCGAGGGAGCGCGCGACGGTGGCCGCGCGCTGGTGGAGCACGCCTCCCAGGGCGATGTAGAGCAGACCGGACGCCGCGGCTGCGAGCGCGATGCGCCGGCTGGCGCGCAGCGCGGCGAGCACCGCGAGGACGAGCAGCGGCAGCGTGAACAGCGGGTCGACGATCGACATCCAGTCCAGCTCGAGACGCTCCCGGCTGAACGGCCACAGCCAGAGCGTGCCGTACGAGGTGAGGACGTCGAGCGGCGCGTGCGTCGCGTAACCGAGGGTGCACGCTGCGACGACCGACCGCCAGCGCGCGCGCTCGCTGCGCAGCGCGAGGAACGGGAGCGCCGCGAGCACGCCGCCGAGCGGCACGAATGCCAGCGAGTGCGTGAAGTGCCGGTGCATCTCCACCGTCAACAGCGGATCGCCGGCGGAGCGGATCAGCACGTCGGCGTCGGCGAGGACGCCGCCGACGGCGCCGTACAGCGCGGCGCGCGCGCCCAGCGACCGCGTGAACGCGGCCTGTACGGCCACCGCGCCGACCACCGCCTGGCTCACCGGGTCCACGTGGACGCCTCCTGCGGCGCCGCATGCCGCAAGCACCGCTGCTCGTTTCGGGAATGGGCCGGCGTGCTTCCGTATTCCGCCGGTCCTCCTGACTTGCCCGCCGCCCCGCGGCGCGCTAGCGTGCCTCATGCCTGCCGACATCCTCTCGATCGCGCTGATTACCGAAGTGTTCCACGGCGACGGCGGCGGCGAGCGCCTGGCCGCGCTGCTCGCAGAGGCGAAGAGCTTCGGCGCGGAGCTCGCGGTGCTGCCGGAGCTGCCGCTCGACCCGTGGTTCCCGTGCTCGCGCACCGTCAGCGACAGCGACGCCGAGCCGCCGGAGGGGCCGCGCCATCGCGCACTCGCGGCGGCGGCGGCCGCGGCGGGCGTCGCGGTGCTCGGCAGCGTCGTGGTGCGCGACCCGGCCACCGGCCGGCGGCACCACACCGCCCTGCTGTTCGACCGCGCCGGGCGCCTGCTCGGTACCCACCGCAAGGCGCACGTGCCGCAGGAGGAGGGGTACTGGGAGGCCGACCACTACGACCCCGGCGGCGAGCCGCCCGCGGTGATCGCGGGTCTCGACATGCCGCTCGGAATCCAGCTCTGCTCCGACGTCCAGCGCCCGGCCGGCACCAACATCCTCGCCGCGCTCGGCGCCGAGGCGGTGCTGTGCCCGCGCTGCACGCCGGAGGGGAGCTACCCGCGCTGGCGGCTGGTGCTGCAGGCGAATGCCATCACCAGCGCCGCCTACGTGATCTCGGTCAACCGGCCGCGCCCCGAGGGCGGCGTGCCGATCGGCGGCCCGTCGCTGGCGATCGCCCCCGACGGCGCGGTGCTGGTGGAGACCACCGACCCGCTCGCAATCGTCTCACTCGACCGCTCGGTGGTGCAGCGCGCACGCCGCGACTACCCCGGATACCTCCCGGTGCGGGCGGACCTGTACGCCGCAGGGTGGCGCCGCGCGGCAGGCTCGGAATAGGGGAGCCACGGCGGCTGCAGGCATGACGAGGCGCGGGCGGAACGCCCGCACCCCCGTCCGTCTCGTGGACCTACCGGCCCGCGAGCGCGGCGGTCTTCACCCCGGCGGCCGGCGCTGCGACGCCGGCGTCGCGCAGCGCGATCTGCCCCTGGCGGGCGAAGTCGATCGCCTCGGCGAGAATGCGCGCCGCCTCCTGCGGCGCGTGGAACCCGGTGGAGTTCTCCGCCTCCACGAAGTCGAGGCGGAACTGGCCGCGGCGCTGCAGGTCGCGGGCGCGCTCGAGCTGCGCGTCGGTCGAGCCGGCGCCGCGCGCGCGTTGGAGGTCGCCGATCAGCGCGACGAGCGCGTCCATCGCCTGGTTGCGCAGCCCGAAGGTGCGCGCCTGGATCGTCTCGGCGCGGTTCTTCAGCTCCTCCTCGGGGACGTTGTGGCAGGTCTGGCACGCCTTGGAGACGTTGAGCAGCGGCGAGCGCACGTGGTGGTCGGAGATCTTGAACGCCCCCACGCGGGTGTACGGCATGTGGCAGTCGGCGCAGGCGACGCCGGCGCGCGCGTGGATCCCCTGGTTCCACATCTCGAACTCGGGGTGCTGCGCCTTGAGCACCGCCGCGCCGGTGTCCTTGTGCACCCAGTCCTTGTGTCCGATCTCGTCGTAATACGCCTGGATGTTCTCGACCTTCATCCCCTTCGCCCACGGGTAGACGAGCCGCTTCTCGGGGCCCTTGAAGTAGTACTCGACGTGGCACTGGCCGCACACGAACGCCCGCATCTCCGCCCGCGTCGCGTCGCGGTTTACGTCGTAGTCGGGCTTTCCCTCGCCGGCCTTGAGCGCCCGCATCCCCTCGATGAAGCCGGGGCGGGTGACGCGGAGCTGCATCGTCGCCGGGTCGTGGCAGTCGATGCAGGCGACCGGGTGCTCGACCAGCGAGCGTGCCTCGAAGTAAGGCATCTGGTTCATCTTCTCGAACCCGCGTGTGAGGTCGCCGTCGCCGAGGCGCTTGTACGGGAGGTACACCGAGGCGTGGCAGTGCATGCAGGTGCCGGGCTGCTTGACCACCTGCTGCCGCTCGGTGAACGTCTGGTCCTCGAGCATGTAGGCGTGGCCGCGCTCCTCGCGGAAGTCGGCGGCGAAGGCGTACCCCGACCACATCGTCACCAGGCGCGGGTCCTCCTCGAGGCGCGACTGCGCCACCACCGAGCGCGGGTCGGCGTCGGTCGGCGTGCGCTGCACCGCCTCGCTGCCGCCGAACCGCGTGCGCTGCTGGTCGACGGTGCGCCGGTAGAGGTCGTACTGCAGCGGGAAGTTCTTCCCCCACACGGCGGGGTCGTCCATCTCGTCGGTGACCTCGACGACGCGGAAGAACGGGTTCCTCGCCTCCCGCTTCTTCTCCATGATGTTGACGAGCAGCGCCGCGGCGCCGATCGCGGCGATCGCGGCGACCACCGCGAACAGCACCATCGGCAGCGCGACGCCGGCCTCGCGACGGCTGCGGCGGATGACGGGAGGGGCGGGGTGGCGGTCGGTACGCATGGGCTCGATCTCCTTGCAGCGGCTGCTCAACGCAGGTGTCCGACGTCGCGGTGGCAGTGCAGGCACGCGGCCTGGTCGTCCGGGCGGTGCGCGCCGTCCATCGCGGCGACGACCGGCGCGTGGCAGCGCCGGCACTGGTCCTCGGCGACGCCGCGATTGCCCGGCTTGATGCGCAGCGGGTCGGGGAACTCGCCGGAGGTGAACGCGAACGAGTGCCAGAAGCCGTTGGACGCCTTCACGGCGTACTTGCCGAAGAGGTTGTGCGGGGTGTGGCAGTCGTTGCAGACGGCGACGTGGCGGTGGCTCGACTTCTCCCACGCCTCGAGGTGCTCGCGCATGACGTGGCAGTTGGCGCAGGCGGCCGGGTCGTTGGTGAGGTACGAGGCGCCCTTGGCGTAGACGAACGTGTAGCCGCCGAGGCCGGCGGCGACCCCGAAGGCGGCGGCAGCGATTCCCACCACGGTCATCCTGCCAGCTTGCATCGTGACGTCGTTCCTCCCGCCGGGCCGGGTCGCTCCGACCACGCGTGAACGGTAACGGAAGCCGCGCGACAGTTCTTTGACTCAGGTCAAATCCCGCTGCGGGCGCGGCGGGGTCGGCCGGAGCCCGGCCGCGCCGGGCTACGCTCGGCCGCGCCGGGGTACGGCGGCAGCGGCGCCGCCAGGCCCACCGGCGCTCGCGAGCGCGGCGAGCCATGGGTGTCGGCTCCTTGACCTCCGTCAATGCGCTACGGCGTGGCGCGTGTAGGATCGCGGCGACGGGAGGGACGGTGGCTCCTCGCAGGTCGAGATGGCCGGTGGTTCGGGCGCGGCGGGTGCTGCAGGCGGCGTTCGCCGCGGTGGTGGTGCTGATCGGCGCGCAGTTCGCGCTGTGGGCCGGGGCGCACATCGCCGGTCGGGCGCCGGCCCTGCCGCGGCCGGCCGGCGTCGAGGGGTTCCTGCCGATCTCGGCGCTGATGTCGCTGCGCCTCTGGCTCGCCGGCCAGGGCGTCCATCCGGTGCACCCGGCGGCGCTCGCGATCCTCGTCGGCGTCATCCTCATGAGCAGCGTGCTCGCCAAGTCGTTCTGCTCGCACCTGTGCCCGGTCGGCACGCTCTCCGAGTGGCTCGGCCGCCTCGGCCGCCGCCTGCTCGGCCGCACCTGGGAGCCGCCTCGCTGGCTCGACATCCCCTTGCGATCGCTCAAGTACGTGCTGCTTGCGTTCTTCGTCTGGGCGACGTGGGTGGCGATGGACCTCCCGGGAGTGCGCGCGTTCCTCGACTCGCCGTACAACCGCGTCGCCGACGTGAAGATGGGCCTGTTCTTCGCGAACGCCTCGCGGGTGACGGTCGCGGTGCTCGGTGTGCTGGTCGTCGGTTCCGTGCTGGTGCGCGACCTGTGGTGCCGCTACCTGTGCCCGTACGGCGCGCTGCTCGGGTTCTTCGGCCGCCTCGCGCCGCTCAAGGTGACGCGCGACGCCGCCACCTGCACCGACTGCCGCAAGTGCACGAAGGTGTGCCCGGCGCGCCTGCCGGTGCACGCCATGACGCGCGTCGCGTCGGTCGAGTGCACGTCGTGCCAGGACTGCGTCGCCGCCTGCCCGGTCAGGGACTGCCTGGCGGTGCGGCTGGCGCCGGCGCGCCGTCCGCTGCCGCTGCTGCGGCCGGCGTTCGCAGTGGCCGTCGCGCTGGCCGTCTACCTCGGCGTCACCCTCGGATTCCGCGCCGCCGGGCACTGGCGCGGCAGCGTCTCCGAGGCCGAGTACGCCGCCCGCCTGCCGCACCTCGACTCGCCGCTGTACACCCACGTCGGCGGCCTCGCCGCCTCGGAGACCGCCGAGGCGACGCCGCGGCCGGTGCCGTCGCACCGCACCAACTGAGAGAGGCGGGCACCGGGCTCCGGGCGCCGGGCACCGGAAAGTCGGCGTCGGAGAGAGCGGATAATGGAGAACATGCGGGAGCGCGAGCGCTGGGCGGGGTCGGCGGCGTCGCTGCCGACCGACGAGCGATCGCGGCGCGAGGCGCCGTTCTGGCAGCGTCTCGCCGCCGACCTCGGCTGGGAGACCGTCGTCGACGCCGGCTGCGGCGCCGGCTTCCACGTCAGGCTGCTGCGGGCCTTGGGCGTGCGCGTTCACGGCTGCGACCTCGCGCTCGACGCCCTGCTCGCCGGCGAGCGGCACGGCGTCGCCGCCGGCGACCTGCTCGCGCCACCGCTGCGCGCCGGCGCCGCCGATGCCGTGCTGTGCCTCGGCAACACCTTCTCGCTGCTGCCGTCGCGCAGCGCGCAGCGGCAGGCGCTGGCCTCGCTCGCGACCCTGCTGCGGCCGGGCGGCACCCTGCTGCTGCAGGGCGAGGACGCCGCCGCCGCGGTCGCCGACGGCCCGCTGCTGCGCACCCGCTCGCTCGCGGACGGCTCCGTGCACGTGCGCGCGTTCGAGCGGCGCGGTGCGCGCGTGCGCATGCTCGCAGGCGCCGCCGCCCCTGGCGCCGAGGCGCCGCTGCACGGCGTCTGGTTGCTTCCCACCAACGCCGCCTCGCTCGCCCGCCTCGCCCGCCCGCTCGGACTGCGCCCTGCCGCGCTCCCGGTCAAGCCGCCCGGCGACGCCGTCACCTGGTGGGTGCTGTTGCAGGTGAGCGCCACATAGAAGACCAGCGGCTCGATGGTAGCCAGCGGCACTCGCCATGCCATGGCCAGGCTCGAGCACGCAACGACCAGCGTCGAAGGCCGCCCCGTGGATAAAGTCAATCGTCAATCCACGTGGTCCAGTGTTACACTGAGATTGTGGAGAGTGAGCCATGGAGACGCAGAACGTCACCCTGTCCCTTCCCAAGGCGATCCTGAACGAGGCGCGCCACCTCGCGGTGGAGCGAGGCACCTCCGTCTCGAAGCTCCTGGCGGAGTACATCGAGCGACTCGTCCGTGACGACGAGAACTACCGGAAGGCGATGCGCCGCGCCCGCCGCCGGCTGGCGTCGGGCTTCGACCTCGGGACCAGGGGGACGATCGCGGTCGGGCGCGAGGCGCTCCATGAGCGGTGAGTTCGTCGACACCAACGTCCTCGTGTACGCGCACGATCTCTCGGCTGGCGCAAAGCGGACTGCGGCGCTGCGGCTGATCGATCGCCTGATAGCGGAAAGGGCAGGCCTGCTCAGCACGCAGGTGCTGATGGAGTTCTACGTCACGGTCACCGGCAAGCTCGCCAAGCGGGTGTCGAGCGCGAGCGCGAGGGCGGTCGTCGAAGACTTCTCCTCGTGGCGCGTCTTCACGCCGGTGGTCGAGGACGTCGGCGCGGCGGCAGCACTCGCGGAGCGCTACTCGATCAGCTTCTGGGACGCGATGATCGTGCGCGCGGCGCAGGCACTCGGAGCGACGATCATCTGGTCGGATGACCTCAACGCGCAGGAGTACGCCGGCATCCCGCTCCGCAACCCGTTCACCGGCGCCGGGAGCGCGCAGGCGTCGGGTGAGGGCTTGTGAATCAGTACGCAGATCCGCGGTGCGAGGCCGCGGTCATGAGGACGAGCCGGTCGTCCTCGTCGACCTCGAAGAAAAAGCGCCAGGAGCCGATCCGATAGCGCCAGGTGGGAGGCGAGTACCCCCGCAGCTTGCGAATGTGCGGGCCGAAGTGCGGGTGGCGGCGGAGCTGCGGGTAGACGGTGCGGTGGAGCTTCTCGACCACGGCGTGCTTTCCCGACCTGGCGATCGCGGCGAGATCGCGGGAGAACTGCTCCGTCTCGAAGATCCGGTACTCAGCCAACCAGGCGTCCCTTGCGCGTCCGCGCGTCGCGGGACCCGGCCCGCATGCGCTCGAGCAGCGTCTCGTTGGCGAGGATCTCGGCCATCTCGGCGTCGTCAACGAACTGCTGCTCGCGGACGCGGGCGAGAGCGGCTACCTCGATGAGGTTCGACAGCGGGCGATTCTCGGCCTCGGCCGCCTCGCGCAGCTCGCTGTAGACCTCATCGTCCAGCCTGATCGTCACGGTCTTGGGCATCGCCACCTCCGTATTCATATGAATTCTTCTGTATTCACACGTGGCTGTCAAGCGCACCTGCGAGGTGCGTCCAGGTGCGGAGCGACAGTGGCGCCTCGGACATTGCGGCGACCAACTCGCCCGATCGCCCGGAGGACTGCACGAGCATCACCCGAGTGCCGTCCGTGTAGTCGAGCATCAGACCGGTTCACCTTCCGAAATCCGAGGTCGCCACGTCGTCTGGGCGCATGACGATCCACGCGGACGGGACCGGTGTCGCCACGCAGACCCGCGCCTGGATCGTGAACTCGGCACCCGATTCGAGCACCGGGGTCGGCGGGGCGACGGCGACGTGCCTGCCGAGGACGTGCAGCACATAGTCCTGCGTCGGTGGTACCGGGGCCGGCTGGGCGCCTGCCGTGCCGACCGTCGGGGCGAATAGGACCAGAAGCGCAAGCGCGCCTGGATCCCCGACACGGAGACCTCTGTCGCGAGAACGCATGTCGTGACCTGAACCAAGCGTGGCCTGTCTCGCACCTGTGTCAACCGGCCTGGCACGTGTCGCGTCTTTGCAGGGTCAGGAGAGTCCAAGCTGAACCCAGAGGGCGCGGTCGAGGTCGCGCAGCTCCTCGGCGGTGGCCGCGCCGAGAACCGCGGCGACCCGCTCCTTCGCCGCGGTGGGGATCTGGTCGGCCACCGCGCGGGACGGGCCGTTGAGTCCGCTGGCGGGCGAGGCGATGCGGGCCTCGTACGGCCGCAGGGCACGGTCGGGAAACGCCGCGATCGGCGCCACCTGGAGCACCGCGTCGTGCCGGCAGGCCATGTCGTTCGAGACGACGACGGCGGGCCGAGACTCGCGGATTTCGCAGCCCACGGTGGGGTCGAAGCGCACCAAGACGACGGCGCCCCGCGCGAGCCCCTCGCTCACGGCTCGACCTCGGCGTCGGCGGTCTTCCAGTCGTCGTTGACGGCGGCGGCCCCGGCGCGGTCCGCCTCGTACGCAGACGCCAACTCCCGCTCGAGCCGCTCCACCCGGCAGCGGCCCACAGCCTCCGAGACAACCGCGCTCGCGTTCGGCTGCGCTCTCAGGTACGTCGCCACCTCCACCGGAACAGAGACCGTCATCCGCACGCGTCCCATGGCGTTCGCCTCCTCATCCGAAACATACGCCCGATCCGTCATACATCTCGTGGCGTGCCTGACGAGGGGCCACGGGGCCTGCCGGCGCCCTTGGGTTTCGACCGCGGCCATCGGGATGTCTTGGCTTTTCACTTCGTGAGGACACGAGCGCGGGTGCCCTCGTTCCCGACGCTGCCCGCCTGACTCTCCAGGCCGGCCCGGAGAGCGCCAGCGCGGGCCACGGGCCACGCCTCTTCAGGCCTCCCCGTGCTCGGTCCTGGCGATGATCTCCTCCTGCAGGGCGGGGGAGAGGTCGCAGAAGTAGTCGGAGTAGCCGGCGACGCGCACGATCAGGCCGCGGTGGGCGTCGGGGTCGGCCTGCGCCGCGCGCAGGGTGTCGGCGGTGACGACGTTGAGCTGCAGGTGGTGGCCGCCGGCCGTGAAGTAGGTGCGGACCAGACTGGCGATGCGCGCGATGCCGTTCTCGCCGGCGAGCACGTCGGGGGAGAACTTCATGTTGAGCAGGGTGCCGCCGGTCTTGACGTGGTCCATCTTGGCGGCCGAGGCAAGCGCCGCGGTGGGGCCGCGGCGGTCGGCGCCCTGCACCGGCGAGATCCCCTCCGACAGCGGCACGCCGGCGCGGCGGCCGTCCGGCGTGGCGCCGCACACCGCGCCGAAGTAGACGTGGCAGGTGGTGGGCAGCATCTCGATCCGGTGCACGCCGCCGCGGGCGTCGGGGCGGCCGTCGATCAGGCGGAACGCAAGGTCGAAGACGCGGCGCATGAGGTCGTCGGCCGCGTCGTCGTCGTTGCCGTACTTCGGCATGCGGTTGACCAACCGCGCGCGCAGCGGCGCGTTCCCCGCGAAGTCGGCGGCGAGCGCCGCGGCGAGCGCCGGCAGCGTCAGCGCGCGGTCCTCGAACACCAGCTTGCGGATCGCCGCCAGCGAGTCGGTGATGGTGCCGATCCCGACCGCCTGGATGAAGGTGTTGTTGTAGCGCGCGCCGCCGGCGTTGTAGTCGACGCCGCGGGCGATGCAGTCGTCGGTGAGCACGGAGAGGAACGGCGCCGGCATGTCGGTCGCGTACAGGCGCCCGATGGCGAGGTTGCCGCGGACCTTGACGTCGACGAGGTGGGCGAGCTGGCGCTCGTATGCGGTGAACAGCTCGTCGAAGGTGGCGAACGATGCGACGTCACCGGTGGCCGGCCCGAGGCGGACGCCGGTGCGCGGGTCGATGCCGTCGTGCATCGCCAGCTCGAGCACCTTCACCAGGTTGAAGTACCCGGTGAGGATGTACGCCTCCTTGCCGAACGCGCCGACCTCGACGCACCCCGAGCAGCCGCCGGCGCGCGCGTCCTCGAGGCTCTTGCCCTGGCGGAGCTGCTCGGAGACGACCGTGTCGGCGTTGAACAGCGACGGGAACCCGTACCCCTTGCGAATGACCGCGAGCGCGTGCGCGAGCACCGCGTCCGGCGTCCGGCGCGACACCTGCAGGTTGGAGGACGGCTGCAGCAGGTGCATCTCGTCGATCACGTCGAGCAGCAGGTGGGTGACCTCGTTCGAGCCGTCGGCGCCGTCGGCGAGCAGGCCGCCGAGGTTGATGTTGGCGAAGTCGGTCCAGGTACCGCTCTCGGCGGCGGTGACGCCGACCTTGGGCGGCGCCGGGTGGTTGTTGAACTTGACGAAGAAGCACTCGACGAGCTCGCGCGCCGCCTCGTGCGTGAGCGTGCCGTCGGCGAGGCCTCGGCGGTAGAACGGCAGCAGGTGCTGGTCGAGGTGGCCGGGACAGAACGAGTCCCAGCCGTTCAACTCGGTGATCACCCCGAGGTGGCAGAACCAGTAGTGCTGCAGCGCCTCGTGGAGGTCGCGCGGAGGGTGGGCGGGCACGCGCCGGCACACCGCCGCGATGCGCTCCAGCTCGGCGCGCCGTGTCGGGTCGGCGGTGTCGGCGGCTATCCGCTCGGCGAGCGCGGCGTGGCGCTCGGCGAAGACGACCAGCGCGTCGCAGGCGATGTCCATGGCGGCGAGCTGCTCGCGCCTGTCGAGCGCATGCGGGTCGCTGCCGAAGTCGAGGGCGGCGAGCGCGCGGGCGATGTCGGCCTTGAAGCCGAGCATCCCCTTGCCGTAGATCTTGTCGTCGAGCACCGTGTGGCCGGGGGCGCGCTGCTCCATGAACTCGGTGAACACGCCGGCGGCGTACGCGGCGTGCCACGCCTTGTCGAGCAGCGGCATCATGCGGTCGCGCAGCGAGCGGCCGTGCCAGTACGGGATCACCGTCTTCTCGTACGCCTCCAGGCAGTCCGCCGACACCCGGTACCAGGTGAGCGGCCGCGAGTCGAGGATCTCGAGGTCGTCGAGCGAGTGGCAGGTCAGCTCGGGGTACGTCGGCACCGCCTTCGGGCGCGGTCCGCGCTCGCCGACGATCAGCTCGTCGTCGCCGATCCAGATCGTCTTGCGCTCGCACAGGTGCGCGAACGCCTTCGCCCGCAGCACCGGCACTGAGAAGCGCCCGAGGTTGTCGCGGTAGAACTCGGTGAGCAGGACGGCGCGCTCCTCCGAGATCGTCGGGACCGCGTCGAGGCTGTGCTGCCGCAGGCGGGAGGTGCGCTCGTTCATCACGCCCCTCCAATGGACGTTGAGATGCCGGCCGCCGAGAACGCCGCGGCCACCTCGTGCATCCGCGCCGGCGACGGGCCGGCCTCGGGCAGCGCCGCGCCCCTGCGCCCGAGCCGTCCGAGCTTGCCGGCGCCGGTGCGGTGGTAGGGCAGCAGGCTCACCCGCTGCACGTTCGGGGTGGCGGCGGCGAGGCGCGCCACGGCGCGCAGGTTCCCGTCGTCGTCGTTCATCTTCGGCACCACCGGCACCCGCAGCCAGATCGGCACCCCGACCTCGGCGACCGCCGCGAGGTTGGCGAGGATCGGCGCCAGCGGCGCGCCGGTTAGGTCGCGGTGCCGCGCCTCGTCGGTGTGCTTCACGTCCCACAGCAGCAGGTGGGTGCGCTTCGCGACGGCCACGGCGAGCTCGCGCGACGCCGCGCCGCAGGTGTCGACCGCGGTGCGCAGCCCCGCGCGCCGGCAGGCGTCGAGGCACGCCAGGAGGAACGCCCCCTGCGCCATCGGCTCGCCGCCCGAGAACGTCACGCCGCCGCCCGAGGTGTCGTAGGCAAGGCGGTCGCGCAGCACCGCGGCGAGCACCTCGCCCACCGTCATCGCCCTGCCGGCGACCTGGCGCGCCGCCGCCGGACACGCCTCGGCGCACTCGCCGCAGGCGGTGCACCCGTCGCTGCCGAGCGCCGCACCGGCCGGCAACGGCCCGCCGGGGCGCGGGCACGCCGCGCGGCATGCACCGCACTCCACGCAGCGCTCGACGGCCCACATGACCTCGGGCGCCGCCGCGATCCCCTCGGGGTTGTGGCACCACGGGCAGTCGAGCGGGCACCCCTTGAGGAACACGGTCGTGCGCACGCCCGGCCCGTCATGGAACGAGGCGCGCTGCACGTTGAACACCACTCCCGCGGGGCCCATACCCTCTCCGACCTCCGCCATGCACCGCCAAGCTACGCCCCTCGCGGCGCCGCGGTCTTGTACGATGGGTCAGCATCGGCTGCGGTTTTCGCACACGACGGGCCGCGGCCGCGACGAGGGCGATGGCTGCAACCCCGGAGGTGATCCGCGCCGCCGCGGCGGCGATGACGGAGCTGTACGACCGGCTCCCCGAGGTGGTGTTCTTCGCCAAGGATGCCGAGGGACGCTACGTCGCCGCCAACCTGACGCTGCTGCGCCGCCTCGGCCTCGCGCGCGCCGACCTCGTGCTCGGCCGCACCGCGCTCGACCTGTTCCCGCAGCCGCTCGGCCGCCGCTTCCTCGACCAGGACCTGGCGGTCGTCCGCACCGGCCGGCCGCTCGAGGACCTGCTCGAGCTCCACCTCTACCCAGACCACCGCGAGGGGTGGTGCCTGACCACCAAGCTGCCGGTGCGCGATGATGCGGGCGCCGTCGTCGGCCTGGTCGGGACCTCGCGCGACGTCGGCGCCCCGGCGCGCGAGCCGCTCGCCGACCTCGCGGAGGCGGTGCACCGCATCCACACCGCCTGCGGCGAGCCGCTCAAGGTCGAGGAGCTCGCCGCGCTCGCGCACCTCTCCCCCTACCAGTTCTCCCGCCGCATCAAAACGCTGTTCGGGATCACGCCGGCGCAGCTCGTCATCAAGACGCGCCTCGACGCCGCCCGCCGCCTGCTTGCCGAGAGTATCGAGCCGGTGTCAGCGATCGCCCTCACGTGCGGCTACTGCGACCAGAGCGCCTTCACGCGCCAGTTCAAGGCCGCTGTCGGCCTCACCCCGCAGCAGTACCGCCGCCGAAAGGCGGTAGTTCGCGGCTCGTGATTCGTGCCTCGAAGGCGCTACGCCTCCATCGCGCGGATCTTGAGGATCAGCGCGACCATCGCCAGGGCGATGACGGCGAGCGAGACGAACAGGCCGGTGCGGCGGTAGCGGATCTCCCCTTCGGCGGCGGCGGCGAGGCCGTCGGCGACGTCGGCGGCGGCCAGCACCTCCTTCGCCTGGGTCTCGACTCGCGCCGGGTCGGCGGAGTGGATCTCGACCTGGGCGAGCACAACCCCCTGGTGCGCCTCCTCGAGCTTGACCTGCGCCTCCTCCATCAGCATGCCGGCCCGCTCGGCCCTGCCGACGCGTGCGCCCACCGCGGCCAGGCGCTCGTGCATGTGCGCGAGGGCGGCGGCGACGGCCTCGGCGGCGGCTGCGCCGGCGTCGCCGGCGGCGTGGCACTCGCCGCACACCTGCCCCTGACCGACGCCGATGAGCGCGTCCGAGGGCGCCAGCACGGCGTGGTTGGAGTGGCACGCCTCGCACGCTGGCTGCTCGATGGCGGCGAACGCCTCCTTGTGCGGCGACTCGTCGAAGCGTTCGCGCTGCGTCACGTGGCAGGTGCCGCACACGTTGGAGACCGACGAGATTCCAGGCGGGGTGGCGCCGTGCGAGCCGTGGCAGTCGTTGCAGGTCGGCGCCGAGAGGTCGTTCTTCTGCGAGAGCGCGGCGTAGTGGACGGATCTCTTGTACTCCGCCAGCTCGTTGCCCTTGATCCCGTAGCGTGCCATCAGCGTCGCGTTGCCGTGACAGGCGCCGCACGTCTCGACGATGCGGCTGGGGTACACCGGCGAGCGCGCGTCGGTGGCGCCGAGCACGCCGTGGGCGCCGTGACACGAGGTGCAGACGGCGACGTTGCCGTCGCCCTTCGCCAGCGCCAGGCCGTGCTTCGAGGTGCGGTACTGGGCGAGCTGGTCGGTGGGGATGTTGGGGCCGTAGCGCACCATGAAGGCGGCGTCGGCGTGGCAGGAGCCGCACATCTCGGGGATGTCGCCGTGCGCGATCGTGCCGCGGAAGCCGCGCTTCGGGTCCATCGCGTCGGCGGCGTCCTCGGCGGTCGGGTCGCCGCCGTGGCAGCCGGCGCAGGTGATCCCCTGTATGCGGTGGATGTCCGCCTCACCGGCGGTTGCAGGCACCTTGAGACGGGGGTCGTCGAGCGCCGCGTGGCAGGTGGCGCAGGTGTCGACGGCGTGCGTGCCGGGGGCGCCGACGGCTCTCGGCGGCGCGGGGGCGGCGAGCGCGGCGGCGGGCAGCAGCAGGCAGGCGAGCGCGAGCGAGCGCCTCATTGGAACACCCCCAGCATCGACAGCGCGGTGAACCCGACGATGTAGACGATCGCAAGCCACCCCAGCAGGACGAAGAAACGGGATCGTCGCCCGCTCGCGGCGCCGCGGTCGAGCACCGGGACGAAAAACCACACGGCGCCGGCGACCGAGAACGCGGCGAGCCCGACCAGCTCCCCCTCGATGCCGAGCACGTGCGCCGGGATCAGCTTCAGCGTCTCGAACATGAACAGGAAGTACCACTCCGGTTTGATCCCGGCGGGAGCGGGCGCGAACGGGTCGGCCTTCAGCCCAAGCTCCCACGGGAAGAACGCCGCCAGCGCCGCGAGCGCCGCCAGGCCGAGGAGCCACACCACCGCCTCGCGCAGCACGAAGTTGGGAAGGAAGCGCAGCGGCCGGCGGCGGGGCAGGTGCTCGGGCTCGTGGATCCCCTGGCGCTGGATGAGCGCGAGGTGGAGGCCGAGAAGGGCGAACGTCGCCATCGGCAGCACCGCGACGTGGATGCCGAAGAAGCGGGTCAGCGTCGCGCCGGTGACCTCCTCGCCGCCGCGCAGCAGCGTCAGCAGCCAGTGGCCGATGAGCGGGACCTTGCTGACCATGTCGGTGCCGATGCGGGTGGCGAAGAACGACAGCTCGTTCCACGGCAGCAGGTAGCCGGAGAACCCGAATCCCATCGCCAGGCCGAGCAGCGCGATCCCGCTCCACCACGTGAGCTCGCGCGGCCGGGCATAGGCGCCGAGCAGGTACACCGAGAACATGTGCAGGAGCGCAGACAGCACCATCAGGTTGGCCGACCACGAGTGCACCGAGCGCACCAGCCACCCGAACGGCACGCGGGTGACGATGAACTGCACGCTCTCGAACGCCGCCTCGGCGGTGGGCCGGTAGTAGAGGAGCAGCAGGATGCCGGTGAACACCTGCACGCCGAGGAAGAACAGCGTCAGCCCGCCGAAGTAGTACGCCCACGAGTGGCGGTGCTGCGGCACCTCCTTGTGGGTGGCGAACTCCACCAGCGGCGCGAGCTGGTAGCGCTCGTCGAGGGCCTGCCACAGCTTCCTTGCGATCGCCATGGCTCATGCCCCCTTGGTGACGTAGATGTCGTCGCCCGCGACGTCGACCCTGTAGGCGTCGAGCGGGCGCGGCGGCGGCCCCTCGATGTTCTTCCCCTGCAGGTCGTAGTGGCCGTTGTGGCAGGCGCACCAGATGTGCTGGAAGTCCGGGCGGTACTGCACGGTGCAGTTGAGGTGGGTGCACTGGGCGGAGAACGCCCGCACCTCGCCGGTGGCGGTGCGCACCAGCAGCCCCGGCCTGGCGCCGAAGCGGAAGATCCTGCCGGTGTTCGGAGCCAGCTCGGAGAGCTTGGCTGCGAGCACGCGGTTGACCGGCGCCTCGGCCACCTCGGGCGGGATGACGAAGCGGAACACCGGGTACAGCGCCGCCGCCGCGGTGGCGCCGATCGACGTGCCCAGCAGCCAGTTGACGAAGCGCATGCGGGTCACGCGCACCTGCCGGTCTCGCTCTTCCATGCGCACCTCCGGTGGCCAGCGTCGTCACGCATCTTCGCGGTCTCCTTGACCTGGGTCAAGGAACGTGCGTTGCTTCGCCCGGGGCGGGCGCCGAGAGGTCGCGGCGGGCTGCGCGATCTGGCACACTGCGCCCATGAACTCTGCGGCGCTCGCTGACGGCCTGCGGCACGTGCCCCTGTTCGCCGCGCTGCCGCCCCACCTCCTCGCGGAGATCGTCGAGCTGTGCGCCGCGCGTGAGCTGGCGCGCGGCGAGCTGGTGTTCTCGGAGGGCGACGCGGCGAGCTTCTTGCCGATGCTGCTCGCCGGCCAGGTCAAGCTGTTCCGCGCCGGGCCCGACGGCCGGGAGCAGGTCCTCCACGTCGTGCGCGCGCCGACCTCGTTCGCCGAGGCGGCGGTGTTCGGTCCGGGGATCTTCCCCGCGACCGCGCAGGCGCTCACCGCGGGCCAGCTTGCGACGCTCCCCCGCGCCACGCTGCTCGACCTGCTGGCGCGGCGGCCCCAGTTGGTGCTCGCGCTGCTCGCCTCGATGTCGGTCTGGCTGCGGCGGCTCGTCGACCTCGTCGAAGGGCTGTCGCTGCACTCCGTCGAGGAGCGCGTCGGCGCCTACCTGTGGTCCGCGTTCGTTCGCTCGGGGATCGCCCTGCTGCCGGGCGCGCAGGTGCGTCTGGAGGACCCCAAGCACCTCATCGCGGCGCTGTGCGGCACCGCGCCGGAGGTGCTCTCGCGCACCTTTCGCAAGCTCGAGGCGGACGGCGCCGTCAGCGTCGAGGGGCCGGTGGCGACGCTGCTGTCCGCGGACCGCCTGCAGCAGCTCGCCGGCGCCCCGATCGCTTGAGGAGCGGCGCCGGCGCCGCGTCGGGAAGCTCCGGGAAACCGGCCGCGTTGGCACGCGGCGTCCGCTCGCCCGGCTGCGCCTCCCGACCGGCCGGCGCCCGGCGGGTGCGATGTATCCTAAGGGCCGGCAGCGGGAAAGGCGGCGCGCGTGCGGATTCTCTTCATCGGCGATGTTGTCGGCAAGGTGGGGCGACGGCTCCTGAAGGAGCAGGTGCGCCGTGCGCAGGCGGAAGCGGGCGCCGACTTCACCATCGCCAACGTCGAGAACGCCTCCGGCGGGTACGGGCTGACGCCGGACGTGTGGGACGAGATCAGGCGGCTGCCGATCGACGTGTTCACCTCGGGCAACCACATCTGGGACAAGAAGGAGACCCCCGGCATCCTCGACAGCGAGCCGCGCCTGCTGCGTCCCGCCAACTACCCCGCCGGCAACCCGGGCCGCGGGTGGTGCGTGGCGCCGAGCCGCGGCGGCGTGCCGGTGGCGGTGATCAACCTGCAGGGGCTCACCTTCATGACCGCGATCGAGAGCCCGTTCACGGTCGCGGACCGCATCCTCGCCGAGATCGGTGCGCAGGCGCGGGTGATCTTCGTCGACATGCACGCCGAGGCGACCTCGGAGAAGCAGGCGATCGCCTGGTACCTCGACGGACGGGTGTCGGCCGTGATCGGGACCCATACGCACGTGCCGACAGCGGACGAGCGGGTGCTGCCGGAGGGCACCGCCGCGCTCACGGACTCCGGAATGACCGGGCCGTACGAGGGAATCATCGGGTTCAAGCCGAAGCAGGTGCTCGAGCGCTTCCTGCTCGCGACGCCGCGCGCGCTCGAGGCCGCCACCCGCGGCGGCGCGCTGTGCGGCGCCGCCGTCGATGTCGACGAGAGCACCGGCCGCGCGCGCACGATCCGCCGCATCCGCGTCGAGGAAGGTCCCCCCGCGTGAGCGCGCCGAACGGCCGGAGCCCGGCGCCCGGCGCCCGGCGCCCGGTCTCGGTCCTCATCACGGCCCGCGACGAAGAGGAGGTGCTTCCCGCCGCGCTCGCCAGTGTTGCGGGCTGGGCGGCCGAGGTCGTGGTCGTGCTCGACCCGCGCAGCCGCGACCGCAGCGGCGAGCTCGCGCGCGCGGCCGGCGCCCGCGTCGTCGAGCACGAGTACGCAGGATCCGGCGCGCAGTGCAACTGGGGGATGCGGCAGTGCGCGCACCGCTGGGTGCTCGTGCTCGACGCCGACGAGCGGGCGACGCCGGCGCTCGCCGCGGCGGTCAGCGAGGCGGTGGCCGCACCGCGCCACGCCGCGTACGCGGTGCGGCGCGCCAACCGGGCTTTCGGCCGCACCCTGCGCTTCGGCGAGTGGGGGCGCGACCGCGTGGTGCGCCTGGTCGATCGCGAGCACGCGCGTTTCTCCGAGCGTGCCGTGCACGGCGCGGTGGAGGCCGCGTCGATCGGCACGCTCGCCGGCCGCCTCGAGCACGACTCGCTGCGCTCGCTCGAGCAGTACTTGCCGAAGCTGCACGATTACGCCGCGCGCGGCGCCGCCGACCTCGCCGCCGCCGGCCGGCGATCCTCGGTCCCGGCGGCGATCGCCCATGCCGAGTGGCGCTTCGTGCGCGGCCTCTTTCTCCGCCTCGGAATCCTCGACGGCCCCGCCGGCTGGGCGGTGGCCGCTCTCATGGCCTACGGCACCTTCCTCAAGTGGCTCGCCGCCTGGGACCTCCAGCGCCGCCCCGGCACTCGCCCTGCTTGCTCACGTACCACGAACCACGAACCTCGAACCACGCCTCCCCCCACGGCGCGCCGTTCCGCCTAGAACGCCGACCCGCCATGCCGGCCCTCCCAGCCCGCCTCCTCGTCGACATGCCGAACTGGCTGGGGGACTTCATCCATGCGCTGCCGGCGCTTACGCGCCTGGTCGAGGGTAATGCGCGCGGGCGCACCACGGCGCTGCTGCCGGCGGCACATGCGCGCCTGGCGCGGCCGCTCGGCGTCGAGACGATCGCGAGGCCGCACGACGCCGGCCTCGCGTGGGCGCGCCGGGAGCTGCGCGGGCGCTTCGACGTCGCGCTCACCGCCCGGCACGCCACCCGCGCCAAGCTGCTGCTGCGCGGCGCCGGCGCCCGCCTCGCGCTGGCCAGCCGCGGCCGTCTCGCGGGCATGCTCGGGCTCGCGACGTTCGCAATCGACCGCTCACGGCACCAGCGCCACGACCTCGACGCGGCGCTGGCGCGGCTCCGTCTCGCGCCGGTGGACGACTCGACGTGGCGCCTGGCGCTCGCCCCCGGCGCGGTCGCCGCGGCGCGCGCGGCGCTCGCGCGCGCCGCCGGGCCCGGCACCGTGGTCGCACTGCTGCCGGGGTCGCGCGCGATGCCGGCCAAGCGCTACCCCCTCGATGGCTTCCGCGCCGTCGTCCGCCTCCTCGCCGAGTGCCACGTCCGCTGCGCCGTCGTGGTCGGACCCGGCCAGGAGGGGATGGCGACGGCCATCGCCGCCGGCGGTGCGGCGGTGGCGATGCCGGTGGAGCCGCTCGACGACGTCGCGGCGATGCTCGCCTCCTGCGCCGCCGCGGTCGGCAACGACTCCGGGTTGACCCACCTGGCCGCGGTGGTCGGCTGCCCGACCGTCGCGCTCTACGGCCCGACCGACCCTCATCGCGTCGGCCCGGTGGGCGGCGCCGTCGTCATGCGCGCGCCGCGCGGCACCCTCCCCGAGATCCAGCCCTCGCAGATCGCCGCCACCGTCCTCGCCCTCCTCGCCGCGCACCGCTCTTAGGTGCCAGTCAGTCATGACGACTGGTCGTCGCCACTGGGAATGAAAACGGTGCCGGCTCGTGCGCCGTTTTCGGACCAGGCCCGACGAAGATGCCACGTCTCCCTGCCGCCATGCCGGCCTTCGCGCGCCCACCGTGCTCGGTGCGAAAACGGCGGGCGCCGCGTATGCTCGTGTGATGGGCGCGATTTCGCGGGAGAACGGGCGTTGGCCGGCACGCGGGTGACGAGCTCGCCGGTGCGGCGGCTGCTGCGCCTCGGCAGCCTGGTGACGCGCGTCGGGGCGTCGGTCGCCGGGCAGCAGCTCGCCTCGCTGGCGCGCGCCGGCGGTGCCCGCGAGCGGGCGCGCACCGAGAACCTGGTGAGGAACGCGGCGCGCATCGTCGCAACGCTCGGCGAGATGAAGGGCGCCGCGATGAAGGTCGGGCAGATGCTGTCGCTGCACGGCCCGATCCTGCCGCCCGAGGTCGCCGAGGTGCTGCGGGCGCTGCAGAAGGAGGCGCCGCGCATTCCGTTCGAGGCGGTGCAGGAGGAGCTGGAGCTCGAGCTGCCGGGGTGGCGGCGGCTGTTCCGGGAGGTCGAGCCGGAGGCGTTCGCGGCGGCGTCGATCGGGCAGGTGCACCGGGCGGTGCTGCGCGACGGCCGGAGGGTGGCGGTGAAGGTCCAGTACCCGCTGATCGACCGCATCGTCGCGGCCGACCTCGGCAACCTCAGGCGGCTGCTGCAGGCGTTGTTCGCGCTGCTCTCCGAGGCGGAGTTCGAACCGGTGTGGCGCGAGCTGTCGGCGCGCCTCGGCGAGGAGCTCGACTATCTCCACGAGGCCGAGAACGCTCGCGTCATGGCGTCGCTGCACCGCGACGTTCCGGAGGTGGTGATTCCCGGGGTGATCGCAGAGGCGACCACGAAGCGCGTGCTGACGATGGAGTACGTCCCCGGCATCGGCCCCGACGAAGCGTGCTCCGAGCGCCACCCGCAGGAGCTCAGGAACCGCTGGGGGGAGGTCCTGCTCGCGTTCCTGCTGCGCGGCCTGCTCAGGCACCGCCTGCTGCACGCCGACCCCAACCTCGCGAACTTCGCCTTCCGTGCCGACGGCACGGTGGTGGTCTACGACTTCGGCTGCGTCAAGCGGGTGCCGGCGGCGATCTCGCGCGGCTACCGCGAGTCGGCGCGCGCGATCATCGAGGGGCGTCTGGATGACCTGCCCGCAGTGCTGCAGGCGATGGGGGTGACGCGCGGCAACGGCACGCCCGTGGCGCTCGCGCCGCTGCTCGCGGTGGCAGAGGGAGTCGGCGAGGTGTTCCGCGCGGCGCCGCCGTTCAGCTTCGCCGACGCGGCTGCGATCTACCGCCGCATCTTCGACCTCGGGAGCGACCATCTCGACGCTGCGGCCGACCTCCGTTTCCCGCCGCACGTCATCTTCATCGACCGCACGATCGCCGGCCACTTCGGCAACCTCTCCCGCCTCGGCGCCGCCGGCGACTGGCGCGGCATCCTGCTGTCGCACCTCCGCCGCCGCTGATCTCGCCGGGTGGTAGCATCGCGGCTCCGAAGGAGGGCGGATGCCCGGAATGCGCATCGCTGTCGATCTCCCGCTGCTGAAATCGCTGCTCGTGCTCGCGTCGGTGATCGAGGCGCGCGACCGTTTCACCGGCGGCCACGTATGGCGGACCAGCCGCTACGCGCGCGTTCTCGCCGAGCGCCTCGGCATGACGGCGGGCGATGTGTTCCTGGCGCAGCTCGGCGGCCTCGTGCACGACCTCGGGAAGGTCGGCATCCCCGACGGCATCCTCAACAAGCGCGAGCCGATCAACGAGGCCGAGCGGGCGGTGCTGCGCCTGCACCCGGAGATCGGCGAGGAGATCGTCGCGAACCACCCGCTCGCTCCTCTGGTCGTGACGCCGGTGGCCGAGCACCACCTGCGCGTCGACGGCGCCGGCTACCCGGCGCGCCTCGCCGAGCGGGAGCCGGCGGCGATCGCGCGCGTCGTGGCGATCGCGGACGTGTTCGACGCCGTCACGGCGTTCCGGCCGTACCGCGGCGGCAGCCGCCTCGACGCCGGCCTCGCCGAGCTCGCCGCCGCCCGCGGCACGCAGGTCGACGCCGCGTACGCCGATGCGTTCATCGCGCTCGGGCGTACGGGAGCGCTCGACCACGTGCTCGGGCACGCCGGCGACGGCCGCCTGCTGCTGTCATGCCACGAATGCGGGCCGATCGTGGCGCCGCCCCCCGGCGCGCGCGACGGCGCGGTGATCGTCTGCCCGTCGTGCACCGGCGAGTTCACGCTCCACGTTGCAGGCGACTCCTTCGACCTCGAATGGCGCGGCTCGCGTGCGGCCGCCTACCGGCCGGCCGCCGACATGGCAGCGGTGGAGGAGGTGGTGCGCGCCGCGCCGCCGGTGGTGGACGTGCCCGACGTCGAGGCCTGATGCCCGCCGCAGCCGCGGCCGGCGGCCGGAAATGCGGCACGCCGACGTCGGGTGGGTCCGCCGCGCGGCGCCCCGGGGTCGCGCGCGTCCTTGACACCCCGGTGCGCGGCGCGATACGGTTAGACGGTTCGACGCAGTCGTGAGCGGGCATAACTCAGCTGGTAGAGTGTCAGCTTCCCAAGCTGAAAGTCGCGGGTTCGAATCCCGTTGCCCGCTCCACCTTCTGGAGCTTGCATGTCCCCATTCGGAAAGGTGTCGCACCCGCGCAGCGGAGACGCCCCGCTGGGCGCCACGCCGACCGTGATCGCGCGCGAGACGCGGTTGGCGGGCGAGCTCTCGGGATCCGCAGGGGTGCGCGTCGAGGGGCAGGTCCAGGGGACGGTGACGCTCGCGGCGCCGCTCGACATCGCGGCCGGAGCCACCGTCGCCGCCGAGGTGCGCGCCACCTCCGTCCGGGTGGCCGGCACGGTGGTCGGGAACATCACCGCCACTGAGCTCGCCGAGCTGCTCGCCGGTGCGGTCGTCACGGGCGACATCACGGCGCCGGCGCTGCGCGTGGTTGAGGGCGCCCGCCTCGAGGGGCGCGTGCACATGCACGGCGAGCGTGCTGCAGCCGCCGCCGAGACGCCGGTCCAGAACCCGCCGAAGGCCGGCTAACCTACTCCGAAAACGTGGTTTTCTCGCCGTTGACGGGCAGTGTATACTGCGGTGTGAGAGGTGCGGATGGCATCGGGTAACCGCACGACGGTGGAGATTTTCGGACGCAGGTTCGAGCTGCGGGCCGCCGAGCCGAGCGAGCACCTGGAGGAGCTCGCGCGGTACGTGGACAAGCGCATGCGCGACCTGGCCGAGGTCTCGCCGCACGTCGACACGGCGAAGCTCGCCGTGCTCACGGCTCTCAACATAACGGACGAGCTCTTTCGGGAGCAGACTTCGGAACCAGGCGCACACACCGAGCGGTTGCGGCAAAGGGTGGAAGGGTTGATTGCACGGCTTGACGAGGTGCTCAAGCCCTCGTGACGAGGGTGGCGAAAGGCAGAAAAGGGGGCCCCTGCGCGGTTGGTGATGAGCAAAACTAACTTGAACCAACACCTATTTGAGGGGTGCCGGGTCGTGCCGTTCCGAGCGAGCCCCGCGGCGAGCGACGAGCGGCGCGCAGGCGCCCTGCCTGTGGTTCACAGGTTCAAATAGGATTGCTCACACGGCCGACTGCGGGGGCCTTTCTCTTTCCCCTCCTCTCCCTCCACCCCTGATCGGGATCGCTGCCTGCGTTCCGTGAAGGGGGGGTTGCATGGCTGGTCTGGAGATCTACATCGCCGGCGCCGTGCTGGCGCTGGCCGTCGGCGTGCTCGCCGTCGGCGCCTCGCGTCTGGCTCGGCGGGCGCGCCGCGACAAGGCGCAGCTCGCCGAGCTGACTGCCGAGGCCGAACGTAACGCCAGACGCCTGCTCGCGCAGGCGGAGCACGAGGCGGAGCAGCGGGAGAAGGATGCGGCGATCCAGGCGCGCGAGAAGCTGCTCGCGGCGCGCGCCGAGTTCGACCGCGAGACTGCCGAGTACCGCCAGGAGCTCGTCGCTATCGAGCGCAGGATCGAGCAGCGCGAGAGCGCGCTCGCCGAACGCGAGGCGGCAGCCGAGACCAGGGCCAGGGAGCTGGAGGCGCGCAGCCGCCAGATCGATGAGCGCGACCGGGCGTTGTCGCTGCAGGAGGACGCGATCGCCGCCACCATCGCGGAGCAGCGCGCCCTGCTGCAGCGCATCGCCGGCCTCACCATGGAGGAAGCCAAGAGCGAGCTGATGCGCCAGATGGAAAACGCGGCGCGCATGGACGCCGCCAAGATCGTCCGCCGGATCGAGGAGGAGGCCAACCAGGAGGCGGCCAACCGGGCGCGCCGCATCATCTCGCTCGCGATACAGCGGATGGCCCCCGAGCACGTCGCCGAGAGCACCGTCTCGGTCGTCGATCTGCCCAACGACGACATGAAGGGCCGCATCATCGGCCGCGAGGGGCGCAACATCCGGGCGCTCGAGACCGCCACCGGCGTCGACCTGATCGTCGACGATACGCCCGGCGCGGTGCTGCTCTCGTGCTTCGACCCGGTGCGCCGCGAGGTGGCGCGCCTCTCGCTCGAGCGGCTGATGGTCGACGGCCGCATCCACCCCGGCCGCATCGAGGAGGTGGTCGGCAAGGTGCAGGTGGAGCTCGACGAGAAGATCTTCCGCGACGGCGAGGCGGCGGCGCTCGAGCTGGGGTTCCCGGACATCCACCCGGAGCTGCTCAAGCTGATCGGCCGCCTGCAGTTTCGCTCCTCGTACGGGCAGAACGTGCTCGCCCACTCCAAGGAGGTGGCGTGGCTGGCCTCCTCCATGGCGCGCGAGCTCGGCGCCAACGAGCGCGTGGCCAGGCGCGGCGCCCTCCTGCACGACATCGGCAAGGCCGTCGACCGCGAGATGGAGGGCACCCACCTCACGCTCGGCCGCGACCTGCTGCGCAAGTACGGCGAGCCCGAGGAGGTGATCCACGCGATGGAGTGCCACCACGGCGATGTCGACCCGCGCTCGGTCGAGGCCGTGCTGGTGACCGCCGCGGACGCACTCTCCGCCGCCCGCCCGGGCGCCCGCCGCGAGATCCTCGAGAGCTATCTCAAGCGTCTCGAAAAGCTCGAGTCGATCGCCAACGACTTCAAGGGCGTCCAGAAGGCGTTCGCGATCCAGGCCGGCCGCGAGCTGCGCATCATCGTCGAGGCGGAGCGCATCACCGACGAGGAGGCGATCTGGCTGTCGCGCGATGTCGCCAAGCGCATCGAGGCGGAGCTCACCTATCCGGGCCAGATCAAGGTCACGGTGATCCGCGAGACGCGCGCGGTCGAGTTCGCGAGGTAGCAGAGGAAGGCACGAGGCAGGGGGCACCAGCAGGAAGGCGGTAGGGCGTAGAGAAGAAGGAGGACGTGAAGCGCCTCTCCACTCCTGATCCCTCAGCGGAGCCGGCGCTGCAGAGCTCGCGCCGCGCCGCGGCGCGAGCCCGCTCCTTGACTCCTGCATGGCGTGGAGCTACATTAAAAACCGAACGATTGGTAGGTGAATGAACCAGGCGGAGAAGTCCCAGCGCAGTCGCGAACAGATCCTCGAAGCTGCGCTCGAGCTGTTCTCCCATCGCGGCTACGGCGCCACCAGCGTGCGCGACATCGCGGCGCGCGCCGGCGTGTCGACGGGCAACGTCTACCACCACTTCCCGGACAAGGAGGCGATCTTCCGCACCCTCCTCGACCAGTACTGGGCGGCGATCAACGATCCGGAGCTGCCGTTCAACAGAGCGCTGGTCACCGGGACGTTCCCCGACAACCTGGAGGAGCTGGGACGGACGTCGCGCGAGCTGGTGAGGGTGTACCGCCGGCACGTCGCTCTCATCTATGTCGACGTCGTCGAGTTCGAGGGAAGCCACATCCGCAAGTTCTACTCGGAGATGTCGCGCCGCTTCGCCGACTTCATGGCGGTGTACGGGCGCCCGGCCGAGATCGCCGCGCGCCTGCGCCCGGGGATCTCGCCGCTGTCGGCCGTGATGCTGGCGAGCCGCTTCTTCCTCAACTTCTTCGCGGTCGAGATCCTGTTTGGCGTGCCCGACCACTTCGGCAAGAACACCGACGACGTGATCCGCGAGATCGCCGACATCCTGCGCCACGGCATGGCGGCGCCGAGAGACGCGAGCGTCAGGCGTTGAGAGTCAAGAGCTGATCTGCTACTTCCGGGAAACTGCGCGTGACGCGCGGATTCCCGGGATGCAGATCAGCGGCGACCCGTGCGGGCCGCCGCGCGGTGGGGTGAGGGCGCCGGATTGCCTTGAAAGTCCCCCATCATCCGGGAGCGTGGGCGCCCTCGCCCACGCGG
>CAZQLL010000029.1:0-47042 GCA_964594125.1 uncultured Thermoanaerobaculia bacterium | reverse complement strand
CATCAGGTAGCGGTCCTCGGTCGGCCGCTGGATGGTGTAGCCGAGCGCGCCGATGCCGCGCGGGATGATCGACACCTTGTGCACGGGGTCGGAGCCGGTGATCGCCGCCGCGAGCAGCGCGTGCCCCATCTCGTGGTACGCCACGATCTCGCGCTCCCGCGGGTTGAGCAGGCGGTTGCGGCGCTCCAGGCCGGCGACGATGCGCTCGACGCCGGCGTTGAAGTCGGCGAGCGCGATCGCCGCCGCGCCGCGCCGCGTGGCGGCCAGCGCCGCCTCGTTGACGAGGTTGGCGAGGTCGGCGCCGGTGAAGCCGGGGGTGAGCGCGGCGACCTGCTCGAGGTCGACGTCGGGAGCGAGCGTCACCTTCCGCACGTGCACCTTGAGGATCTCGACGCGCCCGCGCCTGTCGGGGCGGTCGACGAGCACCTGGCGGTCGAAGCGGCCGGCGCGCAGCAGCGCCGGGTCGAGCACCTCGGGACGGTTGGTGGCGGCGAGCAGCACGATGCCGGAGGTCGGGTCGAACCCGTCCATCTCGACGAGGAGCTGGTTGAGCGTCTGCTCCTTCTCGTCGTGGCCGCCGGCGAACGGCGAGGCGCCGCGCGCCCGCCCCATCGCGTCGAGCTCGTCGATGAAGACGATCGCCGGCGCCTTCGCCCGCGCCTGCTCGAACAGGTCGCGCACGCGCGCCGCGCCGACGCCGACGAACATCTCGACGAAGTCGGAGCCGGAGATCGAGAAGAACGGCACGCCGGCCTCGCCGGCGACGGCGCGCGCGAGCAGCGTCTTGCCGGTGCCGGGCGGGCCGACCAGCAGGATCCCCTTCGGCATGCGGGCGCCGAGGCGCCCGTAGCGCCCGGGGTCCTTGAGGAAGTCGACGGTCTCCTCGAGCTCGGCCTTCGCCTCCTCGACCCCGGCCACGTCGGCGAACGTCGTCTTCGTGTCGGTCTCGACGTACACCTTCGCCTTGCTCTTGCCGATCGACATCAGCGAGCCGCCGGCGCCCATCTGGCCCGCGGCGCGCCGCATCAGGAAGAGCCAGATCCCGGCGAACAGCAGCACCGGCACGACCCAGGAGAGCAGCGTGGCCAGGAAGCGGCTCTCGATGCGCCCCGAGAACGTCACCCCGTGTCTCTCGAGCTCCTGCGCCAGCGCGCCGTCGACGCGGGTGGTGCGGAAGAACCGCTTCTCGCCCTCCTTCGCGTCCTTGAGCTCGCCGTGGATCTCGTCGGCGGTGATCACCACCTCCTTGACCCGGCCGTCGCGCACCAGCGCCTGAAACTCGCTGTAGGGAATCATCGACACGGCCTGCGCTCGCACCCAGAGGTCGTGGATGGCGAGCACGCCCATGACGGCGATCAGCGCGTAGATGAGGTTGAAGCGGGTTGTCTTCTGCATGTCTGCCGCCCGGGCGGCCCGGCTCCGGGGGGACCCCGCCTGTCGCGCGCCCTGTGCGCGACGAGGATACCACCGTGCGGCTGGCGGCCGTGCACCGGCGCGGTGTCGCCGCCGCGCGTCCGGACGGGGCGCCGGAGGCCGCCGATGCCGGGCGTTGCCTACGTGCCGGGAGGCCGCGTTCCGGCGTCCTCCGGCCGCGCCCGCGGCGCCCGCAGCCAGTGCGAAAGGTCGCGGCCCGAGAGCGACTGCAGCAGCGCCACGTCCGCTTCGAAGTGGCGCACCAGCTCCTTCCTAAACTGCGGCCGCAGCGCCGTGCCGCGCGTCGACGCCAGCTCGAGCGCCGCCCGCAGGCGACGGTGGAGCCACTTCCCGGCCGGGGAACGGATCGCCGCGTCGAGCGCCGGATGGCTGCGGCGCGGCTCGCGGAGCCGCTGGACCAGCCAGCCGTGCACCCCGGCGGCGCCGCCGGCCAGCGAGCCCGGGTTCTCCTTCGAGAATCGCGTCCGCCCGTCGGGCGCGAGCCCGAGGAACGCCAGGACCCGCGCGTAGACGGCCGCCGGATCTGCGGCAAGATCCTCGAGGAAGAGCAGGAGGACCCGCTCGCGCGGGAACAGGTCGAGCGTCCGGCGCACGTGGCGGCCGAGGCTGGCGACCAGGCCGTACTGGAGCTGCAGCGGATGGGTGCACCCGGGGGGAATCCTCCGGCCTCCGGCGCGCTCGTCCTGCAGTTTCCACGCCGTCTCGAGGTCGGCCTCGTCCTCCTCGCCCCGTTCGCAGAGGAAGCGGTGGAACGAGCGCACGAGCTCGACCGGCTCGCGCAGCATCGCAACGACCCTGGCGTCGGGCGCGAACGCCCTCAGGCCCTCGAGGGCTGCCGGCGTGAAGATGTACCCGGCGGAGGCCTCGCCGATGGCAGCGTGCTGCGGGCCCGCCCCGGCGAACAGCGCGAGGTACTCCTCTTCCGTCCGCACCTTTCGGCGCCGGTCGGGAGTGAAGAAGTACGGCTCCTTGTGCTCGGGCATGAAGACCTGGCGGTGGCCCTGGAGCATGCGGTACAGGGAGGTGGTGCCGCACCTGGGCGCGCCGACGATGAAGAAGTTCGGCCGGGCCACCGGACCGCTCACCCGCGGAGCGGGCTCATCGCGCCCGTCCGGCGCCGCCGGTTCCGGCGCTGGCGAGGGAGGCGGCCATGGCGGCGATGGTCGGCCTCTCGAGGAACGCCAGCATCGGGATCTCGCCCCCGAGCTCGCGGGCGACCTCCTCGAGCAGCAGCACCGCGAGCACCGAGTCGCCGCCGAGCGCGAAGAAGTCGTCCTCGGCGCCCACCGCCTCGCAATCCAGCACCCGCCGCCAGATCGCCGCGAGGCGCGCCTCGATGCCGGTCGGCGGCGCCGCCGATGCGACGGCGGAGCGGGTCTGCGCGTAGTCGAGCGGCGCCACGCCGAGCTTCTCCGCCAGCCCGATCCGCTGCGGCTTGCCCGTCGGCCCTTTCGGGATCGCCGCGACGATCCTGACGACCCGCGGCACCTTGAAGGCGGCGAGACGCCGGGCGGCGTGCTCGCGGATCTCGGCTTCCGTCACGGACGCTCCCTGCCGCGGCACCACCGCCACGCCGATCTCCTCGCCGAGCTGGGCGTGGGGGACGGCGAACGCGATCGCCTCGGCGACCCCGGGGTGGTCGAGCACGACCTCGTCGATCTCGCGCGGCGACACCTTCTCGCCGCCGCGATTGATCATCTCCTTGAGCCGGCCGGTGAGGTAGAGATACCCGTCGACGTCCAGGCGACCCTGGTCGCCGGTGCGGAACCAGCCGTTGCGAAACGCCGCCGCGGTGAGCTCGGGCGGGCCTGCATAGCCGTGCGTGACGTTGCGGCCGCGGATGACGACCTCTCCCGCGGCGCCCGCGCCCGCCGGCTCGCCGTCCTCTCCCACCACCGCGACCTCGACGCCGGTGGGGAGCCCGACGGAGCCGGCCCGGCGCTCTCCCGGGGGCAGCGGGTTGCTCGCGATCTGGTGGGACGCCTCCGTCATGCCGTACGCCTCGAGAACGGGTGCGCCGAACACGCGCTCGAGATCGGCCATCACCCGGGGCGGCAGCGACGAGGAGCACGAGCGGATCAGCCGCAGCGGGCGGCGGGCGATCACCTCCGCGTGTGCCGCGGCGCGGGCGAGGACCGCCATGTGCATGGTGGGCACGGCGGTGTACCACGTCGGCGCCAGCTCGTCCATCCACTCGAAGAACCGCGCGGCGTTGAACCCGGGGGTGCAGGCGACGCTGCCACCCGCGGCGAGGGAGGCGAGCACGCTGCCGACCAGGCCGTGGATGTGGAACAGCGGCATGATGTTGAGCGAGCGGTCCGAAGGCGACAGCGCGAGGCTCCGGGCGATGTTCTCGGCGGAGACGCAGAGGTTGAGGTGGCGCAGCGGCACCATCTTGGGCCGCGACGTCGTGCCCGACGTGTGCAGCACGAGGGCAACATCGTCCTCTCCGGTCGGGCGGTCGGCCGCGTCAGGCGCGGCGGTGCCGGCGAGCGTGAACCAGCCGGCCTCGCCGTCCGCGGCCGGCCGCAGCGTGATCGCCGGCACGCCGAGGCGCGCGGCGACGCGGGACGCCGCCGACTCCAGGCCCTCCTGGACGATGAGAGCGCGAGCGCCCAGGTCGGTGAGGAAGAACTCGAGCTCCGCCTCGGCATAGGAGGGGTTGAGCGGGGCAAACGCGGCGCTGGCACCCATGGCAATGAAGGCGGTCGCCGCCTCGGGTCCGTTCGGCTGCACGACGGCGACCCGATCGCCGCCCGCGACGCCCGCCGCTCGCAGCGCCCGTCGTGTGTTCTCGACCAGCTCCGCCAGCCGCACCCAGGAGAGCGCCGCGCGGTGCGGCGCGAGGATCGCCGGGGCGTCCGGGCGCAGCCGGGCGATACCGGCGATGAGCGCTGACAGGGTCCGGGGGGTGCTGGGCGGTTCCGGCTGAGCTGCGTTCATGGGATTGCGATTCTACCTCGACTGCGGACGCCCGCCCCCGCGTCGCGCGGCACGCATTCCGGCGTCCGCCCGGGCTAGAATGAGTGCTCTGCGGAGCGATGGCAGCAACGCCTCACCCACCCGACCGCCATCGTCCCGCGGGAGTGCCGGACTCCCAGACCGATCCATGCGCTCCCGACGGGACGTGGGCGGGTGTGCCGCCCGAGGGTGGGCGGGTGCCGGGCATGGTCACGAGCCGAGCCGGCGGCACCCGCATTACGCGCGCCGAGCACGACGCCGGCATCGCACGCCTGCCGCTGGTGAGCCTGCCCGACCTTCACGCGGCGGCCGTGCTGGTGCTCGGGTACCTCGGCGCGTCGCTGCTCCCGCGCGCGTGCGACGCCCGCATCGCGGGAGCACTCGCGGCCCTCTGGCTGCGCGTTCACCCCGGCGCCGTTCAGCGGCTGGCCGCCGCCATCCAGGCCCGTCTCGGCGACCGCGCCGGCCGCGGCCGGGAGCTCGAGGCGATCGCCCGCGAGCACTTCCGCACACGGGTCGAGACGGGGTGGGGCCGAATCCGGGGCATGCGCCGCGGCGGCTGGACGCCCGCAGTCGCGCTCGAAGGCCGCGAGCACGTCGCCCGCGGGCTTGCGGGCGGCCGCGGCGTGATCCTCTGGCGCTTCGCGCTCGGCAGCGGCCCGGCGCTGATGCACGCCTTCGCCGACGCCGGGTGGCGGCCGGTTCATCTCAGCCGCGCCGAGCACGGGTCCCGCCGCCTCAGCCGGTTCGGTCTGCGCACCGTGTGCAGCATGTGGCAGGTCGCGGAGAACCGTTGGCTGTGCGAGCGCATCGTGATCCCGACCGACGCCTCGCTGGGCTACGTGCGTGTCCTGGCCGACCGATTGCAAGCGAACGCGGTCGTCTCGATCGCCGGCGAGCACGGCGGCCGGGGCGCCCTCGACGTGACGGTGCTCGGATCGTCGCGGAAGCTCGCGACCGGGGCGGCCGCACTCGCCTGGGAGACGGGCGCCACCCTGGTGACCTGCTGTTCCCTGCGCGAGGCGCCGCAGCGGTACCGCGTGGTCGTCGACCCGCCGATCGAGCTGGAGCGCGGGGCGGGCCGCAGGGAGGCGGTGCGTTGCGCCGTCGAGGAGTACGCGCGCCGGCTCGAAGCCCGCATCCGCGAGCACCCCGCCGACTGGCGGGGCTGGGGCACGCGCCTGATCTGACGGCGGCGAGCGCTGTGCTGCCCGCGAGCGGCATGCCCCGCGCCGGCGAGGGCGGCGAGCCGACGCCCCCGAACGCCGGCGCCTCGACACGCGAACGGACTACACTGGCGACGCCGCTCGTCGGAGCGGCCGGAGCGCCCGCCGCGGGCAGCCGCAGCCCGCGCGGCGCCAGGGGGCTCGTGATGCGCGTCCTCCTCGTCCACAACCGTTACCTCCTCCGTGGGGGGGAGCAGGAGGCCGTCGAGGCGGAGGCGGCGATGCTGGCGGCCGGCGGCGTCGACGTCGAGCGCCTCGAGGAGTCGAACGAGCGCATCGCGGCGCTCGGCCGCGTGCGCGCCGCCGCCCGCACGGTGTGGTCGCGCGAGGCGGCGCGCAGCGTCGACCGGGCGCTCGCCGCCCGCCGGCCCGACGTCGTCCACGTCCACAACTTCTTCCCCCTCCTCTCGCCGGCGGTCCATCACGCCGCCGCCCGCCGCCGGGTGCCGGTGGTGCAGACGCTCCACAACTACCGCCTGTTCTGCCTCAACCCGACGCCGTACAGGCGGGGCCGCGTGTGCACCGACTGCCTCGGCCGGGCGCCGCTGCCCGGCATCGTCCACGCCTGCTACCGCGACAGCCGGCTCGCGAGCGCCGCGGTCGCGGCGATGCTCGCGGTCCACCGCCGCCTCCGCACGTGGGAGCGCTGCGTCACGCTCTTCATCGCACTCTCCGAGTTCTCCCGCGACGTCTTCGTCCGCGCCGGGCTGCCGCGCGAACGCATCGAGGTGAAGGTGGGGTGCGTGGCCCCGGATCCGGGCGCGAAGGAGCGCCCCGGTGACGGCGCGGTGTTCGCCGGGCGGTTGACGGCGGCCAAGGGCGTGCGGACGCTGCTCGCCGCGTGGCGCCGCCTCGAGGGCGCGGTGCCGCTCACGATCATCGGCGGGGGACCGCTGGAGGGCGAGGTCGCGGCGGCGTCGCGCGCGGTCCCGGGCGTCCGCTGGCGCGGCCGCGTCGGGCACCAGGAGGTGCTCGCCGCGCTGCGCGCCGCCGCCTTCGCGGTCGTTCCGGCCGAATCGTTCGAGAACGCCCCCACCGTGGTCGCCGAGGCGTACGCGACCGCGACCCCCGTGGTCGGCTCCGGCCTCGGCTCGGTCGGCGAGCTGATCGAAGACGGTGTCACCGGGGTGAGGTTCACAGCCGGCGACGCCGCCGCGCTGGCGGCGGCGGTCAGCCGCCTCGCCGGGAGGCCCGACGAGATCGCGCGCATGGGGCGCGCGGCCCGCCGCCGCTTCGAGGGCTCGTTCGCCGGAGATGCGAACGCCCGCCGGCTGCTTGCGATCTACGAGCGGGCGCAGCGCCTCTGCCGCTAGCTCGCGTCCCGCAGATCTCCTTGCGAGAGGCGGCGGGGTGGGAGACGTCAAGGCGAAGGCTGTGCCGCCTGCGCCGGCGCCTGCCGTTCGGCGGCGGCAGCCGCCGCCCGCGCGGTCGTTCCGTGGATGAGCCCGAGGATGACCCAGTACAGCGACGACAGGTACGGGCTCTCGAGGAAGAGACCCAGCCCGGCGTAGACGCCGAGGCTGAGCAAGGCGGCCAGGGAGAACACCACCAGCCACTCGGTCTCCGGCTCGTACGCGACGGCGAGCGCCCGCACGGCCCGCGTTGCAGCGAGGAGGTTCGCCAGCAGGAAGGCGGCGAGGATCGGGATCCCCATCCGCATCGCCAGCGTCAAGTACGTGTTGTGCGCGTTGCCGCAGTTCGAGGTCGGCGAGGTGACGAGCGCACAGTGCCTGTCGGGGAACAGGTTTGGCGACGGCCCGAAGCCGATGCCGAGCAGCGGCGACGAGGCGATGCGCGACAGCGCGCGCCGCCAAGCGGCGACACGGAAGGTGAAGCTCTTTGTGGTGGACCCGGCGCCCGCCGCGGGAGACTCAGGGCGCGTTCCCTCGGCGCTGCCGGCCGCCGGAGAACCGCTCCGTGCCGGCTTCCCTGGCGGCCGGCCGCCGGCGCCCGCGCCGGCGAGGCCGAGATCCGTCCATCGTGCGCAAACGACACGGAGCGCGCCCACAACCGAGACGGAGCCGTTGGGCGGCACCCCGGCCGCGATCGGCCGTCCATGGATCGTTATCGACACCGTCAACGCGAGCCACAGCGCGAGGCCGGCGAGGGCCGCCGCACACACCCGGCGAAGCGGGGCGCGGCGGTGCGCCGCCCGCAGGCATGCGGCCCCCGCCGCCACCGCAACGATCGCCGCCAGCACGGAGCGCTGCGCCGACAGGAAGACGACGACGCCGCAGCAGGCGACGGCGAGGACGCGGGCAATGCGCCCGTGCCTCTTCGCCGGCCCCATGCCCGGCGCCACCGCGCCCAGCACCGCCACCCAGGCGGCGATCGCCTGGAAGCCGGGCGCCGCATGGCCCCACTCGAGCTCCGGCGCAACGAGGAAGCGCCCCACCCTCCACGCCGCGCCGGCGCTGGCGCCGGCCACGACGGCGGCGACGAGCAGCCCCGGGCCTCCCCTGAAGCGCAGGAACAGCACCGTGAAGAGGAAGAACATCGAGTAGTAGACCAAGGCAGAGTCGCGCAGCGCGGCGATCCCGAAGCCCCGCGTCAAACCCACGACCGTGTAGGCGCCTCCGACGGCGAGAAACACCAGCACCGCGAGCACGGCGCGGTCGCGGCGGACCTCGCGCGCCCGCGTCCGCCACAGACAGGCGGCGCCCAGTGCTGCGAGGAGGGCGATCGCCAGTTCGCCCGCGAACAGCGGCAGACCCGCCACGCTCACATGGAGGCGGGCGAACGCGCGTCCGAAACCGCTGGCCGCTGCCAAGTAGGCCAGGAACACCCAGCGGAACGCCAGGACCGCGGGTGCCAGGTGCGCCCGGGCCGCCGCCGTCGCCTGCTCGCGTGTTTCGCCGCCGCCGCGAGGCATCAGCGGCGGAAGACCGATCACCGGGTGCGGCGCGCGCCGGGCGCGCCGTCCGCGACGGCCGGTTGGGGGCCGCACCCTGCACCGTGAGGACGCTGCGTAGCGGGCACCGTGTGTCTTCCTGCCCACGAGCATAGAGTCGATCGGAGGCGCCGTCCAGGCCTCGGGAAGGAGGGCGCACCGGACCCGGCGTCTCGCGAGGAGGGGATCAGTCGGCCGCCGGGCTCCACTCCAGGCATCGGACCCGGCGCGGCGGCGCTGCGCACGCGAGCGCCGCGACGGCCCCGGCGCCCGGGAAGAGGCGCCGGAGGTGGACAGGACCGTTTGCCGTGCCGACGACGACCGGTCGTGCACCGAGCGGGATCGGCGCCTCGGTGACGCCGAACGCCGCCGGAAGACCGGCGCCGGTGAGCTTCGCGAGCGCCTCCTTGCAGCACCACGCGACCAGGAACGCCTCGTGGCGTTGCGCCGCCGGGAGCGCCGCGAGGGCGGCCGCCCCGGCGCCGGAGAAGCAGCGGCGTGCGATCGGCTCCCAGGTGATCCTCCGGCTCAGTGTCTCGACGTCGACCCCCACCTCACCGCCGCGGGAGAAGGCGAGCAGCACATGGCCGCCCGCGTGGGCGACGCTGAACCGCACCCCGGAGGCGGCGTGCGCTCCGGCGAGCTCCGGCTTGCCGCCGCTGCCGGCCGCGAATCGCAGCACGGCGGCATCCGCCCCGAGGTAGCCGGCGGCGATCGCGCGCAGCGCCGAGCGAGCAAGGATGAACTGCCTGCGCGCCCCATCGTGGCGAAAGCGATCCGCACGCTGCCGCTCCGCGTCGTCGAGGTGCGGCAGCATCGCCGGCTCTCCTCGCTCGGTCAGCTCGACGTGGCAGTGCCACACATGGACCTCGCCGGCGGACAGCCGCCGCACACCCTCCAGGCATCGCCACCGGAGGGAGCGCCGCGGTGGGGCGGCGCACTCCCGGCGCCCGTCGGCGCCGCACCTGTCCGAGGTGCCGCGGAGCCTTCCACCGGCCATCTCGCGCGAGCATATCGCCGGCGCCGGGCGAGTCAACCGTACGCGCGGGACCGGGCGCCGACGGCCGGCGCGCCGTTGCCTGCGGCCGCGCGGCGGACCGAGAATGTGGATGGACACGACTCGGGCCACTCGTAAGTGGCCCGTCAGTGTCTGATTCCAATGGCGGGGTGGACGAGACTCGAACTCGCGACCTCCGGCGTGACAGGCCGGCGTTCTAACCGACTGAACTACCACCCCGTTGCAAGAACCTGCGGGCCAGCTCGGCAGTGGTGGGAGGTGGGGGATTCGAACCCACGACCCCCTGCGTGTAAGGCAGGTGCTCTACCGCTGAGCTAACCTCCCGCGGACCAACCGCGTCCGGGGAGAGGAATGCTACCGGCAGGAGCGGCTGGTGTCAAGGCAGCGGCGTGGCTACCATGGTCGGGAAGGCACCGGCGAGGAGGGTCCCGGCATGTTCAAGAAGATTCTCGTCCCGGAGGATTTCAACGACGTTGCGGTGCGGCCGCTCGAGGTCGCCGTCGAGCTGGCGCGTGCCGCGGAGGGGCGCGTCGTGCTGCTGACGGTGGTGGACGACTCGTTCCCCAACCCGGACATCATGTCGTTCCAGCTCCCGTGGGCGGACTACCACCGCCACCTGCGCGACGAAGCGACGCGCCGCCTCGAGGAGCTCAAGGGACGCGCCGGCGGCGGCGTTCCCATCGAGACGGTGGTGGTGCGCGGGCAGCCGGCGCGCGTGATCGTCGAGTTCGCCGAGGCGGAGCAGTGCGATCTCATCGTGATGGCGACGCACGGCACGTCGGGGCTGCACCATGCGCTTGTCGGCTCGGTCACCCGCAAGGTGCTGCACCACGCGACGACGCCGGTGCTGACCGTCCGCCTGCCGGCGTGAAGCGGGCCGCGAGCACGAGCGCCAGCACCGCCGGCAGCGGCACGGCGAGGACGCGATCGGCCGAGTTGGCGAGGTGCCACGCGAGGTCGGCGGTGGTCGACAGATAGGCCGCGAGCACCGCCAGCCCCCACACGCCGCAGGCGAGGCGTACCCCGCGCAGCTCCGTCGGCCGCCACGAGGCGAGCACGAGCGCCCAGGCGGCGAGCATGAAGGCGATGGCCGGGCTCTGCTGCACGGCGGCGGCGAGCGCCGCCGGCAGCACGCGGGCGTGGGCGAGAGCTGCCGCCAGGGACGGGGCGAAGCTCTGGTCCACGGGCGCGACGCCCGCGGCGATCGCCAGCCGCCACGCCCCGCCGGCCGCCGCCGTCGCCGCCGCGGCGGGCAGCGCGACGCGCGCGCCGCCGACGAGCACGGCGCCGAGAGAGACCGCGGCCGCCAGCGCCAGCCCCTCGCCCTTGGTGACTGCGAGCACGCCGCAGGCCACGGCAAGCAGTGGCGCGGCGAGGCGCTCGCCGCGACCGAGCGCGGCCAGCGCGCCGAGGGACACGGCGGCGAGCAGGGCGGTCAGCGGCTCCGCGTAGCCGGAGTACAGGGGATCGCCCAGCACCGGGGAGCACGCCGCTCCGACCGCCGCCAGGCAGCGCATCCAGGCGGGGCAGGGGCGCGCGATCGCCCAGCAGGCGGCTGCCAGCGCGGCGGCCAGCAGCGCCTGCCACGCGGCGGCCGCGGCCGCCGCCGAGGCGCCGCAGGCGACGCCGGCGGCGACGAGGTCGGACCACGCCGGCGGGTAGCCGGGGTGGGCGAATCCGTGGCCTGGCCAGGTGAGCCAGGCGGCGTCGTGGCTACCGGCGAGGGCGAGTACGCGCGCCTTGAGCCCCCAGATGTACCGGAAGTCCCACCCGAACGCCGGCAACGCGGCGATCCAGGCGGCGCGGGCGGCGACCACAGCCGTTGCCGCGATCGCCCAGCCGCCGCCGCCGTCGCGCCCCGCGGGCGCCGGGCGTGGGCGGGCGCCGGCGGCAAGCGCGAGCGCAGGCACGATCGGGGCGAGCAGGAGGGTGGCGCTCCAGCGGACGCCGGCGACGTCGAGCGCGGCCATCCAGCCGACCATGACGGCGATGCCGGCGACCGTGCTGCCGGCGAGAGCGGCTGCCGGGCTGCCGCCGCCGAGCCGCCTCCACACGCTCCAGCCGACGAGCAGGACGGCGAGCACCGGTGCAAAGGCGCTCACGGCCTACCCCGCGCGTAGACGGCGATCGCTCCCTGCCGCCATGTCTGCCGCCATCCGGGTGGGACGGCGGCGCCGTCGACGCCGACGAGAACGGTCGGCGCGTCTCCCGGCGGCCACTCGGGGAGCAGTGCCCAGCGCAGGTCCGGCCGCTGCCAGGCGGCCTCCATCAGCACGGGCCTGACGCTCTCGACGGCGGCTCCGGCCGGGACGACGGTCAGCAGGGCGACCGCGGCGCCGGCCGCGATCGGCGCCTCGCGCAGCGGCGCGAGGTGGCGCTCCCATGCCGGCGCGCGGGCCGCCGTTGCGACCTGGTACGCGGCGCGCCCGAGCCCGACGAGCGCCCAGACGGCGAGCATCGCGACGGGCAGCCAGCGGCGCAGGCGGGTCATCGGCTCATTGTAGGTCGGGGACGCGGCGCGCCCACTGGCCCGAGGAAAGGCGGGCGCTCCCAATGATCTCGGGTGGAGGGCTCTGCGGACGGTGTTGAAACGCTGTCGCAGTTACAGCGCCCGCGTGATAGAGTTGCCGGCATGCGGGGCACCGACCTCGGCCCGTTTCTGGACGACCGGCTGCCGGCGATCGCCGCGCGGGTGGCGGCCGGCGAGCGGCTGTCGTTCGCCGACGGCGTCGTGCTCGCCACCACGCCGGACCTGCTCGCGGTCGGGCGGATGGCGAACGCGGTGCGCGAGCGCCTGCACGGCGATGCAACGTTCTTCAACGTCAACCGCCACCTCAACCCGACCAACGTGTGCGTCGCGTCGTGCGCGCTGTGCGCGTTCGCCGAGAAGTACGGCGGCACGCGCGGCTGGACGTGGTCGGTGGAGGAGGCGGTGGAGGTGGCGGCGCGCGACATGTCGCCGGCGGTGACCGAGCTGCACGTGGTCGGCGGGCTCCACCCGAAGCTCGGCGTCGACTACTACGAGGCGCTGTTCCGCGCGCTCAAGCGCCGTTTCCCGTGGGTGCACCTGAAGGCGCTGACGATGGTGGAGCTCGACTTCCTGGCGGCGCGGGCGAAGCTGCCGCTCGAGACGGTGCTGCGGCGGCTGGTCGACGCCGGCCTCGACTCGTGCCCCGGCGGCGGCGCCGAGATCTTCGCCGAGCGGGTGCGGGCGGTGATCTGCGACCACAAGACGAGCGGCGACCGCTGGCTGGAGATCGCGGGGCAGGTGCACCGCTTCGGCCTGAAGTCGAACTGCACGATGCTCTACGGGCACGTCGAGACGCCGGAGGAACGCGTCGACCACCTGGTGCGGCTGCGCGCGCTGCAGGACGACACCGGCGGCTTCCAGTGCTTCATCCCGCTCGCGTTCCACCCGGCCAACACGCGGCTCGCGCACCTCGCGGCGACCTCCGGCACGCTCGACCTGCAGACGATCGCGGTGGCCCGCCTGCTGCTCGACAACATCGCGCACGTCAAGGCGTACTGGATCATGCTCGGGGCCAAGACCGCGCAGGTGGCACAGCACTTCGGCGCCGACGACCTCGACGGCACGGTGGTCGACGAGCGCATTACGCTGGCCGCCGGCGGCGAGGCCGGCAAGGGGATGACGCGGCGCGCCCTCGAGCACCTGATCCGCGAGGCCGGCCGTGTGCCGGTGGAGCGCGACACGCTCTACCGCCCGGTGGCGCCGGCGGCGGGCAGCGCGCCCACGCCTCCGCCGCCCGGCGGCGAGCCCAACCCCGCGTTCACCGCGTAGCCGGGCGCGGCGCTTCCTCCGCCGCGGGCCCGTGGCGTAGCATGTCCGGGATGGGTGACCGCTCCCCGCGCGCGCGCGTCGTCGCTCTCGGCGGCGGCACCGGATTGTCGACGCTGCTGCGCGCCGCGAAACGGCTGCCGCTGGCGGAGCTCGCCGCGGTCGTCACCGTGACGGACGACGGCGGCTCCTCCGGCCGCCTGCGGCGCGAGTACGGCATGCCGCCGCCCGGCGACGTGCGCAACTGCCTGGTCGCCCTCGCCGAGGACGACGAGCTGCTCACCCGCCTGTTCGCCCACCGCTTCCCCGGTGCCGGCGAGACGGGCGGCCACTCGCTCGGCAACCTGTTCATGACCGCGCTGCACCAGATCACCGGCGACTTCCCGCGCGCGGTGCGCCTGGCCGGCGAGGTGCTGCGGGTGCGCGGCACGGTGCTGCCGTCGACCGCCGAGAACGTACACCTCGCTGCCGAGGGGCGCACCGGGGCGCTGCTGGTCGGCCAGACGGCAATCGCCCGCGGCGGGCCGCCGCGCCGCATCCAGCTCTCGCCGCCCGACCCGCCGGCGCTGCCCGAGGCGCTCGCCGCGATCGCCCGGGCGGATCTGCTGGTGCTCGGTCCCGGCTCGCTGTTTACCAGCATCGTGCCCAACCTGTTGGTCCCCGGGCTGCGCCGCGCGGTGGCGGCGTCGCCGGCGCGAAAGGTGTTGGTGGCCAACCTGGTCACCCAGCCCGGCGAGACCGATGGGTTCGACCTCGCCCGCCACCTCGGCGAGCTCGAGCGGCTGGCGCCGGAGGTGGCGGTCGACGCCGTGCTCGTCAACACGACGCCGCTCCCCGCCGAGGTCGCGGCGCACTATCGGGAGGCCGGCGCCGACCCGATCGTGGCGCCGGCGGCGTGGGACCGACGCGAGTGCGTCGTCGCGCGGCCGCTGCTGGCGGTGACGCCCGAGGGCACGGTGCGCCACGACGCCGCCGCGCTCACCGCCGCGCTCGCGGAGTTCCTCGCCCCCGGGTGAGGCAGGGGCCAGAGGAGAGGGATCAGGAGACGACGCGGGCGTGCTGCGCGCCGGCGCGTCGGTCCTTCCAGACGGATCGGTGCGGGGAAACCACGGCCTGTGCTCGCACGAACACGAATCGGCATGCAGCCGGAAAGGCGTGTGCGCGTAGAATCCGGCACGATCCTCGCTGTGCGACGAGGGTCTTGCCCTTTTCGGAGGCGTCGGCCCGGAGCCCTGGGCCCGGAGCCCGCAATTGGAGGTGGTCATGTGCGGCATCGTCGGCTACACCGGCCCGCGTGAGGCGGTTCCCATCGTGCTCGAGGCGCTGCGCCATCTCGAGTACCGCGGCTATGACTCCGCCGGACTGGCGCTGCACGCCGCCGGCCGGCTCGCCGTCCTGCGCACCCCGGGGAAGTTGATCAACCTGGTCGAGAAGGCCTACGCGAGCGGCATCCGCTGCAACCTCGGCCTCGGCCACACCCGCTGGGCGACGCACGGCGCGCCCGAGGAGCGCAACGCCCACCCGCACACCGACGAGGCCTCCCGCGTCGCCGTGGTCCACAACGGCATCGTCGAGAACTTCCGCGAGCTGCGCGCGGAGCTGGCGGCGCGCGGCGTGACGTTCTCCTCCGACACCGACTCGGAGGTGATCGCCCACCTGCTCGCCGCCGCCGGCGGCGACCTCGCCGCCGCGGCGCTCGCGGTGCGCGGCCGCCTCGCGGGGCAGTACGCGGTGGCGGCGATCGCGGCCGCCGACCCCGGTGCGATCGTCGCGTTCCGCAACGGCCCGCCGCTGGTCGTCGGCCTCGGCGACGGCGAGAACCTGGTGGCCTCCGACCCCGCCGCGGTGATCCCGATCACCCGCCGCTGCATCCACCTCGAGGACGGCGACCTTGCGGTCGTCACCGCGGCCTCGGTGCGCCTGTTCGACGCCGCCGGCCGGCCGGTCGAGCGCCCGCCGGTGACGCTCGACTGGGAACCGGGGGAGGTCGAGCGCGGCGGCTTCCGCCACTACATGCTCAAGGAGATCCACGAGCAGCCCGGCGCCGTCTCCGAGACGCTGGCGGCGCTGCTGCCGCACGGCGGGCCGCCCTCGCTGTCGGAGCACGGGCTCGATGCCGCGGCGCTCGCCGCCGTCGAGCGGGTGACGATCGTCGCCTGCGGCACCTCGTGGCACGCCGGTCTGGTGGCGAAGTTCTACCTCGAGCGCCTCGCCCGCGTCCCCTGCGAGGTGCAGTACGCCTCGGAGTTCCGCTACCGCGAGCCGCTGGTCGGCCCAGGCTCGCTGGTGGTCGGCATCACACAGTCGGGCGAGACCGCGGACACCATCGCGGCGCTGCGGCTGGCGAGGGAACTCGGCGCCCGCCTCGCCACGGTGTGCAACGTGCGCGGCTCGCTGGCCACGCGCCTCGCCGATGCCACGCTGCTCACCCACGCCGGCCCGGAGGTCGGCGTCGCCTCCACGAAGGCGTTCACCACCCAGCTCGTGGCGCTGCTGGCGCTTGCCCTTGCGCTGCGCGCGGGGCGCGGCGCCGGCGACGGAAACGGGCTGCTCGAGCGCGCTCGCTCGCTCCCCTACGACCTGCAGGGCGCGCTCGACCACGCCGGCGCGATCGCCGGCGTCGCCGACGAGCTGCAGCACGCGACCAACGCCCTCTACCTCGGCCGCGGCGCGCTCTACCCGCTGGCGCTCGAGGGGGCGCTCAAGCTGAAGGAGATCTCGTACCTGCACGCCGAGGGGTACCCCGCCGGCGAGATGAAGCACGGGCCGATCGCGCTGCTCGATGAGGCGTTTCCGGTGATCGCCCTGTGCCCGCCCGGCGAGCTCGCCGAGAAGGTGATCTCCAACGTGCAGGAGGTGCGCGCGCGCAAGGCGCCGGTGTATGCCCTCGGCGACCCCGCCGACACGCACCTCGCCGAGCTTGCCCGCGCGGTGATCCCGCTCGCCTCGCTGCCATGGCCGCTGCTGCCGATCGTCGCCGCCGTGCCGCTCCAGCTCCTTGCTTACGAGGTGGCGGTGCGCCGCGGCTGCGACGTCGATCAGCCGAGAAACCTCGCCAAGAGCGTCACTGTGGAGTAGGATCGATATTCCTGTCGCGATAGGAGCGGCTTTCCAGCCGCGACCGACGAGCAGGTGTCAACGCCAAGCGTGCGGGTCGCGCGTGCCACGCCGGTAAGCGAGCACGAGCGCCATGAAGCGTCGCGGCTCGGATCTCAGTTGGTGTCGACCAGACGCAGCGGCACGATGGCGGCGATGCGGGCGAAGTCGGCGTCGGTGGAGAGCAGCGCGGCGCCACGGCGCAAGGCGATGGCGGCGACAAGGGCGTCAATCGTGGCGATCCCTGCACCTTTGGCACGGCAGCAGCGGAAGACCTCAGCGGCGCGGACAAAGTCCTCGGCGTCGCCTGCAATGAGCTCGAACGGCGCGAGGACCTTTTGCAGCCGCTCCGCCGAAGCCTCACTCCGCAAGCCCTGCACTAGCTCCTGCAGCACGACGCCCGGAACGAGGACGTCATCGCCTCCCTCGATCAGTCGCTGCAGCGTCGCCACAGCCGGCGCATCGCTCGGCGTGTGACGAGCAAGCGCCAGCGACCACACGCAGGTGTCGACGACGACCCTCACCGTGCCCTCCGCGCGGCCTTGTAGTCGTAGTGCGCCGGTGGTTCGAACACGAAGGAATGGAACGCAGCGAGCGCATCGAGTTGGCCGCGGCGCCGCAGGTACTCGCGCAGCGCCGCCTCCACCGCTTCCCTCTTGGTGCGGTGCCGACCGGCGATGCGAGCAGCGTCCACGAGCGCAGGATCGAGGTTGAGGTTCGAAGCCACTGTCGCCTCCCCACACAACATACCACACTTAGTCTCACACATGACTAGACACATTCCCACCCTGGGGGTTTGCTGGTTTGTGTGGGTTGCAGCTTCTGTGCGATACGCAACGCTGTAACGCCACGGTGCCCCCGACCCAAACCGGAGTGAACCATTGGGTGAAAAAAGGCAACGAATTGAGCTTGTTACCCCCTATTCTGCCTCAAGTACCTCCATTCGGTTCCGGCAGGTGGCACCCGCCTGCTGAGCCTGAATGCACGGCCCCCGCTTCGGCGCGCTTGCCACGCGGCGAAAAACGTGAGAGAGTGTCTCACCCCGCCGGAGATCCACCGGGTCTGCAGGCGGCCAGCGGTGGCGGCCTCGAAGCGTTCGAGGGCGATCACGGCCCCGGACGGCAGCACCCCCGGCAGTACTCCCGTTCGCCAAGACACGCCGGATACGACACGGGGCGACGCCCGTCGGACGGGAGTTCCCCGAGAAGACAAGAGTGTGCCGATGCGTTTCACCGATCTTCCCCTCGATCCCGCCCTGCAGCGCGGGATCGCGGGCCTTTCCTTCACCGAGCCGACGCCGATCCAGGCGGCGGCGCTGCCCGAGGCGCTCGCCGGTCGCGACGTGCTCGCGGCGGCGATGACCGGCAGCGGCAAGACGGCGGCGTTCGCGCTGCCGATCCTGCAGCGCCTGCTGGGCAAGCCGCGCGGCGTGACGCGGGCGCTGATCGTCACGCCGACGCGAGAGCTCGCCGCACAGGTGCAGGAGCACCTGCGCTCGCTCGGCCGCCACACCGGCGTGAACTCCGTCGCCGTGTTCGGCGGCGTCGGCCCCGGCCCGCAGGAGCGCGCGCTGCGCGCCGGCGTCGACGTCGTCGTCGCCACGCCGGGTCGGCTGCTGGATCACATCGGCGCGGGCGCCGCCCGCCTCGAGCGGGTCGAGATCCTCGTCCTCGACGAGGCCGACCGCATGCTCGACATGGGGTTCCTCCCCGACATCAGGCGGATCCTCGCGCGGATCCCGAAGCAGCGGCAGACGATGCTGTTCTCGGCGACGCTGCCGGAGCCGATCGTCGAGCTGTCGCGCTCGCTGCTCGTCAGCCCGGCGCGCATCGGCGTCGAGCGCAAGGCGGCGCCGGCGGTCGGCGTCACCCACGCGGTGTTCCCGGTGCCGGAAAAGCTCAAGCGCGCGCTGCTGGTCGAGGTGCTGAAGCGGGAGAACGTCGACATGGCGCTGGTGTTCACCCGCACCAAGCACCGCGCGAATCGCCTCACCGAGTTCCTCACGAAGGCGGGCGTGCGCTGCGATCGCATCCACGGCAACCGCAGCCAGGCGCAGCGCGAGAGCGCGCTTGCGAGCTTCAAGGGCGGGCGCCTGCAGGTGCTGGTGGCAACCGACATCGCCTCGCGCGGCATCGACGTCAAGGAGCTGCCGCACGTGATCAACTTCGACGTGCCGGGGATGCCGGAGGACTACATCCACCGCGTCGGCCGCACCGCGCGCGCGGAGCGCACCGGCACCGCCGTGACGCTGGTGTCGCCCGAGGAGGAGAGCGCGTTCTCGGCGATCGAGAAGGCGGTCGGCCACCGGCTGTCGCGCCGCCGCCTCGAGGGGTTCGACTACAGCGCCCAGGGCGCCGGCAGCCTGGAGATCCCGATCGCCGAGCGCATCGCGGCGATCCGCGCGCAGCGCGCCGAGGAGCGCGCCCGGGCGCGCGCCAAGGCGGAGCGGCGGGCGCAGGCGGGGGCGGCGCCGGAGCAGCGCGGCGCGAGCGCGAAGCCGCGAGCGTCCCGCGCCGTCGCCGGCGGCGAGCCGCGGCCGCGGCACGCTCCCGGCCGCAGCTTCGGGCGCGTGTCGACCTCCAGCAACGGCAACAGACAACCAAGAAAGGGGTACTGAGTATGAAACTGTACGTCGGTAATCTTCCGTTCGAGGCAAGGGACGAGGAGCTCCGCGAGCTGTTCGCGGCACACGGCACGATCTCCAAGGCGTCGGTCGTGGTCGACCACCAGCGCGACCGCTCGCGCGGCTTCGGCTTCGTCGAGTTCGACGACCCGGCCCAGGGCAAGGCGGCGATCGCCGCGCTGCACGGCTTCCAGCTCGGCGGCCGCGCGATCGTGGTGAACGAGGCGCGCGCCCAGGGCGGCGGCCGCGACGACCGGCGCGGCGGCGGCCGCGGCGGCTACGGCGGCGGCCGCGACGACCGCGAGCGCCGCCCCGGCGGCGGCGGTCGCCGCTTCCAGAGCGGCCGGGCTGCGAGCAGCGCGTCATCCTGAGCAGGGGCACGCCGCGGTGCGGTGGGCGGGCGAGAGAGGAAACCAACGGGAGGGCCGGCGCCCTCGCCGGTCCGGACTCCGCCCGCGCGGGCGAGGGCGCCCGCGCTCCGGTCTTGATGGGTTTCCTTGGAAGCCGTCCCGTTGGACGGCGGGGCGGCGAAGGACCCAGTGGCGCCTGAGGCGGGTGGAGCACGCAGGCCACGCTCCTCTTGCGCCGCGGGTTCCCTGGCTGCGGCCGCGGCGCACGCCGCGGCCTGCGCACGGGATGACGGTGCGCTTGGGAGGAACGGGCACCATGAGCAGTGAGACGCGCGACGACATCCGCAACCTGGCGATCATCGCCCACGTGGATCACGGCAAGACCACGCTGGTCGACGCCATGCTGTGGCAGGGCGGGATCTTTCGGGACAACGAGACGGTCGCCGAGCGGGTCATGGACTCGATCGACCTCGAGCGCGAGAAGGGCATCACGATCATGGCGAAGAACACCGCCATCGCCTTCCGTGGCACCCGCATCAACATCGTCGATACGCCGGGCCACGCCGATTTCGGGGGCGAGGTGGAGCGCACGCTCGCCATGGTCGACGGCGTCATGCTGCTGGTCGACGCCAGCGAAGGGCCGCTGCCGCAGACGCGCTTCGTGCTGCGCAAGGCGCTCGAGCTCAGGCTGCCGCCGATCGTCGTCATCAACAAGATCGACCGCCCCGACGCGCGCCCGCAGGAGGTCCTCAACGAGATCTACGATCTCTTCATCGACCTCGACGCCGACGAGGCGCAGCTCGGCTTCCCCGTTCTCTACTGCAACGCCCGCAAGGGCACCTGCCGTCGGAGCGCCGACGCGCCGGAGGAGACGCTCGAGCCGCTGTTCGCCGAGATCCTGCGCACCGTGCCGCCGCCGCGCCACGACCCGGCCTCGCCGCTGCAGCTCCTCGTCACCAGCCTCGACTACGACGACTACGTCGGTCGCCTGGCGATCGGCCGCATCTTCAACGGGTCGCTGCGCACGGCGCAGGACGTCATCCTGTGCCGGCGCGACGGGTCGACCGTGGCCGCGCGCGTGACCGCTCTGTACGGCTACCAGGGCCTGCGGCGCGGCGAGATCGAGACGGCCGGGCCGGGCGACATCGTCGCCGTCGCCGGGATCGCGCCCGCCGGCATCGGCGACACGATCTCCGACCGCGAGTCGCCGCGCGCGCTGCCGCCGATCCACGTCGACGAGCCGACGATCACCATGGTCGTCGGTATCAACACCTCGCCGTTCGCCGGCCGCCAGGGGCAGCACGTCACCTCGCGCAAGCTCAAGGAGCGGCTCGAACGCGAGCTGCTTACCAACGTGTCGATCCGCGTCGAGCCCACCGACTCGCCGGACGCCTTCCGCGTCTCCGGGCGCGGCGAGCTGCAGCTCGCGATCCTCGTCGAGATGATGCGCCGCGAGGGGTACGAGATGTCGGTGTCGCGCCCCGAGGCGGTGACGCGCGAGATCGACGGTGTCGTGCACGAGCCGTTGGAGCTTCTGGTGGTCGACTGCCCCGAGGAGCACATCGGGGTGGTCACGCAGAAGGTGGGCACGCGGCGCGGCCGCATGACCGCGATGGTCAATCACGGCACCGGCCGCGTGCGCATGGAGTTCACGATCCCCTCGCGCGGGCTGATCGGATTCCGCACCGAGCTCCTCACCGACACGCGCGGCACCGGCATCGCCAACCACCTGTTCGCCGGCTGGAGCCGGTGGCAGGGCGACATCGCCCACCGCGACACCGGCGCCATGGTCGCCGACCGCCCAGGCCGCGTCACCTCGTACGCGATCGAGCACCTGCAGCCGCGCGGCGAGCTGTTCGTCTCGCCTGGCGACGAGGTGTACGAGGGGATGATCGTCGGCGAGAACGCGCGCGAGAACGACATCGACGTCAACATCACCAAGGAGAAGAAGCTCACCAACATGCGCGCCTCGGTCGCGGACGATGCCGTGCGCCTGGTGCCGCCGCGCCTGATGAGCCTCGAGCAGGCGATGGAGTTCATCCGCTCCGACGAGCTCGTCGAGGTGACCCCGACGGCGCACCGCCTGCGCAAGAAGGTGCTGCAGGCGGTGTGGCGGAAGTAGACGCCGCCGGGCGGCCCATGCTCAGGGGGCACGCCGGCCGTGCGCAGGTGCGCAGCCGCCGGCACCTCGCCCGGCGACGCGGCGTGCCGTACCATGCCCACCCGGACGCAGCGCCTGAAGGGGAGCGGGGGCAGGCATGGATCGGAAACGTCACCTCGACGAGACGGCCCGCGGCCTCGGCCGCGCGGCCACTTCTGGGGCCGTCGTGCCGCGGACGTGATCGGCGCTCCGCGGCACCCGGCACGCGCGCTGGCGCGGCGGTGGGCGCGCCCGCTGTGGAACCTGGCGGGCGGCGCCAGCTTGGCCCTCGGAGCGCTCGGCGTGCCGCTGCCGCTGCTCCCCACCACGCCGTTCCTGCTGCTGGCGGCGGCGTGCTTCCTGCGCGGCTCGCCGCGCCTGCACGCGTGGATGATGACCAACCGCGTCTTCGGCTCCTACCTGGCGGAGTACCGTGCCGGCCGCGGCATTCCGCCGCGCGCGCGCCTCGCTGCGATCGCACTGCTGTGGGCCGGAGTCGGCGTCTCGGTGGTGTTCATGCTCGAGAACCCGTGGCTGCGCGGCGCGCTGTTGCTCGGTGCGGCGGCCGGCACCGTTCACATGACGCTCGTCGGTCGCCGGCGGGCGGCGCCGCAGCCAGCGCCGCCGACCGTCCGCCTGAGGCCGCTCGGGGAGGCCGACGCCGCTCCGTTTGCTTCCTGGCTGCGGCAGCCGCACGTGCGCCGCTGGTGGGGCGGCGCCGAGGAGACCGAACGCAAGCTGGCGGCGGCCCGTGACCGGCTGCGGCGGACGATCATCGAGGCGGACGGCACGCCGGTCGGACTCCTCGTGTGGGGTCACCCGACCCGCGAGGAGCTGGACGAGGCGGGTCTCGCCGAGGTGCCGGAAAGCGTCATCGACGTCGACGTCATGATTGGCGAGCCGGCCGCGCTCGGGCGCGGCATCGGCTCCGCGGCGCTGCGTCTTCTGGCCGCGCAGGCGCTCGCCGACCCGGCGGTGCCGTACCTGATCGCGGCGGCGGCCGCGGGGAACGACGCGTCGCTGCGGGCGTTCGTCAAGGCCGGCTTCGCCATCGCCCGCACATTCGACGACCCGGCCGCCGGCCCCTGCCTGCTGCTGCGCCACGACCGACTCGTGCAATAATGACCATATGGGCTTGCTGCGACCTCGACCGGATCATCTTCCCCTGGCCTTCAGCGCGCGCCTCGGCACCGTCGTGATGTGCCCCTACAACGGGCACCAGGTCGGCTGGTGCAAGGGGCTGTGCACGCCCGTCGCCGGGGTCGGCCACTGCGGCCGCCCGGCGCCGCACGCCCTCGTCGGCCGCACGCAGCTCGCGATCGCCGCGCAGCGCAGGCCTGCGCCCGTGGGCGCAAGCCTGCGCTGACGATCGTTGGAGGGGGGTCTCGCGACCTCCCCTTGAGCGCCGAGGTGAACTCGGTGCCTTCACCCCACCGCGCCGGCGGGCCGCCGGACCGCCACGGAACCGCCGTGCCGCTGCCCTTTGAGAGAAGGTCTACCGACCTCCCCTCGGCCGCAGGGAGAGTGGTCATGCGGACGCACTCGCGCCCGCGAACGATGAACGTGTTTGCGAGTGCCGGCGCCCTCGCCGGCCAGGACTCCGCGAAGCATCGCCTCCGCGTGGGCGAGGGCGCCCACGCTCCCGAAAGCGGTGGACTTTCAAGCCGATCCACCGCCCCCACCCCACCGCGCCGGCGACGCCGGCGCGTCGGACCACGAGCCGCGAACCACCTTCTTCCGGTCCACGCTACAATGCCCGCCCCGCGCCACCATCCACCGCGTGAGCGCTTTTCGGAGGGTCGTTGGACCGCATTGAAGCACTTCTCTCCCAGCTCGATCCCGAGCAGCGCGCCGCGGTCAGCCACGGCGAAGGGCCGCTGCTGGTGGTCGCCGGCGCCGGCTCCGGCAAGACGCGCGTGCTGACCTACCGCATCGCCTACCTGCTCGCGGCGGGTCTGGCGCAGCCGCACGAAGTGCTGGCGGTGACGTTCACCAACAAGGCGGCGCGCGAGATGGTCGAGCGCGTGGAGGCGCTGCTCGGCGGCCGGCCGCGCGGCGGCTTCGTCGGCACCTTCCACCGCTTCGCCCTGCAGCTCCTGCGCAACCACCCGCGCGAGGCGGGCCTGCCGCAGCGCTTTGCCATCGCCGACGAGGATGACCAGCGCCGCACGCTCGAGCGCGTGCTCAAGCGCCTGCAGATCGAGCCTGAGCGTCTGCCGTCGCGCAGCGCGCGCTCCCGTATCTCGGCGGCGAAGAACGCGCTCCTCGACGCGCAGCAGCTCGCGGCGGCGGCGCGCTTCCCCGACCAGCTCCTCGTCGCCGAGGTGTACGACGCCTACCAGGGGGAGCTCAAGAGCGCGGGCGCGATCGACTTCGACGACATGCTGCTGCTCTCCGTACGGCTGCTCGAGCGCGAGGAGGCGATCCGCAGGGGCCTCGGCCAGCGCTTCCGCTGGATCCTCGTCGACGAGTACCAGGACACCAACGAGGCGCAGGCCCGGCTGCTCTCGCTGCTCGCGGGCAAGCAGCCGAATCTGACGGTGGTCGGCGACGAGGACCAGTCGATCTACCGCTGGCGGGGCGCCCAGGTCGAGAACATCCTGCGCTTCGACCAGACGTACCCCGGCGCGAAGGTGGTGACGCTCGGGCGGAACTACCGCTCCGCCGAGCCGATCCTGCGCGCCGCCGCCGCGGTGATCGCCAACAACACGCAGCGGCGCCCGAAGAAGCTCTCCTCCGAGGCCGGCGCCGGCGTGCCGGTGACGGCGTACCAGGCCGCCGACGAGATCGACGAGGCGCGCTTCGTCGCCGCCGAGATCGAGCGGCTGCGCGGCGAGATGCCCCCGGGCGAGACGGCGATCCTGTTCCGCATCAACGCGCAGTCGCGGCCGTTCGAGGCCGAGCTGGTGCGCCGGGGGATCCCCTACGTCGTCGTCGCCGGCACGCGCTTCTGGGAACGCGCGGAGATCAAGGACGCGGTCGCCTACCTGCGCCTGCTGGTGGCGCCCGACGACACGCTGGCGTTCCGGCGCGCCGTTGGCGTGCCGCCGCGCGGCATCGGCGACGCCACCATCGAGCTGCTCGAGCGCGCCGCCGCCGAGTGGGCGGTGTCGCTGCCCGAGGCTGCCCGCCGCGCCCCGGCGACGCTGTCGCCGCGCGCCCGCCTGGCGCTCGAGAGGTTCTTCGGCCTGCTCGTAGAGCTGCGCGAGATGGCGGCGGCGCAGCCGGCGGAGGACGTGGTGGCGTCCCTGCTCGACCGCTCGGGCCTCGCCGCGATGTACGCGGAGGCGAGCGAGGAGGACCGCGCCCGCCGCGCCAACCTCGACGAGCTCGTCGCCGCCGCCGCCGAGGCGCACGAGCGCGGGCTCGACCTCGCCGGCTTCATGGACGAGGTGGCGCTGGTGGCCGACGCCGATCTGCGCGTCGCCGGCGAGGCGGTGCAGCTCTCGACGCTGCACGCAGCCAAGGGCCTCGAGTTCGACGCCGTGTTCCTCGTCGGCATGGAGGACGGGCTGCTGCCGCTGCGCCGCGAGGGCGCCGACTCGCTCGACGACCTCGAGGAGGAGCGCCGCCTCGCCTACGTCGGCATCACCCGGGCGCGCAAGCGCCTGCATCTCACCGCGGCGCGGCTGCGTCGCCTGCACGGCAAGCAGATCCAGTGCCGCCTGTCGCCGTTCTTCCACGAGGTGCCCCCAGACGTGCTCGACGACCGCACCGCCGCCGCCGGCCGCGATCCGTTCCGCGCCTCCCTTCCGCGTCCCTCCGGCGCCTCCTCGGGTGGCTGGGGTAACGGGCCGCGGGCCACGGGCCAGGGGCAATTGGTGCCGGGCGGCGGTCACCGGGCACCGGGCACCGAGCCGCCTGCCGACGGGCCACGGGTCACGGGCCGCGGGCCACGAACCTCGCACCCCGACGGCTGGCGCCCGGGCCTCAAGGTCCGCCACGCCTCGTTCGGCGCGGGAGTGATCCTCCAGGTGCAGGGCACCGGCGCGCAGGCCCGTGTCGTGGTCTACTTCGACCGCGCCGGCCGCAAGACCCTCATCCCGGCCCTCGCTAGGCTCGAGCGCGCCTGAAGGAGCGAGACGCCAGCTCGCAGCCGCGAGCTCGAGAGACGAGCGGCGAGGCCGCGGGGGTGCCGGCGCGCGAGGATCAGGGCGGTGGGCGTTCTGCGACACCGGCAGCCGCAGGAGCAACGTTCCCGCCGTGGCCTCGCGGGGTTGCACACCCCGCCTCCCCGCTGCGGGCGGGACGCGCAGCCGTCGGCGGTGAGCTGTCAGCCTTCCCTGCGGCCGTCGCGCACCACCACGCGCCCCGCCTTGACGACGTGGCGCACCAGGTTGACGCCGAAGTGGTAGACGAGGTGCTTCGGCGACGGGGCGTCGAGCACCACGACGTCGGCCTGCTTGCCGGGCTCGAGGGAGCCGATGCGGTCGGCGCGGCCGAGAGCGGCGGCGGCGTTGAGCGTCGCGGCCACGAGCGCCTCCTCGCTGGTGAGCCCGGCGCCGAGACAGGCCAGGGCCATGATCGCCGGCAGCGACTCGGTGTGCGAGGAGCCGGGGTTGCAATCGGTGGCGAGCGCCACCGGCACGCCGGCGTCGACGAGCGCGCGCGCAGGCGCCCAGCGGTCGCGCAGAAAGAACGAGACGCCGGGGAGCGCGACCGCGACGGTACCGGCCGCCGCGAGTGCGGCGATGCCGACGTCGGAGACGTGCAGCAGGTGGGACGCCGACGCCGCTCCAACCTCGGCCGCCAGCTCGGCGCCGCCCAGGTTGGTGAGCTCGTCGGCATGGAGGTGGATTTTCCAGCCGTGGCGGGGGGCGTCGGCGAGCAGGCGGCGCGTCTGCGCCGGCGAGAACACCCCCTTCTCGCAGAACACGTCGACCGCCTCGGCGAGGCCGGCGGCGGCGATCGCCGGGTAGATCTCGGCGACCACGTGCTCGACGTAGCCGTCGGGGTCGTGGCGCCACTCGGGAGGCACCTCGTGGCCGGGCATCGCGGTGGCCGCGATCTCGACGGGGTGGTGCGCCGCGGCGGTGCGCAGCACGCGGAGCTGCTTGAGCTCGTTGTTGCGGTCGAGGCCGTAGCCTGACTTCGCCTCCGTGGTCGTCGTGCCGCACAGGAGCTGACGGTCGAGGCGGGCGAGAGTGAGCGCCACCAGCTCGTCCTCGCTCGCTCCGCGGGTCGCCGCGACCGTCGCGACGATCCCGCCGCCGGATGCCGCGATCTCGGCGTACGACTCGCCGCGCAGCCGGCGGTCGAACTCGTCTTCGCGGAAGCCGGCGAACGGCAGGTGGGTGTGCGGGTCGACGAAGCCGGGGACGACGGTGCCGCTGCCGGCGTCGAGCGTCGCGTCGGCAGGGGGGAAACGCCGGTCGTGCTCGGCGCGCCTGCCGACGAAGACGATCTCGGCGCCGTGGCAGCGGACGACGCCGTCGGCGATCAGGTCCAGCGTGCCCTGGGCAGCCCCGACGCAGGCGGCCGTGCCGCGCGGTGTCGCCACCACGCGGGCGCCGGCGACCAGCAGCGAGCGGCTCACCCCTCGCGCTTCTCCCGCGCCCGGGGGCGGAGCACCGCGACGCTCGACACCTCGCTCTCGCGCTGCTCGCTGGCCTCGTCGTCGCGCGCGGCGCCGGCGAGCAGCTCCGCCAGGCGCTTGAGGTCGGCGCGGGCGGCACGCCTCCGGCTGCGGAGCTGGCCTGTCACCACCTCGATCGTCTCGGCCCGACGGGTCGCCTCCTCGAGGATGCGGTCGGCGAGCATCTGCGCCTCGCCGACGATGCGCTGCGCCTCGCCCTCGGCACGGGCGATCGTCGCCTGGGCCGTGCGCTCGGCGGCGGAGAGCGCCTGGTTGAGCGCGTCGGCGCGCTCCTTGTACTCGTCGATCTCGCGCGTGAGCCGCGCCACCTGCGCCCGCAGCTCGCCGCGCAGCCGCGCGTCGTCCTCGACCTGCTCGGCGAGCTGCGAGAGGAACTCGCGGACCGTGTCCGGATCGAACCCCTGCAGGCGCCGCGGGAACGTGGCGCGTTGGATCTCCAGGGGCGTCAAGCGGTTCATCGTCGGTCCTCCGAACTGCTCCAGCCTAGCACGGCGGCGGGGGTCGTCATGTGTCGCGCGTCACGTGACGGTCACGCGCTCGCCGAACAGCACGCGGCCGAGGCGGACCGCGGTGGCGCCCTCCTCCACCGCGATCTCGAAGTCCTCGCTCATTCCCATCGACAGCTCGAGGCGCGCCATCCCGAGGGCCGCCGCCAGGCGCTCGGAGAGCGCGCGCAGCGCCGCGAAATGGGGCCGCGAACGCTCCGGGTCGGGGTCCCACGGCGGCACCGCCAGGAGGCCGGCGACCGCGAGGTGGGGGCAGCGCGACACGACGAGCTCGGCGAGCCGCAGGGCGGCATCGGGCATGATGCCGCTCTTCTGCGGCTCGCCGCCGATGTTGATCTCGAGGTGCACCGGCAGCACGCGCGAGTGTCCCGCCAGCATCGCCTCGAGGCGATCGGCGAGCTCGGGGCGGTCGACCGTGTGGATGGCATCGAACACCTCGAGAGCCGCCTTGACCTTGTTCCTCTGCAGCGGGCCGATCAGGAGCCAGGGCGGGCCGCCGGCCACCAGCGGCCGCTTGGCGGCCGCCTCCTGCACGCGGTTCTCTCCGATCGCATCGACGCCCGCCGCGATCGCCGCAGCGATCGCAGCGGGCGGCTGAGTCTTGCTGGCGGCGACGATCCGCACGGCGGCGGGGTCGCGGCCGACCCGGGCGCACGCTGCCGCGATGCGCTCCCGCGCCGCCGCAACGTTCGCCGCGATGCTCATCGCTCGATGCCCCGGCAAGAAACGACGGTAGTCCTGCTCTCTCGAACCACGAACGACGAACCGCGAACCACGGCCTTCACCCCAGCACCCGCGGCCGCGGCAGCGTCGAGGTCCGCTCGTCCATCGCGCGGTTGGCGAGGCGGTCCGCCTCGGCGTTCGCCGCCCGCGGGACGTGGCGCACCTGAAAGCGGCGAAAGGCGCGCGCGAGCTGCTGCGCCGCGAGCCACAGGTTCTGCAGGTGCGGCTGCTTGACGCGGTAGACGCCGGTCATCTGCTTGACCAGCAGCTCGGAGTCGGAGTGGACCGTGAGCTCGGTGGCGCCCGACGCCCGCGCCCGCTCGAGGGCGGCGAGCAGGCCGGCGTACTCGGCGACGTTGTTGGTGGCGCGTCCGATGTACAGGTGGTGCAGCTCGCGCGTTCCGTCGAGCTCGAGCACGACGCCGCACCCGGCCTCGCCGGGGTTGCCGCGCGCGCCGCCGTCCACCCATGCGGCGGCCTTCATTGCTCGCGCCTCGCGACGAGGGGGTGGCTGTGGCCGTGTGAGGAGATCACAGGCCTTCGGCGCCGCACCGCAGACACGGCGTGGGCGAGGCCGGCGCCACCACGTCGCGGGCGAATGGCGGGCCGACGCCCGCCCCTGAAGAGACGGCCGGAGCGTGTGAGACGGGTCCCAGCCGCTCCGAGCTGTCGGCTGCCGGCTGTCACGGAAACTGCTCGGGGTCGTACAGCAGCCGGCGGCAGGCGTCGCAGTGCTGGAGCACCTCGACCGCCCGCACGTTCTGCACGATCGCCGGGCGCAGCTCGGCGTGGCACGCCGAGCACGAGGTTCCCTCCATCGGCACCACGGCCAGCGGCCTCCGGCTGGCCCACAGCTTCTTGAAGCGCTCCACCCGGGCCTTGCCGAGCTGCATCTGAACGCTCATGAGGCTGCGCTTGATCTCGGCGAGCTCGCCGGCGGCGGCCTGCTTGCGCTGGTTCCACGCCGCCTCGGCCGCCTCGCGCGCGTCGCGCTCCTCCGGGGTCTCCTGGCCGAGCTCGGCGAGGCTCCGCTCGAGGCCTTCGAGCTCCTCCATGATCTGGAGCAGGCGGTCGTCGTGACTCTTGAGCTGGACCTCGACGTGGTCGAGCTCGCTGACCACGGCGGAGAGCTGTTTCATGTTGGTGACTAGGCTCTTCTGCCTGCGGAAGTGCTCGCGCTCCTCGCGCAGCGCCTCGGTCTCCCGCTGCAGCGCGGCCTGCTCGCCGGCGAGCGCCTCGCGGCGCGCCTGCGCGGCGGCGAGGGCGTCATGCCTCTGGGAGAACGCGGCACGCAGGGCGGTGAGCTCCCCTGGCGGCGTCTCGCACTCCTGCTGCAGCGCGATCTGCCGCCTCAGCAGGCGCTGCAGCGCTATGTAACCTGCAAGTTCCTCCCGTGGGCTCACCGCACCTCCCGGTCCTTCCGGCCGCCGCGGGCCGAGCCGCTGTCCCGCGAACCTGGTGGGTCCACCAGGATTCGAACCTGGGACCTACCGGTTATGAGCCGGCAGCTCTCACCGCTGAGCTATGGACCCAGCCGGGTGATTCTAGGGGCTTTGTGTGGCTCTCGCAAGTGAGATTCCGTGCCGGCCGGCTCGCCGGCCGGCGCCAGATCTCAGCCGATGATGTCGAGGTACGGCTTGAGCAGCTTCGCGCGCGACGGGTGGCGCAGCTTGCGCAGCGCCTTCGACTCGATCTGGCGGATGCGTTCGCGCGTGACGTTGAACGCCTTGCCGACCTCCTCGAGGGTGTGCTCGGTGCCGTCGCCGATGCCGAAGCGGCGGCGCAGCACCTCCGCCTCGCGGGGAGTGAGGGTGCGCAGGACACCCTCGGCCTGGCTCTTGAGCGAGGCGGCGATCACGGCGTCGATCGGCGACACCGCGGTGCGGTCCTCCACGAAGTCGCCGAGGTGCGAGTCTTCCTCTTCGCCGATGGGCGTCTCGAGCGAGATCGGCTCCTGGGCGATCTTCATGATCTTGCGCACCTTGAAGACGGGGATCTCCATCCTCTCGGCGACCTCCTCGGCGGTCGGCTCGCGCCCGAGCTCCTGCACGAGCTGGCGCTGGGTGCGGGTGAGCTTGTTGATCGTCTCGATCATGTGGACCGGAATGCGGATGGTGCGGGCCTGGTCGGCGATGGCGCGCGTGATCGCCTGCCGGATCCACCAGGTGGCGTAGGTGGAGAACTTGTAACCGCGGCGGTACTCGAACTTGTCGACCGCCTTCATCAACCCGATGTTGCCCTCCTGGATGAGGTCGAGGAACTGCAGGCCGCGGTTGGTGTACTTCTTGGCGATCGATACCACCAGGCGCAGGTTGGCGACGATCAGCTCCTGCTTGGCCTCGTCGGTCTCGAGCTCCCCGGCGCGGACCTCGCCGATCACCCGCTTGAGCTCCTCGTACGGCACGCCGAAGCGGTCCTCGATGGCGCGGAGCTCCTTCCTGTAGCGTTTGACGCGGTCCTCGTAGAACGCCCGCCGCTCGGCGTTGCGCTCCGACTTCAGCCGCGCCTCGTCCTTGCGGATGGTGGTGATCGGGATCGAGAACTGCCGCTCGACCTCGCCGAGGAAGCTGAGGAGCCGATTGCGCGTCGCCGTGGTGAAGTCGGTGGAGCGCACCTCGACGGAGATCTGGCCGGCGAGCGCGTCGATCTGGGCGACCAGCTCGTCGCCGCGGCGGGAGTCGCGCTTGCAGCGCCGCAGGCGCTCCTTGAGCTGGTGCACCTGCTCGTCGAGCTCGCGGATGCGGTGGAACAGCTTCATCGCCTCGCCGACGCGCGCGCGGCCGCGCTCGTCGAGCTCAGCCGATAGGCCGGAGAGAACGTCGCGCATCAGCCGGCGATCGCGCCGCGCCATCTCGTTGGCACGCAGGAAGAGCTCGAGGATGTGCTGGCTCGAGGCCAGGGCGCAGAAGACACGCGCCTCGCCCGACTCGATGCGGCGGGCGATCGACACCTCGCCGGAGCGGTCGAGCAGCTTGACCGTTCCCATCTCGCGCAGGTACATGCGCACGGGATCGTTGGTCTTCTCAAGCAGAGCGGGGTCGACCAGTGCGACCCCCGGGACCGCCTCGGCCGGCTCCTGCCGCTCCCCCGCGGCGTCGTCGCCCTCCAGCGTCACCAGCTTGTCCTGGCTGTCGATGATCTCGATGTCGTTCTCGGTGAAGCGCAGGTAGATCTCGTCGAGGTCCTCCGGCGCCGACGAGATCTCCTCCGGCAGCACCTCGAGGATCTCGTCGACGAGCACGAAGCCGCGCTCGCGGCCGAGGCCGAGCAGCCTGCCCAGCTCGAGGTACTTCTCCTCGATCGACAGGGAAAGAGCATCCCGCTTCACCGGCTCCGCCGGCGCGGCGGCCTCGGCCGCGGGCCGCTCGGCTCGCGCGCGATCGACCTTGGCACGCTCCGCCCGCGCGGGCTCGGTCGCGGCGTGCTCGGGCTGCTTCGCGCGCTCGCTGGGAGGATGCTCGGGCATGCCGTGCTGGGCCTTCGCGGGCTGGGGTCGCGCGGGGCCGGTCTTCGCGGCTGCCGGCTTTGCAGTTGCCGGCTTTGCGGCCTGCCGCGTCGCGACCACCGGCTTTGCGGCTGCCGGCTTTGCGGCTTGCCGCGTCGCGACGACCGGCTTCGCGGCCGTCTTCCTCGCCGCTGCTGGCTTCGCAGCGCCGGGCTTGGCGGTCCCCGGCTTGGCGGGGCCTGCCTTCGCCGGTCCGGGCCTCGCAGGCGCGGCCTTCGCCCGCCCGGCCGGCGGCTGCCCGGGCCGCGGCCGCTGGGGCGTGCCGCGAGCGCCCCCGGTCCGCGCGGCCTTCGCCGGCGCGGCGGCGGCGCGCTTCGGCGCTGGCGGTCCGGCGCTCCCGCGCTCGCTCGTCACCCGTCCGGGCTGCGCCCGCCCGGCTTTCGCGCGCTCGCCTCGCCCCCGCTCGCGCCGCGCAGGAGCCTTTGCTTCTCGGCGAGGAGCCCTGGAAGCTGAGTGCCGTTTCCCTGCTTTTCTGCTTGTTGGATTTCCCGGTTGAGTTCCAGGAGTCGCGTCTTTTTTCGCTTTAGCCAAAGTTCCCTCAGTTTGAGGTGGTCGTCCCCCGTGCGGGGCACCTCGTGCTCGAGCGCGGCGAGAACCCGCCGCACCTCACGATCCTCAATGTCGGACGTGAGTCCGGAAATTTCAAGGGATTCGCCGCGATCGGCGCGCTCGCGAAGCGCGGTGAGGATCGTGCGGGCCACCGGGTGCTCGATCACCTCGACGGGCAGCTCGTTGAGCAGACTGAGTCTGCGTGCCGGGTCCAGGTCGACCAGGAGGGCCCGCAGGATCGCCGCCTCGCCGGCAGGCGGCAGCCCGGCCGTCTCGCGGGCGATGCCGTTGTTGCCGATGCGAGGCGTGTCGGACTCGCCGAGCTCCTCGAGGCGCAGGCCGGTGGCGTAGGCGAGGCTCTCCTTGAGCAGCGAGCGGCGCACCATGTCCGGGCACGCCTTGATCACCGCCAGCGCCTGCCCGAGGTTGCGCCGCCGCTCGTCGCGGGTCGTCCCGAGCTCGCCGATCAGGAACTCCACCGGCGTGAGGGCGGCGTCCACGACGGCGGCGAACCCCTCGCGGCCGCTCCGGCGGACGATGTCGTCCGGGTCCTGACCGTCGGGGAGGAGCACGACCGAGACGTCGAGGTTGACGGCGAACAGCGTCCGCAGCGCCGCCACGGCGGCCTTGCGGCCGGCGGCGTCGCCGTCGTAGCAGACGACGACGCGCGGCACCCTGCGGGCGAGCTCCCTGGCGTGGTGCTCGGAGAGCGCGGTGCCGAGCGTCGCCACGACGTCGTCGATCCCGGCCTGGTGGAGGGCGAGGCAGTCGAAGTAGCCCTCGACGACGATCGCTCGGTCGGTCCTCGCGAAAGCCCGCTGCGCCCGCTCCTGCGCGAACAGCACCTGGCTCTTGACGAACAGCGCCGTCTCGGGGGAGTTGAGATACTTCGGCATCTCGTCGCCGAGCGCCCGTCCGCCGAACGCGACGAGCGCGCCGCGCGCCGAACGGATGGGGATCGTCACGCGGTCGCGGAAGCGGTCCCAGATTCGCCCCTGCTCGCCCTCGACGGCGACGCCCGCGGCGACCAGCAGTTTCTCCGCGAAACGCCGGTGCAGCGTGTCATGGAGAGCGCGCCACTCGGCGGGCGCGTAACCGAGGCCGAAGGAGGCGGCGAACTCCAGCGTGATGCCGCGCCGCTCGAGGAACGCGCGCGGCCGGTCCTCTCCCAGGCGCCTGGCGAAGAAGGCCTGCGCCGCCTCGATCACCTCGGCGAGCTGCGACGCCTCGTCGTGCCGCCGCCGGCTCTCCGGCGAGGCGAGCGGCAGCGCCACCCCGAAACGTTCCGCCAGACGCTCGACCGCCTCCGGGAACGTCAGCCGCTCCAGCTCCATGACGAAGTCGATGACGTCGCCGCCTTTCTTGCAGCCGAAGCAGTAGTACGTTCCCTTGTCGCGCGAGACCGAGAACGACGGCGTCTTCTCGCCGTGAAAGGGGCAGAGCCCGAGGTGGTTGCGTCCCGCCTTCTTGAGCGAGATCACCTCGGAGACGACGGCGACGATGTCCGCTGCCTCGCGCACCCGCGCCACCACCGGCCGCGACAGGTCGTACTGACTCACGGCTCCACGCCTGTCCCGGTCATTCGAGCTCCGCCTCGGTGACGCCGGTGCCGCCCCGTTGCTGCGGGGGGTGCGAGAGCGTGGCGACCGCGGGGTGCGCCGCGAGGTACTCGCGCACCATCAGGCGCAGCGTGCCGGAGCCGTGCCCGTGCACGACGCGGATGCGACGGACGCCGGCGAGCAGCGCCCGGTCGACGAAGCGCTCGAGCTCCTCGCGCGCCTCGTCGCGGGCCAGCCCGATCAGCTTGAGCTCGCTGGCGGGCGCCTCGCCGCTGCTCGCAACCGCGAGCACCGCGGCGCGCGGCGCCGCCGGAGCCGCCACGGGCTCGCACGCCGCGGCCTCGACCCAGACCCGCTTGCCGCCGACCGCGACCTCGACGCGAGAGCCGGCAACGGCGCGCACCGTGCCCTCGCCGCCCAGGGAGCGGACGCGCACGACGGCGCCGGCGACCGGCGCCGGCGCGTCCGCCGCGGCGGCCTCCTCGCCGCCGAGCGAGAGCGCGATACGGCGCGCCGCCACGAACCGCTTCTTGCTCGGGAACTCGCCGCGCTCGCGCGCCCGCCCGAGCTCGGCGAGGGCCGTGCGGAGCTGCTCGTCGGCGCGCTGGCGCAGGCGGTCGCGCTCGCCGGCGAGGCGCGCACGCATCTCCGCGGCGGCGGCGGCCAGGCGTTCGCCCTCGGCGTCCGCCGCGGCGCGGGCGGCGGCCGCCGCCGCCTCCAGGGCCGTCAGGCGATCGCGCTCGCGCGCGAGGGCCGCGGTCTCCTCGTGCAGCCGGGCGAGGTACGAATCGAGGGCGAGGAAAGCGTTCGATAGCAGCGTCCTGGCCCGTGCGAGCACGGCTTCCGGGATGCCGCAACGCCGGGCGATGGCGAGCCCGCGCGAGCTCCCCGGGGCGCCCATGCGGAGCAGGTAGGTGGGGCGCCCGCTCGCCTCGTCGTACCCCATCGCAGCGTTGACGGCGCCGGGGATCCGCTCGACGTGCGCCGCAACGGTGGCGAGGTGGGCGGTGGCCAGCGTCCAGCAGCGGCGGCGGGCCAGCTCCTCGAGGATCGCCGCCGCCAGCGCCGCCCCCTCCTCGGGGTCGGTGCCGGCGCCCAGCTCGTCGTAGAGCACCAGCGTGTCGCCGTCGGCGTCGGCGAGCAGGCGCGCGGTCGCGTGCATGGCCCCTGAGAACGTCGACAGGTCGGAGAGCAGATCCTGCTCGTCTCCGATGTGGCACCAGACGCCGGAGAACGGCGGCAGCTCGCTGTCGGGGTCGGCGAGCACCGGGATGCCGCTGTGCACCATCAGCGTGGTCAGACCGAGCGTCTTGAGCGCCACCGTCTTGCCGCCGGCGTTGGGCCCGGACAGCAGCACGAGGCGGGCGTCGGCGGGCAGGTCGAGGTCGAGCGGCACGACCGGCCGGGTGTTTCCGGCCTCGCCGAGCGTGTCCTCGCGCAGCCGCGCCAGCGCCGGATCGAGGAGGACGTGGCGCGCCTGCAGCAGCCGGATGCGGGCGCCCGAGCCGGGCGCCAGGAGGATCCCGCCGGTGGCCCGGCCGAAGAGCGTTCGCGCCTGGAACGCGTCGAGCTCGGCGAGCGCCGCGGCGCCGGCGAGAAGCTCCTCGCGCCTGCGGGCGATCGCCGCGGCCACCTCGCGCAGCACCCGCTCCTCCTCCTCGCGCTGGCGGGCGATCGCCTCGGCGAGGGCGTTGTTGAGGTCGACGAGCGCGAACGGCTCTACGAACACCGTGGCGCCGGAGGCCGAGACGTCGAGCACCAGGCCCGGGACGGCGGCACGCTCGCCCACCGCCACCGGCACGCAGTAGCGGTCGCGCCGCACGGTGAACGGGTCGACGACCTCGCGGTGGCGGCGGCGCACCTCGTCGAGCGCCGCGGCGATCTGCAGGCGCGAGCGCTCGCGGGCCGCGCGGGCCTGGGCGAGCGCCGGGCTGGCCGAGTCGAGGATCTCCCCGTCGGGGGCGAGGCGGAGGTCGCAGAAGGCGAGCAGCGGATGCAGCGGCGGCAGGGCCGCGGCGAGCGCGGCGAGCGCGCTGCCCGGGGCGGCGGCGGCAAGCACCTCGGCGCGGGTGTCGACGATGCCGCGCACCAAGCCCACGAGGTGCGCGAGATCGCGGGCGTCGGCGGCCGGCGCGTCGCCCTGGAGCAGCGCGGCGGCGTCGAGCCCGAAAAAGCCGAGAGCTCCATGCGCGGCGACAAAGCGCTCGACGTCGCTGGCAAGGGCAAAGACGCGCGACCCTTCCGCGGCGTCGAACCGCGGAAGGGTCGCGAGAACTTCCTTGCGTCCCGCTTCGCTGCGGGCGAACGAGCCGACCAGCCGGAGGACGCGATCGAGCTCGACCGCCGCGAAGCCTGAGGTCACGGCGTCTGGCCTAAAGGAGGCCGGCCTTCCGTTGCTGCGACAGCTTGCGGAGCATCTTCTTGCGGGCCTGGACGAGCTTCCGCTTGCGCTTCACGCTCGGCTTCTCGTAGTACTGCCGCTTCTTGATCTCCGAGAGAATGCCGGCCTTCTCGCACTTCCGCTTGAAGCGACGGAGCGCCTGCTCGAAGGACTCGTTGTCCCGTACGTGCACCACGGGCATCGGGCGACCTCACCCCCAGTCCGCGCACGATTGCCGCACCGGAACCCGGCACGGCTGCGCGAGAAAGGATGGAAAGCGTAGCAGGCGACCGCAGGTGCGGTCAAGCGACCGCCGGCCCGCGATTGGGACCGGCGCCCCGGCGCCGGGCCGGGAGCCGGATCACTCGCTGCGCTTGGCGTCCCACTTCCACGCGTAGAGCTGGCCGCGGTCGTCGAAGTAGAGCGCCGCGACGTCGCCGTCGTCGCGGCTGTACAGCCAGCTCGTCACGCGCTTGCCGCCGACCTCGGAGTGGCGGACGTTGGCGTAGTAGGGCACGCCGACGAGCGCCTTCACCTCGCTCCCCTTCATGCCCTTCCTGAGCTGGTCGAAGCGGGCGCGCGTGATGGTGCGGAAATCGCGGGCGCCGGCGATCGCCGCGGTGAGGTCTTCGGGAACCGGCGCGGACACCGCCTCGTAGTACCCGCGGGCGGTCTCCAGCAGCTCGATGGCGCGCCGGTAGTCGCCCGAGCGGCCGATGAAGTCGCGGGCGTTGCGCAACGCGCTGTCGAGATACAGGCGCAGCGCCGTGAGCGTCGTGGGGTCCTGCGGGCGGGAGTTGAGCGCGTCGTTGAGGAAGTCGGCGAGCGCGCTCTGGTCCGCGCCATAGGCGGACTCGAAGCGACTTTCCGCCTCCTTGACCCGTGCCGCCAGCTCGGAGCGGCGGGCGGCCTCGGCCGGGGTGAGGCGCTGCGCTCCTTCGAGGGCGTCGAGCTCGTCGCGCAGCGCCTCCAGGGCGTCCCAGACCTGCACGAGCTCGGCGCGCGCGGCCTGGATGCGGGCCAGCCCGGCGCTCGCCGCGGCGGCGCCGGCGGCGGGCTTGTCGGGTTTCTCGCCGCACGAGATCGCAACGGCGACGACGGCGACGGCAGCACACGTGAAGCGCGCGCGCATGGCAGGGCTCTCCTTCGCTCCCGGCGGAAGGTAGCAGAGGCCGGCAGAAGCGGCAACAGGCGCAACGGGCACTTTTCCTTGACAGGCTTTGCTCCGCTTGCCGATAATGCGAAGCTGACCTGGAGAAGGCGGCGGGAGGCGGCCATGGACGAGCAGGAAACGATCGTTGCCGAGCTGGTGGGGGCGCGCGAGCGCGCGGCGGCACTGTTGAAGGCAAAGCTCGAAGCGGTCGCCCGCGAGGTCGAGGAGACGGCGGCGCGGACCGTCACAGAGCTCGGCGCGGTGCTTCCTCCGGACCTCGAGGTGCTGTTCCCCCTGGCGGCGCTCCCCGAGCGGATGGCGGCGCTGACCCGCCCGGTGCTCGCGGCGACGCCACCGCTGGAGTGCCTGCGCAGCCTCGACCGCGGGCGCGCCCAGTCGGAGGTGCTGCAGGAACTGCTCCGCCAGCTCGCGCCGTGGTGCGGACCGCGGGCGATCGTCGTCTTCCGTGACGGCAACGTCGTCGGCTGGAGCGGCGCAGGCTTCACCGAAGAGGACCCCGTGCGCGGCTGGCGCGGTTCGCTCTCGACGTCGCCGGCGTTCCAGAAAGTGTCCGAGGGCGTCCCGGTCGCCGTGGCGGTGGCCGATGAGCCGCTGCTCGCAGGCTGGCTCCCGGCCTCCGAGAACCGCGCCCTGATGGTACCGCTGTCGCTGCGCGGGAAGGTGGTCGGCGGTCTGGTGGCCCTCGACGCCGGCCAGCCGGTGATCGCGGAGACGGTTCAGCTCCTCGCGTTCCTCACGGGCCTGCTGCTCGAGACGCTGGCGGTCCGGCCGGTCGTCCCCACTCCCGCGATCCTCGACCCGGTCGAGATCGGCCCCCCGGCTGCCGAGCTGCCGCCGGCGCTCGAGGAGGAGCCCGCTCCCCTGCCGCTGCCGACGGCCCCGGTCGCCGTCGCGGCGCCTCCGCCTGCCGTCGCCGTCGAGGCGCCGGTCCCGCCGCCCGCCGTGGTCCCGGCGCCGGCGCCGGCCCGGGCGCCCGAGCCGCAGCCGCCCGCGGTCCACGATGCCGGCGCCACCGTGCAGCTCAAGGTGGAGCCGCGCCCGGTCGCCGCGCGCTCGCCGGAGCTGGAGCGCAAGCATGAGGAGGCGCGGCGGTTCGCGCGCCTGCTGGTCTCCGAGATCCGCCTCTACAACGAGCAGGCGGTGCAGGACGGCCGCGCGTCCCGCGACATCTACAGACGCCTCAAGGAGGACATCGACCGTTCGCGCGAGATGTACGAGCAACGCGTCCCGGCCGATATCCGCTCCGATTCCAACTACTTCTACGAGGAGCTGGTCCGCATCCTGGGGGACGGCGACCCCGACTCGCTCGGCCTGTAACGCCGCCTGGCCCTTGGTCATTCTCCCCCGCCCGCGGGAAGCGCGCGCGCAGATCGCGCTGCCGGCCGGTGTCCGTCCGCGATCGGCCGCGGCGGGCGCCGGGCGGCTCGCGCTGTTCATCGCCGCGCTCGTCTGCGCGGCCACAGCCTGCCGGCAGCCGCCGCCGCCGGCGCTCGCCGCGGCGCTGGCGGTCGGCGGCGACGCCGCCGCGCGCGCACGGGCGTCCCTCGTGGTCGCACGGGACGGCGCGCCGGCCGAGAGGCGGCGGGCCGCACTGCTCTGGGGCCTGTTCGCGTGCGACGTACCGTCGCCGGTCGCGGCGCTGCGTGCCTTCGCGGCCGCCGCCCCGTCCGACGGCGTCGCGGTCGTCGCCGCGCGTCGCCTCGAGGAGGCCATGGCGTCGTCGTCGGCCCCGGCCGAGGCGTGGGCCGACGCTGCGGCCGCGCCGTGGCTTCCCGCTGCGGCGGCGCGCCGCCTGCGCCTGCGCGCCGCCGAGCGCTTCCGCGAGCGCGGCGACGAGGCGGCCGCCGCGCGGGCGCTGCCACCGATCGCGGAGCTGGCGGCGCCCGAGCGGCTCCGGGCGTTCGCGGTGCTGGCGGGGACGCGCGCGGGCGGCGCGGCGGCGCGCCGGCGGCTGGCGATCGAGTTTCCGGGCGACTTCGCGAGCGTGCTTCCCGGCGAGGACCTGGCGGCGATCGAGCGCACGCTGACCGCCGCGGAGTGGGCCGAGAGCGCGGCGGCGCTCCTCGCGGCCGGCGATGCCGGCGGCGCCCTGCGCGCGGCCCGCCGCGCGGGCGGCGCGGCGGCGCTGACCGGCGCGCGGGCGGCGCTGCGCCTGCGGCGGCCGCGGGAGGCGTTGGCGTGGGCCGATCGCCTCGGCGCAGGCAACGTGGAGGGCGCGGTGGAGCGCGCCGAGGCGTGGCGCCAGCTCGCCTGGTCCGGCCCGCGCGGCGAGCGCCAGGCCGGGTTCGCGCGCGCCCTCGCCGCCGCCGAGCGGGCGCGGCGCCTGGCGGGATCGAGCGAGGCGGCGGCACGCCGCGCCGACCTGATCCTCGCCGAGGCGTGCGTCGAGCTCGGGCGCCTGGCCGACGCCGAGGCGCCGATCGCGCGCTCGTTCGACCGCTCGGTGCCGCGCTGGGAGTGGGTGTGGCGGCGCCTGGCGCTGCGCGCCGGGGAGCGGCGTGACAGGTGGGAGGCGCCGGCGAGCACGGCGGCGGCGGGGCCGCGCGTGCGGCGCATCGTGGCCTACTGGCAGGCGCGCGGCGCCGCCCGGGCCGGCGATCCGACGGCACTGCGCGCCCTCGCGGACAGCGGGTTTCCCGACCTTCCCGCCCTGTGGTCGGCCGCCGAGCTCGGCCGCCGCGGCGTGGCGGTGGCGCTCACGGGGGAAGCGGCGGTGGTGCCGCCGCCGCCGGCGTGGGCGGCCGACCTGCTCGCCGCCGGGCGGGTGGCGGACGTGATCGTCGCCTGGCGGTCCGACCTCGAGCGGGGGCCGGTCCCGGACGACGCCTGGCTGGGGCTGCTCGCGCTCGCGGAGATGCCGGCGATCGAGGCGGTGCCGCTGCTGCTGCGCGCCGAGCCGCGCCTGCTGTCCGGCCCCTGGGCGGGCCTGCCGCGGGAGCTGCTCGCGCGCTACCTGCCGCTGCCGCTGCGCGGCGAGGTCGAGGCGGCGGCGCGGCGCGCCGGGGTGCCGCCGTGGCTGCTCGCGGGCGTGGTGCGGCAGGAGTCGGCATGGTCGCCGCAGGCGCGCTCGGCCGCCGGGGCGGTCGGCCTGGCGCAGGTCGTCCCCGCCACCGGGATCGAGAAGGCGCGCGCCCTCGGGCTGCGCGGCACGACGACCGCCGACCTGCTGCAGCCGGCCACCAACCTGCTGCTCGGGGCCTCGCTGCTGGCAGACTGGCGGCGGTCGCTGGGCGGCTCGTGGACGGCGGCGGTCGCCGCCTACAACGGCGGCGAGCGGCGCGCCCGCGAGGTGTGGGAGCTGGCGCGGCGCCACGACGGCCCGGAGTTCGTGGAGGCGCTCGAAATCCCCGAGACCCACGACTACGTGCACCGCGTCGTGCTGCTCGCCGAGGGGTACAGGATGCTGTACTGGCCGGAAGGGAGCGCCTACCCGTGGACGTGATCGAGGTGACCTCGCAGCGTCGCCGCCAGCTCGTCGACGTCACGAGCTTCGTGCAGGAGGCGGTTGCCGCATCGGCGGTGGAGGAGGGGACCTGCCTCGTCAGCGTTCCCCATACCACTGCCGCGGTGACCCTCAACGAGAACGCCGACCCGGACGTCGCCGAGGACCTCGTCGCCGGCCTCGCCGCCCTCGTTCCGCGCCTCTCGTGGCGGCACGCCGAGGGGAACTCCGACGCCCACCTGCTCTCCTCGCTGGTGGGTACCGCGGTGAGCGTGCCGATCACGGGCGGCGAGCTGGCGCTCGGACGGTGGCAGGCGGTCTACCTCGTGGAGCTCGACGGACCGCGCAAGCGGGAGCTGTGGATCACCTGCCTGCGCGCCTGATGCCCTTCCCCGCGCGGACGCCGTGGCGGCGGCCGTTCGGGCGGCGCGCCGCTACGCGGGAGTGGCCGCGGCGAGCTCGGCGAGCGCCGCACGGTAGACCGCGACGAGGCGCATCGCCCGCAGCTCCGGCGCGCACTCGTCGCGGACGCGCGCCCGCGCGGCCTGCCCGAGGCGGTCCGCGAGCCCGCGGTCGCGCAGCAGCCGGAGGATAGCCGCGGCCAGCGTCGCGGGGTCGCGCGGCGGCACGACGAGGCCGGAGACTCCGTCCGCGATCAGCTCGGCGTTGCCGCCGACGGCGGTCGCCACGACCGGCCGCGCGAGCGCCATCGCCTCGCGGATGACCCCGGAGGTCGCGGTTCCGCCCCACGACGCGTCGACCACGACGTCGCACGCCGCAAGCATGTCGGCGATCGCGTCGGTGGCGGGCGCGATCACGACGCGGTGCGCGAGCTGCACCTCGGCGGCGAGCTCCGCCGCCCCGCGCCGCTGCCGCTCCGACAGGCAGCCGCCGAGCAGCAGCCAGGCGTCGGGCGCCGCGGCGGCGACTCCGACCATGGCCGCCAGCGTGTGCTTCCATCCCTTCCACTCGCGCAGTCCGACGTGGCCGACCAGCGGTGCGCCGTCAGGCACCTGGAGGCGGCGGCGCACGGAGTGCGGGTTGGTGTCACGCGCGTCGAAGCGTGCCAGGTCGACGCTCCCGGGCACCACCGCGACCTTCTCCGCGGGGACGGTGCGGCTGGAGACGAGGACGTCGCGCACTGCCGCGCTGGTGGCGACCACCCGCTGCACCCGCTGCGAGCGCAGGGCGCGTGCCGCGAGCGGGCGCGGCCGGAACGAGGTCGAGCGCGTGGCGACGAGGGCGAAGCGGGCGCCCACCGCAGTCGCGCCGAGCGCGACGCCGAGGGTCACCCCGCAGTGCACGTGGACGACGTCGACCTGCAGCTCGGCGGCGAGGTCGGCGAGGCGGCGCATCGACGCGAGGTCCAGCGGGTGCCGCAGGCGCTGCGACAGATGGGCGACGCCGGCCTCGGTGCAGCGCCGCTCGACGGCGGCATCGGGCCGGGTGAGGAGAGCGGCGCGGTGGCCGATGGCGGTCAGTCCCTGCGCCGCCTCGATCGCCTGCGTGAGCGCGCCGCTGGTCTGCGTCGTGCGGTGCAGCGCGTGCAGGACGGCGAGCGGCCGCGCAGACATCAACCCCCACGCTCCAGCCGTCGGCGCAGGCGCGGGGCGAGCGGCGGCCAGCCCCCGCGGGGGCTGGCCGGAGCGCGTGCCGGTGCTCCTTCACGCGCTCCGGCCGCGCCGGTCATCACATCACCGCGGTGGGCGGCGCCGGCTCGTCGGCGGCGCCGGCCTTTGCGAGCGGCACGAACACGAGGTATGCGGCGAGGCCGGCGAGGACGGCGATCGCCAGCCACGGCGCGATCGACGAGAACGACGCCAGCGTCGGGAACGTCTTGTCGCTGCGCGCGACGACGACGCCCGCGACGACGAGGCCCATCAGGCCTTCGCCGGCGATCAGGCCCGAGGCCGCGAGGACGCCGGCGTTCTCGACGCGCGCCTTCTGCGCCGCGTTCATCCCGCGCTTGTCGCGCAGGGTGTCGACGATGCCGCGGATGACGCCGCCGACGAAGATCGCGAACGTCGTCTCGAGCGGCAGGTACATGCCGACCGAGAACAGCATCGGCGAGCGCACCTTCACGAGGATCAGCGAGATCCCCATCGCGATGCCGACCACCACCAGTGGCCACGCCATCTCGCCGCCGACGATCCCCTGCGAGAGGGCGGCCATCAGGCCGGCCTGCGGCGCGGAGTAGGTCGGGCCGCCGAAGCCGCCGACGCCGGGGAAGCGCGCGACGTCGGAGGTGTGCATCAGGTAGAGCGGGAAGAACAGCAGCAGGCCGGCGAAGATCACGCCGAGGATGTCGCCCACCTGCATCTTCCACGGCGTGCCGCCGAGGATGTGCCCGACCTTGAGGTCCTGCAGCATCTCGCCCGCCACCGCCGCCGACACGCACCCCACCGCCGCAACGGCGAGCACCGCGGCGACGCCGGCGGCGCCCTTGGCGCCGACGATCACCATGGTCAGCGCCGCGACGACCGTAGTGGCCAGCGTCAGGCCGGAGATCGGGTTGTTCGACGAGCCGATCATCCCCACGAGGTTGCCCGAGACCGCGGCGAAGAAGAAGCCGGTCACCAGGATGACGGCGGCGGCCACCAGCGCCGAGCCGAGGCCCTTGGTGAAGTAGAAGTACAGGGCCACCATCAGGGCGAGGATCGCGGCGATGCCGACGAGCACCGTCTTAAACGGCAGGTCGCGTTCGGTGCGCTCGGTCGCCGCGCTCGCGGCGGCGCTCTTCCTGACGTCGGCGATGCCGCGGCGGATGCCGGCGATGAGGTTCTTGCGCATGCGGTACAGGGTGTAGCACGCGCCGACGAGCATGCCGCCCACCGCGATCGGGCGGACGACGAAACGGTACAGGTGGCCGGTCAGTCCCGCCCAGTTCTGCGCGCCGGCCGCGTCGGTGTACTGGCCGATCATCGTCGGCCCGACGAAGTAGACGAGCAGCGGCACGAACAGCCCCCACGCCAGCAGTCCGCCGGCGAAGTTGAGGGCGCCGAGCTCGGGGCCGATGATGTAGCCGACGCCGAGGTACGCCGGGGTGATCTCCGGTGCGGCGAAGGTGGTGACGCCGCCGGCGGTCACCCTCTTCGCGTCGCCAGAGAGGCCGAGGCGGACGAAGCCCTCCTGCAGCTTGCCGACCGCAAGCTGGAAGTAGTTCTTGGCGCGGAAGACACCGAGGTCGCCGATGAGCTTGATCGCCGCACCGACGCCCATCGCCTGGAAGAGCTGCACGGCTGCGTCGGTACCGCGCTGCCCGGCCTTGTGGATCTCGCTCGCCGCCACCGACTCGGGGAACGGCAGTGAGGCGTCCTCGACCATCACCCGCCGGAGGATGGTGACGAACATGATGCCGAGGAGGCCGCCGAGGATCATCAGCGCCGATGCGAGCAGGTACTCCCGCAGCATGTGCTCGGGATCGAACTTCCACATCCCGAGGATGACGAACGCCGGTACCGTGAAGATCGCCCCGGCCGCCACGGACTCGCCGATCGAACCGACCGTGCGCGCGAAGTTCTCCTCGAGGATCGAGCCGCGCCGGAGGCGCAGCACGGCCATGCCGATCACCGCTGCCGGATACGTCGCGGCGATCGTCATCCCCGCGCGCAGCCCGAGGTAGGCGTTCGCAGCCCCGAGCACGACGCACATGACGAGGCCGATGAGCAGCGCCCGGACCGTGAACTCGGACATCTCCTGGCTGGCGGGCACGACTGGGGTGAAGCGCTTCTCGCTCATGAACCCTCCGTATCGAGCGCCGTTGGTGAGGCCCTCGCGGGGACCTCGCGGCGGATGGTGCCGGCATTCTACATGTCTTTTGCGGCTCACCGAGGCGGGCGCCGCGGCGAGCCGGAAAGGATCACGGGAGGAAATATTAGCAATACATACTCAGCTTCTGAGCGCAACGATTTGACAAAACCACACTAAGATCTTATGATACTACGGAAGGGCACCGCTGAAGCGGTGCCGGGAGTGACGATCATGAGCAGCAACACGATGACCTTGAAGGCCGGAGAGGCGCTGCAGGGCGCGATGGAGTCGGCGCGCGCGCGGGGCAATCCCGACGTGCTGCCGACCCACCTGCTCGGCGCCCTGCTCGAGCAGCCGGAGGGGCTGGCGCCGCGCCTGCTCGCCAAGATCGGCGTGCCGCTCGGCCGCCTGCAGGACGACGTGCGGCGCGACCTCGACCGCTTGCCCGCTGCACGGGGCGGCGCCGAGCCTGCCCCGTCGCGCGACCTGCGCGGTGTGCTCGATGCGGCTGCGAAGCTGGCGCCGCAGTTCCAGGACGACTACGTTTCCGTCGAGCATCTGCTGCTGGCGATCGCGGCCGTGCCGGGGAGCTCGGCGGCGGAGCTGCTCGCCCGCCACGGCGTCACCCGCGACCTGCTGTTGAAGGCGCTCCAGGAGCTGCGCGGCTCGCACCGGGTGACGGACCAGAGCCCGGAGGACAAGCTCGAGGCGCTGAAGAAATACGGCCGCGACCTCACCGAGCTGGCGCGCGCCGGCAAGCTCGACCCCGTCATCGGCCGCGACGACGAGATCCGCCGGGTGATGCAGGTGCTCACCCGGCGCACCAAGAACAACCCGGTGCTCATCGGCGAGCCGGGGGTGGGGAAGACCGCCGTCGCGGAAGGGATGGCGCAGCGCATCGCCGCCGGCGACGTCCCGGAGCTGCTGAAGCGGCGCCGCATCGTCGCGCTCGACATGGGCGCGCTGATCGCCGGCGCGAAGTACCGCGGCGAGTTCGAGGACCGCCTCAAGTCGGTAATCAAGGAGGTCGTCGATTCCGACGGCGAGGTGATCCTGTTCGTCGACGAGATCCACACCCTGGTGGGCGCCGGCGCCGCCGAGGGGGCGATCGACGCCGCCAACCTCCTCAAGCCGGCGCTGGCGCGGGGCGAGCTGCGCTGCATCGGCGCCACCACGCTGTCCGAGTACCGCAAGCACATCGAGAAGGACGCCGCGCTCGAGCGCCGCTTCCAGCCGGTGCTGATCGGCGAGCCGACGGTCGAGGAGACGGTCGCGATCCTGCGCGGCCTGAAGGAGCGCTACGAGGTGCACCACGGGGTGCGCATCACCGACGCAGCGATCGTCGCAGCCGCCTCCCTGTCGTCCCGCTACATCACCGACCGCTTCCTGCCCGACAAGGCGATCGACCTGGTCGACGAGGCCGCCTCGCGGCTGCGCATCGAGATCGACTCGCTCCCTGGTCCGATCGACCAGCTCGAGCGCAGCGCGCTGCGGCTCGAGATCGAGAAGCGCGCCCTGGCCAAGGAGCGGGACCGCGGGTCGCGGGAACGCCTGGAGGAGATCGAGCGCGAGCTCGCCGAGACGAAGGAGCGGATCGCCGAGATGAAGGCGTCGTGGCAGCGCGAGAAGCAGCTCATCGGCGACATCCGCGCCGCCAAGGAGCAGATGGAGGCGGCGCGCGAAGCCGCGGAGAGGGCGCAGCGCGACGGCGACCTCGAGAAGGCGGCGCAGCTCCGCTACGGCGAGCTGCCGCGGCTGCAGCGGCTGCTCGACGAGACCTCGGGGGCGCTGAAGGCCCACCAGACGGAGCATGGCACGCTGCTCGCCGAGGAGGTCGGCGAGGAGGCGATCGCGCAGGTCGTCGCCCGCTGGACCGGCATCCCGGTGGCGAAGCTGATGGAGGGCGAGAAGGGGAAGCTGCTGGCGATGGAGGAGCGCCTGCGCCGCCGCGTCGTGGGCCAGGACGAGGCGGTCACGGCGGTCGCCACCGCGGTGCGCCGCGCCCGCGCGGGCCTCAAGGACCCCAACCGCCCGGTCGGCTCGTTCCTCTTCCTCGGTCCAACCGGCGTCGGCAAGACCGAGCTGGCGCGCGCTCTGGCGGAGTTCCTCTTCGACGACGAGAAGGCGATGGTCCGGCTCGACATGTCGGAGTACATGGAGAAGCACAGCGTGGCCCGCATGATCGGTGCGCCTCCCGGGTACGTCGGCCACGAAGAGGGCGGGCAGCTCACGGAGGCCGTGCGGCGCCGGCCGTACTCCGTGGTGCTCCTCGACGAGATCGAGAAGGCGCACCCCGACGTGTTCAACGTGCTGCTGCAGATCCT
>CAZQLL010000028.1:0-47230 GCA_964594125.1 uncultured Thermoanaerobaculia bacterium | reverse complement strand
AATGGTGACGCTGGCGCCACCGCCGGGCTAGACGGGGCAGGGCGAGGACTTACCAATTCCTTACCCGGCGCTGGCCCACGGTGAGGAGGGCACCCGCATCGAGGACGGACGCATAGAGCGCCAGGACGCGCACGCACGTCGGGCCCTGCTCGCAAGCGGTGAAGCCCACGAGCCTGATGATGCCCGCGTGTGGACGATCCTGGACCACCATCAGCTCGCCGAGATCCTTGTCGAGCGTAACGAGGACTCGACGTTCCGAACAGGCTCTCGCCAACACCTCGTCATCGCCCGGATCGAATTCCCAGTCTCCAACCATGTGACATCATGGCCGGCCTCCTCCATCGTCTTCTTCGCCGGCGCTGAAACACACAAATCGAGAAGGACCTTCAAGAGCCGGATTCCAGCAACGGCTCGACCCTCTCGTGGTCGACGAGACGGTGCGCGTACGCGAGGCACGCCTGGACGTCCTCGAGTTCGAGCCACGGGTCGGCGGCGAGCAGGCTATCGACCGTGTCGCCGGCTGCAAGCATGCCGAGGACGTGCTCCACCGCCAGGTGGTAACCGCGCACGATCGGCTTTCCCCCGAAGATCCTCGGGTTAACACGGATTCTCCCGAGCAGAGCTGCCTCGTCCATTTCCGCCTCCGCTGATAGCGTGGCGCGCCGGAGTCGTTGTACAAGGTCCTGGCCGCCGCCGCATGGTGACGGTGCCGGGTACGCAAGGTGCTGAAGTATCGCGAGCTGACCATGCAATTCGGCTGACTACGTACCCGACACCTCACATGCCGCCGGTCGTTGCGACGGAGAAGGCGGTGCAGCGTCGGGCGCGGCGCAGGCGCCCGGCACGCCGGCGGCTTCGCCAAACTGCTCGCTGAGTGTTGGAAGTCCACAGAGATGCGGGCGCTTTCGTGGCGCCGGCCCGAGACCTCCTGTCAACCGCGGAGGACTTCCTCCACGGTGAACAGGTGAATGGTCTCTCCCCGTGCCCGGCGTCGCAGGGCGGCAGTGAACCCGCTGCGGGAGAACAGGGCGAAGCGGATTCCCGTCGTCTTCCTGTCGACATCAGCCAGGACATGCTTCAGCTTCTCTTTGAGGGCATCCAGGACGTCCGTCCCGACGGGCTTCGTCGACCACTTGCACTCCGCCAGCAGGACCTCGCCGTCGTCCGCGATACCGACGAGATCGACCTCGTTCGGGCCGCGCCACCAGCCCCCGATGCGATCGTAGGTGGCGGAAAGTCTACCTTCCCGGTTGAGCAAGAGGAGGTGCTCGCGGCATGCCTCCTCGAAGGCTCCTGCGACGTGCTGCGCCAGGTGCGGCTCGACCTTCCGTGACCACACCAGCTCCGCGTCGCCAGCCTCGAGCGCGGCGCGGCTCGGGTAGACGAACCGGAACCAGAAGCGGAAGAACGGGTCGGCGAGGCGATAGAGGCCCTGCCGCGAGCGCTCGGGATTGCGCACCGTCGCCGGGGTCCGCCGCTCGACCAGCTTCATGTCCTGGAGCGCCGCAAGATACGGGCCGACCGCGCCGCGATCGCGCAGACCGGCTGCCTGGGCGATCTCGTTGGGTCGGCCGTGACCGTTGGCGATGGCACGGCAGATCGAGAAATAGACCTGGGGCTCCCGTAGCTCCTCCATCATGAGGAAACGAGGCTCGTCATAAAGGGGCGCGCCTTGCTGCAAGACGGTCCGCATGGTGTTGGTTGCGAGATCCTCGGTCTCGTCGAACTGCTGCAGATACGCCGGAATACCCCCGAGGACGGCCACCGCGGACATCGCAGCATCGGCCGTCCAGCTCGGGAAGAAGAGGCCGGCCTCCCGGAAGCGCAGCGGCGCCAGCAGCAACTGACCCGTTCGCCGGCCGTAGAGTGGGTTCTTGGCGCCGATCACCTGGCGCTCCATGAAGCTCACGTAGGAACCGCAAATCACGAGCGAAAGCCGACTGCCCTGGAATTCGGTGTCCCAGAGGCGCTGCAAAACCGACGGCAGCGTCGCATCGGCGCCTGCCACGTACTGGAACTCGTCCAGGATCACGGTCAGAGGCTCCCGCTGGGCCCGGCGGATGCAGAACCTGAGCGCCTGCTCCCAGCTCGGGAAAACGGCGCCTTCGAGCCCTTCGGTGCCCAGGCTCTCGCTGACGGCGGTGGAGAAGCTCGCAAGATGATCGCGCGGGCTGCCGAGGTCGGCCGTGAAGAACACCGATCGGCGAGTCTCGACCGCCTTGCGCAGGAGGGCGGTCTTTCCGGTTCTTCGGCGACCATAGAGGACGAAGAGCGAGGGTCGGGGCGACCCCAGGTCCTGCGTCACGATCGCCAGCTCCGTTTCACGATTCACGAAGCGCATGTAACCTCCGGTGAGTCTAGACTCGTTTAGTCTAATCGTGCTTATGTTGCAGTTCAACTGCCAGGGCGTCGCGCGGGGTATCGCTTGACGGTGCCGGGTACGCAGGGTGCAGGAGTATCGCGAGCTGGCCATGCACTTCACCTGATTGCGTACCAGGAACCTCGCTTGATCCGAGACCTACCCCAGCACCGCGACCAGCTCGGCGACGATCCGGAGGTCGTCGGCCTGGTCGCCGGTCAGGATGATCGGCTCGTAGCCCGGCAGGGTGCTGTCGGGCCGCAGCACGATCGAGCCGTGCCGCCAGGAGTCGTCAGGCGTGCTGACCTTGGCGCTCTCGTAGAGCTTGACCGTGAACTGTCCGCCGGTCTCGGGGTCGCTGATGTCCCGATGCTGCGCGAGCACGACCTTGCCCGCGCGCGAGCCCTTCGGCGCGAGGCGGAAGAGGCACCATGCGCCGTTGGGGATCCGGCGGTTCATCGACTCGCCGACGACCCTGGCGACGAACAGGCCGCGCTTCGCCTTGAACACCTCGGGCAGCTCGACCCAGGTGAAGTCTCCGGGGCGCCGGTCCTCGTCGCCGAGGCCGACCTCGTCCACGGACTGCCCCTCGGAGAAGGTCCCCGCGGCCACGGCGAGGTCGTACAGCGGGACGCAGTTCTCGAAGGGCGTGACTTCCGTCGGGCCGAGCCGCCGGAAGGGCTCCACTGTTCGGACGTCGACGTGCGCCTCCTCCGACAGGAGCTGCTCCAAGCGGGGCTCCGCAACGGGTCCGTCGATTCGCGTCCGGAAGAACCGCTCGGTGTCGCGGTCGAGGAAGCACACGTAGCAGCCCTTGAGGCCGCGGGAGAGCAACACGCGATAGGTGTTCTTGACGAGGTCGACGAAGCTGTCGCCGCCCTGCTTCACCTTCACGTCGAAGGATGCCTTCCGGTCACCGACCCACGCGTTGGCGTCGAGGTCGTACCGCAGGTCGCGCCCGACGATCACGCCGACGTAGTCGAACTCGAACCCCTGCGCCGTGTAGACGCAGCCGACCTGGTCGAGCCCGCCCGGGTCGTGCGCCCAGAGCTGGGCGCTTGTGAACAAACACGAGCTATCAGCGTGCGGAGCCGGTGGGCCTCGTCGCAGATCAGGACGTCGATGGCATTCGCCTCGGCTTCGCCGTAGAAACGGATGTACATGAACTGGGGGGCGCCACGGCGTCCGATGACCGTCCGCAGCGTCTCGGTGAAGGCTCGCGAGCCGGTGGCGTAGTGGGCGTTCAAGCCGTCACGAAGCAGCCGGCTCATGAGGTTCAGCGCGATCACCGACTTTCCCGTCCCCGGCCCGCCATCCACCGCTTTCGCCCCGGTGTGGGCCGGAGGAGGCCTCTGCGATGGCGCTATGCGCCTACACCTCGATGAACGCGGCTCGCATGCAGATCGGCCACTTCGCGCGCGCATCGCAGCGGGTCCTTAAGGATGGTTCGGCCCCAGAACGTCAGAACCGCCCAGCCGTGGGCCTGGAGCCAGTTGCGTTTGCGGGCGTCGAGCTCGAGCGTGTCCCGGTTGCCGTGCACGGCGAACCCGTCGCAGAACACCGCGACCTTCGCCGCCTCCCAGGTGAAGTCCGGCACGGTGATCAACGTACCAGTCGCGGGCTCGCGGACCTCAAAGTCCCGATCCGGGATCGGGAGGCCCTGAATGGTGGCAAATGCGGCAGCCAGCGGCTGTTCGATGGGTCCCTTGCGATAGCGCCCAGTCTTCGGGTCCACGGCGCCACCGGTCGCAGCCTCGGCGGCTCGCGCCAGCAGCATGCGATCCAGGACCGATACGCCATCTCCCGGCGAGCACTGGCGTGCCGCAGCCGGCTGCTGCTGCGACAGCAGGAGCAGCGTGTCGCGCACGCGGTCCTTGTCGAACGAGGCGTGCCAACCCTGATTGCGGTAGTGCTTCAGGCACAGGTAGCAGGCCTTCTTGCAGTCGTGGCCGTAGAGTCGGCTGCGGGCAGCCTCCGCGACCTCGGGGAGTCTGCGCGCCATCTCGGCGACGTACCCGGCGCCGCCAGGCACCGTCTCGTAGAAGACGATCTGGTCTGCAAGCCCCTCTTTCGTAGCGGGGCGAAGGAACGACCGGATCTCACCAGGCTCGAGCTCGAGAAGCTCGGCGGCGCCGACCTGCAGCGCCTCCGCCAGCGTGGCCAGGAGCGGCGACAACCGCGTGGTGCCGACCTTCTCCACGTCGCAGCTCGACGGCACGTTGAGCACGAGGCAGTCGGTCTGCAGCCGATACGCGAGAACCAACGCCACGGGAGATCCCTGGCACAGCCGCGCATGCCCCTCCAGCCAGCGCTTGGCCTTGTCGGCCAGCGCCGGGCTCATCGGGTCGTAGGGCAGGTGACGCCCGCACTCCGGGCACAGGAAGAACTTCTGCCCCTCGCCGCTCTTGGAGTCCGTCCGGCCCCAGTTCGACACCAGGACGGTGGCGAGGCTCTGGTATTCCGCGGGAGCGAACGGGTATTCATAAAGCAGCGCGCCCTGCTGGGAAGGCGCGAGCAGGCTTTCCAGCATCTCGAAGCGCTCGCGCTGCCGGCTCTCCTCATCGGAGCTGATGCGCAGCGACTCCTCGGCCTCGAACGCATCCACGTAGACGGCATCGACACCCGATGCAAGCGGATCGCCGCAGCGCGGGCAACTGTTACGCGTCTCGTCGACGATCTCGTCGCAGCCCGAGCACCGGTGCAAGCGGGCGAGGCGGCCCGACGACTCCGCGCTCGATCGGCCCTGAGTGCCGGCGCTCCTGCCCGGGCCGCCCGCGTAGAGCACGCGGATCGACCGCAGCTTGTGTCCGTTCGCATAGACGAAGTTCCCCGGCGCAAACTCCTCGATGGCGATCGCAGCGGCACGGTAGATCGTGGGCGTGTCGACCACACCGGGGTCGAGGGAGAACGTGTCGATCGGGAACTGGTACGCGGGCAGCACGCCGCGCGTGGCCAGGTAGTTGAGCACGTAAGCCCGGTCACGATCGCTGGTCAGCTCACGGAACGCCCGCTGCCGCGCCGCCGCCTTCTTCATGTCGTCGCGCGAGGCGCCGACCCGGGAGAACTCGCCGAACTCGTGCTCCACCTGCTCGACCCGTTGCCACCAGTCGCCCAGAACCCGCATCAGCTCGCCCTCGAATCCGGCGGCGACCTCGCCGCACTCCGCATCGTCGAAGCGCTTGACGCGCCCGTGCGCACGGTCGAGCGCCATCACGGACGCAAGGCGCGAGGTCAGCGCGGCGTGGTGTGCCCTGACCTCATCGAACAGGGGTCGCAGCCGTTCCCGATCCCACGTGGTCGGGTGCTGGGGGTCGTCGAGCAGGTCGCCGAGAAGCTGCGGCAGGCGGGCGTTCAGGTTCTCGAGGAGGAACGAGCGGAGGTGGCGATGGACGATGTACGGGTTCTCCAACCGCAGCATCGGCGGCTCGAACTCCCCGGCCACGAGCCACTCCGGGACTTCGAAGGCGTGGCGATCGTGGGCGCCGCCGGCGCAGAACGTCGACGCGAAGCCGATCCGCATCCGCCGCCCGGCGCGCCCCACCCTCTGCACGTAGTTGGCCGGGGTCGGCGGTGCGCCCCGCAGGGCCACCGTCAGGAGGGGCCCGATGTCGACGCCCAGCTCGAGGGTCGGCGTGCAGACCAGCATGTCGATCCGCCCCTCCTTGAACGCGGTCTCCCGGTCGGCACGGTCCTCGCCCGAGATCTGCGCGCTGTGCTCCGCGACCCGCAGTCGTTGGGGCACCCGCTCGGAGTACAGGCTGACGTAGTAGTTCTCGAGCTCCAGCGGTTCGCTGTGCAACGAGCCCTGAGTACAGCGCGGCGTCGGGCAGGTGGGGAGCGAATACGACCGCCAGGTTTGACACGCGTTGCAGCGGAAGCCCTCCGCCGGCGCGCGCAGGAAGATGCGGCTCGGCTCGAGCTGCAGGGCTCGCAACCCCGGCGTCCGCTCCCGCTCGGGGATGGGGAAGTTGCGAACGGTGACGAGGAGCCCCACCTCGGGATCGAGCAGGATCGCGACGATGCGGCGAAGGAAGGTCTCGGCGCCGGCGCGCCCGCCGCCGACGCGCGCCACCAGGCGTTGGAGGGCGGTGAGCTGGCCGGCTCGCGGGTTTTCCTGGAACACGCCGATGAGGCGGGCGCTCTTCCTGATGTGCTCGGGGCGATCGAGCGCGTAGCCCTGCGGCTTCCTGCAGTGCTCGGGGAATCGCACGTTGTAGGGCTCTTCCTCGAGCAGGCGGTACTTGCCCTGCCGGTTCGGGTCGACGTACTCCTGGAAGAAGTCGAACGCCACCGCGCGGCTGCGGCGGATGGTGTCCAGGATGGCGCGGACAAGATTGACGGCGACCCCGTCCTCCAGCCCCGCCTGCACCGCCGCTGCATGGAGGTCGTCGCGCCGGGCCAGGGCATCCAGTCCCTCGTAATCGACGGCGACCAGCCCGAGGTTCTCGAGGGAGGCACGGAGGCGGGCGTACTGCGAGACCTCCATGGCGATCTCGTAGCGCAGTGAAAGCAGCCATTGCTCCCGCTCGGGGCGGCTCGGGTTGCGCTTGATGATGCCCTGCGCCTGGAAGGAGTCGAAGGTCCGCTGCACCAGCTCCTCGAGGTAGATCCCGTTGCCGCCGGCCTCGCGGACCTGCGTGGCGATGACGTGGCGGAGGACGAAGGCGCGGTGCTTGTCCGCCGTGTACCCCGCCTGGTGCGCCACGTCCTGGCGGTTGTCGGCGAACATCAGCAGCTTCCGGTCGTCGCCCCGCAGCACGTCGAGATGGTGGGTGGCGACCACCGAAGCCGTCGATGCGGTGCCGGTGCGCAGGGGCGTGACGATGTCGCCCCTGGTGTAGCGGTCGCCGCACGCGGGACAGGTGTGGAGCGGCCCCCTGTGGATGAGCATCTCCACCGCCTGGCCACCGCACACCGGGCACGCGGCGGCCGTGGCGCCAAGCCGGCCGCAGCCGGGGCAGACCTGCACCGGGACGAGCGTCTCCGGCGCTTCCCGCGCTTCCGTGCGGCGGGGTCGTGCCGGCGGCGTCTCGTCGCCGTCCGGCCGCGTTTCGTCCTCGTCCTCCTCGCCCTCATGCGGCAGGTCGTGCAGCCTGTGCGTCAGGAACGCCGTTCGCGCGCCGCTGTAGAAGTCGCCGGTGCCGATGGCCTGGCTCTCGTCGTCGCCCTCGAATCGGACTTTCACAAAGTCCTGGCCGCATGTGCGACACAGTGCAGCCGGCCGCGCCGCCGCGCCGCAGCGCGGGCACTGCGCGCCGCCGTGCGGTACGAGTGAGCGGCACTCCGGGTTGAGGCAGAGCCCCACGTCGTAGACGCCGTGGAAGAAAACGTGCAGCTTCGGGCGCAGGCGCGGCGGGTCGTCCTCCGTCCCCACGCTCCCGGCCATGAGGTACGCCTCGACCTCGCGCCGCACCTCCGGCAGCGACAACGCCTCGCGGTCGGGGAACCGCTCGCGCACCGCCAGCGCCACGTCGTCGAGCGAGCACGGGCGCTCGCACGCCTGCTCGATCGCCGCGACGATGGCGTTCCCGTCGAGGACGCCGGCCACCCGGTCCGCCACGGCGCCGGCGCCCGGACAGCGCCGGCCGGTGAGCTTCTCGGCAAGCGCGACGACCGCCGCATCGGAGGCGGGGTCGAGCCGATACAGCTCCTCCTCCTCGAGTCGCGGCGGTCGCGGGACCCACGTGGTCCTGCTCGCCGCGGGGGGCACGTACGCCTCACCGAGGATGTCCTCGGCGGCGAGCTCCTCGCCGAAAAGCGCGGTGGCGAAACGGGCGAGCAGATCGGCGCCGCGCTCGCCCGAGGCGACCGTCGCCGACGTCCCGATGCCGAGGAGCTGCCCCGGCGCCAGACCGGCGTGGGCCTTGATCCGCCGGATCAAGCACGCGATCTCGGTGGCCAGCGCGCCGCGGTACGAGTGCAGCTCGTCGAGCACCAGGAAGCGGAGCGCCGGCGTGAAGAGGTCGCGGTCGTCGTGGCGCACCAGCAGGAACTCGAGCTGCTTGTAGTTGGTGAGCAGGATGTCCGGGGGATCCCTGCGGATCTGCACCCGACTCACGCGCTCCGTCTCCGAGGGATCCTCCCGCAGCCTCGCCGACGCGGTCTCGCTGTCGCCGGTGTAGAGCGCGAACGAGAGGCTCGTCCCGGTGCCGCGCGTCATCCGGCGCAACCGCTCGAGCTGGTCGTTCGCGAGCGCGTTCATCGGGTAGAGAAGGACAGCCTGCACCCCGCGAACGCCCTCGCGCTTGCGGCGGAGGATGCCGTCGAACACGGGCAACAGAAACGCTTCCGTCTTGCCCGAGCCCGTGCCGGTGGTCACCACGAACGAGCGCCCGGCGCGACCCGCCTCCAACGCGCGCTGCTGGTGGCGGAACAGCGGCCCGTCCCCGAACGCCCACCGCAGCCCCAGCAGCTCGCGGTCGAGCGCTCCGCGCGCCGCAAGGGCGGCGAGCGTCTCGCCGAGCGCGAGGTCGCGCGCCAGCGTCACGTACGGCCCCTTGACGATCACGTCGGCGCGGTCGAGGTGCTCCTCGAACTGCTCGCGCAGGCTGGGGTCGAGGAACCGGTACGACGTCCGCAGAAAGCGCCGGTACTGGGTAATCAGGTGGCGTACGGCCTGCGGAATGTTGGGGCTCATGGTTCCCTCCGCGGATCAATGGTCTCTTCGACCCTCGCCAGTACCCGTTCGAGATGCTCGACGTCGTCGCGGTCGCGCGGGCTCTCTGCTGTCGCCGCCAACGCGGCCACCGCACCGCGGAGTCGCTCCATCGTCACGAGCCCGGAGGCGATCGCCTCGGCAAGCAAGGCGTGCAAGCGCACCAGTCGCTCTCCCCCGATCAGGCGCCTGGCCTCGCGCATGAACGTCCTACGAGTCTCGTCGGAGGCAAGCAGCCCGCCGAGCTGCGAAGCCGCCACGAGGCACTCCGCATCGGCGGTGCCAACCGCTTTCGTTATAGGGGCCAAGAGGGCGTACTGCTCGATGCCCTCCAGCGCGACCTGACCGATTGCGCCGGTGGCGATGGCGGCGGCAAGTGCCTCGGCTTGCTCTGGGCGGCGAACCTCACCCCTAACAATGGGGGTGACGAGGGGCTCGTAGCGCGGCAGGCGGAGGACATCCGCCAAGACGCCGAGCTTGGCGAGATCGATGATTGCGTTTGCATCGAGCAGGAGGGGAACTCGCCGAGGGGTTGCCACCATGGCCCGGCGCCCGCCTACTCGTTCCGCCTCTGAGCCAGCGGGAGCCCGTAGATCTCATCTTCTTTCAGTCCGGCCAGTGTGAGCAGCTCGACCAGCTTCGTCCGGTCGATCTCGTCGGCGGCTGCGGCGTCGATCGCCAGCGAGAACAGCCGCTGTTCGGCGGGAGGCAGGCGTGGCCGCTCAGGGGGGTTGAGCTCGGCGTCGAGGCTGCCGACGAACGCCGCCAGGTGCTGGCCGTAGCCCTTGGATTGCTCCTCGGCCAGCCGCTCGCGGCGCTGGGCGCTGATCAGGCGCAGGTTGAACAGCCGCCAGATCACCGACAGGCGGCTGGCGCCGAAGTAGTTCGCCAGTCGCGTCACGTCCCAGACCTCGATCTCGCGCGTCTTCGAGCCCCGGCGCGGCTCGTACATGCTCTCCGCTTCCCGCACCTCGCTGCCGGCCGCCGCCCGGCTGCGCTGCCCCTTGCCGAGACGCGCGAGGAACCCGCGGATCCCCTCCGCCGGCATCAGGAACGCCGCCGCGAAGGCATCCGCCCGCACCTCGATCGGGTCCTTGCGCTGCGCGTCGCGGGTCACGATCCCGGCCGACGCGCCGAGGTCGAGCAGCGCGTGGCAGTACTCGTGGGCGAGCGAGAAGCGCTGCCGGGTGGCCGCGTCGCCCGAGCTGATCGCGCATGTGATCATGCGCCGGTTGAGGAACGTCAGGCCGGAGACCCCCGGCGGGAGCCGCAGCCCGAGGACCAGCACACCAGCCCGCTCGAGCACCGCGCCGAGGTCGTCGATCGGGTCCACGCTGAGCCCCAGCCGCCGCCGCTCGCCCTCGGCCAGCTCGGCGCCCTGGGTCACCGCCTCCCACGTCGTCCCCGGCCTCTCCAACGCGTACTGCGGGAGCCCCGCCCCGAGCCTCTCCAGGCCGAGAAGCGACTCGAGGCTGAGGATGGCGTTGACAACCTCGATGCCGTGGCTCATGCCCGCCTGCGTCGCCGGGTCGCTGCGCGCCTCGGGCAGCGCGCGCCATACCTGCGCCACGCCGTCGCGCTCGAAGCTCTCCTCGAAGAAGTCGTGCATCGAGCGCCCGAACAACCGCGCGAGCGCGAGCAGCTCGAGGCTCGACACCTTGCGGTTTCCCGCCTCGATCTGCACCACTGCGGGGCGCGAGATGTCGAGGGCGCGGGCGACGTCGTCCTGCGTGAACCCGGCGGCCTCGCGTGCCGCGCGGATGCGCTCGGCGAGCTGCTCGTGGGTGATGGTCATGGCGCCTCCGGAGTTGGTATCAGTCCCGGTCCGTCAAGGCGACGGTCGATTGGGGCTAAGTGAAGGTGTGCGAAGCGCAGCAGGCAGTAGCGAATGATGCGCTCCAACCCGACAAACGACGGCGTCAACTCTAGCGCCTTGCCCCAGTCCTGGTCGTCGACCACCGGGCGCCCGCCTTGAATCTCGTTGAGGCACTTCATCAGGAGCATGTGCGCGCCGAAAGCCTTGCCAGCGTGGAGGTACTTCGACCTCACATCGTATGCGGCCCCGAGCCGTGCTGCGACGCCCTCGGAGCTGAGCCGGCACCAGTCTTCCTTCGCCTCTGTCCTCGCGAAGAAGGGCTCGTCCAGCAGTCGTAGGAGCGAGAGGACGAACCTCCGCCTGATCTGGCGTAGGCGTCCCCGTAGGGAGCGTGCCTTCCGGTCGCCCTCGGGAAGACCTGCTCGGATCTCGACGAGCAGGTTAAGGGTGTCCCGGTCGAACAACTCCTCGTCGTTGTAGGTGAAAAAGCCTGCCAAGACCTCACCACAGGCCACGAGGTCCAGGAATGGGAGTTCGCTGTCGTCTTGGAAAGTCCTGATGGCGCGAAGGTAGAACCTGGCGGCCGTTAGGAAGAGCTCGAACGCGGGATGCTCAAGGAGATCACCTCGCAACAGTGGCTTGACGCGATCCAGTTCGACCAAATTCAGGGGGATCTGAAGATCGGCTCGTGGCTCGGAGCTGTTGAAGGGCATGTTTCGGAAGAAGATCGCCGCAGGGTTCTCAAGCTGTGGAAGCGAGAACATGCCGTGATGTTCCAGGAATCCGTGTTGGTCAAAGCGCTTCCCGAAGATAACCGCGAGCACCGCACACAACACGTCGCCAACCCACTTGAAGCTCGGGACAAGCCGCGGATTGCCGTCGGTCGGCGCCGGCCCTGGTTGAGTCTTGAAGGCGGCGGCAAGATAGGACCTTGCGAAAACTGTCCCTTCGCCGTAGAGCTGAGTGTTGACTTGCCGCACCGACGAGGGCCACGCATGGGCGATGAGCAGGTCTTCACCATCGTACTCGCCCACGAAGCGGGAAGGGCTCGACAACAAGATCTTCTCTACGTCCTGATTCGGGAGTAGCGGATGGCGCATCCTGTCCTCCCCAGGGGCCAGCGATCCCCCTGCCTCCAAGCTCATCGCGCCGAGCGGCGCTTGGTGCCACCCATGTTCTTGACGGTGCCGGTGACGCCCACCTTACGCATTGCGTCGGCAGCGGCGGCCATGTCCTGGTTGGGAACCTGCAGCACGCGCTGCGCCTTGCCGCTGTCGCGCAGGCGCCGGGCGGCGTCACGGAGCTTGTCAGGTGCGCCGCTGCGCTCGACCTCGGTGGCACGACCTGGAGTGGCGGCGTCCAGCCGGCGATTGCCCGGCAGGGGCTTCTCGGTTTGCCCGGAGGCGCCTGCGGCCTTCGCCTTCGCTCGCTTGTGACTCGGGGACTCTGCCATTTCGAACACCTCCGACCGAATTCGGTCGCAATCAAGTTAGATTATCGAACTCTAATTGTCAAGGTGCGCCGCCAAGGCGACTGAATCCTCCCGGCCTACTCAGCGCTCAGCGGCCCACTCGGCCAGGCGGGATTGGAGGTACGCGAAGAAGGCAGGGCGCTTCTTCTTGACGCCGGGGAAGGAGTCGAGGATGTGCGCGAGGTCGGCAGGGCCGAGGCCATAGGCTTCGGCGACGGCGCGGTTGGTGTCCCATAGCAAGGGCCAGAGCGACTCGTCTCCGGTGGTGTGCGTGAGGCCGGACTCCCATGCGAGCCGGGTCTGGATGCCGGGGAGGCGGTTGACCACGTCGGCGGCCGGAACTGGTGTGGGCCGCATATACGTGAAGCTGATGTTCGTTCCCGCTGTGCGCTTCCGCAATGCGTAGTCGAAACAGAAGGAGTTGAGCACACACGCGCCGGCAGCGGAATCGACCCCACCGAGGAGCATGCCCGTGAGCCTGTGGGACGCGGCTGAATGCACCGGGATAATCGCGGCGATGCAGGTGCGCTCGTTGGTGTTGCTCGCGGTCTCGCGGAACACGAGCGTCGCCTCAGCGCGGGGCTTGCGCCCGTACTTGGCTTCCGCCCGCTCGACGGAGAGCCACCAGCGGATTGGTTTGGTGCCGACGAGCCACTGATCGATGCTCTTGCCCTCGAAGACGGGCCAGTAGCCGCGCTCGCGCATCTTCTCGATCGTCTCGGCGACAGACCCCGGCTCCGCGCCGAGCACCTTCTCGGGTGTGGCGAGCTTGCCGCTGGCGTCGGTGAAAAGGTCCTTGTCCTCGGCAGAGTTGAAGATCATCTCGTGCTGGCGCCAACTGATGAACCGCGCGCCCCAACTCCCCGGCTCGTCGCTGCCGAGGGTGGGGCGGCCTTCGTGCATGCGGTGGACGATCTCCTGGTCGCGGGGGGAGCGGTACTCGAGAAAGGCAAGAGTCTCCGGCGACAGGCGCTCGATCTCGTCGCGGGTGATGCGCACCTGCCACGGCTTCGGCGCGTCGTCCTCCAGCTCGGCGAGGGCGTGGCGCATGAAGCAGGCGGTGAAGGCGCCGTCGGGGCTCGGGCGCCGGCGCGCCACGAGGCTGACGAACTTGTAACTCGAGTGGATCGGGAAGATCTTCTCGCGGTTCTCGAAGCCGTAGAAGCGCTCGATGGTCGCCCCGTTGAGGAGGAAGCGGCGGATGCCGACGCAGCCGTCGCCGTTGTAGACGACCGAGGGTACGACGAGACCCGCCGCGCCGTTCTCGCGGATCAGGCGCAGGGCGCGATCGACGAAGTACTTCGAGACGTCCTCGTGGGCGGCCTGGGAGCGCGCTTCGGAATGGGGGAAGTCGCCACCCTGGCGGAGCACCCGCGCGATCACGGTCGCGCGGTCACGATAGGCGCCGAACTGGCCAGCCAGCTCCGGCTGCTCCCGGTGCAGCTCGTGGATGCGGCGGTCGAGGTCGGCGCCGGCGTAGGCGCGGATGAGGATGTCGAAGCGGCCGTAGAACTCGAGCTTGGTGGGCAGCACCTTGTCCCACGGCGGGTTGCCGAGGACGGCGTCGAAGCCGGGCCGCTCCTTGGCGAGCAGGACTTCGGGGAACTCCAGCTCCCAGTGGAAGAAACGCTCGCGCTGGCGCACCCGCTCAAGCTCGTCCCACGGGTTGCGGGGGCCGCGCTTCGATTCGGGACGGCGCCACCACGCCTGGCGCTGCTCCTCGATGAACGCGGCGAGCTCGCCGCCGGCGAAAGCGTCCAGCGCGGGGGCGATGCCGGCGAGCGCCTCCCACAGCTCGGGCACGAACGCCGATGCGCTGCGCAGGTCGAAGAGGAGCTTGGCCTCGGCGAGGATCGCTTCGGCCTCCCGGCGCTGCCGCTCCTTGAAGTCCAGCTCGGCGACCGACTCGGGGTCGAGCCCCTGCCGCAGCAGCGCCGCCGGCGCGGTCTCGTCGATGATGCGGCGCGTCTCCGCGGCCCGGGCGAGGCGCTCGCGCACGGCGTCGGCGACGAAGTTGGCCTGACCCGGCGCCGGCGGCGCGCCGAGGCTCGGCAGCGGCGGGTGGCCGAGGCGGTCGAGCCAGGTGCCGAGCAGTGAGTTGCCGCAGCGCACGTGGTGCTCGAAGTAGGTCAGGGGGCGGTCGCCGGCGAGCGACTCGATCCACAGCGCGACGCGCGCGAGCGCGACCGCGGTGGGGTTGAGGTCGACGCCGAACAGGCAGCGCTCGGCGATGCGCCGCTTGCACCACGCGCGCGCCTCGGAATTGGCGGCGCGCGCCTGCTCGTCGGATGCGCGCCAGTCGGCGTCCCACCCCTGCGGCGAGGTCGGGCGGAAGTGCTCCGGCGCCTTGCCGTCGAGCTCGTCGACGTAGGCGCGGTGGAGCGCCCGGCCCATGACACGCATCGCCTCGACGAGGAAGTGGCCGCTGCCGCACGCCGGGTCGAGGACGCGCAGGCTCTCGATCTCCGCCGCGGTCCTGCCTTCGAGCTGCGGGCCGACGGCGTGGCGGACGAGGTCCCTTACCAGCGGCAGCGGCGTGTAGAACGAGCCCGAGCCCTTGCGCGCCGCGCTCGGCACGAAGTGGAAGTCGCCCGGCTCGAGGCGGCGCAGGAGGAGGCAGGGGGCGCCCTTCTTGACGCCCTTGTCTCCTTTGCCCTCTTCGTCGCCGTCGTTGCCGCCCTCGTCCTCGGCGTCGTCCTCGTCGTCGTCGGGCTCGGCGTCCTCGGATGCCTCGTCCTCCGGCGCGGGTGCGTCGGGGTGCAGGGCCTGTGCGGTGGTGTCGGCCACGACGGCGATGTCGCCCTTGAGCGCCAGGCCCTTCTCGCGCACGAGGCGCTCGAGCTCCGCGGGCGCGAGCGCGAACGTCTTGCCCTGGACGCGCACCTCGAGGGTGGTGGCGCGGGCGACGCGTGGCTCGAACTCGAGCAATCCCTCGTAGACCGCGCCGAGCTGCTCGATGTCCAGCTCGCGAAACGAGATGAGCTCGCGGCCGATGCCGTGCTGGCCGGCGGTGGTGGTGAGGTCGAGGAGCAGGCGGGCGACGGTGCGGTCGGGCAGGCGGGCGGCGGCGAGGAGGCCGCCCTCGGGCGTGGTCGCGTCGAAGAAGTCGCCGCCGCGGGCGGGGATGTTGTCGTACTGGCTGATCTTGGGCAGCCCCTCGTCGAAGATGCGGAAGGTGGCGAGGAGACGCTGCCAGAGGCCGGAGCGGTTCTCCGGCCACGGCCGCAGCGGGTCGGCGAGAAGGTCATCCCGCAGCGCGTGGATCGAGTACGCCTGCTTGTATACCGCGTGCTCATCGAGGCGCTCGTCGCGCGCCTCGGCGTAGAGGATGAAGAGGATGCGGTAGAGGGCGACGAGCGCGGCGTCGCGGTACGCTCTGACTGCCTCGTCGGGGAGCGCCGCCGCATCGGCAACCAGGCCGCGCGCCTCGGCGTCGGCGAGCAGGCCGCCGACCAGCGCCTCGGCCGCCTCGAACACCGCACGCTTGAGGTCGTCGGAGACCTTCTCGGCGTGGCGGCGGCTCTCCCTCTCGATCGTGTCGATCGGCACGAGGCCGTCGGGGCCGGGCACGAAGCTCGACGAGGAGAGCAGGCGGCGGAAGGCAGCGAACGACTCGGGGTCGTCGGACTCCGCGAGGCCGGCGACGTCGGCCTCGAGATAGGCGCCGCGCGGGCCCTCGCCCTCGGGGCGGACGAGGCGCACGCGCTCGGGCGTGACGAGCAGGCCCCAGCGCAGATCGGCGCGGGCGAGGGCGGAGTGGAGGCGATGGGTGGGGTTCGCCTGGCCGCGTCCGGCGTCGAGATCCTCCTCGGCGGCGCCGCAGTAGGCGAGGACGATGGGGTTCTCGCCGGCCGCCTCCGCCTCGGCGGTGGGCCAGAGGCCATGCACCCGGTTGTCGCCGGCGCCGAGGTGGAAGCCGAGCACGTCGCGGAGCAGCGGGCGGATGACCCGCTCGCGGGCGATGGCGGGATCGGCGAGATCGCCGGTGGCGCGCTCGATCACCTTGCGCAGCCGTGCGTAGGCGAGGTCGCTGTCACGGTCGGAGAGACCCTTGCGACGGCCGCGCCCGGTCTCGCGCCCGAACACCGAGCCGAGGTAGTACTCGGAGAAGAACCCGCGGACGTTGCGCAGGTGGCGGAAGCTCACAGCTCCTCCGGCACGAGGAAGGCGACGCCCATCGGGCGCGGGGGGAGGGGATCGTCGACCTGCTCGAAGCGTGCGAGCTCGGCGAGGCGCTGCTGGCGGTGGGTGTCGATCATGGCGCGCTGAGCGCGGTACGCGGCGCCGGCGCGCGGGTCCTCCGCGAACAGGCGCTGCTGGCCGCTGTCGTCGATGCGCCCGGTGGCGCGCTTCTCCTCCTCGTCGAGCTCGCGCAGGCGGTCGGCGAGGTCGGTTTCCAGCTCGCGCCGAAGCAGCGCGGCCTGCTCGGCGCGGCGCTCGCGCAGCGCGTGCGCGGCCCGGCGAAGCTCGCTCTCGGCGGCGGCTCGGGCCTCGCCGGCGAGCCGGTCGAACGCCGGCGCGAAGAGCCGCTCGACGACAACAGACGGCACCTCTCCGGCGGGGTGCTCGTCGGAGAGGACGACCGCGGCGTCGGCTGCGCCGATCGAGGACGTGCCATCGAGGCCGACGCGCACGGCGAGCAGCCGCTCCTCGGACGCGCCGTCGCCGCCGCCGACGGCGCCGAGGAAGGTGAACACGGCCGCCGGCGGGGTGCCACGCGGCGTGCGCCGCGCCGCTAGGCGCTGCGGCGGCAGCCCGCGCTCGTCGGGATACACCTGCAGCAGGCGGCGGCGCGCCTGGTCGGCCATCGCGCGGGCGAGCGGGTGGGCGGGGGTCACGTACTCGACCTCGTCGGACCGCGTGCTCACCGCGACACTGCGGCGGAAGGTCGCCGCGGGGTAGCTCGCCTCGACGCCGGGACCGCGCAGGTCGAGCGGCACCTCGATCCGCCAGAGGCCGCGCGAGCCATCGAGCGGCTGCATGCGCGCGCCGAGGACCGCCTGTACGAGGCGCTCGAAGCGCTCGTCGTCGGCCGCCAGCGGCGTCGCGGTGGCGAGCCACCGGCCGATGTCGGCGATCTCGCGGGCCTGCGAGTCTCCAACGGCCAGCAGCGGCTGGACGTTGCGGACGAACTCGGCGGTGCGGTCCTCGAACAGGGTGACGAGGGAGCGGGCGCTGGCCGCGGCGGTGGGGGAGGACGGGTCGAGGTCGACCAGGCCCCGGCCGATCTCCTCGGCGCCCGAGATCACGCCAAGGACATCCGGGGTCGACACGCGATCGGAGCGCATCGTCTCGATCTTCGCCGCGAGCTGGTGCAACACGTCGTCCTCGGGGCTGTCCGGGTAGTAGAGGTAGCGGATGATCGGCTCGCGGGTCTGGCCATAGCGGTCGATACGGCCGTTGCGCTGCTCGAGGCGGTTGGGGTTCCACGGCAGCTCGACGTGCACGACGCGGCGGCACAACCGCTGCAGGTTGAGGCCCTCGCTGGCGGCGTCGGTGGCCAGCAGGAGCCTCACCGCTGGCTTCTCGAAGTCGTCCTGGACCCTCAGGCGCTGCCGTGCCGTGAGTCCGCCGCGCATGACCACGGCCTTGCCTGCGAGCGGGGAACCCTCGAGCCGCTGCTTGATCGCTTCGAGCGTGTCGAGGTACTCGGTGAAGACGATGACTTTCTCGCCTGCCTCGCCGACGGCGCGCTCCAGCTCGCCGACGAGCGCCTCGATCTTGGGATCCGCGTCGGGGAGCTTGCGCATCATCGTCCGGATGCCGTTGAGCGCCGACAGCTCGACCTTGCGCCGCCGCTCCTCGATAGGGATCGCGGAGCGCAGCACCTGCCGCGCGATCCGCTCGGCCTGGGCATCGCCGAGTGGGAGGTCGGCCTGGAGCTCGCGCAGCTCCACGCGCGCCGGCGCGGTCTCGCGCTCCTCCTCCTTCCGCAGCGCCTTGAGCCTGTGCTCGAGGGTCTCGGAGAGGGCGCGGCGGCTCGACAGCGCGCGCTTCTTGATGATCTGCATCGCGAAGGTGACGAGGTCCTCGGTGTCCGTGCCGGCGGCCTCCTTCGCCGTGCGGGCGCAGTAGGTCGCCACTTTCGCCAGGACTGCCGCATACCCCTGCGTGTCGGTGACAGGGAGCGCGCTGACATGCCGGGGCGGAAAGACAGGCTCCTCCGAACCGTCCGGGAGGCGGCGGGTGATCTGTGCCTTCATGCGGCGAACCATCGATCGACCCACGCGGCGCTGGAGTGCCTCGCGATCTCCCTGCAGGGAGGCGCCGGTTGGCTCCACCAGCTCCAGGAGCGATCGGAAGTTGTGACCGTATCCGTTGTGCGGTGTAGCAGTGAGGAGCAGCAAGCCACGCGTCGAATCCCGTAGCGCGGTGCCCAGGCGCGTTCGCTGCGTCTCGTAGGGGTTGCGGGGACTGCCGGCGAGCGCGAGCGCATGCGCCTCGTCGACAATGATCAGGTCCCAGCGCTTGCGCAGCGCACGCCGCCGGATCGTCTCCTTCTTGATGTAGTCGATCGAGGTGAGCACGCGCGGCAAGGCATCCCAGGGGCTGATTCCGGCCGGCAGGTCGGTCATGACCCGCGCAAGGCCGCTGGCGTTTTCGACGATCACGAAATCGAGGCCGAGCTTCTCCTTGAGCTCCTGCTGCCACTGCTGGAGCAGGCCCGGCGGGGTCACGATGAGAACGCGCTCCGCTCGACCGCGCGCCGCGAGCTCCAGGAGCGCGAGTCCCGCCTCGATCGTCTTACCCAGACCGACATCGTCGGCGATCAGCAGGCTCGGCTTGGGATGTGAGAGCAGCCGGAGCGCTGGGGCGAGCTGGTACGCCTCGAGCGCGACGCGGCCGTGCAGCGCCCCGGACAGCGCGCTGCTTTCACGCAGCAGCGTCGCTGCGATGATGCGGTGGCCGACAGTCCAGGCGTGCCACGGCGTCAAGGACGCGAGGTCGAACCGGGGCGACTCGGGCGGCAGGGGAGTCAGAACATCGGGCGGGACGACCAGCGTCGCCCGGGCCGGCTGCGCCCGATCCAAGCTGTCGAGCTCGACGACCGAGAGCCCGCCAGCGACTTCCTGCACGGTCCGCACCCGCCAGGTCTGATCCCTCGCCACGACGCGATCGCCAGGGTTCACCGGAGGCACGCTCATCGGTCAACCGCTCCACATGGTCTGCGCAGATCGCGGGCAACGCCCATTTCCGGGGTAGCGTACCGCAGATCTCCGGTCGCGCCGAGCGAACCAACTTGACGCGAGAGGCGCGGCGCCGTAACTTGAAAGGTGCATCGGGAGTGACCCGGTTCTCCGGGTCCGGCAACCTGGTTCGGACGCCAAGGTGCTTCCCGCGGTGACGCGGGGATGCGGTCGCGAAAGCGGCAACGAAGGTCCGGCTAGAGTCCCGCGTTTCCCGTTGCAGGGTGCGCGGGACATTGGGTTTTCAGGGGTCGGATTTCCCGGCCCCGCCCAGTGCCGCGAGGCCTCCCCGATGCGGAGCGGAGGCCGAACGTGTCACGCCGAGCTGCAGTCCAGTCCCGTCAACCGATGTCCCCCGACGACGTCCGCGCGGCGCTTGCCGACACCGAGCGCTGGGGCGGCGAGGACGGCGAGGCCCTCACCGGGCTCGTCGAGGCGGGGATCTCCCTGTCCGGCGCCACGGAGGCCGACGACCTCGTCGCGCTGACCGTGCCGCTCTACCACGAGTGGGCCGAGCGCGCCGGCGTCGAGGCGCGGGTCGCGGTGTGCGAGCGTGTCCGCGGCCGCGTCGAGCGCCGCGAGCTCTCGCCCGCCGCGCTGCTGCCGCTGCTCACGCTCGACCCCGACGTCCGGGTCACCACCCGGGCCGCCTGGGGCTACGCGGCGTTCATGCCGCTGCGGCGCCGCGACCCGCTCACCGGGCCGACGGAGGCGCTCACGGTGCTGCGGCTCCCCTCCGGGCCGGCGACCCGTGCCGGTGTGTTTGCGGCGCTGCTCGCCTTCGGCGACGTGCGGGTCAACCGGCTGCTGTGCGCCGAGCGCGACGCCCTGGCGCATGAGGAGCTGCGCCTGGTGTCGCACTGCCCGGTCGGCACGCTGTTCGAGGCGAACGTGCACTTCTGGGTCGAGTGGCTGGAGGAGCTGCCCGGCGACCGCGACGACCCGCGTTTCGGCCTGGTCGCGGCGGCGCTGGTCAACCAGGTGCGGGCGGGCGGGGGCGGCGACGTCCTGCGCGTCCGGCGGAGCTTCCCGCTCAACGCCTCGTGCCCGCCGGTGGCGGAGCTGCGGCGGACGCCGGTGGCGCACTCCCTGCGGGGCATGAGGCCGCGCCTTGCCGCCCTGGCAGAGCGCGAGCCGGAGCCGCGCGTCATGCCGGCGGTGATCGAGGTCGTCGACGGGGTGATCCGCGCGGGGCAGGCGAGCGGCATCGAGGAGGGGAAGGCGATCTGCCGCGAGGCGATGAAGCGGGGCAATGCGGCGGTCGCGCTGCGGGTGCTCGAGGTGCTGCGGGAGCTGGACCCGGACGACCCGGTGCACTTCATCAACAGCGCGACCTGCCTGCACGAGCTGGGGCGGACGGCGGAGGCCCGGGAGCTGCTGCTCGCCGGCCCGCCCGCGCTGCGGGAGCGGCCGCTGGTCCACTACACCCTCGCCTGCTACGAGGCGCAGCTCGGCGACCTCGACGAGGCGCGCCGGCGGCTCGGCCGCGCGATCGAGCTGCGGCCCGACCTGGCGGAGCGCGCGACCACCGAGGCGGACCTCGCCCCGCTCCGCTTGCGCGTCTGCTGACCGCGGCGGGATCGGGAGCCGGACCCTCAATGCGCGAGGAGCACCGCGGGCGCAAGAGCGAGGATCCAACTCGTCAGCGAGCCCAGGAGGAAGTACTCGGTGACGTAGTCAACCGCATACGCTTCGGGCGCAGGCGCTGCAGCGGCGCTTGCGGAGTTCGGCGGCACAGCACGCAGCGGTACCGACCCAGCGCTCTGATCTCCTGTCGCTGCTGTGCAGTCTGCTCCTCGTTCGCCAGCGCTTTTCGCCGAAGGCATTTTCGAGAGCTCGGGGAAACGCAGCAGGCTCTTCGCCGAAACGACCAGGGCAGCAGCAGTCGGCTCCCCGGCAACAGCAAGCCCGAAGATCATGAGCCGTTCCAGAGGGCCGATGAGTCGGCCGCCGCGAAGCCGGTGGGCGGCCTTCACGACCGGCGTACCTGCCATCTGGAGAACTGAGCGCACAACGCCATTTGCCGTAGCGACAAGTGCCACTGCCACGCCGACGGCGAGACAGAAAGGCCCGAGTCCCGCGCCCGCCAACCCCTTGAAGGGCTGGTTCGAGAGCCACTTCGTGGCTGCGTCGCCGCCGGCAGGGGGCCAGGTCCCGCTCACCGCAGCGACAACGAGGAGCGGAAAGAAAAGCCCGGTAAGAGCCATTGGCGCCCGTGGGTCGCGCTGTTGATCCTGCTGCTGGTGCGGCTGTTGGAGCGTCGGCATTCGCAGCAGTGACCACGGGAGGGCTGATAGGGCGACCAATACCAGCAGCAGCGTCGCCGCCTTGGGATTCCAGCCGCCGATCAGCAGCACCGCGAAGCCGGCTGTCACGACGGCGACCGCAGTGCCACCCACGGCGCGCTGCCATGACCTGACCTCGCCGCCGAGCCCGCCGGTGAGCAGGTCGCCCAGCCCGATAGCGAAAAGCGCAACACCCAACGCAATCATGGCACCAGCCCTTTCAGGATCTCGTGCGCTCGGACCACGGCCACGGCGCCGCTGCCGTGCTGCCTGCTCGACACTGACGGTTGCGTGATACCCAGCTCCCTGGCAAGGTCGGATTGCCGCTTGCCGAGAAGCAGACCGAGAGCTGCCCGCGCTGCCCTGTCGTCCATTTTCGTCACCAGCTCGTCGCGACACAAGAGAAACGCGTTGACGATCCGGTCGGTGTCATGACCACTGCCTTGGAACCACGTCCGTGTGCCGCGGGGCCACTCCTGCCGGGAGGTCGCGTCACTGGCGTGCTCCAAGGCAGCTCGCGCGGCCCACCAGGCAGAGCCGCTCTGTGCCATCGGAGCCCGTTGTGGGTCGGACGCCACGATCTCTCCCCAGCCGATGCCGAACCGCACATCACATAGTCCGACCAGCCGCAGCCGGGTCTGCAGGCACGCGTCGAGGGCCGTCCCGAGGTCGAGAAACGCTCCTTGGAACTCGTCCCCGATGGTGATCTGAAGTGGCTGGCGCGAGGTCGTAACGGCGTTGACAGCCGCCAAGACGTCGGCGACACCCTCGAGAAGGCGCGTCTGATCGCCGTAACCCCGCGACGCAATGACATCGCCGATGATCGCGGCACACTTGGACGCCGGAGGTTGCATCCCGGAACTCATGTTTCTTTTATAGGTCCTGAATCTATCTATGTCAATTATCGATCCTGGGTCTATTTACTTAGCATATAGATTGGAGAGCTATATCCAAGTCCCACCAAGCCATCAATCGGCGCTTGCCTCGCCGGCCCGCATGGCGGTGATTCGATGACAACGACGCTTGAACAACGTGACCAATGGCTCGCATCGCCGTCCGAGCGCGAGCGGCTCGAATTCAAAGAGGCCAAGGCCCAGTTCGACACGACCAGACTGCTCCGGTTCTGCGTGGCGACCGCGAACGAGGGCGGTGGGTCGCTGATTCTCGGCGCAACCGACACGCCGCCGTGGCGCGTCGTCGGAACGCATGCCTATCCCGGCAGGGTGGCGACAGCCGAAAGGATCTTCCAGCAACTCGGTTTTCGGGTCGACCCCGAGGAGGTTGTGCACCCGGGCGGGCGGGTACTCATCTTCCACATCCCGTCGCGACCGACCGGCACCGCGTACCACCTGGAAGGCGCGTACCTGATGCGTTCGGGTGAGTCTCTGGTGCCGATGACCGAGGATCAACTCTGCCGGATCTTTGCCGAGGGGCGGTCGGGGTGGTTGGAGGAGCCGACACGGACCGCTGTCACCTCCGCGGAGGTAGTCGAGCTTCTCGACACGCAGGCGTTCTTCGAGCTCCTGAGACTACCGCAACGAGCGTCTCGCCGACCTGATGCGGAGGTTCGGCATCTGTGAGGAAAAGAGCAGTGGCATAGACAAAGTCGTCGACGCCGCCGAGGTCTACCAACTCCCGGCGCCGGACTTCCGGGTGGGCCATTGCCGGACCATCGTGGCGATCTTCGGGCCGCAGGAATTTCGACGGATGGGCCGCCCGGACCGGGTGCGGGCCTGCTACCAGCATTGCGCCCTCCGCTACGTCACGTCCGAGCGGATGACCAACCAGTCCCTTCGACGACGATTCCACACCTGCCAGAGAACAAGGCCGCGGTCGTCTCTCAGGTTCTCGGCGCCACGATCGGAGCGGGGATGATCAAGCTGGATGAGGAGGTCGGCGCATCGCGGAAATGCGCCCGCTACCTGCCGTTCTGGGCGTGAGCTTATTCAAGCCCACCCGGTTCCGCCACTGCGCCGGCTCGCTAAGTATGTGATCAGAAATATGATGCTTATTTGAGGGTGTTCCATTCTGAGCGTCACGTGAGGGGAGCCAGAGGGTCAGAGGTACCGTCGCAGCCGAAGAGGCACGGCAAGAAGGAAGAAGCACCGCGGATGAACATCCACCGGCGCAACGAGCTTGCCGAGATCCTCGAGCGCGCGAGCGCTCCAGTCGATCGTCAAGGGCGCGGCGCCTAGCTCTCGAGCAGGCGCCGGCGCGCCTCGCGATGATCGACGACCGCGCCGGACTCACGGTCGCGCAGCGCCTCGTCCAGGCTCGCGGCGTCGTCCGATTCGAGATTCTCGTCGTCGAGCGGCGCCGCGTGCAGGGCGCGGCCCGGCGCTCCGCCCCGCTCGAGGAGGAGCTCGAGGTGACGCAGCGCCGAGCGCCTCTCGGCTTCCGGGAGGCGATCGACCAGCGAGTGGAGCAGCTCCTTCTCGGTCACGATCCGATGGTACGTCCTTGCGCCGGCGCCGGCGGACGCGGACGGAGGCGTGAGCGCTTCGCGGTCGCGGCGGGCCCGGCGTCGGCGCCCGCGGCAGCTCGCCGGTTCGGACGGGGATCGGGCACGTCCCGTGCCCGTACGGAGCTTATCCTGAATGAACGAGGGAGGCGACACGAATGGAACGTCGGATACCGGGTGAGAGCTGGCTGCTCACGAACGGGAAGATCGTGGCGATTGACGACGTGGAGGCGCTGGCCGCGGAGCTGCCCGCGATCGAGCCCGATCCGGGAAAGCACGTGGACCTGCTCTTCGGGTTCACCCGCGAGTGCTTCGACTACCGCCGGTTCGACGGCGCCGTCGGGCTCCTCGCGAAGGCGCTCGAGCTGGCGGCGGACGACGGCCTGCGGGCGTACTGCCTGCTGGAGATGGGTCGGGCCCACGAAGGGAAGCCTGACTACCGCGCAGCGGCCGAGGCGTACCGGCGCGGCCTTGCGCTGCCTCCGGAGCCGACGGAGACGTGGTACTTCCTCAACAACAACCTCGGCTTCTGCCTCAACCAGCTCGGCCGTTTCGAGGAGGCGGAGCCGTTCTGCCGGGCGGCGATCGCGTTCCAACCGTTCATGTACAACGCCCACAAGAACCTCGGCGTGAGCCTGCAGGGGCAGGGCCGGCTCGTCGAGGCGGCGCACTCTTTCCTCGAGGCGGCGCGGCGGTCGGGGAGCGACCGCAGGGCGCTGGGGCACCTGGAGGACCTGCTCGCGCACCACCCGGAGGTCGGCCGCGAGCACCCGGAGCTCCTCGAGGCGTTCCAGCGGCGCGAGGAGGCCTCGAACCCGCCCGGTGCGCGAAACCCGATGTGACGGCGAGCCGGCGACCTGCCGCCTCGGATCGACCATCGGCCAGCGGTGGTGCAAGCCTCGCGATCGCTTGCCGGGCCGGCACACCGCAGGTCCAGGGGAGGCGGGTGAGCGCGGCGCCGCGCTCATCTAGACCCAGCGGGTCGGACATCCGGACGATCCGCGGCGTGCCAACCGACCCGGTCGATCGCGGCCTGCTCCTTCGATTCGCCGGTGATGTGCCGGAAGTCTATCCGGAGCTCGTACGAGGCGTGCTCCGCGAGCGTCCCTCGTCGGCGGCGGGGCCTTCCGCGTTCTGCGGGTGCCGCCGCAGCAGGTCGAGGGAATCTCGCCGGGGCAGGGCGATCCAACCCTCTCGTCGGGCGATCTCCGTGTGCTCCGGCGGCGGCGTCAGCGTCAGCCCGAGGAACGCCGCCCGGGCCGTCAGGCTCGCCACGAAGGCGTCGAACGCGTCGTCACTCCTGCGCAGGAGCGCCTCGTCCTCGGGACGGCCGATGCTGATCCAGGGAAGCTGTGCGCGCACGTCGCCCAGCAGCTTCCTGAGCCCGGACCTGCCGCTGCTGCGCTTGTAGCCCCGGCTCTCAAACCCCCACATCGCCAGCGACCCGGCCGGGTAGACCTCGAAGACGCGCCCGTCTCCTCCCCTGTCATCGACGGCCATTCGGCGCAACAGGAGGTGGCAACGCATCGCAGGTACCGCAATGAGATCGGAGGAGACCGACAGCGGCCACCGTCCGATCACCTGCCGCACCCGGTGGTCGGTCCGCCGAAAGCGCAGCTCGTCGCGCAGGCCTGTGGTCCACGCCCGGGGCGGGGCCTGGCCCGCCAGCATCGAGCGGAAGGGATCGGGCCAGCCGAACGGGCTGTCGATGCCGGTTGCGTCGGTGCCGCCGTGGGCGCGCAGGATCTCGTCGTCATCGACGCCGACCACCACGTCCTTGACGGCCGCGGTCTCGGGGCCCCACTCGATCAGGCAGATCGCGGTGGATTCCACCTGCGAAGCGAGGTCGACGCCCAGGGTGCGCACACCCACAGGGTACGCCAGAGCACGGGGCCGTGACTCGGAGCTTGTGAAGAAACCTCTTCACACGCTCTGACCATCTCTAGGAGGGGTGGGCTGCCGCCCCTCGCCCGCAACGCTCGAGTCGCGGGCTTCACCCCGCCCGCCGCCGCTCCCGTGGCGCGGCGCCTGAGAGCTTGTGGATCTACCAAGCTCTCAGTGACGACTGCCTGGTACGCGTCTACTCAGGGGGATGCTCGGCGGCGAGCATCGCTCGAACCTGCCCGAGCAACGTCGGAACATCCTGCTCGACACCGCGCCACAGGATCTCGAGGTCGAGCGCAAGGTAAGCGTGGGCAACGACGTCACGCTTGCCGGCGATCTCCCGCCAGGGGACGAGTGGCTACTTCGAGCGAAGGTCGGTCGGCAGCTTCTTCACCGCCTCGCCGATGACGTGGAGGTTGTGGAGTACACCGTCAAGGCGCAGGCGGTCGCTGAAGAGCTGATCGCGGTCCATGCCCTTCGTGTACTCGACGATACGGGTGCAAGCCTCCTCGACGTCCGCGAGGAACTCGACAGGACTCCGCGACACGGACGGCATCCTGCACGACGGAGGTGCGCGCGCGTTCCCGCAGGCGGCCCTCGGTGACGAGGTCGACAGGCGCGCCCAGTAGGTCCTCGAGAAAGCTGCGCAGGGCGAGGAAGCCGATCAGGGAAGGCGCCGTGTCGAAATCCACCAGGATGTCGACGTCGCTCTGGGGACCGGCCTCGTCGCGAGCGGTCGAACCGAACAGGCGCAGCGAGCGCACACCGAATCGGGTGCGCAGCTCCTCCTGTCGGTTCCGCAGGGCCCGGGTGGTCTCCTCGCGTCCCATCGATCGCTCCGTTCGTACTCTCGCGCGGACGCGGGACGATGGGAGCCGACCAGTGCCAGCGGGGCCTTCCCCCAAACCGTCGCGTCGGCTCCCACTCGGGACGGGGTCGGCCTGCGGCCTCCTTCGATGCAAATGAGCCATGGGCGCACCCCGGACCATGAAAGCCACCGGGAAGGCAGGCGCCCCCGCCGGCCCCTAGGACCATGAAAGTCTCCGGGAGGGCCGGCGCCCTCGCCGGCCCGAACTCCGCCAGGCAGGGCCATCGCGCGGGCGAGGCGCCCGCGCTCCCGTTCGTGCAGGGCCTTCGCACGGGCGGGGGGGGCCGCGCCCCGGTCGTGCAGGACCTTCGCGCGCGCGAGGGCGCCCGCGCCCCCGGTCGTGCAGGGCGGCCGGGACGGCGTCACGGCGCGAGCGGGCGGCCCTCGGGGTCGACGATCTCGGGCCTGGGGAACCCCGCGGCGGCGAGCTGGGGGAGCACGGCGTCCCTGTCGCCCACCACCACGACCAGCAGCGAGCCCCAGTCGTACAGCCCCGAGCGCGCCTCGGCGTTCACCTGCTCGAGGGTCAGGGAGGGGAGCACCGCGAGCTGGCGGGCGGGCAGGTCGAGCGGCTGACCGGCGGCGGCGAGCCCGGCGAGGGCGTCGGCGAGCGACGCGGTGGTGGCGGCGAGGTTCTCCGCCTCGAAGCGCACCGTCCGCACCGCCTTGCCGAGCTCCCCGGGGGTGACGTTGCCGGTCGCCAGGGCGTCGAACTCCTTCTTGAACTCGGACAGCGCCGCGCCGGTCACCGCCGTCTGCACCGACGACCGTGCCGTGAGCAGCAGCAGGTTGCCGTCGTCGGAGATCGCGCTGCGGGCGCCGTAGGAGTAGCCGTGCTTCTCGCGGATGTTCTGCATCAGCCGGCTGGTGAACGTGCCGCCGAACAGCGTCGTGAGGGTCTCGCGCACCGTGCGGACGGTGACGTCGGCCGCGGCGACCGGGCGGATCATCGCCAGCACCGACTGCGGCGCCTGCGGCCGGGGGACGAGCACCAGCCGCCCGCCGCCGGGCAGGCGCGCCGGCGGCGCCGGCAGCGGCGGGGCCTTGTCGGCCGCGGTCCTCCACCCGCCGAGGCGGGCGTCGAGGGCGGCCTGCAGCGCCGCCGGCGCGACGTCGCCGGCGAACACCAGCGTCGCGTTGGCCGGGTTGACGAGGCGCGGCAGCCAGTCGGCGACATCCTGCCGCCCGAGGGCGCCCACCGTCTCGGCGTACCCCCGGCCCGGGCGGCCGCGCGGGTCGTCGCGCCCGAACAGCAGGATGCGCGACACCGTGCCGGCGACCGCGGTGGGCTCGTCGGCGCGCGCCCGGATGGCGGCGAGCGCGAGGTCCCTCTCGCGGGCGACGTCGGCCTCGGCGAGCGCCGGGCGCAGCACGGCGTCCGCGAACAGGTCGAGCGTCGGCCCGAGGCGCGAGGCGAGCCCGGAGACCCGGACGCTCACGTCGTGCCACGACGCGTCCGCCTCGATCTCGGCCCCGAGCGACGCCACGGCGTCGGCGAACGCCGCCGCGTCGCGCCCGCCGGCGCCGCGCGTGAGCAGGGTGGCGGTGAGCGCCGCGAGCCCGGCCTTGCCGGCCGGTACCAGGCGCTCGCCGCCGTCGACCAGCAGCGTGCCGGTGAACAGGCCGCTGCCCGGGCGCGAGACGACGTGCAGCGGGATGCCGTTGGCGAGCGCGAGCGAGGCGATCTCGGGCGGGCGGGCCGCCCCCTCGGGCAGGTCGGCGGGGCGGGCGTCCAGGGCGCCCGGCGCGGCGCCGCCCCGCGGCACGACGCGCAGGTCCACGCGGCCCTCGCCGAGGACGCGCCGCGCCCACTGCGCGATGTCGTCGGCGTCCGGCGCGAGGCGGCGCGCGAGCTCGCGTGCGAAGCTGTCGGGCCGCCCGTACGCCCGGTAGAACGCGTTCATCATGTCGGCGCGGGTGCGCAGGTTCTCCCTGCGGCGGAGGAACGACGCCTCGGCGGCCGCCTTGACGCGCGCCGTCTCGGCGGCCGTCGGGCCGCCGCTCTTGAACCGCTCCAGCTCGTCGAGGATCGCGCGCTTGATGCGCTCGAGGTCGGCGCCCTCGGCGGCGGTCGCCACGATGGTGAACTCGGCGTTGAGCTCGCTGGAGTCGTTGTAGACCGCGACGTCCTGGGCGAGCCGGTCGTCGAGCACCAGCCGCTTGTACAGCCGTCCCGACTCGCCGTCGGCGAGGATGGCGGCGGCGAGGTCCAGCGCGGCGTCGCCGTCGCGATAGGCCGGGGGTCCGGGCCAGACGAGGTACAGCCGCGGGAAGTTGACGCTGTCTGTCACCAGCCGCCGCACCTCGCGCTCGAGCGCCACCGGCGGCGCGGCCGCGTGAGCCGGCATCGGCGCGGCCGGGACGGCGCCGAACGTCTGCATGACGAGCTCCTTCGCCCGCTCCGGCTCGAAGTCGCCGGCTACCACGAGGCTGGCGTTGGCGGGGACGTAGTACGTCGCGAAGAATGCCCGGACGTCCTCGACCGTTGCCGCCTCGAGGTCCTCGTGGCTGCCGATCACCGGGTGGCGGTACGGGTGCCCGGGCGGGTACAGCGCCTCGGGGATGAGCAGGGAGGCCGCGCCGTACGGGCGGTTCTCGTAGCTCTGGCGCCGCTCGTTGCGCACGACGCTGCGCTGCAGGTCGAGCTTCTCCGCCGTCATCGCCTTGCCCAGGCCCTCCAGGCGGTCGGCGTCGAGCCACAGCAGCGTGGGGAGCAGCGAGCTCGGACCCCAACTGAAGTAGTTGGTGCGGTCGGAGCTGGTCGAGGCGTTGTTGGCGCCGCCGCCCGACTCCATGAGCATGTCGAACTGGTTGCCGGGCACCCGCGCCGTGCCCATGAACATCAGGTGCTCGAACAGGTGGGCGAACCCGGTGCGCCCCGGCGCCTCGTCCTTCGCGCCGACCCAGAACCAGGTGTTGACCGTCACCTGCGGCAGGCTGCGGTCGGGGTGGAGGATCACCGTCAGCCCGTTGGGCAGGGTGTAGGTTTCGACCGCCGGCTCCTGCGCCGCCAGCGGCGGCACGACGGCGAGCGCCGCGGCGACGGCGGCGACGGCGATGATCTGGCGCATGGGGCGTCTCCCGGGACCGGGCCGCTCGCATGCGCGGCGCCGGCCTCGCGCAGCTTACCCCATGCGCGTGCCGGGGTTTCGGCGCGGGCGTGGCCCGCCGCAGCACGGCGGCCTTGCCCTGGGGTGTTTGTCCCGGGGATCGCGGGCGAGCCGGTCGTCTCCGCCGAGCCGTCGGCCTGTTGCGCGCGACACTGACATTATTTGAGTGTACGCAAATAATGTTGCAACTTTATTTGCTTTGAGGCATACTCTGGCACGTGGAGAGGAAGCGCTACCTCGAGCCGTCGATCGCGCAGGACCTCGACTCCAAGATGGTCTTCGTCGCAGGTCCCCGACAGGTCGGCAAGACCACGGTGGCGAAGCACATCCTGCGGTCGTGGAGCTCCGGCACCTACCTCGCCTGGGACAACCGCGAGGACCGCGGCGTCATGCGGGCGGGACAGTGGCCGGCCGGCCGGGCGCTGGTTGTCCTCGACGAGGTGCACAAGTGGCGCGGCTGGAAGCGCTGGCTCAAGGGCGAGTTCGACACGCACCGCGAGCGCCTGCGCTTCCTCGTGACCGGCAGCGCCCGCCTCGACGTGTATCGCCGCGGCGCCGACTCGCTCCAGGGCCGCTACCACCACTATCGCCTGCACCCGCTCTCGGTCGCCGAGGTCGCGAGGGGCGGCGATCCGGCCCTGCCCGCGCCAGGAATCGAGCTCCCCATCGAGGCACGTGCCGGCGCCGCCGAGGCGCTCGGCGCCCTGCTCCGCTTCGGCGGGTTTCCCGAGCCGTTCCTCGCCGCCTCCGACAGGTCGCTGCGCCGGTGGCAGAAGGAGCGCCTCGAGCGTTTCTTCCGCGAGGACGTGCGCGACCTCGAAGCGGTGCGCGACCTTACCTCGATCCAGCTTCTGGCCGACCTGCTCCCTGAGCGGATCGGCTCGCCGCTGTCGCTCAACGCGCTGCGCAAGGACCTCGAGGTCAGCCACCGGGCCATCACCCACTGGGTGGCCGTCCTCGAGCACCTCTACCACATCTTTCGCGTGCCGCCGCTGGCGACGCCGCGCGTGCGGGCGCTGCGCAGGATGCCGAAAGGCTACCTGTGGGATCCCAGCCTCGTCTCTGCTCCGGGACCGCGCTTCGAGAACGTCGTCGCCCTGCACCTGCTCAAGCTCTGTCACTTCCTCGAAGACCGCGAGGGCTACCCGGTGGCACTGACATACCTGCGCGACCGCACCGGCCGCGAGGTCGACTTTCTTGTGACCCTCAAGGCCCGCCCGTGGTTCGCCGTCGAGGTCAAGGTCGCCGCTTCCCGCGTCGACCCCGCGCTTGCCTACTTCCGCGACCGGCTCGAGATCCCGTGGGCGTACCAGGTCACCCTGGAAGGCAACCGCGACTTCGTCGAGAACGGAGTTCGAGTACTCCCCGCCGCGACGTTCCTGGGTTCGCTCGTCTGACCTGGCGCACCGCTACGTCGCGGGAGGCGCCGCCGAAGCGGTCCGCGCCGGGCGGTGGGCGCCGCGCATCGCCGCGAGCTCGGCGGCGATCAGGCCGCGGACGCGGTCGCGCAGCGCCGGCGCGTCGTCCTTGCCCATCTCGGCGGTCGGGATCGGCGCCAGCACGCGCACCTCCGCGTCGGTCACGTTCATCTTCCAGCTCTCCGCCTGCAGCGCCTCGCGCGTGCCGTTGACCACCAGCGGCAGGATCGGCACCTGGTGGTCGATGGCGAGGCGGAAGGCGCCGTCCTTGAACTCGCCCAGCGACCCGTCGCGGGTGCGCGTACCCTCAGGGAAAAGCATCACGCTGACCCGGCGGCCGAGCCGGTCGCCGCACCCCCGCATCGCGGCGATGATGCTCTCGCGGTCGCCGCGCACCAGCTCGACGTCGCCCGCCATGCGCATCAGCCAGCCGAGCAGCGGTATCTTGAAGATCGACTTCTTCGACAGCCACTTCATCTCCCACGGCAGGTGCGAGATCAGCAGCATGTCGACGAAGCTCTCGTGGTTCGAGACGACCACGTACGGGTTGCGCGGGTTCGCGATCTCGACGCCGCTGGTGCGGAACGTCCACAGCGGGTTCAGCCACTGGATGACCACGCAGATGCGCCGGAACGTCAGCCCTGGCCAGTAGCGGCCGCGGTCGAACGGCGCCGTCGCGACCCACACGGCGGCGACCAGCGGCACCCAGAGGACCACCAGGATGCCGACGACGAGCCAGGAGTACGCCGACAGCACCGCGCGGGCGGTGGCGTTGCCGAGCAGGCGGCGGCGCAGCGAGCTCCCGGCCACGGCGCCATGGTGACATCCCGAAACCGAATCGCCAACCCAGGTGGCGCCGGGTTGGACACGTCGGCGATGCGCAGGCCGCCTGATCGGTCGGCCGGGTGGGCGCGTGTGCCGATCACCGCAACCCGCTCCGCGGTCCCGGGCGCGTCGTGGGTGCCGATCTGCGCGGGCGCGGCGGGCGACGCGAGGCTGGCCACGAGCAGACCGGTGCTCGAGTCGGCGACGTACATGTTGCCCGCGTCCACCGCGACGCCGCGTGCGACGTGGGGGGGTGTCGCAACGGCTCACCAGGTGGGTATTCGCGGGATCGCAGACGCGGCGAATCCCAGGACCAGACAGACGAACCAGGATCCACGTGTCGCTCACCGGAGCTCCACACCACGCTCAGGTTATCCCCGCCGGCCGAGCCGTGACGCGGTGGCAGCCAACCCATTGCACGGGCGCGGCGTCTCGCCGAGAGGCGCGATCACGGCCGGCCGGGTTCAAGGCTGGGCGGTGGCGCCCGAGGGCGGCGGGGGCGGCGGCATACCGGCGCGCAGCGGCGTATCGCACCGGCGCAGGCTCCAGCGGGCCGTCGGGATCGACTGGCCGGGGGCCGTAGCGCTGTAGAACACCCAGATGCGCTCGTCCCCGGCGAAGGGCTCGGGTTCGGCCACCGCGAGGCCGAGCGCGGCGGAGAGCCGCCACTGGCGCTGCGGCAGGGTGAACAGGGTGGAAAGCCAGATCTCGCCCGGATTCGCGAAGGCGGTGTCGAAGAACCCGGAACCTGCTTCGTTGATCTGGTAGAACGTGAACGCCTGACCGTCGAGGACGATGCCCTCGTGCGACTGCGCCAGCGACGGGTTCGACAGCGTGGAGGCCGGCGGGGCGATACTCTCGGTCGGCACGAACCACCGCTGCCCCACCGCGCGGGTGTACGCAATGCTGCTCGCGGTGCCGTCGATCCCCGGGATCAGCACCTCGAGCTCCTTGAACACGAACGGGAAGGGATCCACGTGGCTGTGGGGATCGTCGGTCACGTCCCTTGCCTGTGCCGACTGCGGGGTGAACTCGCGCACCTGCACGCGGCCGAGAGCGTCGCTCGCCCCGTAGGTGAGCGCCGGGGCGCTGCGGACCCACCGCGCGAAACCGAAGTCCATCGGCGCGAACCCAACGGCCGGCCTTGCCTGCCGCTCGATCACGTGCTCGCGGGTCGGGTCGGCCAGGTCGAGGTAGCGCAGCTCGAACCAGGTGTTGCGCCCGTGCCGGTCGTACCCTGCCCCGGGGACCTCCTCGTTCTCGATCCAGAGCACGAGGCCGCTCACGCGATCCGGCAGGTCGGCGGGATAGATCGCCCGCCGCAAAGGATCGACGACGGCGCCGACGACCTCGACGTCGCCTTCCTCGGCGCCGGTCGGACGGACGAGCACCAGGCGGCCGAGACGGTCGGCGCCGATGTAGTAGGGACCGCGGGCGTCCCTGCCGGGGTTGGCGCGCGCCCAGGCGTACGAGTCGAAAGCGCGGAATCCCCTGCCGTCTGAGGGGATCAGCTCGCCGGTAGCGGCATCCACGAGGCAGTGCCAGACCGTCCCGCGGCCGCTGCCGTCGGTGGTCTGCTCGAACCACACCAGGAAGTTGCCCTCGGCGGTGAGCTCGACGTTGGCGTAGCTCGCCAGGGGATCGCCGACCTCCACGTCATGGATTTGAAACGGAGGCTGTGCCGCCCGCGGCAGATGGCGGCGAGGCTCGCGGGCCCGCGCCTCGGGGGCGGCGATCAGCGGCGCAAGGGCGATGAGGGCCAGCGCCGGGCCGCCCAGCGGGCGCACCACGGAGCGGCCCCGAGACGGCCAGAAGGTGCTCATCCCTGAGGTAGACGCGGCTGCAGCGCATCGGTTGACACGCGGACCGTGTCGCCGCGCCCGGCTCCTGGGGCGGGACGGCGCACGGCGCCGAGCCGGCGGGCCCCGGCGGCGGCGCGCGCCGCGCCCCGGCGCCCGGACCGGTGTCGGAAAGCGCCGCCGATTTCCTGGGCCCGGGCTGCGCGTTGCGGGCACGGCTGCTCGTGCCGGCGCCGCGATCCACCGCCCCGCGGAGCAAAGGAGGGGCGGAGACCGACGGCCTCAGCCGCTGCGCTCGCTGTCCAGGTGCCTGAGCAGCGGGGCGGGGTAGCGCTCGCCGGCGACCGCGGCGGGCGACACCGCCGCCTCGATCTGCGCCAGGTCGCCGTCGCGCAACGAGAGCGCCGCCGCCCCCAACGCCTCGGCGAGCTGGTCGCGGCTGCGCGCGCCGACCAGCGGCACGACGTCGTCGCCGCGCGACAGCACCCAGGCGATCGCCACCTGCGCCACCGTCGCCCCGAGGGCGGCGGCGATCGGGCGCAGCGTCTCGACCAGCGCGAGGTTGCGTTCGATGTTGGCGGCGGCGAAGCGCGGCGCCCAGGCCCGGAAGTCGCTCTTCGGCAACGCCCGCTCCTTCGTCCAGCGGCCGCTCAGCAGGCCGCGCGAGAGCACGCCGTAGGCGGTGATGGAGACGCCGAGCTCGCGGCAGGCGGGCAGGATCTCCGCCTCGATACCGCGCGAGAACAGCGAGTACTCGATCTGGACGTCGGCGACGGGGTGCACGGCGTGCGCGCGCCGCAGCGTCGCCGCTCCGACCTCCGAGAGGCCGACGTGGCGGACGCGCCCGGCCGCGATCTCCTTCGCGATCGCGCCGACGGTGTCCTCGATCGGCACCGCCGGGTCGAGGCGTCCGAGACGGTAGACGTCGACGTAGTCGGTGCCGAGGCGGCGCAGCGAGTAGGCGAGGAAGTTCTTCACCGCCGCCGGCCTGCCGTCGTAGCCGATCCAGCCGCCGCCGGCGTCGCGCAGGGCGCCGAACTTGACCGAGAGCACGACGCCGTCGCGCGGCCGGCCGTGCAGCGCCTCGCGCAGCAGCAGCTCGTTGTGGCCCATGCCGTAGTAGTCGCCGGTGTCGAGCAGCGTGACGCCCGCGTCGAGCGCGGCGCGCACGGTGGCGAGCGACTCCGCCTCGCTGGCCGGCCCGTAGAGGTCCGACATGCCCATGCACCCCAGACCGATCTCCGAGACGACGGGACCGTTCGAGCCGAGCCTGCGCGTTCTCATCTCGCCCTCCAGCGCGACCGCAGGTTCGCCGGTCTCCCGCGGTCTATGCGGGGAACGGCCGCGACGGCCGCACCATTCCGCGGCGCCGCCGGGCGCCGCGCGGTTCGCCCGCGGGCCTGGGCGCCGCCGCTCGCAACCCAGCACCGCGCGGTGAGCCGGCTCCCCTCGCCGCCGGCGCCGGTCCGGCGTCAGTCCGGCGCCGGGCAGCCCGCCGAGAGCCCCCCGCGGGGATCGCTCTTGAGCCGCGTGTCCGTCCCCGCCAGCGGGACGAGGCGCCCGATCTCGCAGACGCCCTCGGTTCTTCCTTCGACGTAGACCTGGAGGAAACGGCGGGTGTTTCGGGCCACGAAGGCCTGCACCTCCGGCGAGCCGTTCACCATGTCGCCGTGGTCCTGGCCGGGGAGAATCGAGAGGAACCGGTCGGGCGGCACGCCGTAGCGGTTGAACGGGTACAGCCGCCAGTCCGGCATCGCGTGCGCTCCGGTCACCTCGCCGTCCTTCTCCAGGCTCCCGACAAGGTTGTAGGCGGGCACCCCGACGCCCCTCCACGAGTTGTCCAGCGGCCCGTTGTCGAACGCCCCGAACCCTCCCGGTCCCTGCGGCGAGATCGGGATGATGGCGCGGATGCGCGGGTCGCGGAACCGCCCCTGCTCGAAGACCGCGCCGCCCACGGCGTGCGAGGTGTATGCACCCCAGGAATGCCCGGCGTGCCCCACCCGCGAGAGGTCCGGTATCCCCTGGAAACCCTCCGGCAGCGGCAAGGCGCCGGCCTGCAGCCGATCGAGCACGAAGGACACGTCGGCGGGCCGGTCCAGGCGGTGCTGGAGCGCCGTCGCGGACGGCAGGTGGTTGAGATGGAGAGCGAGAAAGCCGTACCGGGCCCATTCGGCGCCGAGGTGGCCGTGACGGGTGTGCCCGGCGGCGTTGCCGCTGCCGCCATGCGAGAACAGGGCCACGGGCACAAGACCGGTCGCGCCGGCGGGGTAGTAGACCCGGTAGGCAACCGCCCTGCCGCGGCTCGCGTCGGTCACGCTGCCGTCGAAGGTCGCCACGGGGTAGGTCGTTGCGCCGACGACCAGCGGGTGCACGCGGTCGGCGGCAACGCTCGCCAGCCGCTGCACGTCGCCATCCGGCAGGCGGATCTCGACATCGACCTCCGTGACCCGCGGCCCGAGGCCGAAGTGCAGGCGGGGCGGCCTCTTCGAGCGATAGCTGAAGTCGGTGCGCACCTCGTCCAGGCCGAGGCGCGCCCCGCTCGCGGCGTCGAAGATCTCGACGCGCGCGCCGGTGGCCGTCACGCCCGCCTCGTCGGTCACGTCGAGCGCGATCCAGTGGTTGCCGGTCCGGCAATCGTTCCGGTAGACGCGCGCGTTGTCCGCACCGATGTAGCCACCTGCCTCGCCGTCGCTCAGGACGACGTCCAGGCACCCGTCGGCGTCGAGATCCGCGTAGCCGATGTCCCGTCCGCCCGCCCCGTCCCCCATCCGGTGGAGCTCGGGGTCCAGAAGCTCGAAGGCGCGGCCCTCGACGTTGCGGAAGACATGGACCGTGGCGTACTCCGGGGCGTTGTCCCGGTTGACGAGGACGAGGTCGACCAGGCCGTCGTTGTCGATGTCCATCGGCGCCCCGGCGGCCAGGTTGCGCTTCGTGCGCTCGCCGGGCGGCAGGCCGTTCAGCCACCCCAGCCCCACGTCGCTCGTCCGGTCGGCGAACCGAATCGTCCCGGGGGCCGAGACGTTCTCCAGGAAGCGCACCGCCGGCGTGTCCTCGTACCCGCCCGTCGTGGCGTCGCGGCGGACGGTGGCCCCGACGAACAGGTCGAAGTCGCCGTCCCGGTCGAAGTCGAGCGGCACCGCGTGGTAGGCGTTCATGTCGGCGGTGGTCGCCCCGTAGGCGTTCTCGACGGCCACCCGGCTGACGTCGCGAAAGCGGATCGCACCGGGGGCCGAGACGTTGCGGAGAATGAAGATCCCGCGGTCCTGCGCCTCGACCCAGCGGTGGGCGAACTCCTCGCACCGGGTGTCGGGGTACCCGAGATCGGCGTAGGCGGCGATGACCAGATCCGGCCTGGCGTCCCCGTCGAGGTCGCGGACGACCGCCCCCTTGAACTGCTTGGTGGACCACTCGCCGCTGCACCCGTCGGGGCCGTCGGCCGGCGCGTGCCAGAAGCCCGGCACGGGCGGATCGAGCACCTCGTCGATGATGTTCGGTCCGAAGCCTCCGTCCGCGAGTCCGCGATGGAGCTGGTTCCAGTTGTGGTTCTCGCGGAACGCCGACCCGGTGTTGAAGGAGTCCACCAGCCCGTCGCCGTCGAAGTCGGCGAACAGCACCGACCGGGCGGGCAGCAGGCTCTCGTTCCCGAGCTCCGCCTGCTGGAGGAGGCCGCCCCCTGCAAGCAGCAGGACGTCTTTCGATCCCCGCTCCTCCTGCTGGGCGATGATCAAATCGAGACGGCCGTCCCGGTCGAGGTCGTGGGCGCCCCAGCCGTTGGCGTTGTCGACGCGCCAGGTCATCCCGTGGCCGAACCAGCCCCGGCCCTCGTTGCGAATGACGTGGATCTTCCCCTTGGCGGCGACGAAGACATCCCAGCGCCCGGAGCTGTAGAAGTCGGCGAACGCCGCCGCCTGCGCCGTGGGCTCGGGATGGGTATAGGCGAGCGAGAAGCGGGGCGGCGCCCACGGGACCGCGGGTTCGGCCTGCGTGAGCCGCCGCCGCACGCGCCCGGCCTCCGCCCCGACGAGCGCGCTTCCGGCCCCGGCGCCGCCCCCCACGGCCGGCGTCGACGCCGGGCCGCCGCCCCGCCGCCCTCCCGCAGCCCCGGACGGCGTGACCGCCGTGACCGCCGGGGCCGCCGGCGCCCCGCCGGCGCGGCTCTCCGGCACGGCCCGGCTCGGGATCGCGGACGGCTCCGAGCCGGCGACAGCGGGCGCGGCGATCAGCGTGATCAGCCCGCCGACCAGCACGCGCCCCAGCCCGCAGCAGCAACAGCCCATCATGGGTGCAAGACGTCCGGGCCGCACGGCAGGTTGACGCCGCGCGGCGAAGGCGGCAGCTCGGCCGGGACCGATGGTCGCGCCGGCCTTGGAGAGCTTGTCGAGACCGGGGAGACGCGACGACACGGACGAGGGATCGACGTCACCCTCGTGAAGGTGCCGGTCCGCCGTTGCCCGACCTGCGGCGAGGAGATCGTGATGATCCCGGCGATCGAGGGGCTGCACCGCCGGATCGCACGCGAGCTGGCGAGATCCGGGCGGCGGCTTCGCCCGGGCGAGGTCCGGCTCCTGCGGACCTGCCTCGGCTACTCGAGGGCTGCATCGCACATCGCGAGGCTGGGCGGCGGCATGAGCGCGCGAGCCGGCTCCCGGAATCGAGTTGGAGCAACAGCTCACGAGCCGGGGCTCGGTGGATGAAGACGTTGATGGACGCGACTCGGGCCACCCGAGGGCAACCCGTAAGTGGCTGATCGAATTGGTGGAGCCGACGCGGATCGAACGCGCGACCTCCAGAGTGCGATTCTGGCGCTCTCCCAGCTGAGCTACGGCCCCACCCAGGGACGGGCATGCTATCACGAGGGCATCCTGTCGTAAAGCATGAGTGCCAGCTTCTGAGTCGCGGCGTCGTGTCCACCAGCAGCGAGGCCGGAACGGAAAGGCCACGAGGAAGCCGCTGCGAACCTTGCAAAGCGAACGGCCGCCGTTCACTTTGCAAGGTACAGCGCAGCGCGGCGGGACCGGGAGCGAGCGCTGGTCCTCATCACCGGCGGACCAGTCGCGCGCCTCGCCGGACATGGGTCACGGGGTGCCGGTGGCGAGGCGGACGAGGTCCTCCGAGGTGACGACCTCGAGGTGAGCGGCGGCGTGGGCGACCAGCGCCTCGTAGGCGGCCCAGATCGCCTCCTGCTCGGCCGCCGGGCGCGGCCGGCTGGGGTCGGGGGCGGCGAGGTTCCACGGCGGCGGCAGGGGATGGCCGCGCTGGCCGTGATCGATCTCGTAGTAGATCGAGGTCCACCCCTCGGGGCCGCGGCGCGGGAAGTTGTTCTCGTGGATGAGCGCGGTGATGTACGGCGGGCGCGACGGCTCGGAGCCCTGCCACGCCGCGAGGCCGAGCTCGAGCAGGCGCAGCGGGTGGTACTGCGCGGCGTCGGCCGCGGACATGAAGTTCCACCAGAAGTTGTCGCTGCCGTCGACGGCGGTGACGCGGGTGACGGAGAAGTCGGACGGGCGCACGAGCAGGCCGTTGATGTACGCGAACGGCTGCTCGGGGTCGGTGCCGGTCTCGTGGTAGGTGACCGTGGCGCGCGCGCCGAGCTCGGCGTACACGGCCAGCGCCGCGCTGCGCAGCGCCATGTCCGAGGTCTGCGAGCTGGCGACCACCGGCGGGCGGCCGAACACCTGCTCGACGTAGCGGTAGCCGCCGGGACGGGTGCGATCGAGCTCGCCCGTTGCGAGGTCGACGGCGTACGTCTCGTAGTCGAGCAGCGTCGCGCGCAGCGAGGCGGCGTCGAGGCCGCGCAGGCGCGAGTCGAACCCGGGGGAGAGGGGGTGCGGCGGGCGCACGTGGTAGGAGATCGTCATCGCGGAGCGGCGCAGGCGGTCGACGACCTCGGGGTGGCGCTCGGCGAGGACGCGGGCGATCTCGGCGGTGAAGTAGAAGTCGCCGCGCACGCCGTGGCGCTCGAAGATGTCGACGAGGCGCGCGAGGGTGGCCGCGCTCTCGTCGGGGTGCACCCAGTCGTGGACGTTGACGGCGAAGGTGATGAAGCCCTCGGAGGCGGGCTCGGAGACGGAACCGATGCGGCGGCGCAGCGGGCGGCGGACCGCGTCGCCGTCGCCGCCCTGCTCCCACGCGACGTAGGCGTCGGCCATCGCGCCGAGCGTCGCCCACTGCACGCGGCCGGAGGCGACGAGCGGGTCGACATGGTCGCGCAGGAAGCGGTCGACCGCGCCGAACGGATCGGCCGCGCTGCCGTACAGCTCGCCGGGGTGGAGGGTGAAGTGCATGACGTTGACCGCGTCCGCGGTGGAGGCCGCGACCGAGCCGGCGAGCGCGCGGCCCACGACCGTGAGGTAGTCCTCGCTCTTGTAGTTGCTGGTGTCCCAGGCGCCCTCCGGCAGGAACACGACCGGGCCGTCGGGGTCGTGGGTGAGAAGGGCCGAGAGGTCGACGCCGTCGGTGCCGCCGGCCGGCCGCCACGGGTGGACCGAGCGCACCTCGGCCGGGATCTGCTGCGTGTGGGGGTTCTTCCAGTCGCTGTTGATCGACAGACCAGCGCACGCGCCGGCGAGGAACACGTCGGGGTAGAGGTTGCCGCCGCTCCAGTAGCGCACGGCATTCACGCCCGACGCCTGCCGCACGAGCGCGATCTCGTCGCTCATGACCTCGCACCAGCGCTCCCACGGCAGCGTCTCGGGGTTGCGCCCGAGGTGCGCGTCCTCGTGGAAGTGGAGCGCTATCTCGTGGCCGCGCGCCGCGAGCTCGGCGAGCACCGGGTTGCCGTCGCGGATCGCGACCTGCGTGAACGGCGATTGCGCCTGGATGGTGAGGCGGCCGCCGTGCCGCTCGACGATCGCGGCGAGCTGGCGGATGTTCTCGACGTGGCGGGCGAAGAACGCCGCGTTCCAGTAGTCGCCCTGCGAGCCGGAGCGGTACCCCTGCGCGGTGACGCCCATCGGCTCGATGTGCAGGCCGATGCCGAACAGCAGTACTGGCTCCGCGGCCGCCTGCGCCGCGGCCGGCGCCGGCGCGAGCACGGCGAGGGAGGCGGCGAGCGCCGCGGCGAGAGCGATGGCGGCGAGGACGGGACGCGAGCGGCCGCCGGGGACCGAGCTCGGCCGGCCTCCGGATGCCGCCCCGGGCCTGCCGCCGAGCGCCGAACGCGCCGGGCCGCCGAGCCCCGACCGTCGCTCCGCCAGGACGGCGGACCGCGCTGCGGCGCCGCGCGGCGACGCTGTCCGACGGCCAGGCGCCGGCTGCGGTGGCGCGCCGGTCAGGAGCCGCCACGCGCCGCCTCGGCGCCGGCGCGAGCCGGGGGATGTACGGGGGTCAACCGTGGTGCGGGGCGTTTCGAAGTGGTGCCGAGGCGTCATCGCCGTGTCTCCCTCATGCCGTTCAGACGGGTCGAGACCGGGGAGGATGACAGCCGCGTCGCGCGCCCCCCCGCGGCGGGTGACCGCGGTCACAACCGCCGCCGCGGCGGGCTGCCTCGGCCGTGGTGGCGGCGGAGCCGGCGAGAGGCGCCGCCGGCGCCGCAGCGGCGCGGCACGCAGCCCGCGCCCACGCCGCCCTCGCAGCGCCACGGGATCCCTCGTCGGCCCGCTCCTGCGAGCCTTCCAAGGGAACCTATCGAGACCGCAGCGCGGGCGCCCTCGCCCGCGCTGGGGTCCTGCCAGCGGGGTTCGGGCCGGCGAGAGCGCCGGCCCTCCCGGGGGTTTCCTGTCTCGTCCGATCGCCGCGCCGCGGCGTGGTGGGCTCGGGATGACACCGGTTACGGTTTCCCGCCGTGGCGCCGGGCCCGACGTGCGGCGCCCGGCCGATCGCCGCCACTGTCACCCTGAGGAGGCCGAAGGCCGACCCTGTCGCGAGCCGGAGCGGAAGCGACGGGTTGGGGGAAGGGTCCCGAGCTCCTGCGAGGGCCGCTCAGCACCGCTCTTGCTGCGCCGCCGCGGCGCCCGCGCCGGGGTGTGGCCTACAGCAGCTCGATCTTGCCCGACGTGGTGGTGATCGTCAGCTTCGGCGCGGCGCCGGAGAGCCTGAGGCGGGGCTCGTTGGCGGGGGCGGTGCCGGGGTAGGCGGAGCGGATCTCACCGCGCACCGACACCACCTCGCCGCCGGGCCGGCTGCCCGGGGGCAGCGTCAGGCGGATGCGGCCGGAGGCCGACGACAGCTTCACCTCCGCCTCCGGCGGGATCGCGTCGTAGGTCAGCGTGATGTCGCCGGAGGTGGTGACGATGGCGGCCGGGCCGAGCAGGCCGGCGAGCGAGACCGCGCCGGAGGAGGTGTCGCAGCGCACGCTGCGGGCGCCTCCGGTGAGCGAGACCATGCCGCTCGCCGAGCGCGCCATCAGCCGCTCGAGCGCGCGCGGCACCTTGAGCGTCGCGTTGCCGGACGTGGTGCGCACCTCGATGGCGGGCGCCCAGCCTTGGAGATCGATCTCGCCCGAGGCGGAGCGCAGGCGCAGCGGGCGGGCGTCGGGGAACTCGCCCTCGACGCGCAGGCGCGACGAGGTGGTGGAGAGGTCGGGGCGCACCGACAGCGGCAGCACCACCTCCATGCGCGCCTTGCTGACGATGACGCCCTTGAACAGCTTCACGCCGCCGGGGTCGGGGGCGACGATGCGCAGCTCGCCCTCGGAGTCCTCGAGCGTCGGGCGGTGGGCGTCGATCCACTGCCTCGACTGCGCCGCCTTGAACGCCCCGGCGTCCAGCTCGGCGTGCACGCGGATCTCGCCGATGTCGGCGGACCGCACGAACAGGTCGAGGGCGCCGGCGTCGATCAGCACCACCTTGCCGGGGCGCGACGGGAACGTCTGGTTGATCACCTCGGCCTGGTCGGCGGCGAACGCCGTACCGGCGACGAGCAGGAGAGCGAGCGGCAGCGCAGTGCGTCTCATGAAGCCTCCGATCGGGTTGCGCACCCGGGTCGTACGGAGTGTAGCGCCTGCTTCTCCGGTACGGGGCTGACCGCCGTCACATCGCGGCGTGCCGGCCCGGGACTTCCCGGACAGTCCTCATGAGGCGCAGTGGAGTCCGCGATTGTTGCGTACCAGGTACCCAACGAGGGTCAGTGGCGGTGGAACGCCTTGCCGACGATCTTCCAGCCGTCGTCGAACTTGTAGAGGAGGAGGTAGTCGGTGAAGACGAGCTTGCCCTCGCGCGACAGCTCCACCTTGCACACGGCGACGGTGCCGGTGACGTCGGTCTGCGGGTACGCCGCGGTCGTCGTCGCCTTCGCGTCGGCGGGCAGCGGCTCCTTCGCGTTCTTCTCCTCGATGCTCTGGATCCAGGTGTAGATCGGCAGCTTCTCGAGCTTGCCGTCGCGGATGAAGAGCATTTCGAAACCAGGGTGGAACCCCTTGCGGACGGCGTCCGGCCGGCGGAAGTTGTGGATCCCGTCGACGTACGCCTCCTGGACGACCTTCTGGACGGCGGCCTTCTCGGCGGCGAGCGCGGGGTCGTCGGCGGCGCGGGCGGCGGCGGCGAGGCAGGCGAGGGCGGCGGCGATGACGAACAGGCGTTTCACGGGGCGCTCCTCCAATCGTCGGCGGACTCGGTCCGCATGGCCCGTCTACGCGGACGTGGGCGCGGAGGTTGCCTTGCCGGACTCCATGACTGCATCTTGACATTTATGATGGCAGCGGTAACATTACCATTGTTGTAATCAAAGGAGCAGGCATGCTGGGGATCGGCAGGCAGACGGACTACGCGGCGCGGGTCGTCCTGCACCTGGCGGCGCTCGGCGAGGGCGCGCAGGTGCAGGTGGCCGAGATCGCCGCGAAGCGCCTCCTGCCGCCCGCCTTCGTGCGGCGTGTCGTCGCGCGGCTGGCGGCAGCGGGGATCCTGCGCACGGTGCGCGGGGCGCGCGGCGGCGTGCAGCTCGCGCGGCCGGCCGCGGAGATCTCCCTGCTCGACGTGGTGCGGGCGATCGAGGGACGGATCGTGCTCAACCGCTGCGTCGATACACCGTCGGCATGCCCGCTGGCCGCGGCGTGCCCTGTGCAGTGCGCGTGGACCGACGCGACGCGTGCGCTCGAGGAACGGCTCGAGACGGTGCGCTTCTCCGACCTCGCGGCAGGGCTCGCCCGCGGCGCGGGCGAAGGTCGCCGCCGTGCGCGGCGGCCCGCGAAGGGCGGCGCGGGAAGGTGAGGGCGCCGAGGGGAGGTCGCGAGACCTCGCCATGGAGCGCCAGCGCGGTTCGGTGGCGATCCGGCGGAGCGGCAGCGACGCCGGCGCGGAGGGGTGAAGCCCGCGACTTCACGTCGCGGGCGAGGGGAGGTCGCGAGACCTCCCCTCGATGAATAGCATCGCGAAAGGAGGACGATGTGGACGTCCTTTTTCTCTCACGGCTGCAGTTCGCGATAGCAACCTACTTTCATTTCCTCTTCGTGCCGCTGACGCTCGGCCTGTCGCTGCTGGTGGCGATCATGCAGACGATGTGGGTGCGCACGGGCGACGAGGACTACCGGGCGATGACGAAGTTCTGGGGGAAGCTGTTCCTCATCAACTTCGCCATCGGCGTGGTCACCGGCATCACGCTGGAGTTCCAGTTCGGCACCAACTGGTCGCGCTACTCCGCGTACGTCGGCGACGTGTTCGGCTCGCTGCTGGCGATCGAGGCGACCGCCGCATTCTTCCTCGAGTCGACGTTCATCGCGGTATGGTTCTTCGGCTGGGATCGGCTGTCGAAGAAGGCGCACCTGGCGGCGATCTGGCTGGTGGCGATCGCGTCCAACGCGTCGGCGTTCTGGATCCTGGTGGCCAACGCCTGGATGCAGAGCCCGGTCGGGTTCGAGATCCGCAACGGCCGCGCCGAGCTCACCGACTTCTTCGCGGTGATCTCGCAGCGCTTCGCGATCCTCGAGGTGGTGCACACGCTGGGCGGCGCGTACATCCTCGCCGGGTTCTTCGTTCTCGGGATCTCCGCCTGGCACCTGCTGCGCAAGCAGCACGTTTCGTTCTTCCGCAAGTCGTTCCGTCTCGCCGCGGTGTGGGCGCTGGTGTTCTCCCTGTTCGAGGTGGCGCAGGGCCACATGAACGCCGAGATCCTCGGCACCAAGCAGCCGCTGAAGCTGGCGGCGATGGAAGCGCAGTGGGAGACGCAGGCGGGCGCGCCGATGAACCTGGTGCAGTGGCCCGACGCGGACAACGAGCGCAACGCCGTCGAGGCGCTGTCGGTGCCCAAGGCGCTGTCGCTGCTGGCGCACTACGACGCGAACGCCGAGGTGGTCGGCCTGAAGTCGGTGCCGCCCTCCGAGCGGCCGCCGGTGCTGCCGGTGTTCCTCTCGTTCCGCGTCATGGTGGGACTCGCCTTCGTCTTCATCGCGCTGTCGCTGTGGGCGGTCCTCAAGCGCGCCAACCCCGAGGGCAGCCCGCTGCTGCTCAAGCTGCTGGTGTGGTCGATCCCGCTGCCGTACCTCGCCAACGAGCTCGGCTGGACGATCGCCGAGCTCGGACGCCAGCCGTGGATCGTCTACGGCGTGATGAAGACCGCCGACGCGGTGTCGCCGATCGCCACGACGCAGGTCGCGCTGTCGGTGGTGGCGTTCACCCTCGTCTACTCGCTGCTCGGCGCGGCCGACTTCTACCTGCTCGCCAAGTACGCGCGGCGGGGTCCGGTCGCCGAAGCGGCGCCGGCGCGCCCGCGGGGAGGTGCGTGATGCTCGAGACGACCTGGTTCGTGCTGTGGGGCGTGCTGTGGACCGGCTACTTCGTGCTCGACGGGTTCGACCTCGGGCTCGGCACGCTGATGCCGTTCCTGGCGCGGAACGACGGCGAGCGACGGGTGATCTTCAACGCGCAGGGTCCGTTCTGGGACGGCAACGAGGTGTGGCTGCTGACCGCCGGCGGCGCGACGTTCGCGGCGTTCCCCGGCACCTACGCGGTGATGTTCTCGTCGCTCTACACGCCGCTGATGCTGCTGCTGTTCGCGCTCATCCTGCGCGGCATCTCGTTCGAGATGCGCTCGAAGGAGGAGGCGGCGTGGTGGCGCCGGACGTGGGACACCTGCATGGTGGTCGGCTCGTTCCTGCCGGCGCTGCTGCTCGGCGTCGCCTTCGCCAACATCTTCAAGGGGCTGCCGCTCGACACGGCCGGCATCCTGCACGGCAACCTGTTCACCCTGCTCAACCCCTACGGGCTGCTCGGCGGCGTGCTGTTCGTCCTGCTGTTCGCGGTGCACGGCTCGCTGTGGCTGGCGATCAAGGCGCGCGGCGAGCTGGGAGCGCGCGGCGCCGCCATGGCCGCCCGCCTGTGGCCGGCGCTGCTCGTCGTCGCCGTCGCCTTCCTCGGCGCCACCTGGTTCGCCACCGACCTCTACGCCAACATCGGCCGCTGGCCGCTGCTCGCGATCTTCCCGCTGCTCGCCGTGGCGGGGCTGCTCGGCACGCGCCTCTTCCTCGCGAAGAAGGCGTACTGGAAGGCATGGGGCGCCTCGGCGGCGACGATCGCCGGCGCCACCGCGTTCGGCGTCGCCGGCCTCTACCCGCGGCTGCTGCCGTCGAGCCTCGATCCGGCGGCGACGCTGACCGCCTTCAACAGCGCCTCCTCGCACCTGACGCTGTCGATCATGCTCGGTGTCGCGCTGGTGTTCGTGCCGATCGTGCTGCTCTACCAGCTCTGGGTGTACCGCACGTTCTCGTTCCCGATCGCTGTCGCGGACCTCGACCGCGGCAACGCGTACTGACCGTCCTATCCGATGCGGCGGGGCCGCCGGCGCGCAGCACGCCGGCGGCCCGCACGTCCGCTACCGGTGCCGCGCCGGCGCAGGCCTGCTCCGGCGGTTCGCTCTCTCGCAACCGGCGTCATCCCGAGAAGGCCCGCCCCGGCGGTTCGCTTGGCTCGCAACCGGTATCATCCCCCTGCCTTCGGCAGGACGAGCGAGGAGCGCAGCGACGAGGGATCCCGTGGCGCTGCGAGGGCTTCTCGCCACTGCGCTCCCGGAGCGACGGGAGGCGCCACCCGGCCTGCGGCAGGGCTGGCTCGGAATCTCCACGAGCCGGGGCACACCCCGGCCATGAAAGTGAGCGGGAGGGCCGGCGCCCCATATGCGCTAACTTAGTAGGTTGACATCCTGCGTGCGGTGACTTACCTTGTT
>CAZQLL010000027.1:0-47354 GCA_964594125.1 uncultured Thermoanaerobaculia bacterium | reverse complement strand
GGCTGCATCTTGTCCTGCAGGAGCTGGGCGAGCTGCGAGATCGCCTCCTCCTGGATCTGCGGCCGCGTCATCACCCACTCCACCAGGCGCGCGTACTTGGACAGGCCGATGAGCGCGGAGTGCTCGTTCGGCATCACGCCGACCCAGATGCGGCCGATGATCGGGCACATGTGGTGCGAGCAGGCGCTGCGCACGGTGACCGGCCCGATGATCATCAGCTCGTTGAGGCGGCGGACGTTGGGGAACTCGGTGACCGGCGGCTGCGTCACATAGCGGCCGGCGAACACCTCGCGGACGTACATCTTGGCGACGCGCCGGGCGGTGTCCTGGGTGTTGTGGTCGCTCTCGGTGTCGATCACGAGCGCGCGCAGCACCCCTTCCATCGCGGCCGCAACCTCGGCCTGCAGCAGCTCGAGCTCGCCGTCGCGGATGAACGCCGCGATGTTGTCGTTGGCGTGGAAGCGGGCGCGCGCGGCGCGAATGCGCTCGCGGATCCGCTCTGCGACCGGCATGCTGAGGGCGCTCCCGCCGATCGTCTGCGACGGTGCTTCGGTCCTTGCGGTCTCTCCTGGCATCGCGTCCCCTCGTCCGGAACGCAGTCTACCACCCGCCCTGCGGTTGGCCCTGCACACGGGACGCTGCTGCAAGCGCGCCGGCCCTCGGGCGGCAAATCAGCGCCCCTCGGGACGGCCGCGCAGCGGGCGCCCCAGGCGGTGGCTCCCGAGACGCGAGTGTGACCGCCCGGCGGCGCTACTTCTCGGCCGCCTTGCCCTGCAGCGCCTTCTGGAGCGCCGCGCCGAACGCCGAGAGCTCGGTCTTCCTGGGCGCCTGCTTCTCCTCCGCCCACTTGCGGAACTCCTTGGAAGCCTTCGATTCCTTGGCCTTCTTCAGCGACAGCGACATGCGCTTGCGCGCCGGGTCGACCGCGAGCACCGACGCCGCCACTTTGGCGCCGGCCGGGAACAGCGAGGCGAGGTCGCCGCCGCGCGGCGTGTCGCTCTCCGACGCCGGGATCAGTCCGGTGAGCCCGGGCTCGACCTCGACGAAAACGCCGAACGCGGCGGTGCGCTCGACGATGCCGTCGACGAGCGTGCCGACCGGGTAGCGGCTGGCCGCGTCGAGCCACGGGTCGCCGCTGGCCAGCTCGCGCAGCGACAGCGAGATGCGGCGCCGCTCGACGTCGCACTCCTTGATCCACCCCTTCACCGGGTTGCCGGACGCGAGCATCGGGTCGGAGAGCGTCATGCCGGGCGGGAGCTGCGAGACGTGCAGGAGGCCGTCGACACCGGCCTCGAGCTCGATGAACACGCCGAAGTCGGCCTTCCGCGCCACCCTGCCCTCGAACGCGGCGCCGGCCGGGAAGCGCTGCGCCGCCGCGGCCCAGGGGTCCGCCTCGAGCGCCTTCATCGACAGCGCGATGCGGTCCTTCTCGCGGTCGGCCTCGAGCACCTTGACGCGCACCTCCTGGCCGACCTTCACGACCTGCGCCGGGCGCACGCCGAAGCGGTGCGTCAGCTCGGTCGCGTGCACCATCCCGTCGACGCCGCCGAGATCGACGAACACGCCGAAGTCGCGCACGCTCTTGACGGTGCCGACCAGCTCGGCGCCGGGGACGATGCGCGCCCACGCCTCGCGGGCCTGGTGGTCGCGTTCCTCGCGCAGCACCGCGGCGCGCGACACCACCATCGACGACAGGTCGTCGGCGAGCTCCGCGATGCGGAACAGGTACGTCTTGCCGAGGTAGGCGTCGACGTTGCGCGGGAACGCCAGGTCGATCTGCGACAGCGGGCAGAACGCGCGCAGGCCGGCGACCGACACGTCGTAGCCGCCCTTGTTGCGTCCGGTCACCTTGCCCTCGACCGGCACGCCGTTGGCGAAGGCGCCGCGCAGCGCCTCGCGCTCCCGCCGCTCGATCGCCAGCCGGTGGGAGACGCGCAGCTCCGGCGACACCGCCACCACGACCGCGTCGAGGCCGTCGCCGGGGCGCAGCTCGCCGAGCTCGGTGCGGTCCATCACCGCCTCGGTCTTGCCGCCGACCGCGATCAGCGCGATGTCGCCGGCGACCGCCACGATCTCGCCGCTGACGAGCTGGCCGATCTCGATCGCGTCGTTGATGAAGCTCTCCGCGAGCGCCTGCGCGAAGTTGGTTGTTTCCGGGGTCTTCTCGTCGCTCATGTCCGCCTCGACCCGCGTGCTCGACCGGGGCGACAGCCCGGACGCCGCGGGGCCGGCAATTGTACACCCTACTCCCCGATCCTGCCAGCACCTTGCGGCGCCGCCACGGCCGGCGCTGTGCCATGGCGCGGCCCGGCGCGCAGGCCGCGGAGGGGAGCGGCCGCGGCGCCGGCGGGCGGCCGTCAGCGCCGGCGCAGCAGCGCCCGCGCCGGCGCGCCCTCGGCAGCGAGCCGCAGCGGCAGGCAGAGCAGCTCGTACCGCCCCGGCCCCACCCCGGCCAGCCGCAGCCCCTCGATCACCCAGACGCCGGCGCCGAGCAGCGCGCGGTGGGCGTCATCGCAGCCCGGCGGGTCGACCGAGAGCGCGTCGATGCCGACCGCGACGACGCCGCGCCCGGCCAGCCATGCCGCCGCGTCGGCGGCGAGGGCGGCGTAGTCGCGCGCCAGCCGCTGCGTCTGGGGAAGCAGCGAGTTGCGCGTCTTGAGCAGCACGCGCTCGCCGCGGCGCACGCCGTGGCGGGCGAGCTCGACGGCGGTCACGGCGGCGGCGTCGGCGATCTCCAGCACGCGTGCCGGGCCGACCAGCGCCGCGATGTCCATTCCGGCCACGGTGCGGCCGCCGCGCAGGAAGTGGGCCGGGGCGTCGACGTGCGTCCCGGTGTGCGCCGACATGGCGAGCGACGTCAGCGTGCACGGGTCGCCGCGCCGCAGGTCCATTACCCGCTCGAGGCGCGGCGGCGCGTCGCCCGGCCACACCGGCATGCCGTTGCGCACCGCCATCGAGATGTCGATCAGCTCCCTTGCCACGCCGTCCTCCTGCGACCGGCGGCCCGCCGCGACGGCTGCGCCCTCCGGCCGCGCCGCCGCGAGTGTACCCGCAGCACTGGCGGACGCGCTGGCGCGGGTGCATCATGGATGCAAGGGAGAAGCGACCGTGAGCGCGGGAGAGGACTCGATTCGCATCGGCATTTCGTCGTGCCTGATCGGCTGCAAGGTGCGGTTCGACGGCGGCCACAAGAAGGACGATTTCCTCGTCGGCACGTTCGGCCGCTGGGTGAAGTGGGTGCCGGTGTGCCCCGAGGTCGAGGTCGGGATGGGCACACCGCGCGAGTCGATCCGACTGGTGCGCGAGGGAGACGAGATCCGTCTGGTAGCGCCGAAGAGCGGCACCGACTGGACCGCGGCGATGCGCGAGTACTCGCTGCGCCGTGTAGCGGAGCTGGCGGAGCTCGACCTTTCCGGCTACGTGCTCAAGAAGGACTCGCCCTCCTGCGGCATGGAACGGGTCAAGGTGTACGGCGAGGGGATGCCGACCAAGAGCGGCCGCGGCGCGTTCGCCGAGGTCCTGCTCGAGCGCTTTCCCGACCTCCCGGTGGAGGAGGAGGGGCGGCTGTGCGATCCGCGCCTGCGCGACAACTTCGTCGAGCGTGTCTTCGCCTACCACCGGGTGAAACGGCTGTTCGCCGGCCGCTGGACGGTCGGCGCGCTCGTCGCTTTCCACACCGCCCACAAGCTGCAGCTCATGGCGCACTCGCCGCAGGTATACGGGGAGCTCGGCCGCCTGGTGGCGGGCGCCAAGGGCGTGGACCGCAGCGAGCTGGCGCGCACCTACACCGCCGCGTTCATGCGCGGCCTCAAGGTGATCGCGACCGCCCGGCGCAACACCAACGTGCTGCTGCACATCGTCGGCTACTTCAGGAAGCTGCTCGACGGCGGCGCGCGCGCCGAGCTGCTCGCCGTGATCGAGGACTACCGCCGCGGCCTGGTGCCGCTGGTCGTGCCGATGACGCTGCTGCGCCACCACGTGCGCACCCACGGCGTCGCCTATCTCGCCGGCCAGACCTATCTCGAGCCGCACCCGAAGGAGCTGATGCTGCGCAACCACGTCTGAGGCGGCGTCCGCTGGCCCGGCGGCGGCGCTCCGGGCGGCGCCCGGGAAGGACGGTGCGCCGGGGCGTGTTGCCAACATGATCGCCTGCGCCGCGAGCCGGCGTGGAGGACGAGGGAGAACGATGAGCGAGGCGGCCTTCAAGCAGCAACTGTTCGACGCGGACCCGCAGGAGACGCGGGAATGGATCGAGTCGCTCGACGCGGTGCTCGAACGGGAGGGCCCGGAACGAGCCAAGTTCCTCCTGCGCAAAGTGATGAAGCGCGCCCGCATGCAGCAGCTCGGGTTGGAGCTGATCCAGACTCCGTACATCAACACGATCTCGCCCGAGCAGGAGGCGCAGTTTCCCGGCGACGAGGAGATGGAGAAGCGGATCCGCCGCATCGTGCGCTGGAACGCGATGGCGATGGTGACGCGCGCCAACCACCGGTTTCCCGGGCTCGGCGGCCACCTGTCGACGTACGCCTCGGCCGCGGCGCTCTACGAGGTGGGGTTCAACCACTTCTTCCGCGGCAAGGCGGACGGCTCGGGCGACCAGATCTTCTACCAGGGACACGCCGCCCCCGGCATCTATGCGCGCGCGTTCCTGGAGGGCCGCCTGACCGAGGCGCACCTCGACAGCTTCCGCCGCGAGGCCACCGGCGCCGGCCTGTCGTCGTACCCCCACCCGCGGGCGCTGCCGGAGTTCTGGGAGTTCCCGACGGTGTCGATGGGGCTCGGCCCCCTCAACGCGATCTACCAGGCGCGCTTCAACCGCTACCTGCACAACCGCGGCCTGAAGGACACCTCCGAGTCGCGGGTGTGGGCGTTCCTCGGCGACGGCGAGACCGACGAGCCGGAGGCGCTCGGCGCCCTCCACGTCGCCGCCAACGAGGGGCTCGACAACCTGGTGTTCGTCGTCAACTGCAACCTGCAACGGCTCGACGGCCCGGTGCGCGGCAACGGCAAGATCATCCAGGAGCTCGAGGCGGTGTTCCGCGGCTCCGGGTGGAACGTCGTCAAGGTGATCCTCGGGCGCGAGTGGGACGACCTGCTCGCCCGCGACGAGCACGGGCTGCTGCTCGACCGCCTCAACACCGTCGTCGACGGGTGGTGGCAGCGCTACCACGTCGACGGCGGCGCGTTCATGCGCTCACACTTCTTCGGGACCGACCCGCGCCTCGCGGCGCTGGTGTCGCACCTCTCCGACTTCGACCTGTGGAACCTGAAGTTCGGCGGCCACGACTACCGCAAGCTGTACGCCGGCTTCGCGGCGGCGAGCGAGCGCGACGGCCGCCCGACCGCGGTGCTGGTCAAGACCGTCAAGGGGTGGGCGCTCGGCAAGGACTTCGAGGGGCGCTACTCCACGCACCAGCAGAAGAAGCTCAACGCCGCCCAGCTCAAGGCGTTCCGCGACGTGCTCGAGCTCCCGATCGCCGACACCGAGCTTGACGACGCCGAGCCGCCGTACTTCCACCCCGGGATGGGCAGCCCGGAGGTGGAGTACCTCCTCGAGCGCCGCCGCGAGCTGGGCGGCACGCTGCCGTTGCGCCGCACCCAGGTGGTGGTACCGGAGCTGCCGCCCGCCGAAACGTACGCCGAGCTGCTCACGGGCTCCGCCGAGGGGCGCGAGTTCTCCACCACCTCGGCGTTCGTGCAACTGCTGCGCAAGCTCGTCCGGCAGCCTGGCATCGGACCCCGCATCGTGCCGATCGTCCCCGACGAGGCGCGCACCTTCGGCATGGAGTCGCTGTTCAAGGACCTCGGCATCTACGCGTCCAAGGGTCAGCTCTACGAGCCCGTCGACCACAGCATGATCCTGCGCTACCGCGAGGCGCGCGACGGCCAGATCCTCGAGGAGGGGATCACCGAGGCCGGCTCGATGGCCTCCTTCACCGCCGCCGGGACCGCCTACGCGACCCACGGCACGCTCATGCTGCCGTTCTACATCTTCTACTCCATGTTCGGCTTCCAGCGCATCGGCGACCTCGTCTGGGCGTTCGGCGACGCCCGGGGCCGAGGCTTCCTGCTCGGCGCCACCGCCGGCCGCACGACGCTGCAGGGCGAGGGGCTGCAGCACGACGACGGCCACTCGCACCTGCTGTTCTCGGTGATGCCCAACGTGCGCGCCTACGACCCGGCGTACGCCTACGAGCTGGCGGTGATCATCCGCGACGGCGTCGAGCGCATGGCCGGCCGCCAGGAGGATTGCTTCTACTACCTCACCGTCTACAACGAGAGCTACCCGATGCCGGCGATGCCCGACGGCGCCGAGGAGGGGATCCTGCGCGGCATGCACCGCGTGCGCCCCGCCGGCGACGGCCACCCGCTGCGCGCCCAGCTCCTCGGCTCCGGCACCATCCTGCGCGAGGTGTTGCGCGCCGCCGACATCCTCGCGTCCCGCTACGGAGTGGGCGCCGACGTGTGGAGCGTCACCTCGTACCAGCAGCTCCGCGCCGACGCGCTCGCCGCCGAGCGGCACACCCGCCTGCACCCGGCCGAGCCGGCGCGCGTGCCGTACGTCACCGCCCAGCTCGCAGCCACCGCCGGCCCGGTCGTCGCCTCCTCCGACTGGATGCGCGCGGTGCCCGAAATGATCGCCCGCTTCGTGCCGCGCTCGTTCACCCCGCTCGGCACCGACGGCTACGGGATCTCCGACACCCGCAAGGCGCTGCGCCGCCACTTCGAGGTGGATGCCGAGCACGTCGTGGTCGCGACACTTTCGGCACTGGCCCGTGCGGGCTCGCTCGACGCCGCCGTCGCCGCGAGGGCGATAGCCGATCTCGGCATCGACCCGGAAGCCGCCGACCCGGCGCGCCGCTGACCGGCGCCGCCCCCGCCCGCCTACGGCGAGGCGCGGTAGCGGATCACGTGCAGGGTGCGGTTCACCACGTCGCGCGTCGCGGCCTCCTCCGGCGCGAACCCGCGGCCGGCCGCCGCCTCCGGCGCCAGCAGGCGCCCGCCGCCGCCCTCGACCCAGGCGTGGCACCACGTCGGCGCGCCGGCCGCCGCCAGGCGATCGAGCAGCCGTTCGGCCGCGGGGGCCGTGGCGGCGTAGAGAAAGCGCCGCTGCTCCCAGATCGGCGCGGCCAGCTCCGGGAGGAAGAAGGTGTCCGTCACCACCACCTCGCCCGGCTCGGTGAGCTCCGCGAGCCGCTGGACGAAGGTGCGGTTCGCCCGCGCCACGTGCCGCAACAGCGCGACCCCCCAGAGCTGCGCCGCGACGCCGGCGGCCAGCGCGGCGGCGAGCGCGCCGCGCTGGACCCTGCCCCAGGAGCCGGCGGCAAGCGGCCCGCTGCACGCCAGCGCGACGGCCAGCACGCAGGCCGGCAGCAGGAAGCGCGCTCCCCACTGGTAGCCGCCGTGCACCGGCAGCAGCAGCAGCGGCGCGATGACCAGCCAGCAGGCGATCAGGCCGACGGTGCGCCGCGCGGCCGGGCGCGGCGCGGCGCCGCCGGCGGCCGTGACCGGCAGGGCGGCCAGCGCGCACCACGTGGCGGTCGCCGCCGCGCCCGGAAACGCGGCCGCGGGGCGCGCTCCGGCAAGCACCCGCATCACCGGCGGCACGAGCGCCGCGGCGACCGGCGCCAGCGCCCCGCAGACGGCCAGCGCGCGCAGCCACACAGGCGGCACCCTCGGCGAGCGCACGGCCGCGGCCAGCGCGGCCAGCCACAGCGCGAGCGCCGCCGCCGTCCACGGGTCGGGCGCGAGCAGCGCCCGCACGGCCGCACGGCGGCTGGCGGCGAACGACAGCGACAGGAACCCGCGATCGACGTGCTGCATGACGTGCAGGGGCAGCCATGAGCCCGTCGCCCACCACTGCGCGGCGGCGCCGGCTGCGAGGCCGGCGACGGCCCCTCCGGCCGCCGCTGCCGCCGCCAGCGGCCGCCTGCGGAGCAGCGGCAGCGCCGCCATGGGGAGCAGCGCCGCCAGCTCGGTGCGGGTCCAGGCGGCGAGCGCCGCGAGGGCGCCCGCGGCCAGCCACGCCGCCGGGCGCTGGCCGCGGCTGCCGCACACCGTCACCGCCGCGGCCAGCACGAGCGCTGTGGCGACGGAGTGCTCCCAGTACGCAATCGTGTAGAACGCCAGCGGCGTCGCCAGCAGCGCCGCCGCGGCAGCCAGAGGGGCGCGCGCCGGCGCGCCCAGGCGGGCCGCGAGGACGCCGGCGAGCAGCGCGCAGAGCAGGCCGCCGGCGAACGGTACGAGCACGAGCGCGCGCACCCCCGCGCACGCGATCACACCCGCCGACGGCAGCGCGAAGAGGACCGGAAAGATCGAGACGGCGCCGCCGCGCGCCTGCCGCAGGCTCGGGGGCAGCAGCTCCCCCCGCGGATCGTAGGCGGCGGCGGGGTAGGCGATCGCGTACGGCCGGCCGCCGCCGGCCGCGATCGCCTCCGCCTGCAGGACCTTCGCCCCGGTGTCGCCCGAGAAGTACGACGGCGATGGAATCGCCAGCGCGGCGCCGAGCAACGGCAGCGCCGCGAGCGCAGTGACGCCGACCAGACGCCATCCAGACCTCTCGACCATCGGCCTCCGCACGAGCCGGCCCGAGGATAGCAGCAGCGCCGGCGACGTGCAGGAACGCAACGGCCGATTCAGGGCGCGCCGCGAGCAGCCGCCGGCCGATCGCCGGAACCTCGGCGCCGCGGCCGGCCGCACCGAGACCGCGGCCGGAATCCGCAGGAAGATGCCGGAGGTTGCTCGCCCGATCGGCCTGCGCCCACTGCGGGGGCGGAGCGCCGGTGACCCTCAAGGAGAGAACCGGGGGATCGATGTCCGCCCCGTTCGGCCAGCAGATCGTGCCGCGCTCCCCGTCGAGTGTGACCAGCGCGAGGTCACGTGGATCCGCGAGCGGGGCGCAGACGCCGGAGAAAGGCACGAGTGCCGCCACGTCCACGTCGCCCTCGGCGCCGTCCTCGATACGCCCATGGAGCCGCAGACCCCCGGGGGCGGTGACCTCCGCAACGTCTCGCACCATCGTGCCTCCTGTTCCACAGGATGACGACGCCGAAGAGCCGTCTCACCTCGGGGATGTCAGCCCCTTGAGTGATACACGGCCCACGGCGCGCTGCAGCATTGCCTGCGTACCCCCGGAAGGATGCTCACACCACCCTCGACCGTCCCGCAGCCACGGCAACCATCAGGATGTCCTCAGAGGGGCAGGTCGTCATTCCGAGCAAACCTACGCCGCGGTGCGGCGATCGGACGAGACAGGAAACCCCCGGGAGGGCCGGCGCCCTCGCCGGCCCGGACTCCGCCCGCGCGGGCGAGGGCGCCCGCGCTCCCGTCCTTGCCGGTTTCCTTGGAAGGGAGGTCCGGGAACGTCCGAGGTTGAGGGCGGGGACGCAGTTCGTCGTGGTCGGGGACCGGGGCATCATCAGCCTCACGTCGATCTCGGTGCCGTCACTGGACGAGTTCGACGACCCCGTCCGCCGCGCGCGCAGCGCCGCCCGAAGAGCAGGGTTCAAGCGGAGTGGCGTCGCCAAGGCAGTGACGCAGGCGCGGGGACCGCGGTGAGGGTCGTCCCCATGTCAGGCGACAGGCGCCTGCCCGCCGTTTCGGGTTGGCACGGAATCGAGGCGCTCACATCGAGGTGCTTCGTCGAACGGTACGCGCAGGCACCCTGGCTCGCCGAGTTCACGGCATCGAAGGACCTTCCTGCCGGCCGGCCGAGAGGTGCTGCCAGCTCGTGATCGCGTTGAGGACGAGGGCGTAGGTGCCCTGGGTGGTGGCGCGCCACATCGGGTTGCAGCCGTAGAGGACGACGTGACCGCGGCCGACCGGGCAGTCGACGACGAGCGCCTTGCCGGCGATCTCGTCGCCGCCGTCCAGCATCCCCGAGAGCAGGAGCTGATCGGCTTCCTTCGGGAAGGCGAGCACGACCCGCGGGCGCTGCGCCGGCGCTGGCAGGTACGCCGCCGAGAGGAACGGCAGGTCCTGCGGGAGCGTGAACCCCTCCGCAAACGGCGCCGCCTCCGGCTCTTCGGCCGGCGCCACGTACGGCCGGCCCTGCGGCACGTCGGGGTCGCTCTTCGAGCCGCGCCCGCTCGGCCGCTCCGCCGCCGGGCGGCGGCGGTCGAACGCGCCGACCCTGAACACCGGGCCGCCGCGGAGGTACACCGGCAGCGTCGCGTCGTAGCCGTAGGCGATCGGGCTGGCGGCGTCGACGACCTGCGCCTTGAGCAGCGAGCCGCGCGCCTTGAGCTTCGGCGTCTCGACGGTCTCGACGTATGGCGCGAGGCCGTACTCGACGGCGAAGCGGGCGCTCGAGCCGACCGCGAGCAGCACGCCGCCGTCGGCGACGAAGCGGGCGAGGGCGGCGACGCCGCCGAGGCCGAGCCCTGGGCGCATGTCGTCGGTCGCGTCGACGCCCAGGTTGGGGGTGAGCTCCGTGACCTTCCACGGCAGCGGCGGCCCGGGCGGCAGACCGGCGACGATCTCGCGCGGCGAGTCGGCCGGCGGGAAGACGATGACGTCGTAACGCGCCCGCAGGTCGGGCTCGGCGGCGACGTCCTGCGTCGAGATGTACTCGTACCGGAGCTGCAGGTCGTCGAAGGCGACGCGGTACCACCCCTCGTCCTGCGTGTCGGTCCAGGTGTGCAGGATCGCGACGCGCGGCAGCGCCACCGGGTGGCTCGTCGCGTCGGGCGCCTGCGGCTTCGGCACCGCCTCGAGGTGCAGCGTGTTGAAGGTGTCGAGGACGGCATCGCGCGAAGCACGGTCGTACGGCACCACCACCGTGCCGGGCGGCCACGAGGCCGCGGCGTACGGCTCCTCGAGCGCCGTCATCGCCACCGCCGGGAGCGCGATGCGCAGCCGCGCGAGGTCGGTGTCGGCGGCATTTCGCACGAGCGCGACGCCGGACTCGCCCCATCCGGCGCCGGCGACCCGCTCGAGGTCACCGTCCCAGGCGCGCATCGGCACCGCCAGCACCTCCTGGTTGACGACGCGCGCGACCTCGAGGTTGCGGGAGAGACCCTGCGTCCAGCCGGTGTCGTCGTACACCCGCTCCTCCCCGCGCACGTACTGGGTGTCGAGCAGGGCGTCGGCGAGGCGGGAGAACGGCTGGTCCATGCGCACGACGAAGGAGCCGGCGGGGAACGAGAGCGTGTCATCCTTGAGATTCTCGTCGCCCTTGCCGGCGACGGCGGCCGTGTCGGCCTTCGTCCCGGCCCCGGCCTTGCCTTCGTCCTTCTTCTTCCTCTCCGCCTTCGCCGGCGGCCACCCGGGCGCGAGCGAGAACGCCCTCTCGGCGACGTGCACCTCGACGCCGTGGCGGCGCAGCAGGCGCAGCAGGTCGTGCAGGTTTCCCCGGCGCTTCTGGTCGCCGGGGAACACGTACGCCGCCGGTCCCTCGGTGCGCGCCTTGGCGACCGCGCGCCGGCCGAGCGTGTAGAACTGATCGAGCGAGCGCCGGGGGTCGGCCGCGACCGCGGCGAGCGCCGTGAGCACCCCCGACTGCTGGTAGTTGACGTTGTTGCGCAGCGACCAGCGCACCTGAGGGTACGGCGGGTTGGGACGGTACCAGGCGCGGTCGGTCGAGGAGGCGCGCAGCGTGCGCGTCTCCGTGGTCGGCAGGTGGTTGCCGAACGTTTCGTAGAAGCGGCCGATCGAGTTGCGTCCCATGCCGATCCAGAACAGGTAGTTGGGCGCCCACCCGTCGTAGAACCCGTGCGTCCATACGCCGGGCAGCCCGAGCCCGGTGAGCGTCTGCACCTCGTGGATCGCCATCCGCTCCCACTCCTGCACCATCAGCGGGTCGAGCCAGGCGTTGTACGGGCCGGTGCCGGTGGAGACGTAGAGGAACGGGATCGACTCGTGGAGGTCGTGCACCACCTGCGGCCGCCACGCGAGGTAGGTGTCGAGGAGGTTTCTCGTCAGCGCGAGGGAAAGCCCGACCGCGTCGCGGTTGTTGTCGTGGGCGACGTAGTGCCCCCAGTAGGCGAACGGCGGCAGGCCGCCCTCCGGGTGCTTCTCGTACCAGCGCCAGAGGTCGACGAAGCGCTCGCGGCCGTCCACCTCGAGCACCGGGGTGATCAGCGTGATGACGTTGGAGCGGATCGAGCGCACCAGCGGAGTCTCCTCCACGGCGAGCCGGTACGCGAGCTCCATCAGCATCTCGGGCGACCCGGTCTCCGGCGAGTGGAGCCCGCCCGTGAGGTAGTAGATCGGCTTGCCGCGGGGGATGAGGGCCGCCGCTTCCGCCTCCGGGAGCGAGCGCGGGTCGGCGAGGCGGCGGGTGATCCGCGCGTACTCCTCGAGCGCGGCGATCGTCGCCTCGTCGGCGACCGCGACCGCGATCATCTCGCGCCCCTCCTCGGTCGCGCCGATCGTGAAGACCTTCACGCGCGGCGTCGCAGCCGCGAGCGAGCGCATGTAGGCGTGGATGTCGCGGGCGTACGTGAGGCGGCCGGGCGCGCCGGCGATGTAACCGTGGTGGGCGAGCGGGCTCGGCACCGTCGCCGAGGCCGGCAGGTGGTCGACCAGCGGCGTCGAGAACTCCGGCGCGGTCGTCGCCTCGCGGATCGCACGCGTGGCGGCGGCGTCCCACTCCGGGTGCGCCGCGGCCGGGTCGGCGGCGGCCACGGACGGCAGGACGGGCGCAGCGGCGAGCAGCGACGGCAGCAGCGCGACAGCGGCGAGCAGTGCTCTCATGGTGTCTCCCTGTTGCGGCGGTGCATCGCAGGATGGTAGCAGCGACCCGCCGCCACCGGTCGCTGCAGGCGTCACGGCGGCCGGACGGCCCGCGTTTCGCGGCCCTCGTGACGAAGGCGGGCGGCCGCAGGATCCGCGATCCTGGTGACGAAGGCGGCCGGACGGCGGCCGGCCGCTACTTCACTGCCCTTGCGACGAAGTGGCCGACGGCGGCGGCGGCGCCGGCGTACTGCAACGCGAGGCCGAGCTTCTCCCAGCCGGAGAGGTCGTCCCAGCCGCGGTAGAGCGGCGCGAACACCGGCCGCCGCGTCCCGTCCGGACCGGTCTCCCCGCCGCAGCGGACCCCGAGACCGAAGGCGCGCAGCCCGACCAGGTGCTGCGGCGCGTTTGTCTGTGCGCCCCCCCAGGTGGAGGGGAGCCCGCGGAGCGTCACGTCGATCTCGGCCGACCAGAAGTCGTCGAAGAGGAGGAAGTGGTCCGGCCACTGGCTGCTGGGGCCGGCGAGGCCGAGCTGGAAGATGCTCCCGGGTGGCGGCGCCGCGACAGACACGAAGGGTGCATCCTGCGGTGCGGTCTCCTGCGCCGCGGCGAGGCCCGGACCGGTCACGGTCGTCGCGACGGCCAGAAGCATGGCAAGCGGAACGCGCGCAGCGATCACGCCTCGACTCCCTTCGATGATTGTACGCCCCGCCGCTCCTGCCGCAGCGCGTCATTCCTGCGGTAGGATGGCGGGTAGGGACGTTCCCGCGCGGTCGCGGGGGAGGATGCGATGGCCGCCACGCAGAGAACGGCGCTGGTGTTCTCGCCGCGCAGGCAGTGTGCCGAGGATCTGTTCGAGACCCTCGCGATGCAGCCGTGGATCAAGTCGCAGCTCGCCGAAGAAGGGTGCGTCTGCAGCGGCAAGGGGCTCACCCTGCGCATGGAGTTCGCCTCTTCGATCGAGGCCGCGGTGGCGCGCGTGGCGCGCGCCTACTTCAACGTGGTGATCGTCGACTGCCGCCACCGCCCGCGCTGCTCCGGCTCCCCGGCGCGCCAGGAGGAGTCCGTGTTCGCCTTCCTCGACGCCCTCCGGCGCGAGCACGACCGCGAGCGCCGCTACCCGTTCAGGCGCATCGTGGCGCTGGTCGGCGACCCCGACGAGGCGCGCGCCGACCGCCTCGTCTTCGCGATGGGCGAGCGGCACGTCGGCGCCTGCCTGCGCGACGCATCGCTGTCCGCCCGCTTCGGCGAGGAGCGTCCCCGCGAGGAGCGCGCGCGGTTCGCCGAGGCGCTGTGGGCGCTGGTCAACCGCATGCTGGTCGAGCGGCGGCGCGGCGCCACCTCCATCAACCTGGCCGGCGGCGGGATCTCGGGGATCTACTACGAGCTGGGCGTGCTCAAGTGCCTCGACGACGCGCTCGACGTCGACGTCCGCGACTTCGATACCTACTACGGGATCTCGGCCGGCGCAGTCGTGGCGGCCGGCCTCGCCAACGACGTGGGGGTCGAGGAGCTGCTGCAGAAGCTGGGGCGCGTCGACCGCACCTGGCCGTACCGCCTGCAGCTCGGCTTGCGCCACCTCAACGTCGGCGAGCTGCCGCGGCGCGCGATGCTGGTCAAGAGCGAGCTCACCCGCTACCTGTCGCGCATGCTCAAGGGCGAGGACGAGCTGTCGGTCACCTCTCTCCTCGGCGCCTGGGCGGTCGCCCTCGGCCCGCTGTTCGACAACACCGAGTTCGAGGTGGTGCTGCGCCGGCTGTTCTCTGGCGCCGGGCGCACCAACGACTTCCGCGAGCTGCGGCGGCCCCTGTTCATCGGCGCCACCGACCAGGACCTCCGCTCCCCGGTGCTCTTCGGCTCGCCGGGGCTCGACCACGTGCCGATCTCGCGCGCGGTGCAGGCGTCCACCGCGATGCACCCCTTCTTCCCGAGCGTCGAGATCGACGGCCGCTACTACACCGACGGAATCGTCACCCGCACCTCGAACCTGCGCGACGCGGTCGACCGTGGCGCGGACCTGGTCTTCGTCGTCGACCCGTTCGTTCCGACCGTCAGCGAGGAGCCGGGCTTCAACGCCCGCCACGGCAACATGTGGGTCATGGAGCAGGACTACAAGACGATGTCGTACACCCGCTACGAGCAGGCGCGCAACGAGATCCTGCGCCGCAACTCGCGGGTTTCGATCTACACCTTCGTCCCCTCCAACCGCATGCGCCGCCTGATGAGCGCGCAGAATCCCTTCGTCTCGCGCAACTTCCACCCCATCGTCTGCGAGGCGTACCGCTCCACCTTCCGGCGGCTGCAGAAGGTCGAGTACAAGATCGCCGGCGAGCTGCGCTCGCATGGGATCGCGCTCGACCTCGAGCCGGTCGAGGAGAAGGTGCGCGCCCTGGCCGGGGCGCGGACGCTCGACGCCCGCCTCCTGATGGGCGTCCGGAGCGGCAAGCGGCGCGCCGCCTGAGCCCGGCGGCCGGCCCGCGGGCGCCGTGCCCGGGGTGGCGGAGAACTTCGGGCCGGCCAGGTTCGTAGACCACAGCAGGTCTGCAGCGGTTCGGGACCGTTCGGGGGGTGTGTACATGCGTTGCGTCGGCAAACTCGCCGTCTGTGGAGTCGTCCTCCTGCTCGCTCTCCTCTCATCGCCGGCGCCGGCGGCGGAGGCCGGCGCCGAAATCGACCGCCTGCTCGGCAGCTACCACGCGCTCGGGCAGCTCAACGGCAGCGCGCTGGTGGCGCGGGACGGCACGGTGCTGCTCGCGCGTGGCTACGGCCTCGCCAACATGGAGTGGGAGATCCCGAACGCCCCCGACACCAAGTTCCGTCTCGGCTCGATCACCAAGCAGTTCACCTCGATGCTGATCATGCAGCTCGTCGCCGAGGGGAAGCTCGCGACCTCGACGACGGTCGCCGATGCGCTTCCGTGTTACCGCAAGGATGCTGGCGGCGGCGTCACGATCCACCACCTGCTGTCACACACGTCCGGGATCCCGTCGTACACCTCGCACCCCGACTTCCGCCGGCTGGTGAGCCGCAATCCATACGGGACGAAGGAGTTCGTCACGAGCTACTGCAGCGGCGAGCTGGAGTTCGCGCCCGGCTCGCAGTACCGCTACAGCAACTCCGGCTACTTCATCCTCGGCGCGATCGTCGAGCACGCCACCGGCAAGCCGTACGAGCAGGTCCTGCAGGAGCGCATCCTCGCCCCGGTCGGCATGAAGGACACCGGCTACGACCACTGGGAGACGGTGCTCCCGAAGCGAGCCACAGGGTACGAGCGCGTCGGCGGCGCCTACCGTACCGCGCGTTATCTCGACATGTCGGTTCCCGGCGCCGCCGGCGCCCTCTACTCCACCGTCGAGGACCTGCTGCGCTGGGACCGGGCGCTGTACGGCGACGCGCTCCTGCCGGCACCGTTGAGAACCACGATGTTCACGCCGGTGCGCGACAACTACGCCTACGGCTGGCGCGTGACCACGGAGCCGGTCGGCCCCGGCAAGCAGCAGCGCACGCTCGTCTCGCACGGCGGCGGCATCGACGGGTTCACCACGCTGATCACGCGGGTGATCGAGGACCGCACGCTCATCGTCACCCTCAACAACACCGGCGACGCGCCGCACGAGGCGATCGCGATGGGTATCCTCGACATCCTCCACGGCCGCACGCCGCCCGCGCCGAAGCGGTCGCTCGGCGAGGCGCTGCTCGCGGTCATCGAGAAGGACGGCGCGGAGGCCGGCGTCCGGCGCTACCGCGACCTCAAGACGACGCAGAAGGACGTCTACGAGTTCGGCGAGCCGGTGCTCAACACGCTCGGCTACACCCTCCTCGCGAGCGGCAGGACCGACGCCGCGATTGCCGTCTTCCGCCTCAACGCGGAAGAGCACCCGGAGTCGGGCAACGTCTACGACTCGCTCGCCGAGGCGCAGATGGCGGCCGGATCGAAGGACGACGCGATCCGCAACTACGGCCGTTCGCTCCAGCTCGACCCGAGCAACCGCAACGCCGTCGAGCAGCTCGCCAAGCTGATGGCATTGCCGTAGCGGCTGCGCTATAAGCGTCACCGTGCCGGCGCTGCTCGCCACCCTTGGCTCCTTCGCCCTCATCCTGGTGCTGGTGCGGCTGCGCGCGCCGCTCGCGGCGGCGATCGTCGCCGGCGCGGCGGCGCTCGGCGTGTCGCTGGGGTTGTCGCCGGGCGCGGTGCTGCGCGCGGCGGGCCACACCCTCGTCGAGCCGCTCACCGTCGGCGTCCTGATCACCGTGTTCGTGCTGCAGGCGATCTCCGAGCTGATGCAGACGACCGGCCGCACGCGCGCGATCGTCGCCCTCGCCGGCGCGTTCCTGCGCCGCCCCGCGGTGACTATGGCGGCGCTGCCGGCGCTCATCGGCCTGCTGCCGATGCCGGGCGGCGCGCTGTTCTCCGCGCCGATGGTCGCCTCGACCGCCGCCGGCTCGGGTTCGCGCGGCGACCTGCTGTCGGCGATCAACTACTGGTTCCGCCACCCGTGGGAGTACTTCTGGCCGCTGTATCCCGGCGTCATCCTGGCGATGACCCTGACCCACACGACGCTGGCCCAGTTCTCGGCGCTGCAGCTCCCGCTCGGGATCGCGATGGCCGCCGCCGGGCTGACGCTGTTCCGCGGCACCCATCCCGATCTGCACGTCAGCGCGACCGCGTCGCCGACGGGTACGAAGCGCCGGCTGGTCGCCGCGACGGCGCCGATCTGGGTGATCCTGCTCGGCTGGCCGGCGGCGACCGGCGTGCTGCGCGCTCTCCTCGGCGCTCCCGGACCCGACGCGCTGGCGCAGGCGGTCGACCGTTTCCTGCCGATCACGGTGGCGCTGCTCGCCAGCCTGGCCTTGATCGTCGCCAGCGACCGCGCCGCCCTGCCGGCGCTTCCCGGCGTGCTGCGCCGCAGCTCGCTGTGGGTGCAGACCGGTCTCGTCGCGGCGGTCATGGTCTACCAGCACGTCCTCGGCGCCGCCGGCGCGCCGCCGCGCATTGCCGCCGAGCTCACCGCCCACCGGCTGCCGGTGGCGCTGGTGGTGGTGGCGCTGCCGGCGCTCGCCGGCATGATCACCGGCGTCGCGCTCGGCTTCGTCGGCTCGAGCTTCCCGATCGTCCTCGGGCTGGTGGCGGCGTTGCCGGGTTCGCCGTCGGCGCTGCCGTGGGCCGTGCTCGCCTATGCTGCCGGCCATCTCGGCATGATGCTCTCCCCGATCCACCTCTGCTTCGTGGTGAGCAACCGGTACTTCGAGACGCCGTTCGGCCCGGTCTACCGCCGCCTGTGGCTGCCCGCCGCGATCACCGGCGCCGCCGCGGTGGCGTACTTCGGCGTGCTGCGGGCGGCGGTGGTCCGATAGAGGCCGGCCTCACAGCGGCGGCCGCTGCGTCAGGACAACGATCGCCGCCCGGCAGGTGGCGCCCCAGCTACGCGCCGTTGGCATACGGACCGCGCGGACGGGCGGTGCGGCTCTCGATCAGGTGCACCTGCGAGTCGAGCGGCGTCTCCGTACCCTTCGGCCTGACGCGGGTGTAGGTGCCGTCCGGCTTCATGCGGCGCGCGCGCAGGTTGTCGGCGAGGTAGACGTCGAGCACCTGCTCGCGGATCACCTTGACCAGGCGCTGGTCCTGCACGGGAAAGAGCACCTCGACGCGACGGTAGATGTTGCGCGGCATGAGATCGGCCGAGCCGAGGTAGATCTCCTGGGCGCCGCCGTTGCGGAAGCAGTAGATGCGGCTGTGCTCGAGGAAGCGGCCTACGATGCTCGTCACAGTAATGGTGTCGCTGACTCCCGGAACGCCCGGGCGCAGGCAGCACATCCCCCGCACCAGCAGGTCGATGCGCACACCGGCGCGCGACGCCTCGTAGAGCAGTCGGATCATCGACCTGTCCACCAGCGCGTTGACCTTGAAGATGAGATGGCCCTTGCGGCCGGCTTTCGCGTGGTCGATTTCGCGGCAGATCAGCGCCTCGAGGCGCGCGCGCAGGTTGACCGGCGCGACCAGCAGCTTGCGGTAGGTGACCTTCGCCGAGTAGCCGGTGAGGTAATTGAACAGGTCGGTGGCGTCGGCGCCGATGGCGTCGTCGCAGGTGAACATCCCGAGGTCGGTGTACACCTGGGCCGTGGCGGCGTTGTAGTTGCCGGTCGCGAGGTGGATGTAGCGGCGGATGATGTCGCCCTCGCGCCGGACGACGAGCGCGACCTTGGAGTGCGTCTTCAGGCCGAGCAGGCCGTAGACCACGTGTACGCCCTCCGACTCCAACGCCTTCGCCCACTCGATGTTGCTCTCCTCGTCGAAGCGCGCCTTGAGCTCGACCAGCACCGCCACCTGCTTGCCGCGCTCGTTGGCCTCGAGCAGCGCCTTGACCACCGGCGAGTTCTTGCCGACCCGGTACAGCGTCATCTTGATCGCCAGCACGTCGGGGTCGCGCGCCGCGTCGCGCAGGAAGTCGACCACCGGTGCGAACGAGTCGAACGGGTGGTGGAGCATGATGTCGCCGCGTCGTATCGCCGAGAAGATGTCGGTGTGCGGGTCGCGGCCGTCGAGCGCCGGCGGCACCCAAGGCAGAAACGGCTTGTCCTTCAGCTCGCGGCGGTTGATCGCGGTGAGGCTCATCAACGTCGACACCCCGAGCGGGCCCTCGTGGCTGTAGACGTCGTGCTCCTCCGCCTCGAGGTTCGACAGCAGCACCTCGCGCAGCGTCTCCGGCATCGTCGGGTTGATGCAAAGGCGCACGACTGTGCCGAAGCGCCGCCGACGCACGCCTTCCTCGATGCTCTCCAGCAGGTCGGAGGCCTCGAGCTCCTGGATGTCCAGGTCGGCGTTGCGGGTGACGCGGAACGGGTGCGCCTCGATCACCGTCATGCCTGGAAACAGCGGCTCGAGATTCGCCGCGATCACCTGGTCCAGCCACACGAAGTAGTGGTTCCTGGGGACGGTGCCGTCCTTCTTCACGCCGCCGGAGGAGCGCTTGATCGGTACCAGCTTGGGGAGCGTGTCCGGCACCTTGATGCGGGCGAAGTTGACGTGTCCCTTGGCGTCGCGCACCAGCACCGCGAGGTTGAGCGAGAGGTTGGAGATGTGCGGGAAGGGCCGCCCGGGGTCGTGCGCGAGCGGCGTCAGCACCGGGAACACCACCTCGTCGTAGAAGCGCTTGACGTTCTCCCGCTGCTTCTCGGTGAGCTCAGCGTAGTCGAGCAGCTCGATGCCGGCCGCCTTGAGCGCCGGCTTGAGCTTCCCCTGGTAGCACTCGTAGATCGCGGCGATCAGCCGCGATGCCTCCCTGCGCACCGCGGCGAGCTGCTCGGCGGCGGTCATGCCGTCCGCCGAGACGTCGAACACCCCCGCCGCCACCTGGTGCTTAAGTCCCGCGACCCGCACCATGAAGAACTCGTCGAGGTTGGAGCCGACGATCGCGAGGAACTTGGCGCGCTCGAGCACCGGGTTGCGCTCGTCAAGCGCCTCCTCGAGCACCCGCCACTGGAACTGCAGCAGCGACAGCTCGCGGTTGACGTACAGCGCCGGATCGTCGAGCTCCGGCACCGCCGCCGGCGCCGGCGCCTCCGCCTTCGCAGCAATCGCGCCCCTGTCGCTCCTGCTCGGTTCCGCTGGTGTCATGAAAGGCTCCAGCGGGCATCGTAATCGACGCGCCCGCCGGCGCGCCATCCACGATCGTGGTCAGGGGGCGATCGCGTTTGACCACGCGCGTTGCCGCGTTCGCGCCGTGTCGCGGTCTCCGGCGCCCCGCCCCCCCGCGTCAACGCCACGACGCGGCGAGCTCGCCGACCGCGCCGACCACGGCGTCGAGCACGGTGCAGCGCTCCACCGCCGCGGTCATCGCATTGTGGTCGGTGTACAGCGGGCGGTCGACGTCGAGGTGCTCGACCACGGAGCGCACCGCCGCATGGGCGGCGCGGGTGCCCGCGCCGAAGGAGAACTCGCGGAAGTCGAGCGCCTGCGCCGCCGCGATCAACTCGATCGCCAACACCCCGTTGGCGTTGGCCAGGATCTGCCGCCCCTTGAGCGCGCCGTTCATCCCCATCGAGACGAAGTCCTCCTGGTCGGCGGCGGCGGGGATCGACTGCACGCACGCCGGGGCGGAGAGGATGCGCTGTTCGACGATCAGCATGTCGGCGGTGTACTGCGACAGCATGTGGCCGGAGAACATCCCGGCGCCCTTGGTGAGGAACGCCGGTAGCCCGACCGACAGCGCCGGGTTCAGGAGCCGGTTCAGCCGACGCTCGGAGAGCACGCTGACCATGGTGATCGCGGCGCCGATCAGGTCGAGCGGCATCGACACCGGCGTGCCCTGGAAGTTCGCGCCGGTGTAAACCTTGTTCTCGCTCGGAACGAAGATCGGGTTGTCCGCCACGCCGTTGAGCTCGATCTCGACCTGGGCGCGCGCCCACCCGAGCGCGTCGCGCAGACCGCCGATCACCTGCGGCGTCGAGCGCATCGAGTAGGCGTCCTGCACCTTGACCTTGATCTTGCCGGTGACCAGGTCCGACCCTGCGATCACGCGGCGCAGGTTGGCCGCGCTCTTGACCGCGCCGGGAAACCCGCGCAGCTCGTGCAGGCGCGCCTCGTACGGGCGCATGTTCGCCATCAGCGCCTCGAGGCTCATCGCCGCCGCGATCTCCGCCTGCGCCGTCCAGCGCTCGGCGTCGTACAGCAGCAGGCAGGCGATGCCGGTGATCAGGTTTGAGCCGTTGATCGCCGCGAGGCCGTCGCGGGCGAGCAGCCCCGGCACCGGGATGCCGGCTGACGCCATCGCGTCGCGGGTGGGCATCCGCTCGCCGCCGTAGAAGCACTCGCCCTCGCCCATCAGCGACAGCGCCACCTGGCTCATCGGCGACAGGTCGCCGCAGGCCCCGACCGACCCCTTCTCGCAGGCGATCGGGGTGACGCCGGCGTTGAGCAGCGCGACGTACGTCTGCGTGATCTCGGGACGGCACCCGGAGTGGCCGCGGGTGTGCACGGCGATGCGCGAGAGCATCGCCGCGCGCACGTGCTCGACCGGCGCCGGCTGGCCGATGCCGGCGGCGTGGTTATAGATCAGGTAGCGCTGGAACTGCTTCACCTGCTCGTCGTCGAGCACCACGCTGGCGAGCTCGCCGATGCCGGTGTTGACGCCGTACATGATCTCGTGCGCATCGATCTTCCTCTCGAGCATGGCGCGGCAGGCGCGGATGCGGCCGAGCGCGGCCTCCGACAGCTCGACCCGCTCGCCGTGGCGCGCGACGCGGACGACGTCCTCGATGGTCAACGGCCGATCGCCGACGATCACTGGCATGGGGACCCTCCTCGCTGGCCGCGCGGCTCCACGGGACCGGGGTCGGCGGCAGGGTCGCTATGATAGCGCCACTTTTCACATGCCGGCCGCGGAGGCATTTCGCAGGGCGGCGTCGGTGCTACCATCGCCCGGTTCACGCTGGCCTCGCCGGGTTCTGACGGCGATCGGGAGGAAGGGTGACCGACTCCATCGACTACGCCGAGGTCGGGCTGATCGCCGGCCTCGAGGTGCACCAGCAGCTCCTCACCCCGACCAAGATGTTCTGCCGCTGCCCGGCGCGGCGCTACACCACCACCCACGACGGCGAGGTGCTGCGGCACATGCGGCCGACGCTCTCCGAGCTCGGGGAGTACGACGGCACCGCGCTGATGGAGTTCAAGACCAAGAAGAACATCATCTACCTGCTGCACGAGGACAACGTCTGCACCTACGAGATGGACGATACGCCGCCGTTCCTGGTCAACCAGGACGCGGTCGACATTGCGATCGAGCAGTGCCTGATGCTCGGCTGCGACATCGTCGACGAGGTGCACATCGCCCGCAAGCAGTACCTCGACGGCTCGATCCCGACCGGGTTCCAGCGCACCGCGATCGTCGGCGTCAACGGCACGCTGCCGTTCCGCGGGCGCACACTGTCGATCACCCAGGTGTCGGTCGAGGAGGACTCCTGCCGCGAGGTCACGGACAAGGGGCACCTGATCGTCTGGCGCACCGACCGCCTCGGCATGCCGCTGATCGAGACCGTCACCGGCCCCGACCTGCGCACCCCGGAGGAGGTCGAGGAGGCGATCCTGCTCATCGGCCGCGTCTGCCGCTCCACCGGCCATGTGCGGGTCGGCATCGGCGCGTCGCGCCAGGATGTCAACGTCTCGGTGCGTGGCGGCCGCCGCGTCGAGATCAAGGGCGTGCCGCAGGCGCGCTGGGCGCGCGCCCTGGTCCACGGCGAGGCGGTGCGCCAGGTCAACCTCCTGAAGCTGCGCGCCGAGCTGCACCGCCGCTGCCTCACCTCTCCCGCGGCGATCGCCATCGAGAGCGCCGAGGTCACCGACCTGTTCGCCGCCTCCGAGCTCGGCTTCCTGCGGGCCGAGGGTTGGGCGCGGTTCGTCGAGACCGAGGGCCGCCGCCCCAATTTCGAGCTCGGCGCCGGCCGCTTCGCGGTGCGCGCCGCGCGCCTGCGGGGCCTTGTGGGCACGCTCTCGCACCCGACGCAACCCGACTACACCTTCGCCCACGAGCTGGCCGGCCGCGTGCGGGTGATCGCCTGCCTCGACCAGCGCCCGATACTCCTGCACTCGGAGAAGTGGCCGGACTACCGCGGCAGCCTGGCCGAGCTGCGCAAGGTCAGGCAGCGGCTGCGCTGCGAGGCGGACGACGCGCTCGTCCTCGTGTGGGGACCGGAGGACGACACCGTCACCGCGGTGAACGAGGTGCGGCTGCGCTACGCCGACGCGATCGACGGCGTCCCCAACGAGACGCGGCAGCCCTTTCCCGACGGCTCCACCGACTTCGAGCGCATCCTGCCCGGACCCGACCGCATGTACCCGGACACCGACTCGCCGCCGACGCGCGTCACGCGCGAGCGCGTCGCACGCCTGGAGGCAGGCCTCGCCGAGCCGCCGTGGGAGCGCGAGCGGCGCTACGGCGCCGCTGGCGTACCGGCCGCGGTCGCGCATTACCTGATCCGCCGCGGCGGCGCGGAGCTCGTCGACCTGGTGGTGCGCGAGGCGGGGGCCGACCTCCGCTGGGCGTGCTTCTTCTTCGGCGAGAGGGTGAAGGCGCTGCGGCGCGCCGGCGTCGCGGTCGACGCGATCGACCGCGAGCGCTGGCTCGACCTGTTCCGCGCCTTCTCGGCGCGCCCGGTGCTCAAGGAGGCGTGGGCCGCGCTCGTGCGCGCGCTCGCGGCGGCGCCGCAGGCGGGCGTTGCGGCGCTGCTGGCGCAGCTCGGTCTCGGCGCCGTCGCGCAGGGGTGGCGCGACGAGCTGCCGCAGGTGGTGCGCAGCGCGCGCGCGGCAGCGCGCAGCGCGGACGCCGGGAGCGTGCTGCGCCTCTGCCTCGGCGTGGCGATGCCGGCGCTGCGCGGCCGCGTGCCCGCCGCCGAGGTGAGCGCGGCGCTCGCCGAGCGCATCGGGGGGACGGCATGAGCGAGGCGCGCGACGAGCTCAAGGGGTACCGGGGGCGGGCGCGGGCGAAGCTCGCCGAGCACGGAGTGCGCGTCTGGAGCCAGGTGCGCCTCACCAACGACGCGGGCTCCACCTTCGAGGGCGTGGTGCTGCCGCGCTCGGAGACGCTCGACGACGAGCACATCGTGATCAAGATGACCAACGGGTACAACGTCGGCGTGCATACCTCGCGCGTCGCGGCGATCGTCGAGCTCGGCTACAAGGAGGCGGTGTACAAGATCCCGGAGAAGGAGTTCCCGGTGCGGCCGCACCTGCCGCGCGTGACGCTGCTCGGCACCGGCGGCACGATCGCGTCGCGTCTCGACTACCGCACCGGCGCCGTGATCCCGGCGTTCACCCCCGGCGAGCTGTACGGCGCCGTGCCGGAGCTCGCCGACATCTGCAACCTGACGACGAAGAAGATCTTCGGCGTGTTCTCCGAGAACATGGCGAAGGACAACTACATCGTCCTCGCGCAGGCGATCGGCGAGGAGATCGCGGCGGACGCGGCCGGCATCGTGATCGGCCACGGCACCGACACCATGGGCCACACCGCCGCGATCCTCTCGTACATGGTGCAGGACTCGCCGGTACCGATCGTCATGGTCGGCTCGCAGCGCTCCTCCGACCGGCCGTCCTCCGACGCCGCGCTCAACCTGATCCACGCCGTCCGCACCGCCGCCTACGGCGACATCGCCGAGGTGATGATCTCGATGTTCGGCCCCACCTCGGACCGCTACGCGCTGCTCCACCGCGGCACGCGCTGCCGCAAGATGCACTCCTCGTACCGGTCGACATTCCGCACCGTCGGCGACATCCCGCTCGCCATGGTGTCGCGCGACGGCTTCACGTACCTGACGAAGGACTACGTACGCCGCGACCCCGCGCGCCGGGTGAAGATCGATGCCGTCTACGACGACCGCGCCACCATCCTCTACTACTACCCCGGAATGCGCCCCGACCTCGTCGACGCCCTCGTCGAGAAGGGGTACCGCGGCATCGTCATCGCCGGCACCGGCCTCGGCCACGTCAACAAGCCGCTGTACCCGGCGCTCCAGCGCGCGATCGCGGCGGGCGTGCACGTCGTGATGACCGTGCAGACGCTCTGGGGCTACGCTCAGATGTACGTCTACGACACCGGCCGCGACCTGCTCGACATCGGCATCGTTCCGCTCGACAACATGCTCCCCGAGACAGCCCTGATGAAGCTCGCGTGGGTGCTCGGCCACACCGACGACCGCGAAGAGGTGATGCGCATGATGCGCACGCCGATCGGCCATGACATCACGGCGCGCGAGCCGCACAACGGCTACCTGATCATGCAGGGCGGCCTGCCAGAGATCGAGGAGTGGATCAAGGAGCACTGGAAGTGACCTTCCCGACGCGCAGCGCGCGCCGGGAAGGTCATCGCGAGAAGCCGCGCCGCCGGCGCGTCATGCTACGCTGCCGGCCGGCGGCCGCTGCGGCGTTGTCGGCGACCTGCCGGGTTGACCCATGACACCCGCCTCCCGCCTCCTCGCGATGGTGGCCTTGACCGCTGCGCTGGCCGCGGCCGCGTCAGCGTCCGCTGACGCCGCTCCACCCGCGGCGTCGCTGCCGGTCGAGCTGCGTACGGTCGCGGTCGCGGCCCGCGGCGGCGTGGTGGCGTGCGCGGCGGCCGGCGCCGCCGAGGCGGGGGCGCGCGTACTCGCGGCCGGCGGCAACGCGGTCGACGCGGCCGTCGCCGCCGCGTTCGCCCTCGGCGTCGCCGAGCCGGGCGCCTCCGGGCTCGGCGGCATGACCTACATGCTCGTGTGCCTCGTGGAGCGGCCTTGCGTCGCGATCGACGGCTCGGCGCTGGTGCCGATGGGCGCGTCGCGGCTCGAGCTCAAGCGGATGGTCGACGCGGAGCGCTTCTACGGGCACCGCACCGTTGCGGCCCCGGCCACCGTCGCGGCGCTCGCGCACGCGCTTGCGCGCTACGGCACGATCAGCCTCGCCGAAGCGCTCGCCCCGGCGATCGACCTCGCGGACGGCGGCGTTCCGTTCTCGGCCGCGCAGCGCTCCTACGCCGAGGGCTACCTCGACAAGCTGCGCGAGTCGCCGTACCTCTCCAACCTGCTGCTGCGCGACGGTCTGTACGTGCGGCCGGCGGAGCACGTCTACTGCTTCGCCGATCTCGCCTGCACGCTCAGGCGGCTCGCGGCGCTCGGCGCCGGCGACTTCTACTCGGGCATCACGGCCGATGCGATCGTCGCCGACATGGCCGCCCAGGGCGGCTGGTTGCGGCACGCCGACCTCGCCCGCGTGCGCGCCGTCGAGCACGAGCCGGTGCGCGGCGAATACCGCGGCGTCGAGGTGGTGTCGTTCCCGACGCCGGGCGGCGGCGGCGCCGTCGTGGAGGCGCTGCAGATCCTCGATCACCTGCCCGCCGATGCGCTGTGCAGCGAGGGGTTCGAGCGCCAGCGCCTGCTCATCGAGGCGACGCGGCTCGCGCTCGCCGACGAGAGCCGCATCATGGTGCCCGTGCCCGCGGCGGCGCAGGAGCTCGGCAGCCGCGAACGGGCGGCGCAGCGCGCCCGGATGATCCGGGCGGACCGTGCGCTCACCGCCGCCGAGCTCGGCGGCATCGCGGCGCCGCCGTGGTACGACCGCGACACCACGCAGCTCGCGGTCGCCGACCGCCACGGCAATCTCGTCGCCGTCACCCAGACGCTCGGCCGCATCTTCGGCTCCTACTCGGCGACTCCGGGGCTCGGGTTCCCGTACAACGGCGCGCTCGAGATGTTCACGTTCGACAAGCCGGCCAGCCGCCACTACCTGAAGCCGCTGCAGGTGCCGTTCACCACGATGGCGCCGACGATCCTCAGGCGCAACGGCAGGCCGTTCGCCGCTCTCGGCAGCGTCGGCTCGGGGCGCATCACCTCGGCGATCGTGCTCGCTGTCAGCAACCTGCTCGACCGGCGGATGGAGCTCGCCGACGCGGTGGCGGCGCCGCGCGTGCTGTGGGGCGGGACCTGGGAGAACCGGGTCCTCGTCGAGCTCGCCGGCGACATCGACGCCGGCCTCGCCGACGCACTGCAGACGTACGGCTATGCCGAAAACATGTTCCGGCTCGCCTTTCCGGCGGACCAGGGCGGGCTCAACGTGTTCGGCGCCGTCAACGCCGTGATGGTGCGCGCCGACGGCACCGCCGTCGGCGTCGGCGACCCGCGGCGCGGCGGCGCCGCCGCCGCGCCGGCAGGAAAGGGCGCGGCGCTCGTGCCGTTGTTCCCTGCGTGCTGGCGCACTGCGGGCGCATCCCGGTAGAATGCGCGCCGGAGGAATCGAGTGAAGCGTCTCCTGCTGCAGTGCTGTGCGCTGCTCGTCGTCTGCTGCGCCGATGCGGCGGCGCAGTGGGAGACGCGCGACGAGCGCAGGGCCCGGCGGCGCGACCGCGCGCAAGCGCCGGTCGTTGAGTCCGTCAACCCGCCGCAGCTCGCCGCCGCCGAGGCGGAGTCGGCCCTCGGGATGGTGGTGTCCGGCTCGCCCGAGGCGAGCGAGGCCGGCGCGCGCGTGCTCGCCGCCGGCGGCAACGCGGTCGATGCGGCGGTGGCGGCGGCGTTCGCGATCGGCGTCGCCGAGCCCGGCCAGTCTGGCCTCGGCGGCCAGACGTTCATCCTCGTGCATCTCGCCGACGGGCGCGCGGCGGCGATCGACGGCTCGGCGCTGGCGCCGCTGCGCGTCGACCGCAACGAGCTCGAGCGGCTGCAGCAGGCCGGGCAGATCTTCGGCGACCAGATGGCGGCCACGCCGGGCACGCTGGCGGCGCTCTCGCTCGCCCTGGAGCGCTACGGCACCCTCACGCTCGCCGAGGCGCTCGAGCCCGCCGTCGAGCTCGCGGTGTTCGGTGCGCCGATGACCACGTTCCAGCGCGCCTCGCTCGAGCACTACATCGACCGCATTCGTGCCGCCGATTCGCTGAACCGCATCTACCTCAAGGACGGCTGGGAGCTGTGGGGCCCCGAGCACCGCTTCTGCAACCCCGAGCTGGGCCGGACGCTGCTGCGGCTCGGCGAGCGCGGCGCGGCCGACTTCTACCGCGGCGACATCGCACGCAAGATCGCGGCCGAGATGAAGCGGACCGGCGGATACGTGACATACGACGACCTCGCCCGCTACGCGGCGGCCGTGGGCGAGCCGCTGCGCGGCAGCTACCGGGGCCATGAGATCCTGTCGTTCCCTGCCCCGTGCGCCGGCGGCGCGGTGATCGAGTCGCTGCACATCCTCGAGAACTTCTCGCCGCAGCTCCTCGCCACCCGCGGCACCGACACCGCCCACCTGATCGCGGAGGCCGGCCGGCTCGCCGCCTTCGACGACCACGCGGTGCGTTCGCTCGACCCGCGGGCGGCCGCGCACCAGGTCGACAAGGTGCATGCCGCACGGCGCGCCGCGGCGATCGACTTCGACGCCGCGCTCACGCTCGCGGACATGACGGAGTCGGAGGATGGGTCCTGGCGGGACCGCGACACCACGCAGATCTCCGTCGCCGACCGCTTCGGCAACGCCGTGGCGCTGACGCAGTCGCTCGGGCGCGGCTTCGGGAGCTGCACCGGCGTCCCCTCGCTCGGCTTCCCGTTCAACGGCGTGCTCGAGGCGTTCGACGCCATCCGCAGCAGCAGCCGCTTCTCGCTGGCGCCGCTGCGCCGGCTGTTCACCTCGGTTGCGCCGACGATCGTGCTGCGCGGGGGCCGGCCGTTCCTCGTGCTCGGCAGCGCCGGCAGCGCGCGCATCATCCCGATCGTCGTCTCGCTCGCCGTCGCCGTCATCGACGGCAAGGCGACGCTGGCGGAGGCGCAGTCGCTGCCGCGCGTGTTCGGGAGCGGCGGCGAGCGCCCCGCGGTCGCCGTCGAGGTGGCGGCGCCGATCGGCCGGGCCGCCGTCGACGAGCTGCGGCGACGCGGCTTCCGGGTGCGGACGACGTCGTTTCCCGCCACGCAGTGGGACCTGTCGACGATGGGCGGGGCGAACGCCGTTCACGTGCGGTCCGACGGCGTGCTGGTCGGCGTCGCCGACCCGCGGCGCGGCGGGCTCGCGGCTGGCGTGTGCGCCGGGGCGGACGGCGCGGCGCAGGCGAAGCGCGCGCCGATCGATTGGACGGGGGTGGCGCCGCCGGCGGCCGAGCCGCCCCGCTGATCCGCCGCTCCCGAGAGCCTGGGCGGTGCGCGCGGCTACCATGCAGGGGATCAGCGGCGGATCGCGAGGGCGCGCCGCTGCAGCGGCGAGGTGGGCACTGCGGCGCCCGGGTGCCGGGTGCGAGGCCGCGCTCCGGGAATGGGATCAGGCTGCCGGCGACAGCACGCGCACGAACAGGAACTTGGGGTCGCCGGGACCGTAGAAGTCCTCAATCACCGCCTCGACGCGATAGCCGTTCGCGAGGTAGAAGGCGCGCGTCGGCTCGTACAGCGGGCGCCCGGAGGTCTCGATGTAGACCCGCGAGCGGCCGTTCTCGGCGATCCACGCCTCGGCCTCGCGCAGCAGCGCTCGTCCCACGCCCCTGCCCTGCCAGCGCGGGTGGACGGCGATCCAGTAGAGGTCGACCGCCGCAGCGGTGCCGAGGATCGCGCCCCAGCACGCGTACCCGATCGCCTCGGCGCCGTCGCGCGCGACCAGGAAGCGGTAGTGGCTGCCGGGGCCCTCGTCGAGCCGTGCGTCGACGAGCTCCATCGCAACCTCGAGCTCCTCGCGGTTGAAGAAACCGGTGGCGGCGAGCAGCGCTTCCACGGCGCCGCGATCTGCAGCAGTGATCTCGCGGGCGACGATCATGAGCTCACGCTCCGGCGGGTCTCACGCGGGCACGGCGGCTTCCGGCTGCGGCAGCGGCCGCAGCGCGGCGTGCATGATGCGCTCGACGAGCCCGCCCGGCGTGATGCCGGCGTCACCCGCCGCGATCACGAAGCCGGCTTCGGCGGACAGGCAGGGGTTGGCGTTGACCTCGAGGATGCACGGCCTGCCGGTCTCGTCCAAGCGAATGTCGACGCGGGCGTAGCCGGCGAGCCCGCACACCGTCCAGGCGCGGTGCGCGAGGCGCCGCACCTCCGCCAGCAGCGGGCCGTCCGTCTCGTCGGAGGGGAAGCGGCGCTGCGTGTGCTCGTCCGCGAACGAGCCGACGATCCACTTCCCCTCGTAGCTGACCAGCGCCGGCACCTCGGGAGGGTAGTCGATGAACGCCATCTCGGCGACCGGAAGCACCTGCGGCCCGCGACCGTCGTCGAGCAGCGCGACGTTGAACTCGCGGCCGGGCAGGAAGTGCTCGAGCACCAGCGGCTGTCCGGCGAAGCGGCGCTCGAGCAAGCGCGCGCGTTCGACCGCCTCCTCGCGGGTGAAGCACACCGGCGAGCCGTCGAGCCCCACCGAGGCGTCCTCCCACCCCGGCTTGATGATCCACGGCGGCGGCACGGCGTCGAGGAGTCGCGCATCGTGCGACCACACGCGGCCTCCCGGCGCCACCGGCAGCCCGTGGCTCGCGAGCACCGCCCTCGTCGCCAGCTTGTCGGTGGTCAACCACAGCGCCGCCGACCGCGAGCCGGTGAACGGCACGCCGAGCAGCTCGAGCACCGCGGCCGCGGCCGGCTGGAGCTGCGGCACGCCGGGCGGCGCCTCGACCAGGTTGAACACCAGCATGTCCCCGCGCGGGACGATGGCCTCCCAGACCCGGTGTTTGTCGACGGCGACGACGTCGTGCTCGACCCCCAGCTCGTTGAGCCCCTGGATCACGAGATCGACCTGCGCAAGGACATCGGCCGTGGAGATGTCGGCATCGTCATCGACGCGGTTGTGCGCGATGGTGACGTGGGTTGGCCTCACGCCGAGTATCTTAGACCAGCTTCGTCGAGAATCGAACCCAGTAGCTCGGCGAACGGCATGCCGGCGAGACGCGCCATGATCGGGAGGTCGGAGCGCACGGGGTGCATGCCGGGCAGCGGGTTCGCTTCGAGGAAGCACGGCGCGCCGCCGGCGTCGCAGCGGATGTCGATGCGCGCGGCGTCGCGGCACCCCAGCGCCTCGAAGGCACCGAGTGCGAGCGCGCGTGCCTGCGAAGCGAGCGGCTCCTCGCCGACGAGCCGATACGACACCCGCTCGAGGTACTCGTCCTTGTTGAGCGCGGTGTACGCCGACGTCTCGGCGGTCTCGGTGAAGCACACCTCCATGACGCCGACGATCCGCGCGGCGCGCCCGTTGCCGATCACGCCGACGGTGAGCTCGCGCCCGGGCAGGAACGCCTCCACGAGCACCGGTTGCGCGAACGCCGCGATCAGCTCCGCACACACCGCGCCGAGCTCGCTGCGGTCGCGCACCAGCGAGCGCGCGGTCACGCCCTTCGAGCTCCCCTCCGCGACGGGTTTGACGAACAGCGGCGCCGGCAGGTCGACGCGCGCCGCGTCGGCTGCGTCGGCGACCACCGCGAACGGCGCGGTGGCGAACCCGCAGTCGCGCACCACCCGCTTGGCGACCGCCTTGTCGAGCGTGATGGCGCAGGTGAGCGGATCGGCGAAGGTGTACGGCTGCTCGAACAGCTCGCACAGCGCCGGCACCTGCGCCTCGCGCGAGCGGCCGCGCACGCCCTCCGCGATGTTGAACACCAGGTCCCAGCGCTCGCCGGCGACCAGGCGGCGCGCGAGCTCGGCGCCGCGGCCGATGCGGTCGACATCGTACCCGAGCGCCGCCATCGCGTCAGCCAGCGCCGCGATGGTGTCCTCGGCGTCGAACTCCATCACCGCTTCGGGGGCGAAGCCGGCGGCGAGGTAGTCCTCCTTGCGGTCGTAGGTGAAGCCGATCCGCCGCCGCCCCGGCGGCGGGCCGGCGTGCGGCCGGCGGTGCGCACCCATCTACGCGCGGTCCGCGGGGTCCGTGTAGGAGTACGTCTCGCCGGCCCAGTTGCGCAGCGACCACACGCCCTTCTCGAAGCCGACGACCGTCTGCGCCTGGATCGGCACCTTGCCGCCGCCGCCCGGCGCGTCGACCACATACGTAGGCACGGCATAGCCGGAGGTGTGACCGCGCAGGCCGGCGATCAGCTCGATCCCCTTCGCGACCGTGGTGCGCAGGTGCGACGTGCCGACCACCGGGTCGCACTGGTACAGGTAGTACGGCCGGACCCGGATCTTCAGCAGCGCGTGGAAGAGGTCCTTCAGCGCCTGCACGTCGTCGTTGACGCCCTTGAGCAGCACGGTCTGGCTGCCCATGGGAATGCCGCCGTCGGCGAGCAGGTCGCACGCCGCCTCGACCTCGGCGGTGATCTCGTTGCGGTGGCAGAAGTGGAGCGACAACCAGACGCGGTGGCGGCGCAGCACCTTGACGAGCTCGGGGGTGATGCGCTGCGGCAGGAAGCTCGGCACGCGGCTGCCGATGCGCAGGAACTCGATGTGCTCGATCTCGCGCAGGCGGCCGAGCAGCGTGTCGAGACGGTCCTCGGACATCATCAGCGGGTCGCCGCCGGAAAGCAGCACGTCGCGCACCTCGCGGTGCTCGCGAAGGTAGGCGATGATCGGGTCGAGGCGGCGCGGCAGCGGGTCGAGCTCGCCCTGGCTGACCAGGCGCGATCGCGTGCAGTAGCGGCAGTACGACGCGCAGGTGTCGAGCGCGAGCAGCAGCACGCGGTCCGGGTAGCGGTGCACGAGCCCAGGGACCACGCTGTGGCCGTCCTCGCCGCACGGATCGACCATGTCGCCCGGGCCGACGATCAGCTCCTCCTCGCGCGGGATGACCTGCAGCCGGATCGGGCAGCGCGGATCGTCGGGGTCGATCAGCGACGCGAAGTGCGGCGTCACCGCGACCGAGAACTTCTCCTGCGCCAGCGACAGTCCGCGGAGCTCGGCGTGCGAGAGCCGCAGCAGCCGTGCGAAGTGCTCCGGCCGGGTGAGGCGGTGGCGCATCTGCCAGCGCCAGTCCTGCCAACGCGCCTCGTCGTACGTTTCGGAGAAGATCTCGCAGATCTTCCCGCGCTGCGCGTTGGCTTCCATATGCGAGACTGCAAGCGAGCTTTCCTTCATCTCCCTTTCTCCTCCCGGTGGGAGTCGTGCGCGTGCTGCTCATGCCCGTGACAGGGCGCCTGCTCTCTGCTCGTGCACTGCGGGACTCGCGCCGCTGCAGCCGGTCGATGCGCCACGGAGGGCGGCGAGGTCACGCGTCCCTCCGCTAGTCCGAGCGCCCGCTGCGGGTCGGCCGCGCGGCGAGCGACGCCATCGTCGCCGGCGCGGTGCGGGCCCTGTCCTGGGGAAAAGCAAGGGCGGCCGCGCTTGGGGAAGCTTCGCCCGCGGCCGCCCGGAAGACCTTCAGGCGACGAGTGTGACTTGGAGGATGGTCGGACGAGACGTCGGACTCCATACTCGAGAGAAAAGATAACTCTCCTGTGCGCGTTGTCAAGGGGTGCTGAGCACCGCGGTGGTCAAACGCTCCACAGCGGCGCCGCGCAACCTTCGCGCGCGCCCGCGACCGTCCGCGCAGAGACCACCCCGCGTGCGCGCTGCGCCCCTCGCTGGGATCGGCGCCGTCGGCCGCTCGCCGTGCGGACCGCCGGCGCACCGCGGCGGCGCACCGGCGCTCTTCCCCGCTGAGACGGTGTTGCTACTGAGAGATGGTCTAATACTCATCAACGACCCCGTTTCTACCGTGCTTTTTCCGGCGCGCGAATCCGGCGCGGCATGCGCCGACGGTCGCCGCTGCGCCGCGCGCCGTCGTGTGGCATGCTCGCGTGCATGAGCGAGCACGCGCGCGTCATCCATTGCGACGACCGCCTGCTGATCGTCGACAAGCCCGCGGGCGTGAGCCTCGCCACGCGGCGCGCCGAGCCGGGCGCCGCCGCGCGCAGGCTGTGCGCTGCGCTCCCCGAGCGCGTGCTGCACGCCACCGGCTGCGACCCCGCGTCGCTGCTCCTCGTGCACCGCCTCGACGTCGGCACCTCCGGCATCGTGGTGCTGGCGCGCAGCGCCGCCGTTCACCGCGAGGTCGCCGCGGCGTTCGCGGCGCGGCTCGTCGTGAAGACATACGCCGCGGTCGTGTGGGGCCGTCCGGCGCCGCGCGAGGGCCGCTGGACGTGGCCGCTCGCCCCCGATCGCCGCGACCGCCGGCGCATGCGCGTCGATCCCGCCGGCCGCGCGGCGGCCACGGCGTACCGCGTCGGCGGCGGCCCGCGCTTCGCGTGCCTGGTGGTGCTGCGGCCCGAGACCGGCCGCACCCACCAGCTCCGCGTCTACCTCGCGCACGCGGGCCATCCCATCGTCGGCGACGACCTCTACGGCGGGCCGCGCGACCGCGGGGTGCGGGACGCTGCCGTGCGGCGCGCGCTGCAGGCGCCGCACCCGCTGCTGCACGCGTGGCGGCTCGAGCTGCCCGCGATCGCCGGCGCGCCGCCGCTCGCCGTCGCCGCCGCGCCGCCGGCGACGTTCGCGCGCGCCCTCGCGGCGCTCGGCGTCGGTCGCCTGGCGGACGCGGGAGACGGCGAGGGGCCGCGTTGACCCTCGCCGGAGCCGCGACCTATAGTCGTGACGGCGCACCGCTGCGCCCGTGCCGGCGAGCCGCCACGGATGGGAGGCGAACATGAGAGTCGCAGCAGCAGCAGCCGCCGCAGCGCTGCTCGCCGGCGCGGCGCACGCGCTCGAGATCACGCTTGCGACCGTGCAGTTCCTCGAGCAGCAGCCGGTCGTCCTGCCGCTGGCGCCGACCGAGCGCGCGCCCGCCGCCGAGGTGAGGGCGCTGGTCGAGTCGCGCGGCGCGCGCACCGCGGTCGATGTCACCTTCAAGCGGCTGCGCCCGGCGGTGCTGTTTGGCGGCGACGTCACCTCGTACGTGGCGTGGGTGGTGACGCGCGAGGGCAAGGTGGAGCGTCTCGGCGAGCTTTGGAGCCGCGAGGAGAACGGGACGGCGGCGCTCGCGACCGGCCTGAAGGAGTTCGCGTTGATCGTCACGGTGGAAACGCACCCGATGGTCGAGCGCCCCTGCGAGCTCGTCGCGTTCGTGGCACAGCCGCCGGCGAACCCCCGCGGTGGACGCGTGGCCTCCGTGAGCTATGCGGGCTTCGCTCCCGCGCCGGCGCACGCGGTGGAGAGCCTGGCCGCCGGCGGCGTCGTCACCGCCACGCCGGCCGAGCTCGCGCAGGCGGAGAAGGTGCTCGAGCTCGCGCAGCGCGGGGGCGCCGGCGACTACGCGCCCGGACTGGTCGAAGAGGCGGTGCGCTCCCTGGCGCAGGCGAGAGCGCTCGCCGGCGCTTCCGGGCGGCGCAAGGAGATGGCCGACGTGTCGCGCCGCACCGTGTCGCTTGCGAGCGAGGCGATCGCCGTGACGCGCCGCCGTCTCGCGGAGAAGGAGCTCGAGGCGCGCATCGCGGCGCGGCAGGCGGAGACGGAAGCTCTCGAGGCGCGCGCCCGCGCGGCCGAGGAGAGCGCCGCGGCGGCGGCGGCAGGCCTCGAACGGGCGCGCGCGCTCAAGGCGGCCATGGACGCGGAGCTGGCGCGGCTGCGGGAGGAGAAGGCGACGCTGGAGAGCGCGACGGTCGCGCTCGAGGGCGAGAAGGCGCTGTTGCAGGCGCAGCGCGCCGAGCTGGCGCAGCGCCTCGAGGGCGCGCTCTCGCGGGTCGCCGAGACGCGGAGCAGCGCGCGCGGGTTCATCGTCAACCTGCCCGACATCCTCTTCGACTCCGGCGAGGCGACGCTCAAACCGGCAGCGCAGCTCACCGTTGCGAAGCTCTCCGGCATCCTGCTGCTGATGCCCGAGCTCAGGGTGCGGATCGAGGGACACACCGACTCCACCGGCGCCGCGGCCCGCAACGCCGCGCTCTCGCAGCGGCGCGCCGACGCGGTGCGCGCCTTTCTCGCGGAGCAGGGGATCGCCGAGGAGCGCATGAAGGCGGCCGGCTACGGGATGGAGCGGCCGGTGGCGGACAACGCGACCGCCGCCGGGCGCGCCAGGAACCGGCGCGTCGAGCTGGTCATCGGCGAGGGAGCGCTCGCGGAGCCGCAGGCGGAGGAACGGTAGGCAGGACAGGCGCTAGAATGCGCGCGAAGGAGTAGCGCCATGATCGACGCCATCCGCACGCTGCTCGGCGATCGCGCCGGAGTCCTCGACTACCGGTGCATCGGTATCGCGAAGGAGATGCTCCACCTCCCCGGACCCGACTTCGTCGACCGCATCTTCGTCCCCTCGGACCGCCCGGTGAACGTGCTGCGCTCGCTGCAGTGGCTGTTCTCCTCGGGCCGCCTCGCCGGCACCGGCTACGTCTCGATCCTCCCGGTCGACCAGGGGATCGAGCATTCGGGCGCCGCCTCGTTCGCCCCCAACCCCGCCTACTTCGACCCCGACAACCTCTGCCGCCTGGCGCACGAGGGCGGGTGCAACGCCTTCGCCTCGACGCTCGGCGTGCTCGGCGCGGTGGCGCGCCGCTGGGCGCCCAAGCTGCCGTTCATCGTCAAGCTCAACCACAACGAGACGCTCACCTACCCGCTGACCTACGACCAGACTCCGTACGCTTCCGTCGAGCAGGCGTTCGAGCTCGGCGCCGCCGGCGTCGGCGCCACGATCTACTTCGGCTCCGAGAACTCGCGCCGCCAGATCCAGGAGGTCTCGGAGGCGTTCCAGCACGCCCACGAGCTCGGCATGTTCACCGTGCTGTGGTGCTACACGCGCAACAGCGCGTTCAAGAAGGACGGCGTCGACTATCACGTCGCCGCCGACCTCACCGGGCAGGCGAACCACATCGGGGTGACGATCGAGGCCGATATCATCAAGCAGAAGCTGCCCGAGACCAACGGCGGCTACACCGCGGTCAAGTTCGGCCACACCAGCCCGCTGCTCTACGAGCGGCTCGCCACGGACCATCCGATCGAGTGGACGCGCTGGCAGGTCGCCAACTGCTACATGGGCCGCATGGGGCTGATCAACTCCGGCGGCGCCGCCGGCAAGAACGACCTCGCCGACGCGGTGTACACCGCGGTCATCAACAAGCGCGCCGGCGGCATGGGCCTGATCTCCGGCCGCAAGGCATTCCAGAAGCCGATGGCGGAGGGCGTGAAGCTGCTGCACGCGATCCAGGACGTCTACCTCTGCAGGGACGTGACCGTCGCGTAGAAGCCGTGGCTCGTGGTTCGTGGATCGAGGGGCACGCGCGGGCGCGCCCCTTCGCTCTGCGGCCGGCGCCGACCCGCTCCATTCGGGAGCCGCCGCGGCGCGCGCAGACTTTCGCGAGCGGCAGCGCCCCCGGGGCCCGGCATGGCCGCGGGCGCTCACGGGGAGGTTGCGAGCCTCGCCTATAGGAGATGGCCACAGCGTGTGAGGAGGTTTCTGCACGAGCTCCGACGCGGCGCCTCGTGCTAGATTTCGCGCGCCGCGGCGGCCCGACGGCCGGCCGGGCGCAAGGGGGAGGAGAGCATGCTGCGCAAGCCGGTCGCGTTGATCACGGGAGCCAGCGGCGAAATCGGGCACGGACTGATCACCAGCCTGTCGAGGAGCGGCGAGCGGCAGATCATCACCCTCGACCTCAAGCTGCTCGATCTCGAGCTCGCGCCGCTCGTCCACCAGCACTACTCCGGTTCGATCCTGGATCAGGACCTGCTGGACTCGATCGTCTCAGAGTACGAGGTCGACCTCGTCTTCCACCTTGCCGCGCTGCTCTCGACGCGCAGCGAGTTCACTCCGATGACCGCGCACCGCGTCAACGTCGAGGGCACCATGCGGCTGCTCGAGTTCGCGCAGCGGCAGGGCGAGTCGCACGGCCGTCCGGTGGTGTTCATGTACCCGTCGTCGATCGCTGCCTACGGGCTTCCCGACCTCGTCACCAAGGCGGCCGCCGGGCGCGTCACGGAGAACGAGTGGACCAAGCCGACCACGATGTACGGCTGCAACAAGCTGTACTGCGAGCACATGGGGCGCTACTACGCCAAGCGCTACAAGCAGCTCGCGCCGGAGACGCTGTCCGGCAAGGTCGACTTCCGTGCGCTGCGTTTCCCCGGACTGATCTCGGCGATCACCGTCCCCTCCGGCGGCACCTCCGACTACGCCCCCGAAATGCTGCACGCCGCCGCGCAGGGCCGGCCTTACGCCTGCTTCGTCCGACCCGACACGCGCATCCCGTTCATGGCGATGCCGGACGGCGTCGAGGCGCTGCTGCGGCTCGCCGCCGCGCCGCGCGCGGCGCTCAACCACACCACCTACAACGTCGGCGCGTTCAACCCCTCCGCCGAGGAGTTCCGCGTCCTCGTCGCCCAGGCGTTCCCCGGCGCCGCGATCACCTTCTCCCCCGACCTCAAGCGGCAGGGGATCGTCGACACCTGGCCGGCCGACGTCGACGACTCCGCGGCGCGCAACGACTGGGGCTACGCCCCTGCCTACGACCTGCAGCGCGCCTTCTGGGAGTACCTCGTCCCGACCATCCGCCAGCGTTACGCCTGATCCACGGCTCCCGCGGGTCGTTGCGGGCCGGGCAGATCCTCGCCAGCGGCAGCGCGCCGGCGGACGTCGCTCGGCGGGATCGCTCCGCCGCTTCGATCAGCGCCCCGGCGGCGCCGGATCCTGCTCCCGGCTCGCGCCGCGCGCCGCGCGCCTCGAGCCTGCTTCCGCCGTCGCGCCGGGGCCGCGCGGGTCGGCGACGGCGACGATCGCGCCGCTGGCGAGCACCCGCACGGCGTGGACCTCGCCGAGCTTGCCGACCTGCGCGAGCTGGTGCCCACGGCGCTTCAGCTCGGCGGCGACCGCGGGAGCGAACGCGCCCGCCTCGTGCGTGATGCGGTCTGGCTGCCACTGGTGGTGCATGCGCGGGCGCGCGATGGCTTCGCGCAGCGAGTCGCCGTCGACCACGATGTTGGCGAGCACCTGCAGCGTCGCGGTCGGGATGGTGGAACCGCCGGGCGACCCGAGAACGACGAGCTCGGTGCCGCGCCACAGGATCGTCGGCGACATCGACGACAGCATGCGCCTGCCCGGGGCGACGGCGTTGGCGTCCCCCTGCACGAGGCCGAAGTAGTTGGGTCTGCCCGGAGCTGCGGTGAAGTCGTCCATCTCGTTGTTGAGCAGGAACCCGACCTCGGCGACGAGCAGGCCGCAGCCGAACGACGCGTTGATCGTGGTGGTCATCGCCACCGCGCCGCCCTCGGCGTCGACCGCCGAGAGGTGCGTGGTCTCGCTCGACTCGGCGCGCGACCACGGCCTTACCGCCGCCGAAGGCGTCGCCCGGCGCCGGTCGATCGCGGCGGCACGGCGGGCGATCCAGGCGCCGCTCAGGAGATCGAGCGGGCCGGCCTGCGCCGTGGCCGGATCGCCGAGCAGGTAGCGGTCGGCGTAGGCGCGCCGCAGCACCTCGGCGAGCAGGTGCGCCCGCTCGGCGGAGCCGCGCGGCGCCTTCTCCCAGTCGAGGCGGGCGAGCATCGCGGTGCTCTGCGCGAGGATGATGCCGCCCGCGGAAGGCAGCGGCATCGACGCCGCCTCCCATCCGCCGACGGCGAAGCGCAGCGGCTCGCGCCACACCGGCGCGTACGCGGCCAGGTCCGCGGCGGTGAGGACGCCGCCGAGGCCGCCGACCGCGGAGGCGATCGCGGACGCACGCGGCCCGCTGGTGATCGCCGCCGGACCGTGCTCGGCGTAGGCGGCGAGCGTGTCGGCGAGCCTCGGCAGGCGCATCGTCGTGCCGGCCCGCGGCGGCGCGCCACCCGGCAGCCACACCGCGGCCGTGCTCGCGAAGCGGGACAGCAGCGCACGGTCCGCCGCGATCGCCTTCTCCAAGCGCGGTGTCACGACGAACCCGTCGCGGGCGAGGCGCACGGCGGGTGCGACGACCTCGCGCCACGGCCGCCGCCCGAACCGGCGGTGCAGCTCGTACAGGCCGGCGGGGGAACCGGGCACCCCGGCGGCGAGCGCCCCGACCAGCGAGCGCTCCGCCACCGGCTCGCCGTCGGGACCGAGGAACATCGTGCGCGTCGCCGCCGCGGGCGCCGTCTCGCGGAAGTCGAGCGCGGCCAGCTCCCCTCCCGCCCGCACGACCGCGAAGCCGCCGCCGCCGAGGTTGCCCGCCTGCGGGTGAACGACGGCGAGCGCCAGCGCCGCCGCAACCGCTGCGTCGGCGGCGTTGCCGCCGGCGGCCAGCAGCGCGGCGCCGGCGTCGGCGGCGGCGGGGGCCGCGCAGGCCACCGCGCCGCGCGCGTCGGCCGCCGGGCCCGCGGCGAACGCGGCGGCCGCGGTGATGACCAACGCGGCGCACGCGGCAGAAAGGGTACGGCAGCATGCGGCCGTCCTCCTCATGACGCCTCCCTCCTGTTCAGAGCGTGTGGACCAACGTCTGTGCGGGATCCGACGGCCTTCGCCCGCGCGGGCGGCTGCCAGCCCGCGCCCCGGGCGCCACCGGGGCGATGCCGCGCATGCGGCGCGGCGCGCGCCGCGGCGGCTCCCGTGAGGAGCAGATCAGGCATCGGCATCGAGGTCGACCGCGCGCGTGGCGAGCGCACGCTCCAGGCGCCCCATGCGACTCTGGAACTGGCTCATGGCGAACCCCGCGAACGCCTCGAGCTCGAGCCCGAACGGCATGCGCTCGTAGGCCGCGAACACGTCGTTGACGACGCCGAGCGCCGGGGCCAGCAGCTCGCCCATCCGCTGCTCGATCGTCCGCATCATGTCGCCTCCGTGCGCGGCGACGAGGCGCTGCAGCAGGAACATTCCGTACGCAATGTGGCGCGCCTCGTCGCGCTTGATGAGCTCGATGAGCCGCTGCATCCCCGGCATCAGGCCGTGGCGCCGCAGCGCCTCCTCGTAGCCGTGATAGCCGGTCTCGGCGAGCACGCCCTCGACGATCATATTGTAGGTCACCGCCGCCCGCGCCTGCGCCGTCGGCGACGGGTCGTGGCGCAGCCGTCCGAGCGCCGCAGGAAGCTCTTCGAGGAACACCGTGCGGTATGCAGGGGAGTGAAACCGGGTGAGATCGCCGCGCTCGCCGGCGACCTCGTCGAAGAAGCGGCGGAACGCCTCGACGTGCTTCGCCTCCTCCCACAGGAACGAGGTGAGGTACATCTCCTCCTCGATCCGTCCCTCCGCGGCGACGACCTGGAGCAGCGGCAGCAGGTCGAGGGTGACCGACTCCTCGCCACCCTGGAACAGCGCCGTCAGGTGCAGCAGCACCTCGCGTTCGAGCGCGTCGAGGCGGCGCCAGTCCTCCGCGTCGCGCGCGAGGTCGACCGCCGCCGGATCCCAGGTGCCGAGCTGCTTGGCGCGTTGCCACAACCGCCACACCGGCAACGTCCGGTCGAGCCCGCGCGGGCTGGTCGTCTGCAGTGTCCGCCCCGCGCTCATGGTCCCTCCGTGCGCGCGTCCCGCCGCTTCCACGCGGCGGCGAGCGCCTCCGGCGTGTTGCAGTTGGCGTTCACGCCGGGGTCGTCCACGTCGACATCGACGACGCCGGCCGCGTGGAGCACGTCGCGCAGCGTCGCCGACGGCGGGTAGAGGCCATTCGCGATCGCGGCGGCGAGCTCGCGCCCGACGGCCACAGGATGGCCGCGCTTGCCGCGATGCTTCGGCACCGCGGCGCGCCGGCACGCCTCGCGCAGCGCGCGTACGGCGCCGGCGTCCGCGAGTGGGTGGTCGACCGGCAGGATCACCGCGACCTGCCAGCGTTCGTCGGCGAGCGCCGAGGTCAGCGCCACCGTGAGCGAGTCGAACATCGCGAGGTCCGGAGCGGGCAGCGGCAGCGCGAGGATGCCGGCGAGTCGCGGCGGTGCGGTTCCCGCCGGCAGCGTCGCGACGATCGGCGCGCAGCCTGCGGCCGCCAGGGTGTCGCGGCACGCCTGCAGGAACGTGCGGCCGTCGGGAAGCACGGCGAACGCCTTCGGCCCGCCGAACCGCTCGCCGCGCCCGCCGGCCAGGATGACGCCGCAAGCCTCCCTCACCCGCTGCTCTCCGCGCCGAGCACGTAGCGGAACGGGTGGCGGTCGCCGAGCGCCGCAACCACGGTCGGCGGCGACAGCGGCAGACGGTCGATCTCCACGCCGAGCGCCGCGCACACGGCGTTGCGGATCGCTCCCGCGGTGGGGATCAGCGACGGCTCGCCGATGCCCTTCGCTCCGAACGGCCCCGCCTCCGTCTCGCTCTCGAGCACGGCGATGCGGATGCGCGGCGCGTCGGCCGACGTCGGGATCAGGTAGTCGGTGAAGCCGGGGTTGCGCAGACGGCCGCGCTCCAGCTTGAGCTCCTCGCTCACCCCCCACCCCATCCCCTGCACGATGCCGCCCTCGATCTGCCCCTCGAGCGCCTGCCGGTGCAGCACGCGGCCGACGTCGTGCGCCGCACACACCTCCTCGACCCGCACGACGCCGAGATCGGCGTCCACCGCGACGCGTGCGACGTGGCAGGCGACGGCGTAGAACTCGTACGGCGCGCCGATCCCGGTCTCCGGGTCGAAGCGACGGGTGCGCGAGCGCACCCATCCGGTGGTGATTCCCTCGATGCGTCGCGCCGCCATCTCGGCGGCCACCTTCGCCATCGACACCCGTCGCTCGGGGTGCGCCGCGACGCAGGCGTAGCCGCCGCCAAGCTCGACGTCACGCGCTGCGCAGCCGAGCATCTCGGCGACAAGCGGGTCGAGGCGCTGGCGCAGCCGCCGCACCGCGTCGAGCACCGCGAGCCCCGACATATGGGCGCCGCGCGACGCGACCGTCGGCCCGGAGTCCGCCACCGTGGTGGTGTCCGGCTGCCACACCTCGACACGTCCGGGCTCGATCCCGAGCGCCTGCGCCGCGATCGTCTGCACCGCCGTGAGGTTGCCCTGCCCCATCTCGGTCAGCCCCACGCGCACCACCGCGGAGCCGTCGGCCTGCAGGATCACCACCGCCGAGGAGCGGTCGAGCCGCTGCCCGCCGTGGTGGAGGTTGCACCCGTACAGGATCAGGCTCACGCCCGTTCCGCGTACTTCGGAGCCCGGAGCGCGGAGCCCGGAGCCCGCCTTCTCCTCCTGCCACCCCGCGAGCCTCGCCGCCTCCTCCAGGCACTCCCGCGCCAGCACCGGCCGCCGCAACCGCTGTCCGGTGCAGGTCGCGCGCCGGCGGTCGTCGAGCACGTTGCGCCGCCGCATCTCCAACGCGTCGAGGCCGAGCGCCTTCGCCAGGCGGTCCATCGTCGCCTCGTGCGCCCACCCCACCTGCGGTGCGCCGAAGCCGCGGAACGCGCCACCGAACAGGTTGTTGGTGTAGATGACGTGCGTGCGCACGCGCACCGCCGGCACGCTGTACGGCCCGATCGCCGAGACGTTGGCGCGCTCCGCCACCACCGTCGACAGGCCGACGTAGGCGCCCGCGTCCATGTACGTCTCGACCTCGGCGAACAGCAGCCTGCCGTCGCGGTCGGCGCCCCAGCGGTGGTGCACCACCGCGGCGTGCCGCTTGCTCGACACCTGCATGTCGAGCTCGCGATGGAACAGCAGCCGCACGGGCCTGCCGGTGTGCCACGCGAGCAGCGCCGCGCACGCCGCCGGCTCGCTCGGGTAGTCCTCCTTGCCGCCGAAAGCGCCACCGGTCGGCGCCTGCTCGACGCGCACCGCGGCGAGCGGCAGCGCCAGCACCTTCGCCACCGCCTGCTGGATGTAGAACGGGCACTGGCACGACGCGACGATCGTCACCCGCGAGCGCCCCTCGGGGATCGCCAGGCACCCCTGCGGCTCGAGGTAAGCGTGCTCCTGGCCGCCGACGTCGTACGTCGCCTCGACGATGACGGCGGCGCGGCGCGCCGCCCGCTCAGTGTCGCCGCGGGTCACCTTGAACGTGCGGAAGAGGTTGCCGGTGTCGTGGACGGTCGGCGCGTCGGGCGCCAGCGCCGTCACCGGGTCGTGCACGCCCGGCAGCGGCTCGAGCTCGACCGCGACGCGGCGCGCCGCCTCCCACGCTGCCTCGGCGGTGCGCGCAGCCACCAGCGCCAGGCGGTCGCCGACCATGCGGACACGGTCGCCGACGAGCAGCGGCTGGTCGCCGAAGATGACGCCGATCGAGTTGGCGCCCGGCACGTCCGGCGCGGTCAGCACCACCTCGACGCCGGGGACCGCCCGCGCCGCGTCGACGTCGATGCGGCGCACGCGCGCCGAGGCGACCTCGGCGGTCGCGATCGCTGCGTGCAGCATCCCGGGCAGCGCGAGGTCGGTGACGTATCTCGTCTGCCCGGCGACCTTGGCGCGCGCGTCGGGGCGCTCGTGGCTGCCGCCGAGAGGGCCGTGGCCCGTGGCCAGTGGCCCGTGGCCCGCAGTGATCGTGGAGGCGCCCGAGGACGGACGGTCAGGCATGGGGGTCCTCCGCGGCGGCGGCGAGTGCGGTGAAGATCTTGCGATAGCCGGTGCAGCGGCACAGGTTGCCGGCGAGCAGGCGCGCCTGCTCGGCCTCGTCGCGCACGCCCGCGCCGAGAATGGCGGCGCCGGTGACGACGATCCCCGGCGTGCAGTAGCCGCACTGGACGCCGCCCTCGCGCACCATCGCCTCCTGGAACGGGTGCAGCCGGCCGCCGACGGCAAGCCCCTCGACCGTGACCACGGAGCGGCCCGCGCACGACGCCGCCATCACCATGCACGAGGGCACCGGCCTGCCGTCGAGCAGCACGGTGCACGCGCCGCACTCGCCGGCGCCGCACCCTTCCTTCGTCCCGGTCAGCCCGGCGTTGTCGCGCAGCAGGTCGAGCAGGCGGCGTCCGGGCGGCACGGCGAACGTGCGCGCCTCGCCGTTGAGTGTGAGGGTGACCTCGAAAAGCTCAGGCACCGGCCACCTCCGCGAGCGCCCGGTCGAGAAGCACGGCGGCGGCGAGGCGGCGGTAGCTCGCCGGCGCGCGCACGTCGTCGATCGGCGCGATGTCGCTCTGGATCGTCTCGGCGGCGGCGCGGCGCAGCGCGGCTGTCAGTTCGCGGCCGGCGAGCAGGCGCTCGGTGGCGCGCGCCCTCACCGGCCGCGGCGCCACCGCGCCGAGCGCGAGGCGGACGTCGGCGATCGCACCGTCCACAACGGCGATGCGCACCGCCAGCGACACCACCGAGATGATCTGCTCCGGCCGCGGCCCGACCTTCACGAAGCGGTCGACCGCGCGCCCCGGCGGCCGCTGCCAGCGCGGCACCAGCACCGCAAGGATGAGCTCGCCGGGAGCCAGCGCGGTGGCGCCCGGTCCGAGGAAGAACTCCTCGGCGGGAACCTCGCGCTGGCCGCGCATCGAAACCACGAGCACGCGCGCGTCCGCGGCCAGCAGCGGCGGCGCCGTGTCCGCGGCGGGCGAGGCGTTGGCGAGGTTGCCGCCGAGCGTCGCGCGGCACTGAATCGGCCACGCCCCGACCAGCCCCGCCGCCTCGGCGAGCGCCGGGCACACCGACCGCACCAGCGGATCGGCGGCGAGCGCGTCCATCGTGGTGGTGGCGCCGATCGCGATCCCGTCGGCGTGCTCGCGCACACCGGCGAGGCCGAGCGCCCCGATGTCCACCAGCGTCTCGACGCGCCGCCGGCCCGCTCGAAGCTGCACGACGAGGTCGGTGCCGCCGGCGATCGCCCGCGCGCCGGGGTCGCCGGCGAGCCGGCGCAGCGCCTCCACCACGGTGGCGGGCCGCAGAAAGCCGCTCACCTGGAGATCCATGCCGAGCCTCCCAAGGGCCCAAGCTTAGCGCAGCGGCGGGCGTCGCGGCACGGCGCTATAGTTCCCGGCGATGCGCCTGCCGTCACGCCGCGTGCTTCTCGCCCGCCGTCTCGCCGCGACCCTGGCCGCGACGCCGCTCGCCGCGGTGCCGTGGGTGCGCGGCCTCGGCGAGCGGGCGCGGTCACGTTTCCTGCGCCGCCACCCCGAGCTCGGCGGTGCGATCGCCGAGGGCACCATCAACGGCGTCCGCCTGCTCGCCCCGGGCGACCTTCTGGCCACCTTCGTCGACCGCCGGTTCGACGTCGCTTCGAGCGCACGGCTGCGCGCCTATCTGCGGCCCGGCATGGTGGTGGTCGACGTCGGCGCCCACGTCGGCTACTACACGCTCCTCGCCGCCGAGCGGGTCGGGCGCACGGGCCGGGTGCACGCCCTCGAGCCGGGTCCGCAGAACCTCGAGCTGTTGCGGCGCAACGTCGAGCTGTTCGCCCGCGCACCGGTCACCGTCCACCCGGTCGCCGCCGGCGCGGCGGAGGCCGTGCGGTCGTTCCACCTCGCCAGCACGGGCGACGCCTCGGGTTTCTACGAGCACCCGCTCGCCGCGACGGCCGCCGTCGTCGAGGTGCGCCAAGTCCGCGTCGACCGCCTCGTCGACGGTCCGGTAGACCTTGTCAAGGTCGACGTCGAGGGCGCCGAGCTCGAGGTCCTCGCCGGGCTCGCCGGGCTCCTTGACGCCGGCGCGGCGCCCGCGCTCCTGCTCGAGTGGAACCCCGCCTGCCTGCGCGCCGCCGGCCGCGACCCGGCCGAGATGTTCGCGTGGCTCGACCGCAACGGCTACCGCTGCGAGGGCCTCGACGAGGACACCGGCGCGACGCTCCCAGCCACCGCGCTGCTCGCCCGCGAGCGCGCCGGCATCCTGCCGCCGCACTGGTTCTGCAACCTGTGGGCAGTGCCGCGTCCTTGCGCAGGCGACCGGGAGCCCGTACAGTAACCCAAGATCATCACTGGGCCGCTCGGCGGCCGGGAGGGTGTCATGAGGCGTGTACTCGTAGCTCTCGGGGCGTTGCTTCTGAGCATGCCGGCGCTGGCGGGCGAGCTGGCAGGCGTGACCCTGCCGGATGCGGCGGACGTCGGCGGCACCAAGCTCGTGCTCAACGGCATGGGCCTGCGCAAGAAGGCGGTGTTCAAGGTGTACGTCGGCGCGCTGTACGTGACCGCCAAGTCGGCCGACCCCCGGGCGCTGATCGCCGCGGACGGGCCGAGGCGCATGATAATGCACTTTGTCCGCGACGTCGGCAAGGACAAGATCGTCGAGGGGTGGCGCGAGGGGTTCGCCAACAACTCGCCCGCCAGCGAGCAGGCGCTCAAGCCGGCCCTCGACTCGTTCGCCGCGCTGTGGCCCGACATGGCCAACGGCGACGAGGCGGTGATGACCTACGTCCCCGGCACCGGGCTCTCGCTCGCAGTCAAGGGGAAGGAGCTCGGCGTGATCCCCGGCAAGGCGTTCGCCGACGCGGTGCTCGCCTGCTGGATCGGCCCGACCCCCCCGACCGAGGAGCTGAAGAGCGGCCTGCTTGGGAAGTAACGACGCTGACTATCGTCTGGAGGGGAGGTCTCGCGACCCATATGCGCTAACTTAGTAGGTTGACATCCTGCG